>NZ_JBSJOW010000006.1:0-228549 GCF_056633055.1 Paraciimarium castrense LEGE 11436 | reverse complement strand
CCCCCCCAAAGGGGGGGGATCGGCTCCCTCGCCCCCATCTGGGGGCTTTTGCTTGAATTCCGCTACGGGGCGGCTTCCCTGTTCCCTGGCGCGAGGACGCCAGCCGGACAGCCGTCACCCGTACTGCCATCATCAGATCCAGCTCTCCCCCCCTTCCGCGGGGACGCGTTCCATGGCCGCACCCCCCAGGGCAGCCCCAGCCGGGGAGCCGATCAGCGAAGCCGAGGCCCTGGCGCGCCTGCGCCAAGGCGCTGACCCCTCGCAGCAGTACTACGCCGCCTGGTGGGTGGGCCGCATGCGCTGCGGCCACCCCGACACCATCCCCCTGCTGCAGCAGGCCCTGGGCCAGCGACGGCCGCGGGACCCAGGGGCAGGAGTGGAAGAGAACGCCGTGGCCCGCAATGCGGCCCGCTCCCTCGGGAAGCTTGCTCCCGCCTCAGCTATCGCCATCCCCGACCTGCTCGACACCCTGGAGGATGCCGACCACGGGCTGCGGGAAGCCGCCGCCCGCGCCCTCGGCGAGATCGGCGCCGTGGAGGCCGTGGAGGCCCTCTGCCAGCGTCTGGCCAGCGGCCCGGAGAGCGCAGGAGCCCAGGAGCCTGGCAGCCCCCGGCTGCAGGAGCCCTGCGAAGCCCTGCTGGAGGCCCTGGGCGAGATCGGCGTGGCCCGGCCTGAGGTGATCGCCGTGGTCCGGCCCTTCATCGATCACCCCCGCCCCCTCGTGCGCAGCGCCGCCGCCCGCAGCCTGCTGCAGCTGAGCGGCGACCCCTGCTGGGGTGAGCTGCTGGTGGAGCTGCTGGGCCATCCCCAGTTGCAGGTGCGGCGGGCTGCCCTGATGGACCTGGGCGCCGCCGGCTGGCGGCCGGCCCTGGCCGCGATCAGTGCCACCCTGGCCGAAAACAGCCTCAAACTGATCGCCCTGCGGGGTCTGGTGGAACGGGGCCAGGGCGAGCCGGGTGAACTGGCCCTGTTCGCCAGCATGGACGCCCTGCTGTGAGCGGCATGAACAGCGCCATCCAGCCCCAGACCAGCCCTGAGCTGGACCAGCTGATTGAGGCGGTGGAGCGGGCCGACAGCAGCCTGGCCCTGGCGCAGGCCACCCGGGCCCTGGCCAGCCACAGCGATCCCCAGGCCGCGGCCACCCTGGTGAAGGTGCTCGGCTTCAACAACCCCGGCGCGGCCGTCGCCGCCGTGGAGGGGCTGGTGAGCATCGGCGAGGGGGCCGTGGAAGCCCTGCTCCAGCTCGATGCCGAGAACTACGGCGCCCGGGCCTGGGCGGTGCGGGCCCTGGCCGGAATCGGCGACATCCGGGGCCTGGAGCTGCTGATCGAAGCGCTCGGCACCGATGTGGCCGCCAGTGTGCGGCGCGCCGCCGCCCGGGGCCTGGGCCAGCTGGAGCTGGCGGCGTTGCCGCCGCCGCGGGCCCGGGCCGTGCAGCAGCAATGCCTTCAGGCGCTGCTGGCCGCCAGCGTGGATGGCGAGTGGGTGGTGCGCTACGCGGTGGCGGTGGGGCTGGAAACCCTGGCGGCAGGCCTGCCAGCGGCATCTGAGCCCCTGCAGCAATGCCTGGACGGCCTGGGCAGGCTGACGCTGGACGAGGCCGGCAATCCTCCGGTGGTGCGCCAACGGGCCGCATTGGCCCTGCAACGGCTGAGCACACCGTGACCCCCCCTCAACCCACCCGGGTGCTGTTCGTCTGCCTGGGCAACATCTGCCGCTCCCCCGCCGCCGAGGGGGTGTTCCTGCATCAGCTGGCCCTCGAGCAGCTCCAGGATCACTTCCTGGTCGACTCCGCCGGCACCGGCGGCTGGCATCGGGGCCACCCGCCGGACGAGCGCATGCAGGCGGCCGCCGCCAGACGGGGCATTCAGCTCACCAGCCGAGCCCGCCAGATCCAGCTCGCCGACATCAGCAGCTTCGATCACATCCTCACCATGGACAAGGACAACCTCGCCCAGGTGAGGGCCCTGAGCCAGCGGGCCCAATCCGGCTCGAACCGGGCCCGCATCACCCCCCTGACCCGGTTCTGCCGACAGGGCAGGGCCGCGGCGGTGCCCGACCCCTACTACGGCGGCCCCGAGGGCTTTGAGCAGGTTCTCGACCTGCTGGAGGACGCCTGCGCGGGCCTGCTGGAGGCGCTGCGGCCCCACTGAACGCGTCGCCGGGAGCGGTGCCTTGGTTCAAGGGCAGCGGCGCGCCTCAGGCCGCCGCCGGATCCGGCCAGGCGTCGTGGGGGATGCGCTGGCGAAACAGCTCCACCAGGGCCTCGATCACCGCGTCGATCGTCATGCCATCGGTGATCAGCTCCACGGCATCGCTGGCCCGGCAGAGGGGAGCGATGCTGCGGCTCGAGTCCTGATGGTCGCGATCGGCGATCTGGGCCTCCAGCTCCGCCAGGGCCGGCACCCCAAAGCCCCGCTGGGCCAGATCCTGGGCCCGGCGCCGGGCCCGCTCGGCCACCGTGGCGGTGAGGAACACCTTGAGGTCGGCGTCGGGGTACACGGCCGTGCCGATGTCGCGGCCCTCCGCCACCAGCCCGCCGCTTTTCCCCATGGCCTGCTGCTGGCCCGTGAGGGCCTCGCGGACGCAGGCGTGGGCCGCCACCACGGACACCTGGGCCGTCACCTCCGGGCTGCGGATCACCTCGGAGATGTCTTCCCCCCCCAGCAGCACCCGCTGCTCGGCGCCACCGAGCAACTGCAGGTCGAGATCAACCAGCAGGGGGGCCACGGCAGCGGCATCGGCCGGATCGGCCCCCTGCCGGCGCACCCACCAGGTGACGGCCCGGTACATCGCGCCGGTGTCGAGGTAGATCAGGCCAAGACGGCGGGCAAAGGCACGGGTCACCGTGCTCTTGCCGGCTCCGGCGGGGCCATCGATGGCGACTATCGGGGCGCGGCTCATCAAGAAGGTGTGATCGATCAGGCGGGCGGATCCACAACGGACCGCCGCCGCCAACAGGGTCAACCCTGCCACCCGCTGAACGGGCTTCAGGCTGTGGGCCTCCACCAGGGCGGTGTACTCCACCTCCAGGCCACTCTGCTCCAGCCGCCGGCGCAACTCGGCCACAACTGGAGTCGGCTCAGGCGCCACGATCAGGCTTTCCCTGGCGATGGCCGTGAGCTGGGTGGGCAGGGCCGCCGCCCGCTGCTGCTCCCGGGCCGAGAGGTAGGCGTGGCGCGAGCTCCAGGCGAGGCCGTCGGGCTGCCGCATCGTGGCGCAGCCCTGCACGGTCACCGGCAGACCCAGATCCCGCACCACCCGCCGCAGGATCACCAGCTGCTGCCAGTCCTTTTCCCCCAGCAGCAGCCGCTGGGGACGCACCAGGGCGAGCAGCCGCACCACCACCGTGGCCACGCCGGCGAAGTGGCCGGGGCGCTCAGGAGCACACAGGCTCCGCAGCAGGGCCTGGGGAGGCTGGATGCGCGTGAGCTCGGCCTCACCGCCGGGAAACAGCTCGGCAGGCTCTGGCGCGAACACAGCCGCAGCCCCAGCGGCCGTGGCAACGGCGTGATCACGGGCCAGACCCCTGGGGTAGCGGCCGAAGTCCTCGCCGGGGCCGAACTGCAGCGGGTTCACGAAGACGCTCACCAGCACCACTGGCAGGGCTCCAGCCCGGGGCTGGGCCGCCTGGGCGATCAGAGCCTCGTGACCCCGGTGCAGGGCGCCCATCGTGGGCACAAAGTGCAGGGGAGCCTGCTGCTGACGGCACCAGGCCTCAAGCTCTTGGCGGGTTCGCAGCAGGGGCACGGAGAGAGAGTCAACAGAACAAACCCCCCAGGCCCTGAAGGGGCCCGGGGGGAAGCATCATCCTGGAAGCGATCCCGGCTCTTGAGGCAGGGGTCGCGTCCCGGGCCGGATCTCAGCGCAGCACTTCGAGCTTCACCGGAGCCAGTCCGGAGGACACCAGACCCACCTCGTGGGCGGCGCCATGGGCAAGGTCGATCACCCGGTTGCCAACGAAGGGGCCGCGGTCGTTGATGCGCACCACCGTGGTGCGGCCGTTGCGCAGGTTCGTGACGCGGACCTTGGTGCCGAAGGGCAGGGTGCGGTGAGCGGCCGTGAGGGTGCCGGGGCGGAAACGCTCACCATTGGCGGTGCGGTTGCCGAAGAAACCCGGCCCGTACCAGCTGGCCTTGCCGTGGATCACCTTCAGAACACCGGGGTTGCTGGTGGCAATCCGAACCGAGGGGGCGAGCTGCTTCAGCCCCTCGAAGGGAGTCGGGGAGAACTCGCTGTCGAGGATGGCCAGAGTCTGGGCCGGTTCAGCAACGTTGCGGCTGCTGGGATCGGCGGCCAGGGCAGGAACGATGGCGCCTGCAGCCAGGGTGAGGGCCAGAGCCCCGAAGGAAAGAGTGCGACGCATAACAAGCGAAATTCGCTGCAGAACAGCAACCTGAAAGAGGTTCGCAAGCATTGGTAACTCCCAGCAAAAGCTTTCAGTGGGAGGACGTTGGCCCGCGGAATTCCTGGACCAGAACAACAACTTCGCCAAAGTAAGGGCAACCCAAGCCGGGTTTTGGCACTTTTGGCTACAAGGAATCTGATCAGAATTCATGATCAGAGCGCACTCGCAAGCCGCAGACTGGGATTGGGAGCTGTTCTGGGCACGGCAATCATCAGCCGATCCGATCAAAGTGATAAGCCGAACTGATTCAAGCCTGTGCCGATCGCGCAACCGGCCAACCCACCAGCCGGCCCCTGCCTCGGCTGGGGCCGCCGGCGGCGTCCTGGCCGGCGGCATCGGAGGATCAGTGCCGTGAACGCGGGCTGAAAGCGATGGATTACCGCACTGCCGGGGTGGACGTGGTGGCCGGTCGCACCTTTGTCGATCGCATCCGCAGCTCGGTGGAGGCCACCCGACGGCCCGAGGTGGTGGGCGGGCTCGGGGGCTTCGGCGGCCTCTGCCGGCTGCCTGCCGGGCTCAAGGACCCCCTGCTGGTGTCAGGCACAGACGGCGTCGGCACCAAACTGGAGCTGGCCCAGGCCCACCAGAGCCACCATGGGGTAGGCCTAGACCTGGTGGCGATGTGCGTCAACGACGTGATCACCACCGGCGCCGAGCCGCTGTTTTTTCTCGATTACATCGCCACCGGCAAGCTCAGCCCTGAGGCGATGGCGGCAGTGGTGGAGGGCATCGCCGCCGGCTGCAGCCAGAGCGGCTGTGCCCTGCTGGGGGGGGAAACGGCGGAGATGCCCGGCTTCTACGGCCCCGGGCGCTACGACCTGGCCGGCTTCTGTGTGGCCGTGGTGGAGGCCGACGCCCTGATCGACGGCACCCGGATCCAGGCCGGCGACCGCATCGTGGCGATCGCCAGCAGTGGCGTCCACAGCAACGGCTTCAGCCTGGTGCGGCGCATCCTGGAGGCCAGCGGAGCCGGAGTCGACACCGCCCTGCCAGGTGCGGACCGCCCCCTGATCGACACCCTGCTCACCCCGACCCGCCTCTACGGCGCCCTGGTGAAGGCCCTGCTGGCCAGCGCCATCCCCGTGCGCGGCATGGCCCACATCACCGGCGGAGGACTGCCGGAAAACCTGCCCCGCTGCCTGCCGCCGGGGCTCCAGGCTGCCATCGATCCCCACAGCTGGCAGCGCCCGGCCGTGTTCCGCTGGCTGCAGGAGGCCGGCGATGTGCCGGAGGCCGACCTCTGGACCACCTTCAACCTGGGAGTGGGGTTCTGCCTGGTGGTGCCGCCTGAGGCGCAGGAGCAGGCCCTGGCCTGCTGCGCCGCCACGGGATACGCGGCCTGGTCCCTGGGAGAGGTGAGGGCCGCTGACGACCCGAGCGCGGCTCCAGGGGTGGCCGGGTTGCCGCTCTGAGCGGCACCAGCCGCAGCCGCGGCTGCGCTGGCAGATTGAGCCTGTCCGCTCCGCCTGCAGACCATCCGACTGCCAACGTCCAAAGCATGAACGCATGAATCAGCCGCAGCCTCCCTTCACCACCGGTTCCCGCATCACCCGCCGCCGCAGCTCGGCTGGTCCAGTGCCGCCGATTCGCCCGATCCGACCGCGGGAGGGCCATCCCGGCACCAGCCGCAGTGGCCTGCGGCCCACCTTCCTCACCCTGCGCGACCACGGCAAGGTCTACGTGGCGGATCTGCCGCGGCTCTCCGACGGCCAGCTGGCCCATATCGACAAGGAGGCCCGCGAGGTGCTGGAGAGCCTGCTGCGGCGGCTGTCTGAACTGGAGGGCCAGCTCAGCCTCACCCAGAGCGAACTCGACACCCGCATCCGGGCCAGCACCAAGCGGGATGTGACCGAGCGGTTCATCCGCGCCATCGCCGAGGAGCAGGAGCTGCGGCGTAACAATCCGGCCCTGCGGGCCGCAGCTGGGGAATCACTGGCCAGGGCCTTCATGGAACTGGCCCGCCACCGCCTGCCCGGAGCCACCTTCGACTCCCTGCTCCAGGAGGCCCTGGAGGCCTGTGGCCCCGAGCTGGAGGCCGAAACGGCAGCCAGCGCCTCCGCCCCCCGCGGTCTGACCCCGGCCCTCAACAGAGACGTGCCCCCTCCCGAGGTGCTGCCCGTGGTGCTCACTCCAGCGCCCTCCTCCGTCTGAGCGGCAGGATCAGGCGCTGGCCAGGGGGTTGGCGGGCATCCTGCGCCGCAGCCCACCGGCCAGCTGGTCGAGCAGCTCGCGCTCACACAGCTCCAGTTGCCAACGGCCTGCGGCGGCCGCCGCCTCGGCCTGGGCGGGGCTGCGCAGCCCGGGAATCGGCATGGCGCCGTGGGAACGGCACCAGTTCAGCGCCACGGCCGCCGCCGGGGCTGCTCGGCGCTGAGCCATCGCAGCCATCGCCTCCCGCAAGGGAGCCAACTGGGGCGCCAAGCGGCGAAACAGAGCCCCCCGGGCTCCTGCTGGGGGCGGCGTCTCACCACTGGCCGCCAGCAGCCCGAGGGCCAGGGGGCTGTAGGCAATCAGCTCAATGCCCAGCTCCCGGCACACCTCGGCCACGCCACCCGGTTCGATCGGGGCCGGCGAGAGCAGCGAGAGCTGCACCTGCACGCTCGCGAGCCGCACGCCCCGGGCCGCCAGGTGCCGATGCATCTGGCGCAAGCGCCGCGGGCCCACGTTGGACACCCCCAGCTCCGCTACCTCAGCCTGGCTGACAAGATCGGCCAGGCCCTCCAGCAGCGGCCCCTCCTGCCAGGGCGCATAGCGGGCCGTGCTCCAGTGCAGCTGGACCCGGTCGAGCTTCCCCTGCAGGCGATGGCGAGAAGCGGCAAACGCGCGGCGGAAGCCGCCGCGGCCCAACCGCCAGGGGAACGGGGCCAGCTTGGTGGCCACCAGGAGGCGCTCCTTCTGCTGCGGCGGCAGGGCCGCACAGAAGCGACCCAGCAACTGCTCACTGCGGCCGTTGAGGCGGCCGGTGCCATAGGAGTCGGCCGTATCGAACCAGTGCAGGCCCAGCTCCACTGCCCGCTGGAACGTGGTCTGCAGGGTGGCGTCCTGGCTGGGGTCATAGCCCCAGAGCAGCTGATTGCCCCAGGCCCAGGTACCCACGCCGATGCCGGGAGCGGGGGGCAAGGACGGGGAGGAATGCGCCATGGTGTGGGGACCAGCCCGGGGTGAAAGAGTCGACCATGAGCGTGCTGCCAACGCCCGACTCCTCCAGCCAGCCTGCCGAAGCGCCGTGTTCCAGTTCCTCTCCGCCAGCGGCCGGCGCCGAGCCGGTGCTCTGCAACCACTGTGGCCGCACCGCCAGCAATGGCATCAGCTGCCAGGGGTACTGCGTGGCCGATTCCGGCTACTGAAGGCGGCCCGGCCCCACTGTCCTGGGGGGGCAGCCAGGGCTCCTTGCCTGGGCGGGGCGACGGGCCTGCTGCTGGCCGCAGCTGGGCTGACTGGGTGCCTGACTGGGTGCCTGACTGGGCGCCTGGCTGGGCCCCTGGCAGCGCGGGCCGAGGGCTTTGGGCGCTGGGCCAGCCCCACCCGCCAGTGCGATCTGCAGATCAACCGACGCGAGCAGAACTGTCAGGCGGTGCGCCTGGATCAGAACCTGGCCGGCTTGCTCACGGTGCGTTTTCTGGTGGAGGCTGATGGATCCCGGGCCACGGCCGAGGAGCTGCGGTTCGTGGGCCAACTCCCGGCAGGGCAGCCCCCCATGCGCTGCTCCGTGGATGGCCAGTGCGAGCCGCAATGGCCCACACGGCTGCTGGTGAGCACGGTGGCGGACAGCCGCTACGACGACAGGGGATTGATCATGGGGCTGCCCCAGACCCATCTGGTGCAGGGCAGTTGCGTGCTGGAACGCGACCGCGTGCGCTGCGATGCCAGCAGCCGGGAGGGAGGTTCCTGGATCGCCGAGGCAGCCCCCTAGCGCCTGCCGCCCGGCAGTTCAAGGAGAGGCGGCACCCAGATTCGAACTGGGGGTAAAGGATTTGCAATCCTCTGCCTTACCACTTGGCCATGCCGCCGGCCGGGGAGCAAACTCCCGTGAGCGGATCGTATCAGCCATGGCATGCCCCTCCCGCTGCTGGTTCTGAGCAACGGCCACGGAGAGGATCTGATCGCCCTGCGGGTGGTGCAGGCCCTGCGGCAGCGTCGGCCCGAGCGTCCCGTGCTGGTGCTGCCCCTGGTGGGCGAGGGGCGGGCCTTCGCCGCGGCGGCCGCAGCGGGCCAGCTGCAGCTGGTGGGGCCCCGCAGCCCCCTGCCCAGCGGCGGCTTCTCCAACCAGAGCCTGGGGGGGCTGGGCCAGGACCTGCTCGCCGGGCTGGCCCAGCTCAGCTGGCAGCAGTGGCGCTGGGTGCGGGCCTGGGGCCGCAGCGGGGCGCCGCTGCTGGCGGTGGGGGATCTGCTGCCCCTCCTGCTGGCCTGGGCCAGTGGCGCTGCCTACGGCTTCATCGGCACCCCGAAGAGCGATTTCACCTGGGCCTCGGCGCCCCCCGCCGGCTGGGGCGCCAGCCCCCTGGCCGACCGTTACCACGCCTGCAAGGGAAGCGAATGGGATCCCTGGGAATGGGCCCTGATGGGCCATCGGCGCTGCCGGATCGTGGCGGTGCGCGACCGGTTCACGGCCCGGGGGCTGCGTCGGCATGGCGTTGCCGCCCTGGCCCCGGGCAATCCGATGCTGGATGGGCTGGAGCCGCAGCCATCGCCGCCGGCCTGGCTGAGCCGGCGCCAGCGGCTGCTGCTGCTGCCAGGCAGCCGGGAGCCGGAATCGCTGCGCAATGCCGCCAGGCTGCTGGGGGTGCTGGAGGCCTGGCAGCCCGCAGGCCCCACGACGCTGCTGCTGGCGAGTGCGGCCAGGCCCGATCCGCATGAATGGGATCAGCTGCTGCGCCGCCATGGCCTCCAGGAGGGCGTGCTGACGCCGGAGCTGGGGGCCTGCGGCGCCAGCGCCACCTGGCGGAGGGGTTCCCTGCAGGTGCTGTTGGGCCCAGGTCGCTTCCAGCAGTGGGCCGGCTGGGCGGAGGTGGGACTGGCTACGGCCGGCACCGCCACGGAGCAGCTCGCCGGGCTTGGCGTGCCGGTGCTGTCACTGCCGGGCCAGGGGCCCCAGTTCAAGGCGGGCTTCGCGCGGCGCCAGAGCCGGCTGCTGGGCGGTGCCGTGCAGCCCTGCCACAGCACCCAGCAGCTGGCGGAGCGCCTCAGAACGCTGCTGGCCAACCCCAGCCTGCGGCAGACCCTGGGCCGGACCGGGCGACGGCGCATGGGAACGGCCGGGGGGAGCCAGCGCCTGGCCGTGCTGCTGGAGGAGCGACTCCTGGCCGGATCCTGACGCCCCGCTGCTGAGGCAGAGGGAATCCGCCCAGGGGCAGCGGAGGAGGGGCTGGGATACTGGGGGATCACCCACCCACGGCGGGCAACTCCATGGCAGGCATCCCCGATCGGGCTTACAACGCGGCCTGCGCCAGGCTGGCCAGCGCCATGGGCGTGAGCCTGGGGGCCGCGCGGCGCCGGGTGGAGATGAAGGCCGCGGCCGGGGCCATCCGCGACACCGCCGGCAAGCAGGCCCTGGCCGAAGAGCTGCTCACCGAGGCCACCGCCAGCAGCAGCGACAGCCACGCCCGGCTCTCATCCCTGCTGGAAGCGGTGGGCCGCGACGAGCACTTCATGCTCGAAGACTGAACGCCCCCGGGGCCCAGGCGCTCAGCGCTGGCCTCCGCTGGAGTGCTCGAACAGCAGGTGGAACCGCTGACGATCCAGGTCGGAGAACACCGGCAGGCACTGGAAGCAGCGCTCGGCCAGGGCCCAGCGCTCCTCACGCCGCAGCATCAGCTCCAGCCGGTCGCGGGCGGCCAGCAGGTAGCGCACATCGCCGGCGGCGTAGGCCAGCTGGGCCTCGCTGAGGTCCTCCACCTGGCCCCAGTCGGAGCTCTGGGCCCGCTTGTCGAGCTCCACCCCCACCAGCTCCTGCACCACATCCTTGAGCCCATGCCGGGGGCTGTAGGTGCGGGCCAGGCGGCTGGCGATCTTGGTGCAGAAGATCGGCGCCACGGCGATGCCGAGGTTCTCGGCCAGGGCCGCCACATCGAAGCGGGCGAAGTGGAACACCTTCTCGGTGGCACTGCTCTCCATCAGAGCCTGCAGCCGTGGCGCCGAGCTCTGACCCCGGGCCAGCCGGATGCAGCACACGTTGTCGTCGTCGTCGCAGATCTGCACCAGGCAGAGCCTGTCGCGGCCGTGGATCAGGCCCATGGCCTCGGTGTCCACCGCCAGGGCACGGGCGCCGGCGTAGAGCTCCGCCCAGGCGGCATCGAGATCACCGTCGAAGACGGCGAAGCGCGCCGGGGCGGGGAGGTTGCTGGTGGGAGCTGCGGTCATGGAGGGGCAGGCAAGCGGCTGGGGATCAGGCCCCATGTTGGACGTGCACAGCGGGACTTCCCGGCCCCGGGCCTGCGCCAGCAGAATGGTCCGGGATTTCGGCAGACCATGCTCTCCTCTGGCTCCACCCTGGTGCTCACCCTGTTGATGGCGGTGGGGCTGGTGTTCTTCCTGCGCGCCGCCAGCAAAGACCGCACCACCACCGTGGAGGTGCGCTCCTCCAAGCCGCCGCTGGAGGTGCTCGACAGCCTCAGCGCCTGGCTGCTGCAGCGGGGCTGGATGGCGGAGGCCAGCGACCCCGAACAGCGCTCCCTGCGCTTTCGCGGCCAGGTGCGCTCCAGCCTTCCGCTGGCGCTGCTGCTGTCGCTGCTGGGCGGTGTGGGGGCAGGCGCCCTGGGCCTGGTGATCCGCCAGGTGCAGCCGGGGCTGCTCTGGTGGCCGCTGCTGCTGATCCTGCTGGGCCCCCTGGCCGGGGTGGTGTATCGGCGCCGGGCCGAGCGGCCTGAAACCGTGGAGCTGCGCCTGATCAGCCATGACCAGGCCACGGGCAGTGCCCTGCGCCTGCGGGCCCATCGCGATGAGCTGATCGCCCTGGAACTGGAGCTGGGCCCCAAGCTGGGCCTGTTCAGCGATGGCAATCTGCTGAGCTCGCCGATCTGAACTGCCCCGCTGAGCCCCCTCCCTGCTGATCGCCATGGCCTTCTCCGCCGCCGCCCGCCCGCTGCTGCTGCTGCTGGGGCTCGCCACGATGCTGCTGGCCCCCGGCGCCACGGCGAGGGCCCCCCAGGCCTACGCCCCCGACCCCCTCACCGGCCCGCGTAGCCGGCTGGGCCCCGACCGCGACTGGGTGGGCCTGCGCCCCCTGGGCACTGAGACCGAGATCCTGGTGCTGGCCGGCCATGCCGACTCCCAGGGCATCGCCGGCGCCGGCACGCCCGGCGAGGCGGTGGCGCTCCGCGGCGCCAGGCCGATGCAGCCGGGCCTCAGGGATGAGTTGCACTGGAACCTGCTGACGGCGCGGGCCGTGGTGGCCCTGGGCCGGCAGCGGGGCCTGAACCTGCGCTTCTACGACCCGCCGGCGCGCACCATTGCCGACGCCGACGACCCACGCACCAACTGGAGTGTGGGCAAAGCGCACGCCGCAGCCGGCGGCTATGCCCTGGAAATCCACTACGACGCCTACGGTCCCGACGGGGTGGGCTCGGGCCTGATTCCCCCGCTGCACCGCCACCCGAGCCGCCTCGACGAGAGCCTGGCCCTGGCCTTCGGCTCCTACCCGCTGCTCTACCGCAACGGCCTGGGCGCCCCCCGCCGTGGCATCGCCATCCTGGAGATCGGCAAGCTGGAGGGGGTGCTGGAAGGGGCCCTGCGGGACCCCAGGCGCCGGGACGCCACCCTCAACGCCATTGCCCTGCGGGTGGTGGAGGCCCTGGAGCGTGGTCTGGAGCGGCAGGGGCCCAACCCCGCGGGCTCCCTCAGCCCAGTGCCTGATGCGGTGCGCAGCGCTCGTCCAGAGCTGGGTCGTCCAACCAGTTCTGGGGGCGGGTGAACACCTCGGTGAGCAGGGCCTCGCGGCTGCCGGGCTCGGCGCTGTAGCCGTACTCCCAGCGCACCAGGGGGGGCAGGGACATCAGGATCGACTCGGTGCGGCCATTGGTCTGCAGACCGAAGATCGTGCCCCGGTCGAAGACGAGGTTGAACTCCACGTAGCGGCCGCGGCGATAGAGCTGGAACTGCCGTTCCCGATCGCCGTAGGCCGTGGCCTGCCTGCGCTCCACGATCGGCACGTAACTGGGCAGGAAGGCCTGGCCGCAGGCCGTGGCCAGGGCGAAGAGCTGCTCCCAGCTCTGGCTGATCGGCCCCTGGCGCAGGCTCGCCGCCGCGGCCGGACCCTCGGGGTTCTGGCCCTTGTAGAGCACGCCGCCAGGGTCCTGGTAGTCATAGAAGATGCCGCCGATGCCGCGGCTTTCCTGGCGGTGCTTCAGGTGGAAGTACTCGTCGCACCAGGGCTTGAACGCCTGGTAGTAGGCAGGATTCACCCCGTCGCAGGCGTCCTTGAGGCTGCGGTGGAAGTGGCGGGCATCCTCGAGGAAGGGGTAGTAGGGCGTGAGGTCGGCGCCGCCGCCGAACCACCACACCGGGCCCGCCTCGAAGTAGCGGTAATTGAGGTGAACCGTGGGGATGTAGGGGTTGCGGGGGTGCAGCACCATCGAGGTGCCGGTGGCGAACCAGGGGTGCCCCTTCGCCTCCGGGCGTTGGCTCAGGATCGAGGGGGGCAGTTCAGAGCCCTGCACCTCGGAGAAATTCACGCCGCCCTGCTCGAAGACACGGCCCTCCTTCATCACCCGGGAGCGCCCCCCACCGCCCTCGGGCCGCTCCCAGCTCTCCTCGGCGAAGCGGCCCTCGCCATCGAGCTGCTCCAGACCGGCGCAGATCGAATCCTGCAGACCCCGCAGCAGGGTGCGGGCCCGCTGGCGGGAGTCTGCGGGGGGCGGCTCCAACGCCAGGGTGGCGGGGGCACCGCCGTCGGGGCCGGACGTCACCTTGGCCTTCTCCATCACACCGTGCCCCCAGGGGCCTGAAACACCTTCACCTTTTCAGGCCGCAGGCCCGCTCATCAAGCGTTCGAGAGGCACTGTCACGGCGCAGGGCCCGGGGCGGGCACACCCTGTGGCTCGGCATGTGCCTTCTAGGATCAAACTCCTGTGCAAGCGGATCGGATGGCCACTGTCGAGCAGGCTCGTGCCGCCCTCAGCCGCCTCACCGATGCCGGCAGTGGTCGCCCCATGCTCGAGCTGGGCTGGGTTCAGGACCCTCGCCTGCAGGGTGACCGGGCCGTGATCCGGCTGGCCTTGCCAGGCTTTGCCCAGAGCCAGCGCGACCGCATCGCCAGCGAGGCCCGCGAGGCCCTGCTCAACCTCGATGGCGTGCGCGACGTTCAGATCGAACTGGCCCAACCCGAGGCAGCAGGAGCTGCTGCTGCCGCTTCAGGGGCGCCGATCGGCGGCGCTGGCCACGGCCCCAGCGGCTCCCCTGGCCAGCCCCCCCAGCGGCAGGAGATCCCGGGGGTGAGACAGGTGATCGCGGTGAGCAGTGGCAAGGGCGGCGTGGGCAAGAGCACGGTGGCGGTGAACCTCGCCTGCGCCCTGGCCCAGGGGGGGCTGCGGGTGGGCTTGCTCGATGCCGACATCTACGGCCCCAACGCTCCCACAATGCTCGGGGTGGCCGGCCAGACCCCGGAAGTGAGCGGCGAGGGGGCAGCCCAGGTGTTGCGGCCGATGCAGAGCTGTGGCATCGCCATGGTGTCGATGGGCTTGCTCATCGATGCCAACCAGCCGGTGATCTGGCGGGGGCCGATGCTCAACGGCATCATCCGCCAGTTTCTCTACCAGGTGGACTGGGGCGAACGCGATGTGGTGGTGGTGGATCTTCCTCCCGGCACCGGGGACGCCCAGCTCACCCTCGCCCAGGCCGTGCCGATGGCAGGAGTGATCGTGGTCACCACGCCCCAGGAGGTCTCACTGGCCGATGCGCGTCGCGGCCTGGCGATGTTCCAGCAGATGGGCGTCCCCGTGCTGGGCGTGGTGGAGAACATGAGCGGCTTCATCCCCCCCGATGCACCCGACAAGCTCTACCCCATCTTTGGCAGCGGCGGCGGTGCCCGCCTGGCCGAGGAGGCCGGGGTGCCTCTGCTGGCTGAGTTACCCCTGGAGATGCCGGTGCGCGAAGCCGGCGATGGCGGCCGCCCGGTGGTGCTCACGGCACCGGACTCCGCCACGGCTCGCGGCTTCAGGGCCCTGGCCAAGCAACTGGCGCCCCTGGCGGCCGTCCCCCACTGAAGCCAGGGCATGCTCAGCCTGACCCGCCGCGGTCGCGGCCTGTTCTCTGGGGGCGGTTCGGCCCGGCGCCGTCCTCTGGCCGATCTGGACTGGCTGCTCTGGGGCCTTCCCATGGCGATGGTGTTGCTGGCCGGCGTGCTGATCGCCAGCACCCAGCGCCAGGCCAGCTACGCCGACTGGTATCAACACTGGGTCACTGGAGTGGTGGGGCTGGCGGTGGCGCTGCTGCTGGCCAGGATTCCTGTGCAGCGCCTGGTGGCCTTGAAGTGGCCGATCTACATCGCCATGGTGGCCAGCCTGGTGGCCGTGCGGCTGGTGGGGGTGAGCGCCCTGGGGGCCCAGAGCTGGATCAACATCGGCGGTTTTTATGTGCAGCCCTCCGAATTCGCCAAGCTCGGGACGATCCTGCTGCTGGCCGAGGTGCTGGCCCGCCACCCTGTGGAGCGGCCCGTGGATCTGTTGCGACCGCTCGGCCTGATCGGGCTGCCCTGGCTGCTGGTGTTCGTCCAGCCCGACCTGGGCACCTCCCTGGTGTTCGGCGCCGTGTTGCTGGTGATGCTGTTCTGGGCCGGCATGCCCGCCGCCTGGCTGGTTCTGCTGCTCTCGCCGCTGGTGAGCGCGATTGCCGCCGGCACGATGCCCTGGCTGTTGCTGGGCTGGATTCCGCTGATGGGCTGGCTCGCCTGGACCAGCCTCCCCTGGAAGCGGGTGATGCTCACCGTGACCGTGGCAGTGCAGAGCGCTTTCGCCGTTCTCACCCCCTGGCTATGGGCCCACGGGCTGCGGCCGCACCAGCGGGATCGCCTCACCCTCTTCCTCGACCCCGGCCAGGATCCCCTCGGCGGCGGCTACCACCTGCTGCAGAGCACGGTGGGCATCGGCAGCGGCCAGCTCTGGGGCACCGGTCTGATGCAGGGGGCCCTCACCAAGCTGCGCTTCATCCCCGAGCAGCACACCGATTTCATCTTCAGCGCCCTCGGCGAGGAAACCGGTTTCCTGGGGTCGGTGCTCGTGGTGCTGGGCTTTGTGCTGCTGATGTGGCGCCTACTGCAGATCGCCGGCCGGGCCCGCAGCGATGTCGAATCGCTGGTGGTGGTGGGCATTGGCGCCATGCTGATGTTCCAGGTGGTGGTGAACATCAACATGACAATCGGCCTCGGGCCCATCACGGGCATTCCCCTGCCCTTCCTCAGCTATGGCCGTTCGGCCATGCTGATGAACTTCATGGCCCTCGGGCTGTGCGCCTCGGTGGCGCGGCGGGGCCGAACCTCGCCGAGCCGCCGGTAAGGAGAACCCAACCTTGGTGAGCCTGCTCCAGCTGCGGCACTGTCTCACTGCGGGGGTCCCCCCGGGAACCAGCACGGACGACGGCGCGCGGCGCCAGTGGTGGGCGGCCCTGGCCACCCTGCAGGAGGATTTTCTGCTCCCCCTTGATGAGGTGTCCGGGCTGTGGCTGGCCGCCCCGCTGCCCGCCCTCTACGAGCCCGCCCTGCTGCAGCGGCTCCAGGGCTGGGTGTGGAGTCCGGCAGCGCTCGCCACTCTGCTGCCCCCCCGGCCGCCGCGGCTGCTCCAGTCCTCCACAGGCCAGAGCCATGGCGCCCTCCCTGGCGGCAGCTACCACAGGCTGCTGCTGGAGGAAGGCGACGGCGACGACCCGTTGCTGGTGATCGTGACACCGCAGCTCCAGGTGGCCCTGTGCCTGGACGGGCCGGCCGAAGGGCGCCAGCTGGTGGTGCGTTTCGACCCTGAGGTGCTCTCGGAGGCCCTCTCGCTGATTCACCAGAGGCTGGAGCACACCGATCCGGCCGCCGCCCTGGAGCTGCGGACGGCCGTGCAGCGGCTGGGCCCGCTGCACAGTGAGCCCTCCCTGGGGCTGCGTTTCTGGCCCCGGCTGGCCGACCGGCTGGCCAGCATCGCCCCCAGCCTGACGCTGCAGCCCCTGGCCACGGTCGCCGGCCGCGAACCCTCCCAGACCCCAGCGCTCGACCGCTCTGCAGCCCAGATCAGCGAGCTGGCCCTGCTCGAGGCCCTCACCCACGAGGTGCGCACCCCCCTGGCGACGATCCGCACCCTGATCCGCTCCCTGCTGCGCCGCAGCGACCTGCCAGCCGTGGTGCGCCAGCGCCTGGAGCATATCGATGGCGAGTGCAGTGAGCAGATCGACCGCTTCGGCCTGATCTTTCTGGCGGCTGAGCTGCAGCGCCCCCTGGGCCAGGGGCAGGCCCAAGCCGATCTGCCCCTGGCTCGCACCGACCTCAGCGAGCTGCTGGGCCAGCTCGAAGGGCTCTGGCAGCGCCAGCTGGCGCGGCGTGACCTGATGCTGGACCTCCAGATCACCCCTGGCCTTCCCCAGGTACTCAGTGACCCGGCGCGACTGGAAACGATGCTGGGCGGTCTGATTGACCGCTTCAGCCGCAGCCTGCCGGCCGGCACCCGCGTGCGGCTGGCGCTGCAGCCCGCCGGGGCGCGGCTGAAACTGCAGCTGAGCAGCGCTGGCCCAGCGCCCGTGCCCGGCGAACCGCCGCCGCGGGGACGGGAGCTGGTGGGGCCGGTGCTGAGCTGGGATCCGAGCACCGGCAGCCTGCAGCTCAGTCGCCAGGCCACCCAGCAGCTGTTCGAGCGGCTGGGGGGGCGGCTCACCGAGCGCAGCGGCAGTGGACTCACCGTGTTCTTTCCGGTGTACGTGCCGGCCGCCTGAGCGGCTGGCGCCCCCAGTTTCGAGGGGTTTTGTTGACGGGTGTGAAGACTGGTGCAGCGCCTGCCGGAGCGCCAAAACCACGGTGCTAGTTTCCGCCTGAAACAGTCTGCCGACACCTGAACGCGTCATGACAGCAACGGCACTGAGCGGTCAACTCCCCAAGTACATCGGCAGCACCGGCGGCCTGCTCAACGCCGCCGAAACTGAAGAGAAGTACGCCATCACCTGGACCAGTTCCAAGGCCCAGGCCTTTGAACTGCCCACCGGCGGCGCTGCCGAGATGAATGAGGGCGAAAACATCATGTATTTCGCCAGAAAAGAGCAGTGCCTGGCCCTGGGCACCCAGCTGCGCACCAAGTTCAAGCCCCGCATCGAGGACTACAAGATCTACCGGATCTTCCCCGGCGGTGACACAGAGTACCTGCATCCCAAGGATGGCGTGTTCCCCGAGAAGGTGAACGAGGGCCGTCCGATGGTGGGCCACAACCCCCGCTCCATCGGCGCCAACACCAACCCCGCCAACCTCAAGTTCACCGGCAAGAACACCTACGACGCCTGAGCTGAGCGTCTCGGCCAGGGTCTGGTCGTTGGTCTTGAACACTTAGAAAGGCGGGGCCCGGCGCCCCGTTTTTTTTGCCTGCCGGTTCCTCGATGTCCCCGTCCGATCGCCCAGACCCCGTGGCTGCTGGCTCCCTGGGTGCTGGCTCCTCGGACCCCACCTTTCTGGCCCAGGTGGCTGCCGGGCTCACCTTCATCCCCATCTGGAAGCGCTGGCCGGCAGACCTGGAGACGCCTCTGACCACCTGGCTGAAGGTGGGTGCCGGCAGCAGCCATGGGGTGCTGCTGGAGTCGGTGGAGGGGGGAGAGCGGATCGGCCGCTGGAGCTACGTGGTGAGTGAGCCGCTCTGGACCCTCACCAGCCGCGGGGCCACCAGCCAGCGCCAGTGGCGCGATGGCCGTAGCGAGCAGCTGAGCGGCAACCCGTTTGAGCTGCTGCAAGAGTGTTTACGGCCTCTCAGCAGCGCCCCGGTGCCAGGGCTGCCGCCGGCGGGGCACCTGTTCGGCTTCTGGGGCTACGAGCTGATCCAGTGGATCGAGCCGAGCGTGCCCGTGCACCCCGCCGACCCTCAGGGGCCTCCGGATGGTTGCTGGATGCTCGCCGACAGCCTGCTCGTGTTTGACCAGGTGAAGCGGCAGATCACGGCGGTCGCCTACGCCGACCTGAGCCGGGGTGGCGATCCGGGCGAAGCCCACGCCGCGGCCACGGCCCGGATCGCCGCCCTGGAGCAGCGCATGCAGGGCCCCCTTCCCGCTGGAGTGGTGCCGCTGCAGTGGCATGAACGCAGCGGCACCGAGCTGCGCACCCGCAGCAACCGCAGCCAGGCCGATTTCGAGGCGGCCGTGGTGCGCTCACGAGAGCACATCGCTGCGGGAGATGTGTTTCAGCTGGTGCTGAGCCAGCGGCTCGAAGCCACGATCGAGCGGGATCCCTTTGAGCTCTACCGCAGCCTGCGGATGGTGAATCCATCGCCCTACATGGCCTTCTTCAACTTCGGTGGCTGGTACCTGATCGGCTCCAGTCCCGAGGTGATGGTGAAGGCCGATCCGGTGGAGGGCGGAGGGATCCGGGCCTCCCTGCGGCCGATCGCCGGCACGCGGCCCCGGGGTACCGATGAAGCGGGCGACCAGGCCCTGGAGGCCGAGCTGCTGGCCGATCCCAAGGAACGGGCCGAGCACGTGATGCTGGTGGATCTGGGCCGCAATGACCTCGGCCGCGTCTGCCGCCCCGGCAGCGTGAGCGTGACCGATCTGATGGTGATCGAGCGCTACTCCCACGTCATGCACATCGTCAGCCAGGTGGAAGGACTGCTGGGCGATGGGCACAGCGTCTGGGATCTGCTGATGGCAGCCTTCCCGGCAGGTACGGTCAGCGGCGCTCCCAAGATCCGGGCCATGCAGCTGATCCATGCCCTCGAACCCGACGCCAGGGGGCCCTACTCCGGGGTGTACGGCGCCGTGGACCTCGGGGGTGCCCTCAACACCGCCATCACCATCCGCACGATGGTGGTGCAGCCGGGCCCGAACGGCAGCTGGCGGGTGCAGGTGCAGGCCGGCGCCGGCCTGGTGGCCGACTCCAGGCCCGAGGCGGAATTCCAGGAAACCCTCAACAAGGCCCGGGGCATGCTCAAGGCCCTGGCCTGTCTGGCGTGAGCCACCCTGCCGCCCCAGCCATGACGCCAGCGCTGATGCTCAAGGGCTTCGAGGTGGAGCTCTACACCGGCAGGCCAGACGGCACGGTGGTGGGCTGCTCGTCCGAGGTGGCCGCGGCCCTGGAGGGGTTTGTCACCGAGCCCGACTGCCGCAATCTGGAATACGTCACCGCCCCGGAGGCCGACTACGACCAGCAGCTGGCCCTGCTGCTGGAACCGCGGCTGCGCCTGCGCCGCTGGCTGCAGCAGCGGGGGCTGACCCTGCTGCCCGGCAGCACCCTGAGCCTGGGGGACAGCCAGCGCTTCGAGCGCTCCGACCCCGACAACCCCTACCACCACTACATCGAGCGCACCTACGGCACCCGGGTCGTGACCGCCAGCGTGCACATCAACCTGGGCCTCACGGCCATGCAGCCGCTGTTCGCCGGCCTGAGGCTGCTGCGCTGCGAGGCCGCCCTGCTGCTCGCCCTCAGCGCCAGCTCCCCCTTCCTCGACGGTGCCGCCACCGGCGCCCATTCCCAGCGCTGGCTCCAGTTCCCCCTCACGCCGGAGCGGGTGCCCCTGTTCCGCGACCACGACCACTACATCGCCTGGATGGAGCAGCAGCTCCAGGCCGGCACGATGCAGAACGTGCGGCATCTCTGGACCTCCGTGCGGCCCAATGGCGACGACCGCCCCTACGACCTGAACCGGCTGGAGATCCGCATCTGCGATCTGGTGAGCGACCCGCAGGTGCTGCTGGCGATCACGGCCCTGGCGGAGCTGCGGCTGTGGCAGGTGCAACGGGATCCCCAGACCTGCGATCCGTTCCTTGCCAGCAGCCTCGATCCCTCGGAGCTGGCCCTGCTCGCCGATGCCAACGACCAGGCCGCCGCCCGCTCCAGCCTTGACGCCACCTTGAGCCACTGGCGCGACGGCAGAGCGGTGCAGGCCCGGGCCTGGATCGAGCAGATGCTGGAGGAGGCAGCCCCCCTGGCCGAGGAGCTGGGCCTGGGCGATCGGCTCGCCCCGCTGAAGGCGCTCCTGCGCCACGGCAATCAGGCCATGGACTGGCTGCGTCGTCAGCAGAGTGGCACGTCGATTCGTGCGATTCTGAGCGAAGACATCAGCGCCATGGCGGCGCAGGAGCAGCAACTGGCCGCCACGTTGGGCACAGACCCCGCCCAGGGTCCTTTGGGATGATCACCAGCACAAGTCACGACACTCCAGCCTTCATGCGGCAGTTGGTCCCCCCTGTCGCCGAACCCTCCCGCCGGGCGACCCGCCTGCTGGGTGAGCGCCTGGAACTGGTCGAAGACCTTTGGCAGACGGTGCTACGCAGTGAGTGTCCGCCCCACCACGCCGAACGCCTGCTGAGGCTGAAGCGGCTGAGTGATCCCCTGGAGGACGACGGCACCCCCGCGGCCGAAGGCGATGCCTCCGGCATGGACACCAGCACGGCCATCGTGCGGCTGATCCGGGAGATGGATCTGGCCGAGGCCATTACCGCCGCCAGGGCCTTTTCTCTCTATTTCCAGCTCGTCAATATCCTCGAGCAACACATCGAGGAAGACACCTACCTCGACAGCCTCAAGTCCCTCTCGGAAACACTCTCCAGCGACCCCTTCCTGCCGCCCCTGGCCAGCCAGACCGAGCCCGCCACCTTTCGGCAGCTGTTCGAGCGCCTGCGCAACCTCAACGTGCCGCCGGCCCAGATCGAAAACCTGCTGCGCAACCTGGATCTGCGGCTGGTGTTCACGGCTCACCCCACCGAGATCGTGCGCCACACGGTGCGGCACAAGCAGCGGCGGGTGGCCACCCTGATCCAGAAGCTCCAGCAGGAGAGCGACCTGAACCGGGTCGAGCGCCAGAGCATGCGGCTGCAACTGGAGGAGGAAATCCGCCTCTGGTGGCGCACCGACGAGTTGCACCAGTTCAAGCCCACGGTGCTCGATGAAGTCGACTACGCCCTGCACTTCTTCCAGGAGGTGCTGTTCGAGGCGATGCCATTACTGCGGGTGCGGATCGCCGGGGCGCTGGCCGACAGCTATCCCGATGTGGAACCCCCCCGGGACTCCTTCTGCACCTTCGGCTCCTGGGTGGGAGCCGACCGCGATGGCAACCCCTCGGTGACCCCCGACATCACCTGGCGCACCGCCTGTTTTCAGCGCCAGCTGATGCTGGAGCGCTACGTGAAGGCGGTGGGTGAGCTGCGCGATCAGCTCAGCATCTCGATGCAGTGGAGCCAGGTGAGCCCGGCACTGCTGGAGTCGCTGGAGATGGACCGGCTGCGCTTTCCCGACATCTACGAAGAGCGGGCCGCCCGGTACAGGCTTGAGCCCTACCGCCTCAAGCTGAGCTACGTGCTGGCGCGATTGCACCTCACCCAGCAGCGCAACCAGCTGCTGGCGGATACCGGCTGGGAATCACCCTGCGACGGGCTTCCCGCCGTACCAGGCATCGGCGGCAACCTGGCCGTGGGCCCTGGCCTCCAGGATCTCCACTACGCCTCAGTGGACGACTTCCGCACCGATCTGGAGCTGGTGCTGCAGAGCCTGGAGGGCACCGGCCTGAGCTGCGAGTCGCTGCAGCACCTGATCAGCCAGGTGCAGATTTTCGCCTTCTGCCTGGCCAGCCTCGACGTGCGCCAGGAGAGCACCCGCCACAGCGACGCCCTCGACGAACTCAGCCGCTACCTGCAGCTGCCCACCCCGTATGGCGAGATGGAGGAGGAGCAACGGGTGGACTGGCTGCTGGCCGAGCTGCAGACCCGCCGGCCCCTGTTTCCCCCCGCCGCCAGCTGGAGCGCCGCCACCTCCGAGACCTTCGCCGTGCTGCGGATGCTGCAGCGGCTGCAGCAGGAGTTCGGTTGCCGCATCTGCAGCACCTATGTGATTTCCATGAGTCACACGGTGTCTGACCTGCTGGAGGTGCTGGTGCTGGCCAAGGAGGCCGGGCTGGTGGATCCGGTGGCCCAGACCACCAGCCTGCTGGTGGTGCCCCTGTTCGAGACGGTGGAAGACCTGCAGCGCGCTCCGGCCGTGATGGGCCAGCTGTTCAGCCAGCCCTTCTACCGGCGGCTGCTGACCTCCAGCGAGGCCAGCCAGCCCCTGCAGGAGGTGATGCTCGGTTACTCCGACAGCAACAAGGATTCCGGCTTTCTCTCCAGCAACTGGGAGATCCACAAATCCCAGATCGCCCTGCAGCAGCTCGCCACCCAGCACGATGTGGCCCTGCGCATCTTCCACGGCCGCGGCGGCTCCGTCAGCCGGGGCGGCGGTCCGGCTTACCAGGCGGTACTGGCCCAGCCCAGTGGAACCCTCAGCGGTCGCATCAAGATCACCGAGCAGGGCGAGGTGCTCGCCTCCAAATACTCCCTGCCGGAGCTCGCACTTTTCAACCTCGAAACCCTTACCACCGCTGTGCTGCAGAACAGCCTGGTGAGCACGCCGGTGGACAACACGCCGAGCTGGAACGAGCTGATGGGGCGCCTGGCCGCCCGCTCCCGCGACTTCTACCGGGCCCTGGTCCACGACAACCCCGATCTGGTGGCGTTCTTCCAGCAGTGCACCCCCATTGAGGAGATCAGCAAGCTGCAGATTTCAAGCCGGCCGGCGCGGCGCAAGAGTGGCGCCAAGGACCTCTCCAGCCTGCGGGCCATTCCCTGGGTGTTCGGCTGGACCCAGAGCCGCTTCCTCCTCCCCAGCTGGTTCGGGGTGGGGGCCGCCCTGCGCGAGGAGCTGGATCAGGACCCTGGCCAGATCGAGCTGCTGCGGCTTCTCTACCAGCGCTGGCCGTTCTTCCGGATGCTGATCTCCAAGGTGGAGATGACGCTCTCGAAAGTCGACATCGACCTGGCCCACCACTACGTGCAGGCCCTGGGGCGGCCCGAGCGGCGCGAGGCCTTCGAGCAGATCTTCCAGACCATCGCCGCCGAGTTCGACCTCACCCGCGACCTGGTGCTGGCCATCACCGGTCACCAGCGCCTCCTCGATGGCGATCCGGCCCTGCAGCTCTCGGTGGACCTGCGCAACCGCACGATCGTGCCCCTCGGTTTTCTGCAGGTGGCCCTGCTGCGGCGGCTGCGGGACCAGAACCGGCAACCACCGATGCGCGAAGCTACCGGCAGCGGTTCCGACGGCCGCACCTACAGCCGCAGTGAACTGCTGCGCGGCGCCCTGCTCACCATCAACGGCATCGCCGCCGGCATGCGCAACACCGGCTGACTCCTCCTGCACGCGTTTCCCCTGGGCTCCCTGTTGATCCCCTTCCGTCCCCAGACCCCTCCGCCCCGGTTGGGGGAGGGCTACGCCCTGGTGGTCAATCCATGGCCGCCCGCTGAGCTGCTCAACAGCCTGCTGGTGGCCTCAGGCGAAGCGGCGCGATCGGCCGACCGCTGGCAGCGGGTGCTGGAGCGGAGCCTGTGGCACCTGGGGGTGACCGATCCCAGAGGCAGCCTGGTGGGCTTCGTGCGGGTCACCAGTGATCTGGCTCTCAATGCCAACCTCTGGGACCTCTGCTGCGCCCCTGGGGAACCCGAGCGCGAAAGGGTGCTGCGGGCGCTGGTGCAGGCAGCCCTGGGCCGGCTGCGCCGGGAGCTCTCCGGCTGCAGCGTGTCCCTGTCGGCGCCTCCTGAGGCCGTCAAGGCGTTGCAAGGCCTGGGCTTCATCGTGGATCCCGGCGGGATCCGGGCCATGGGCCTGCGGCTCTGAGGCCCAGCCGCCAGAAAAAACCCTCCGGCCGTGGCCGGAGGGGAACAGGGAACGGCTGACCACAACGAGCATGGAGGGACTCGAACCCCCGACATTCAGAACCGGAATCTGACGCTCTATCCAACTGAGCTACATGCCCAACCTGCGCCCCTCAGGGGTTGCTGGCCGGTTGCCCAGGGCTCTGGGGACTCGGCTGGCGCCGGCGGCGGATCGACTCCGCTGCAGACTTAGCCTAGCCGCTGGCCGCCTCCCGACCCATCAGGCTGGATCGTCTCGAGCTGCTGCAGTTCCGCAACATCGCTCGGCTCGACCTGGGCCTGGAGGCTCCTCGGCTATTGGTGCTGGGGCCCAATGGTGAGGGCAAGTCCAACTTGCTGGAAGCCGTGGAGCTGCTGGGCTCGCTGCGCTCCCACCGCACAGGCTCCGATCAGGACCTGATTCAGCAGGGATGCCGTGGGGCCCGGATCCAGGCCCTCACCACCGGCGGCGACCTGCTGCAGCTCGACCTGCGCCGCAGCGGCGGGCGCCAGGCGCGCCGCAACGGCAAGGGGCTGGAGCGGCAGCACGACCTGCTGGATTCGCTGCGCTGCGTGAGCTTCAGCGCCCTCGACCTGGAGCTGGTACGGGGCGAGCCGGCGGGGCGGCGCCAATGGCTCGACCGGGTGGTGCTGCAGCTGGAGCCCCTCTATGCCGAGCTGCTCAGCCGCTATGGCCGCCTGTTGCGGCAGCGCAGCCAGCTGCTGCGGCGGGGCCTCGGCGGCCGCGAGCAGGCAGCACTGCTGGACGCCTTCGACCAGCAGATGGCCCTGGTGGGCACGCGCCTGCATCGCCGCCGCCACCGGGCCCTGCGGCGGCTGGAGCCCCTGGCCAGCAACTGGCAGCAGCGCCTCAGCGGCGGTCGCGATGCCCTCACGATCAGCTACCGCAGTGGCACCCAGCTGGAGGGGGAGGAGGCGGAGGAGCCCTGGTGTGCCGCCCTGGCGGCCCAGCTGGCCGCCCAGCGCAGCGAGGAGTTGCGGCTGGGCCAGTGCGGGGTTGGGCCCCACCGAGATGAGGTCGCCTTCGGCCTCGCTGGCCAACCGGCGCGGCGCTATGGATCGGCGGGGCAGCAGCGCACCCTGGTGCTGGCCCTCAAGCTGGCCGAACTGGAGCTGGTTCACAGCGTGATCGGCGAACCGCCCCTGCTGCTGCTCGACGACGTGCTGGCCGAGCTCGATCCCAACCGCCAGCAGTTGCTGCTCGAGGCCGTTGGCGACGGGCACCAGTGTCTGGTGAGTGCCACCCACCTGGGCGCCTTTGGAGCGGGCTGGCGGCAGCAGAGCCAGATGGTGCAGCTGCAGGGCGGCGCCGTGGTCGAGGCGAGCTGAGCCAGGGTCTGAGAAGCCCCGCTCTCGCTGGACAGTCGGCGTCACGTAAGGTTGCCTTCCACCTTGATCAGATTCGATGATCCAGACCCTGCCTTGCCTCCATCCCCACCCCGGATGGAACGCAGCCCAAGCCGCAGCACACGCCGCCGCCCAAGCCTCCAGCCAGCCTGCTCCGATCACCGACACCGTCGGAAAACACTGCATTCTCGAGCTCTACGGGTGCGATCACGCCCGGCTCGACGACGAAGCCTTTCTCAGGGACACCATCACCGCCGCAGCGAAACGGGCTGGTGCCACCCTTCTGAATCTGATCACCCACCGCTTCGAGCCCCAGGGCGTCACAGGACTGGCCCTGCTGGCCGAATCGCACATCTCCATCCACACCTGGCCGGAATCCGGCTACGCGGCGGTGGATGTGTTCACCTGCGGCGACCACACCATGCCCGAGCGGGCCTGTGCCGTGCTCGCCGAGGGGCTCGTCGCCGCCGAGCACAAGCTCACCAGCTTCCGGCGCGAAACCCCTGGGGCCATCCAGGTCAGCACCCGTCTCCCCGCTGAGGCGGCCTGAGAGGGGCGAGGCCGCGATTGAGCTTGCCGCTCACCAGGCCCTCCAGATCCACCGCCACGGCGGTGAACCCGAGGGCCAGGAAGGCCTCCACCAGCTGCCGTCGGCGGGAGCTATCCCGCCACTGCTCCAGGGCAACCGTGAGTTCCGACTCCGGCAATTCGATGCGGGCCGTCTCCCCCTGGCAGCGCACCCGCAGCCGGGGCCAACCCCGATCCAGCAACCAGGCCTCGGCTGCTGCCACCTGGTGCAACCGCGCCGCGGTGATCGGCTCGCCATAGGGGAAGCGGGAGGCCAGGCATGGTTGGGCAGGCTTGTCCCACCAGGGCAGGCCCAGGGCTCTGGAGATCTGACGCACCCCGGCCTTGCCGATGCCGAGCTCGGCCAGGGGTGAGCGCACCCCGTGCTCCCGCGCAGCACGGATGCCGGGGCGGTGGTCGCCGAGATCGTCGTGGTTGACGCCGTCGAGCACGATCGCATCGCCAGCTGCTGCGGCCACCGGTGCCAGCAGCCGATGCAATTCACGCTTGCAGGCGTAGCAGCGCTCAGAGGGGTTCGAGGCATAGGCCGGATCAGCCAGTTCAGCAGTGGCAATCTCCCGGTGGGCGATGCCCAGCCAGCGAGCCTGGGCGGCGGCCTCCTGGCGCAGGTGAGGAGCCAGGGCCGGCGATACCCCTGTGATGGCCAGCGCCGTGCTGCCGCATTGCTCCACGGCAATGGACGCCACCAGGGCGCTGTCCACCCCGCCGGAGTAGGCCACCACCACCCGCGGCAGGGCCGCCATGGCCTGCCGCAACGCCTCCAGCCTTTCCACGAGGCTGGGGGGCAGGCGCTCCAGGGGGGTGAACGTCAAGAAAGCAAGAGCGGGGGGACGGGGGCCGTGATTCGATCCTGGCAGCTGCGGCTGGCGGCTGGTCACCAAAGCGCCTGGTTGCGGTGGGTAGCATCGGCGGCGAAGCACGGCAGCGATGAGTCCGAGCACCACCGAGCCGTCTCGCCTGGGCCAGGGCAGCGCAGGCGGCGGATCAGCCAGCGGCAGCGCCTCGGGGATCGGCATCCGCACCGCCTCGGGCCGCGATGAACGCACCCATGGCCAGCTGCACGTGTATGACGGCGATGGCAAGGGCAAGAGCCAGGCCGCCCTTGGGGTGGTGCTGCGCACCATCGGCCTGGGAATCTGCGAGCAGAAGCGCACCCGGGTGCTGCTGCTGCGCTTCCTCAAGGGCCCTGGCAGGGCCTACGACGAGGATGCCGCCATCGAGGCCCTGCAGCAGGGTTTTCCCCATCTGATCGACCAGGTGCGCACCGGCCGGGGCGACTATTTCAGCGCCGAGCAGGCCACCCGCTTCGACCGCCAGGAGGCCCAGCGCGGCTGGGACATCGCCAAGGGCGCCATCGCCAGCAACCTCTACTCCGTGGTGGTGCTCGACGAGCTCAACCCCGTGCTCGACCTGGGCCTGCTGGATGGGGAGGAGATCTGCCGCAGCCTGGCCGCCAAGCCCGATGGCATGGAGGTGATCTGCACCGGCCGGGGCGCCCCGCGCCAGCTGGTGCAGCTGGCCGATCTGCATTCCGAGATGCGGGCCCATCGCCGCCATGGAGATGCCGCCACCGCCGCCGCAGGCCTCGACGGCATCGAGATCTACACCGGCGAGGGCAAGGGCAAGTCAACCAGCGCGCTGGGCAAGGCCCTGCAGGCGATCGGGCGGGGCATCAGCCAGGACAAGAGCCACCGGGTGCTGATCCTGCAGTGGCTCAAGGGAGGCACGGGTTACACCGAAGACGCGGCGATCGCCGCCCTGCGCGAGAGCTACCCCCATCTGGTGGATCACCTGCGCTCGGGCCGCGATGCGATCGTGTGGCGCGGCCAGCAGCAGCCCATCGACTACGTGGAGGCGGAGAGGGCCTGGGAGATCGCCAGGGCCGCCATCTCCAGCGGCCTCTACAAGACGGTGATCCTCGATGAGATCAACCCCACCGTGGATCTGGAACTGTTGCCCCAGGAGCCGATTGTGCAGACGCTGCTGCGCAAGCCAGCCGAAACCGAGGTGATTCTCACCGGCCGCTGCCGCAACCGACCCGCCTACTTCGACCTCGCCACGGTGCACTCCGAAATGGTGTGCCACAAGCACTACGCCGAGCGCGGCGTGGATCTCAAACGCGGGGTGGACTACTGAGCCCGAAGGCTCAGCAGTGCCTCAGCTCAGTAGCGCTGCACAGAGGGATCCACCTCCTGGCTCCAGGCGTCGATGCCGCCATTCACATTCACCCCTTCAATGCCGTGGCGGCCGAGGGCGATCAGGGCCTTGGCACTGCGGCCGCCCAGCTTGCAATGCACATAGAGCTGCTTGCCAGCGGCCAGCTGGCGCACCTGCTCAATGGCCTCGCCGCTCTCGATGTGGTCAAGCGGCACCAGCACCGCCCCGGGAATCACGGCGATGTCAGCCTCCGGGGGATTGCGAACATCCAGCAGCAGGATGTCTTGGAGCTGACCATCGAGCACGGTCTTGAGCTCCGCCACCGTGATGCTGGGCACACTGCCAGCCTCCTCCTGGCCCGGGGCCGTGCCGCCCACGCCGCAGAACTCCTGGTAGTCGATCAGCTTCTCAATGACGGGCCGCTCGGGGTTGGGGCGCAGCTTCAGCTCCCTGAACTTCATCCCCAGGGCATCGAACAGCAGCAGGCGGCCGCTGAGGGTGGTGCCCAGGCCGGTGATGATCTTCACCGCCTCCGTGGCCTGGATCACGCCGATGATCCCGGGCAGCACACCCACCACCCCGCCTTCGGCGCAGGAGGGCACCATGCCCGGCGGCGGCGGCTCGGGAAAGAGGTCGCGGTAGTTGGGGCTTTCGGCATCCAGATTGAACACCGTGGCCTGACCCTCGAAGCGGAAGATCGAGCCGTAGACGTTGGGTTTGCCCAGCAGCACGCAGGCGTCGTTCACCAGGTAGCGGGTGGGGAAGTTGTCGGTGCCGTCGCAGACCAGGTCGTAGGGCTCGAGGATCGCCAGGGCGTTCTCACTGGTGAGAGCCGTCTCGTAGAGGTCCACCTGGCAGTGGGGGTTGATCTCGAGGATGCGGGCCTTGGCCGACTCGATCTTGGGCTTGCCCACCCAGCTGGTGCCGTGGATCACCTGGCGCTGCAGGTTGGAGTGGTCCACCACGTCGAAATCGACGATGCCGATGCGGCCCACGCCGGCAGCGGCCAGATAGAGCAGCAGGGGCGAGCCCAGGCCACCGGTGCCCACGCAGAGCACGGAGGAGGCCTTGAGGCGCTTCTGGCCCTCCATGCCCACCTCCGGCAGGATCAGGTGGCGCGAAAAGCGCACCACCTCATCGGGGCTGAGCTGGACTCCAGTGGTGTCGGGGGGGAGCATCGGCGGAGAGGGGCCGGGGCCAGACAGCCTCGGGCCAGGTCAATGCTCCATTCTCCACGGCAGCCGCCTGGGCTGGGTTTCCCCCTCTTCAAGCCACCAGGCGTGCGTCTCGCCGTGGCGACCCAGAATCACCATCAGGGCTGGGGTGCAGCTGAGGGCCCGGTCGGTGGGCGAGGGTTCCGCAGCACTCTGCGGGTGGCTGTGGGCAGAGCCCAGCACCTGCAGCCCCTGCTGCCTCGCCCAGCGCTGGGCCAAGAGTTGTTCCCTCGGATCAATGGCGAAACGGCGCTGCCGCTCCCCGGGAGGCGACCACACGTTCAGACAGGGCCAGAGCCGCTGCAGCTGCCAGCACTGGTCAACGCCATGCCCCGGGCGCGAGCCCAGCAGCAGGCAGCAGCCCTCTTCGGGCGCAGCGGAGCGCAGCACGGCGGCCAGGGCGGTGAGCAAGCCGGGATCAACAGCCAGGCCGGTTGGCGCGTCGGAGGGCACCCCGATACCTTATGGGTCACTGTGAACCGGAGCCCGGCCCAGGCCATGAGCGACACCCCTACCCCCACGGTTGAAACCGAGCCCATGGCCGACGCTGATTCCACGTCGACCCCGGAAGCCCCTGCGGGCGACGGCATCGACACTGCCGCGTTCAAGGAGCGCTACAAGGAGGTTCTCGGCACCATCAACCAGACGCTCGGCCAGATCGACTGGAGTCAGATGGGTCGGATCGGCAAGGCCGGCGGCATCCTGCTGGTGGTGATCATCGCCCAGATCCTGATCAAGGGCGTGCTCGACACCGTCAACCTGCTGCCCGTCGTGCCTGGGCTGCTTGAGCTGCTCGGCCTGGTGGTGGTGGGCCAGTGGGGCTGGAAGAACCTCACCACCAGCGAAAAGCGCAGCGCCGTGGTCAACAAGCTGCAGACACTCCGCAACGAGTATCTGGCCTGACGGACTCCTGGCCGTCCCCCTGGCCTCAGGGGGCTTTCAGCAGGCTGAGCATCGACGCTTCGGCCTGCCTGCGGTAGCCACCGCCGAACAGGTTGGCGTGGTTGAGCAGGTGATACAGGTTGTAGAGCTCCACACGGCCCGCCGCCCCGCTGGGCAGGGGCCATGCGGCCTGATAGGCCGTAAAAAAGCTGGTGGGGAATCCCCCGAACAACTGCGCCATGGCCAGGTCCACTTCGCGGTCGCCCCAGTAGGCGGCGGGGTCGAACAGGGCCGCGCCGCCGCCGCGGAGCAGCCCGGCATTGCCGCTCCAGAGGTCGCCGTGCACGAGCACCGCTTCCGGCCCATGGGCGGCAAGCCGCTCGTGCGCCCGCTCCAGAACGGCCTCCGCGCTGGCGAAGGCCTCTCCCCGGGCCGCCGCCATGGCCAGCTGGGGCTTCAGGCGACGCTGCACGAAGAAGCTGGCCCAACCGGGGAGCCAGCCGTTGGCCTGGGGAGCTGAGCCGATGAAGTTGTCGGCCTCGAAGCCATAGCCCCGGCCGCCCTCCCCTCCCCTGCTGGCCCGATGCAGCTGCGCCAGGCCCTGACCCAGCTGCGACCAGCCCCCAGTGCTCCCGGAGGCCAGGTCCAGCCAGGGCAGCACCAGCACCGCCTGCTCGCCCACCAGCTCCAGGGCCAGGGGCTGGGGCACCCGCAGACCGGCCGGCGGCCAGGCCCCCAGGGCGGCCAGCCCGGTGGCCTCGGCCTCCAGCAGCGCCATGGCGCCGCTGCCGCCGGTCTTGGCAAAGACGCTCGTGCCCTCGGCATCCACCAGCCGCCAGGCTCGATGGATGCAGCCGCCTGCTACGGGGGTCTGGGCGATGGGCCGGAAGCCCAGCCGGGCGTCACACCAGGCGGCCAGGGGCTTGGAGGGGACACTCACCACGGCGCCGCAGACCTGCCTGCCAGCATGCCGCCATGGCAGAGGTGCTCGACGTGGCGGTGGTGGGGGCCGGCATCGCCGGACTCACGGCCGCGGCGCTGCTGGCCGATGCGGGCCTGGCGGTGGAGCTGATCGAGGCCCACGACCAGTGCGGTGGCTGCGCCGGCACCTTCCGACGCGGCCCCTACGTGTTTGACGTCGGGGCCACCCAGGTGGCCGGCCTGGAGCCCGGCGGCAGCCATGCCCGCCTCTTCCAGCACCTGGGCATCGACCTGCCGGCCGCCCGTCCCCTCGATCCGGCCTGCGTGGTGCACCTGGGTGATGGCAGCGCCCCGGTCAGGCTGTGGCGCGACCCCGAGCGCTGGCGGCAGGAGCGGCTGAGCCAGTTTCCGGGCAGTGAGCCCTTCTGGCGCCTCTGCGCGGCCCTGCACCGCGCCAACTGGGGCTTCGCAGCCCGGGACCCTGTGCTGCCACCGCGCAATGGCTGGGATCTGGGCCGGTTGCTGGGGGCTCTTCGGCCCGCCAACCTGGCCAGCGGCCTGTTCGCCGCGGCCAGCGTGGCCGACCTGCTGGCCCTGGTCGGCTGCGGGCACGACCAGCGGCTGCGCCGCTTTCTGGATCTGCAGCTGCGGCTCTACTCCCAGGAGCCCTCCGACCGCACCGCCGCCCTCTACGGGGCCACGGTGCTGGCCATGGCCCAGGAGCCCCTGGGGCTCTGGCACCTGGAGGGCTCGATGCAGAGCCTGAGCGCGGCCCTGGAGCAGGCCCTGGACCAGGCTGGGGGTCGCCTGCGCCTGGGGCACCGGGTGGAGCGGCTGCAGCGGCAGGGCGAGGGCTGGCAGCTCCAGGGGCAGCGCTGCGGCCTCCAGCGCCAGGCAGAGGGCTTTGAACGCACGGCCCGCGACCTCGTGCTGGCCATCCCGCCCCAGGGCCTGCCCCAGCTGCTGGACTCCCCCACCCTGGGGGCGCCCTACCGACGCCGGCTCGACCAGCTGGCTGATCCCTCCGGGGCCCTGGTGCTCTACGGGGCTGTGGATCGCCAGGCCCTGCCCGCGGACTGTCCCTGCCACCTGCAGCTGGCGTGGGACGATCCCGGCGCTCTGTTCGTGTCGGTGAGTCAGCCCGGCGACGGCCGGGCGCCGGAGGGGCAGGCCACCGTGATCGCCAGCGTGTTCACCCCGGCCCGCCCCTGGTTCAGCCTCGAACGGCAGGCCTACGGGGCGGCCAAGACCCGGGCCATGGCCGCCATCCAGCGGGGGTTGGAACAACTGCTCGGCCTGGACCCCTCCGCCTGGCGGCACCGCGAGCTCGCCACGCCGCGGGGGTTTGCCCGCTGGACCGGCCGTCCCTTCGGCTTCGTGGGCGGACTGGGCCAGCGACCGGGGAACTTCGGACCCTTCGGCCTGGCCAGCCGCACGCCGATCGAGGGCCTGTGGCTGTGTGGAGATGCGATCTACCCGGGCGAGGGCACCGCAGGCGTGAGCCTCTCGGCACTGATGGCCAGCCGCCAGCTGCTGGCGCGGCGGGGCCGCCGGCTGGACCTGCGGAGCGTGGCCCAAGAGCTCACAGAAACTGCGGGCGCAGCCGCTGACAGGCGCTGAGGTCGGCCTGCAGGGCGTCCCAGTCGGACGAGGCGAGGCGGTGCTCCAGGGCCTCAAGGCTGAGCCGGTAGGCCGTCAGGGCCTCCTGGAGGGCGATCCGGTTGCTGCGGGCCATCAGGGTCCCCAAGGCCGGATTGCCCCCTCCCACCCGGCTCATGTCGGCAAAGCCGCTGGAGGCCAGGGCGCGCACCAGATCCGGCAGCTCTCCCCCCTGGGCTCCGGCCGCGGCATCAACGCTCTGCAGCAGGGCGGCACTCACCAGCACCGGCAGATGGGAGATGAGGGCCGCAGCGCGGTCATGGGCCACCGCAGAGCAGCTGAGCGGCCGGGCACCGACCGCCTCGGCCAGGGCCCACACCAGCGCTGACGCCTCCTGCTCAGTCGCCTCCCCAGGCGTCAGCACCCAGGGCCGGCCGCGAAACAGCCCCGGTACGCCCGCCTCCACACCGGCGGCCGCCGTTCCGGCCATGGGATGGCTGGCCACGAAGCGGGGATGCAACCCTGACCAGCGCTCCAGCACCGGAGCCTTGACCGAGCCCACATCGGTGACCACCGCCGCCGGTGGCAGGGCCTGCACCAGCTGGGGGGACGGCTCCAGCAGGCCATCGAGGGGCAGGGCCAGCACCACCAGGGAACAGTCCTGCAGCAGCGCCGGGTCATCGCTCACCGCCGTGGCCAGCTGGCGCTGCCGGGCGCGTTCCGCCGTGGCTGGGCGCCGCACCAGGGCCCGCACCTCGAGACCCAGGGCCTGCAGATCGAGGCCGAGGGAGCCGCCGATCAGGCCCAGCCCCACGATGCCGACAGGCCCCTGCAGGGCGGTCGGAGATTCTGGCGGGATCGCCGACGGCGGTGCTGTTGTCATGGTTGCAGTGCCACCCGTCCAGCTTCGTACGATTCAGGCCCCCGGCTGACGGCGGATGCTTGAGGCCCACGCCCACCACGAGCTGAAAGCACTGCTGCAGCGGGAGGGGCGTGGTGCTCATGATGCCTGGCCCCACCAGCTCAGCCTCTGCCGGCTGGTGGCCCGCAGCCTGCGGCGAGGCGACCGCACCTTGGTGCGCCTGACACCCGGCAGCGACCCCAGCTGGCTGCTGGGGTTGCTGGTGCCGCTGGCCCTCGGCGAGACCCCGGTGGTGCTGGTGCTCAGCCAGGGCCTGCGGCAGCGCCTGCTGCAGGTGGAGCTGGCCCGCCTCAGCAAGGCCGGCCTCAGCCTGCCCTGCTACGAGGGCGATGACCCGGGCAACGCCAAGGTGTGGCTGCTGGATGTGCCTGAGCTGGTGAACGCCTGGCGCAGCGGCCAGCTGAAAGGGCGTCAGCTGGTGATCCCGGAGGCCGAGCAACTCGACTCCCGCCTGAGGGTCAGCCTGGCGCTGCGGCTCGACGCCGCTGACTGGGAACGGCTGGCCCGCGCCCATCCCGCGCTGCGGACCGGCCTCGGCGAGCTGTACAGCCGCATGAGCCGCCAGGTGATGGCCCATCCGGGCGGGGCGAGGCGACCGCTGCTGCTGGCCCCGGAAGACGAGGCCCCCTTGCGCCAGCTGCTGGGGCTGCTCGATCCCCTGCCCGAGCCCTGGGCGGCCTGGCGATCCAGTGGCGGCGATGGCTGGGTGAGCTGGACGGAGCTGGAGCCCACCAGGGCAGCCGAGGCCGCCTCCGTGGGGGGTCTGCCGCCGGCCGCGCGGCTGCTGCAGTGGAGCCTGCACCGCCAGCCGCTCGAACCCCTGCGGGTGCTGGAGGGCCTGTTGGAGGGGCAGGGCGCCGTGGTGGTGGCGGAGCTGGCCAGCACGGTCGGGCAGCTGCGGCTTCCGGGTGGCCCGGCCCTCGGGCTCGATCCCGACGTCTGCGTGGATCTGGGGGCGGAGCCCCTGGCAGATCCTCTGCCCCTGTATGCCCCGCTGCGCCAGCCCCTGCCCAACAGTCCGCGCTACGGCGAACACCTGCTGGAGCAGTGCCGCCGCCTGGTGCTCGGCCAGGGGGGCCTCACCCTGGTGCTGCTCGATGATGCGGGACTGCGCCTCTCCCTGGCCAGCGCCCTGGCGGCCGAATTCGGCAGTCGGGTGGTGCACGAGCACACGACGCCCGAGAGCCATGGTGTGGTGTGCGCCCGCTGGAGCTGGTGGCTGACCCACCAGGGCCGCATGCCCGATCCTGCTCAGATCGTGGTGGCGCTCCTGCCCATTGCCAGCCTCGACGATCCCCTCACCGCCGCCCAGGTGCTGGCCCTGCGCCGGGAGGGGCGCGACTGGTTCCGCGAGCGCCTGCTGCCCGACGGCCTCACCCGGCTGCAGCTGGCCGTGGGGGGCTTACGGCGCCAGGGGGGCCGGCTGGCGGTGCTGGACGGCCGCCTGAGGGGAAGGAGCTGGGGACGCCAGGTGCTGCGGGCCCTGGAGCCCTGGGTCAATCTCAGCCGCCTGCTGCCCCACTAACGCTGGCCGTAGCCTGAGCGCACGCATCGAGTTCCAGGAGCTGCACCCATGGGCGAGGCCCGCCGCCGCGAGAGTCAGGGACTGCCCCCGAGGGCCCCGAAGCGCACGGCCACGCCCGACACATCGCCGCGCCTCATCTCTTGGCTGCCCCTCACCCGCAACCAGGCCGATCGCTTCGTCTCCCTCACCACCCGGGGCGCCTGGGTGGGGATCGGCGCCCTGGTGCTGTTCTGGCTCACGGTGCGCTTCATCGGCCCTGGCCTGGGCTGGTGGGCCCTGGCCGACGGCTGAGACGGCATGTGCCAGACCATCCGTCAGGAGGTGAGCATTCATACTCACGCAAATTGGAAGAAAAGCTTAGGGTTGGCCGACAGTGAGTTTCGGCCATGTTTCCCCGGCTCGCGGAGCAGTACCGCTCCGTTGTTCAAGATCTGGTGATGAGCCTCCAGGCCCTGGCCTCGAGCCTCCAGGCCCGAGGCATGGCAGCCACTTGCTACAGCTGCGGGGACGGCCGCGACGGCCACGGGGCTTCCTTCGTCGCCAATCTCGGCGCCAATCACATGGTGCGGTTCCTGGTGTCCGATTTCGGCATCAGCTGGATTGAGTCCCGCAACGGCCATGAACTGGTCAAGCTGGAAGGCGCCGAGGCCATCCAGGAGCTGCAACGGGTGGCCCAGGTGCTGCAGAGCGGCCCCGCCCCTGAGGCCGCCGTGGCCTGAGGGGCGTTCAGGGCTCAGCCTGCCCGCCTGGGTCATCCGGCCACCGGCAGATCGCCCGCCCCAGGGGCCCCAGGCCCCTCCTCAGGGCTCACCGCCTGGACAACGGCAGCAGCCTTGGCCGCGGCGGCCAGAGGCTTGAGCGAGTTGGCCATCACCTCGGAGCCTTCCTTGAGCATCTGACGGGTGCGTTGCTCAATCTCCAAGGCCTTGTGGGGGTTCTGCTCCAGCCAGGTGATGGTGTTGTCGCGCCCCTGGCCGATGTTGTCGCCCTCGTAGCTGTACCAGGCGCCCTTGCGGATCACCACGGCGGTTTCCTCGGCCAGGTCCAGCAGGCAGCCCAGGGTGCTGATGCCGCGGCCGAAGAGGATGTCGAATTCGGCGATCCGGAACGGCGGGGCCACCTTGTTTTTGGCCACCTTCACCTTGGCCCGGATGCCGTACTCCTCGGTGCCGCGCTTGAGGGTCTGGATGCGGCGGATGTCGAGACGCACCGAGGCATAGAACTTGAGGGCATTGCCGCCGGTGGTGGTCTCCGGGCTGCCATAGGTGACGCCGATCTTCTGGCGCAGCTGGTTCAGGAAGATCACCGTGCAGCCGGACTTGCCGATGTTGCCGGTGATCTTGCGCATCGCCTGGCTCATCAGGCGGGCCTGGCTGCCCACGGCCAGATCACCCATCTCGCCCTCAATCTCAGCCCGGGGGGTGAGGGCTGCCACGGAATCGACCACCACGATGTCCACGGCGGCGGAGCGCACCAGCTGGTCGACGATCTCCAGGGCCATCTCGCCGGTGTCCGGCTGCGACACCAGCAGATTCTCGATGTCGACGCCAAGTGCCGCCGCGTAGACCGGATCGAGGGCGTGTTCCGCATCCACGAAGGCGGCCACGCCTCCCCGCTTCTGCACCTCGGCGATCGCATGGAGGGTGAGGGTGGTCTTGCCGGAGCTCTCCGGCCCGTACACCTCCACCACCCGGCCCTTGGGGTAGCCGCCGCCGAGGGCCAGATCGAGGGTCAGGGCCCCGGTGGAGACGGTCTCGACCCGCATGCGGGAGGCGTCCCCCAGGCGCATGATCGAGCCCTTGCCGAAATTCCGCTCGATCTGGTTGAGCACCAGGCCGAGCGCCTTGTCCCGCTCGGCGGCGGCCCGGACATCGGCGGGGGAAGTCGGAGCCCCCGAGGAGGCAGCGGCAGAGACGTAGGAAGCGGCCTTGGAATCAGCAGGCATGGAATCGGATCAACGATGGAACGGGCCGCGGAGCCATCCTGCGACCACTGGATTGTCAGTACCACCCGCGAAGGCCGGCGTCTCAATCGAGCCTAGTACGCACGTACTCTAACGGTTCAGGGCCAGGTTGCCAGGGGGGCCGCGAACCGCTCCGGCGTGAGCCAGTGGAGCCGGGCCGGCAGCTCCAGGCCATCGCGGGGCCCCAGGTAGCCCCAGCTGACCAGAAAACAGCGCACCGCCACCAGCTCCGGATCAGCGGCCACCAGCTCCAGGGTGGGGCGGCGGTCTTCGACGAACCAGAGCCGGGGGTGGTCGAGCTGCAAGCGGCGCAGCACCTCGGGCTTGCTGCCCTGGTCATGGCCATAGAGCGCCCGGGGCTCCAGCCCCGCACCGCGCAGGATCTCGCGGGCGAAAGCGGCGCCCTTGGTGGTGAGCACGGCCCAGCCGCTGCTCTCCCCTTCCAGCTGCCGCAGGCGCTCTACCACGTTGGGATAAAACCGATGCAGGGCCAGCCAGGCGGCGGGATCGGCGGCGATCGCCTCCGTCCGCACCTGCTCCAGCATCCCCTGAAGCTGCCTTTCGCTCCAGCCCCAGCGGGCCAGGGCCAGGGGCACGGCCTCGCCGTAGCCGGCCACGAGCCCCTCGAGGTCGAGGTCGTGGCGCGACAGCTCGGCGGCCATCAGCACCATCTCCCAGCCCTTGTGAATCAGGGGGCGCAGGCGCGCAAAGGCCGCGGGGGGCTGTCGCGGCCAAGCCAGGCCGGGCAGCAGCCGCTCGGCGGCGCTGCTGGCCGCCCACCAGTACTCGGCCATCCCGTCGACCAGGACGCCGTCGAAGTCGAACACAAGCAGCGGAGAGCCAGCCATCGGGGCTTACTCAGAGGGGGAGGTGCTGAGACCCCGGTCCAGGCGGGACGGCCCGGGGCAGGGGGGGCCGGTGCGGTGCGGTGCGGTGCGACGCAAACCGAAGTGGGCCCAGGCCGGGACAGACAGGCTGGGGCACGGTCTGAGCCGGGAGGGAGTTGAAACTGGGCCGCTAGGATTCGAACCTAGGAATGGCGGGACCAAAACCCGCTGCCTTACCACTTGGCGACGGCCCATTACTGGCCCCTTGACGGGCTTGCCGCTGAACTGACTGGCCACTGAGGGAACATCCCCCAGGGACAGGGAGCTCTGCGCGGAAGCATCCCAGGAACGCTAGGCCACACGGGAGGAATCTCCGAGCGGCTGTCACCCCAGATTCACCAGGGCCTAGCTAGTTACCCACAACGCCTGGTCCTTCGTCAACGCCTGGCCGCCGATCGCTCCGGAGCATCAGGCCGGGAACAGGCGCAGACGCTGGTCGCCAGCGTGGCCAAACACTGCTGAGCGCACCCGGTAGCGGCCGGCCAACTCGCTCTGCAGCTGGCGCACGCGCCCGCTGCGGGGCAGCAGCTCCACCGGCTGGCCCCGGGCCAGCACCACCTGCTCCAGCGCCAGCCGGCACTCTTCCAGAGCCGCGTGGGCATCGTCTGCCGCAGCGGCGTCCAGGGCGGGTTCCTCGGCTGGGCGGCGGCGGGCCAGCAGCCGCTCCAGGGCGCGCTGCAACTGGGGCAGGGCGGCACTCTTGATCACCAGGATCGGCAATCCCAGGTCCTGGGCCTGTCGACGCACGTGGGGATCGCGGCCGAGCTGCTGGCGGGCGCTGAGCACCACATCGGCCAGCTCCACACTGCCCACCACCTCCACGGGCAGCTGGCGGGCCCGCACCACCTGCTCGAGCAGGCTGCGGCTGACCCCGGCGCCGTAGACCCTCAGCGGGGCCCGGCAGGCCGGGCCCATCTCAACCTCCAGGGGCTGCGGCTCGAGGCCGACAGCGGCTGGCAGCGGGTCAAGGTCCAGCAGCGGCAGGGGGCGCTGGCTCAGACGGGGCGCTGCCGGGGGGATCGGGCCCCGCGTCGCCAGCGGCGGATCCCGGAGCTGGAGTCGGCCATCGGGGCCGAGCTCCCGCACCTGGGGCCGGGCCACCTGGCCCCGCAGCAGCAGGTCCACCGTGCCGGCCACTTCGTTGTGGATCAGCCAGCGATGGCGGCTGTGCATCTCCACCGCCAGGGGGAAGGTGGGCTCGGCGGCCCGCTCCAGCACGGTCTTCTGGGTCCGGCGCCGTCGAGCCTCCTCGTCTCCCAGGGTCACCGACTGGATGCCGCCCACCAGGTCGCTGAGGGTGGGGTTCTTGATCAGGTTGGAGAGCTCATTGCCATGGGCCGTGGCCACCAGCATCACGCCCCGCTCGGCGATGGTGCGTGCCGCCTGGGCCTCCCGCTCCGTGCCGATCTCATCGATCACGATCACTTCGGGCATGTGGTTTTCCACAGCCTCGATCATCACTTCGTGCTGCAGCTCGGGGCGGGCCACCTGCATGCGCCGGGCCCGCCCGATGGCCGGATGGGGGATGTCGCCGTCGCCGGCGATCTCGTTGCTGGTGTCGATCACCACCACGCGCTTGCAGAGGTCGTCGGCCAGCACCCGGGCGATCTCCCGCAGGGCGGTGGTCTTGCCGACCCCTGGGCGCCCCATCAGCAGCAGCGACTGGCCTGAATCGAGCAGGTCACGCACCATCACCACCGTGCCGAACACGGCGCGACCCACCCGGCAGGTGAGGCCCACGACGGTGCCGGTGCGGTTGCGGATGGCGCTGATGCGGTGCAGCGTGGAGGCGATGCCGGCCCGGTTGTCGCTGCCGAACGCCCCCAGCTGACGCACCACCGCCTCCAGGTCAGCGCTCTGCACCGGTTGCGCTCCCAGCTCAATGGCCCGCCCCGGGTAGCGGGCTTCCGGAACCCGGCCCAGGTCGAGCACCACCTCGAGCAGCTGCTGGCGGCGCTCCTGGCTGGCCAGAGCTCTCTGCACCGGGTCCGGCAGCACGGCCAGCATCCGGTCGAGGTCATCGGTGACCCGCTGGCTGAACGGAGTGGAAGGCGGCGGCGGCCCGCCATCAGCGGCGGGGGTCAAGGGCTCGGAGAAGGGCACCGCAAAGGCTGTGGGCAGGTCTGTGGGCTTGTTCGTTCTAGCCAGGGCACCACCAGCGAGCGGGCCAGCTGAAGTGCTTCGGGCAGGAGTTCCGGCAGGGCCAGCAGCGAACGGCCCTGTCGCTGGGCCTCCTGCAGCAGCGGCTGCAACAGCCGCCGCGCCACACCGCCGAAGGCCACGCCGGCACAGCCGCGGGCCAGGGCCGGCTGCCGCTCCAGCAGGGTCAGGGTGGCGCCGTTGGTGCCTCCGGCCAGCTGCAGGGGGCCCGGGGGCAGCTGCCCCTGCCAGCGCCGCAGCAAGGCCACGGCGGCATGGGCCGTGCCCTGGCCCAGATCACCGCTCATCGGGCGGCCATCCAGTTGCCAGAGGGGCGCAAAGCCGCAGGAGCGCAGGGCCCCATAGCGCTGCCACAGCTCCCGGGCGGTGAGGTCGCCGGCGGCACTCACCGCCAGCCGCCGCAGCGGCACACCGCTGGCCCTCAGCTGCTCCAGCCTCTCCTGAAAGCCCTGCAGGCGCCCCGGCTGGGTGTGGAGTTCCACGGCATCGGGCGCCAGCTGGCGCAGCAGGGGCGCCACCGCAGCGGCCTCCAGCACCTGGCTGCGTTCTTCGATCAGCCCATGGGGGCAGGCGGGCAGGCAGCGGCCGCAGCCGTAGCAGCGGGCGTCCAGCACCCCGGCGGCACCGGTGGCCGCCTCGCCGATGGCCAGGGCAGGACAGATCCGCTCGCAGGGGCGGGGGCAGTCAGCCGGGCAGGCGCCGGGATCGAACCAGGCCTTGCGGAAGTGGGGGTCGGCGCCGTCGCTGAAGCTCAGCATCAGCCAGGGACGCCGGGCGCCGTGGCGGTCGGCCCAGTCGAGCCCCCGACGGGCCGCCGCCACGACGGCCGGGTCCGCGGCCACGTCCACGCAGTGGACCCCGGCCAGGGCGTAGAGCCCGGCCAGGTCTTCGATGGCGGCCAGATCGTGATTGCTGGCGCCGCCGATCCACTTGACCCAGCGCCCCTGGCGCAGGGCCGCGTCCGGGGTCAGGGCCAGGCCTGGAGGGGAGCTCAGGCCGCCACCAGCAACTGCTCCAGGGGCTGCCAACGCAGCTCCCGGGCACCACCCATTTCCACCACGATGCGCAGCCGCGGCTCCCGCCGGGTGATGTCGATCAGGGAACTCAGCTCCCCTGAGGAGAGCACCTTGCCCTCCAGGAGCCAGAGCAGGATGGGGCCGCTGCCCTCCAGAAGGCTGCCCAGCTGGGGCATCACCCGATGCACCTCGCCTACCGCCGCTGCTCGCCCCACACTCTGGTGACCCAGGTGGGGCGGGCGCACGCCGTGCAGCTGCATCAGGAACGCCTCCGGATCGCCGAGCCCACGGGCTGAGGTGATCTGAGCGCGGTAGCCGGCGGCCCTAAGCCGGCGCATCAGGCGCGTTTCGGCTCCTCCCTCCAGGGGTGCGAACAGGGCAAGGGCCCCTGCTTTTTCGAGATCCTGCCGGAATCCGCGACCGGAGAGCAGCAGTGGCATGGTGAGATCGGCTCAGGCTCGCCGCAAGTTTGACAGCCCCAGCCCCGTTCCGGTCCAGGAGCCAAGGCTCGGCAGGCCAGGAATCGCGGCCGCAGCACCTCACGAACACCTCAGGGCAGCCGCTGACACACCGCCGTCGGGATCCGACCGGCCGCCGGTTCATCAGGGGTAAGCCAAGCCATGGGTTACATTTGATCGCTGTGCTTCGCATCCGTGCCCGTCCGCTAGCCGGGCCTCCGGATCTCTGCACCAGATCATCAGTGGTGATGATCTCTCCGGCCAGTGCGGATTGTTCGGGTCTCGATGTCAGGTTCCAGCCTGCACCACGATCCTCCGAACCACCCGCCGGGAAACTTCCTGAACGCGCCAGCCCCTCCCCGGAGTGCGGCCAGTCCGGTCCAGGCCAGTCCCAGCCGCGCTGAACAGAGTCCGCTCTGTCTCGCTAGCGCCCTGACCTTCGTGATCCGGGCATCCCATCACCTGGTGCTGTTCTCCTTCGGGTGAACCGGCAACAGCTGTCTACTCAAGGCAGCCAGGCCGATGGCGATCCCAGGCCGGAACTTTCAAGGCCCAGCCAGACCACCGCCACCTCTGCCTCAGCTTCACCGGACTCGTCCGGTGGTCCAGCTGGCGTTGACTCCCTACCTAATGTCCATCGGCATTCTTGGGAAGAAACTGGGCATGTCCCAGTTCTTCGACGAGGCAGGCAAGTCCATCCCGGTCACCGTGATCGAGGCTGGCCCCTGCCGCATCACCCAACTCAAATCCTGCAGCACGGACGGCTACACCGCCGTGCAGCTCGGCTTCGGCGACATCCGCGAGAAGTTGGTCAATAAGCCCGCCAAGGGCCACCTTGCCAAGTCTGGCGAGGACGTTCTCCGCCATCTCAAGGAGTACCGGGTCGACAGTCTCGATGGGCTGGAGCTCGGCGCTGTCGTCTCTGTCTCCGCCTTCGAGGCGGGCCAGAAGGTCGACGTGAGTGGCGACACCATGGGCCGGGGCTTCTCCGGTTACCAGAAGCGTCATGGCTTCAGCCGCGGTCCGATGACCCACGGCTCCAAGAACCACCGCGAGCCAGGCTCCACCGGCGCCGGCACCACGCCTGGCCGCATCTACCCGGGCAAGCGCATGGCGGGTCGCTACGGCGGCAAACAGATCACCACCCGCGGCCTCGTGGTCCTGAAGGTGGACACCGAGCGCAACCTGCTGGTGGTGAAGGGGTCCGTGCCCGGCAAGCCCGGAGCCCTGCTCAACATCTGCCCGGCGAACCGGGTGGGCGCCAAGGCCGGGAACTGAGGAGAACCGAGAACATGGCTGATTGTGTGATTCGCGACTGGCAGGGCAGGGAAGCCGGCAAGGCTGCCCTCGACCTCAAGGTCGCCAAGAAGAGTTCCGCCACCGACCTGGTGCACCGCGCCGTGGTTCGGCAACTGGCCCACGCCCGTCAGGGTACGGCCAGCACCCTGACCCGCGCCGAGGTGGCCGGTGGTGGCCGCAAGCCCTACAAGCAGAAGGGCACGGGCCGGGCCCGCCAGGGCTCGATCCGCACCCCGCTGCGGCCCGGCGGTGGCGTGATCTTCGGACCCAAGCCCCGCAGCTACAACCTGGCGATGAACCGCAAGGAGCGGCGCCTGGCCCTGCGCACCGCGCTGATGAGCCGCGTGGCCGACATCACGGTGGTCAAGGGCTTCGGCACCGACCTCGACACCCCCCGCACCAAGGAGATCACCGCGGCGCTGGGGCGGCTCGGCATCGAGGCGGACACCAAGGTGCTGGTGATCCTCGACAACCCGTCTGAAGCCGTGCGCAAGTCCGTACGCAACCTCAAGACGGTGAAGCTGATCGCCGCGGATCAGCTCAACGTGTTCGACCTGCTCCACGCCAGCACGCTGGTGCTGAGTGAGGAAGCACTCGCGAAGATTCAGGAGGTCTACGGCGATGACTGAACGTTTTGCAGGTCGGCTCGCGGATGTGATCCGCCGGCCCCTGATCACCGAGAAGGCCACCCGCGCCCTCGAGTTCAATCAGTACACCTTCGAGGTGGACCACCGGGCCGCCAAGCCTGACATCAAAGCAGCGGTGGAAGCCCTGTTCGATGTGAAGGTGCTGGGCGTCAGCACCATGAATCCGCCACGCCGCTCCCGCCGCGTCGGCCGCTTCGCTGGCAAGCGTGCCCAGGTCAAGAAAGCGGTGGTGCGCCTGGCCGAGGGCAACGCCATCCAGCTGTTCCCTGAGTCCTGAGGGGTCTGAAATCACATGGCAATCCGTAACTACCGCCCCATCACCCCCGGCACCCGCACCCGCGTGGCCAGCGACTTCACCGAAGTCACCGGCCGCGGCCGGGAACGGGGCCTGGTGGTGGCCAAACACCGCCGCAAGGGCCGCAACAACCGCGGTGTGATCACCTGCCGCCACCGCGGCGGTGGCCACAAGCGCCTCTACCGGCTGGTGGACTTCCGCCGGGACAAGCACGGTGTGACCGCCAAGGTGGCGGCCATCCACTACGACCCGCACCGCAACGCCCGGCTGGCCCTGCTCTTCTACGCCGATGGCGAGAAGCGCTACATCCTGGCCCCGGCTGGGATCGAAATCGGCCAGCAGGTGGTGTCGGGCCCCGATGCCCCGATCGAAACCGGCAATGCCCTGCCGCTCTCGTCCATCCCGCTCGGCTCCAGCGTCCACAACGTGGAGCTCTACGCCGGTCGCGGTGGCCAGATGGTGCGCACCGCCGGCGCCAGCGCCCAGGTGATGGCCAAGGAAGGTGACTACGTCGCCCTCAAGCTGCCCTCCACCGAGGTGCGCCTGGTGCGCCGCGAGTGCTACGCCACCCTCGGTGACGTGGGCAACTCCGAGGTGCGCAACACCAGCCTGGGCAAGGCCGGCCGCAAGCGCTGGCTGGGTCGCCGTCCGGAAGTGCGGGGTTCCGTCATGAACCCCTGCGACCACCCCCACGGTGGTGGCGAAGGCCGGGCGCCGATCGGTCGCTCCGGCCCTGTCACCCCCTGGGGCAAGCCGGCCCTCGGCTACAAGACCCGCAAGCGGAACAAGCCCAGCAACCGGTTTGTGCTGCGGAAACGTCGCCGCACCTCCAAGCGGAGCCGTGGCGGACGCGATTCCTGATGACCCACACCGCTTTGCCCGCCTCCTGAACCGCTATGGGACGTTCACTCAAAAAAGGTCCGTTTGTTGCCGACAGCCTGCTCAGCAAGGTTGAGAAGCAGAACGCTGCCAATGACAAGACCGTGATCAAAACCTGGTCACGGGCCTCCACGATCCTGCCGATGATGATCGGTCACACGATTGCCGTGCACAACGGCAAATCCCATGTGCCGGTTTACGTGACCGAGCAGATGGTGGGGCACAAACTTGGGGAATTCGCCCCCACCCGCACCTTCCGCGGCCACATCAAGGACAAAAAAGGAGGCCGTTGATCCATGGCTAACACTGCTCCCAACCAGGCAGCGCCCAACCAGGCCCTCGCCCACGGCCGCTACATCCGTGGCTCCGTGAGCAAGGTGCGGCGGGTGCTCGATCAGATCCGTGGCCAGAGCTACCGCGAGGCCCTGATCATGCTCGAGTTCATGCCCTTTCGCTCCACGGGCCCGATCACCAAGGTGCTCCGCAGCGCCGTGGCCAATGCCGAGCACAACCTCGGCCTCGATCCGGCCACGCTCGTGGTGATCGGGGCCACCGCTGACATGGGTCCTTCCCTGAAGCGGTTCCGCCCCCGTGCCCAGGGTCGCGCCTTCGCGATCAAGAAACAGACCTGCCACATCAGCATCGCTGTGGCCCCTTCCGCCTGACCCCCGAGGACACCGACCCGATGGGACACAAAATCCATCCAACCGGCCTGCGCCTGGGGATCACCCAGGATCACCGCTCCCGCTGGTACGCCCCAAGCAAGACCTACCCCACCCTCCTCCAGGAGGACGACCGGATCCGCAAGTTCATCCACAAGAAGTACGGCTCTGCCGGCATCTCCGATGTGTTGATCGCCCGCAAGGCCGACCAACTGGAAGTGGAGCTGAAAACGGCCCGCCCCGGCGTGCTGGTGGGCCGCCAGGGCAGCGGCATTGAGGATCTGCGCACCGGCATCCAGAAAACCGTCGGTGATGCGAGCCGCAAGGTCCGCATCAACGTGGTGGAAGTGGAGCGCGTGGACGCCGACGCCTTCCTGCTGGCCGAGTACATCGCCCAGCAGCTCGAGAAGCGCGTGGCCTTCCGCCGCGTGATCCGGATGGCTGTGCAGCGGGCCCAACGGGCCGGAGTGCTCGGCCTCAAGATCCAGGTGAGCGGCCGCCTCAACGGTGCCGAAATCGCCCGCACCGAGTGGACCCGGGAAGGCAGGGTCCCCCTGCACACCCTGCGGGCCGACATCGACTACGCCACCAAGCTGGCCAGCACCACCTACGGGGTGCTGGGCATCAAGGTGTGGGTCTTCAAAGGTGAAGTGTTGCCTGGGCAGAAGGAGCAACTGCCCGTTGGCGCCGCTCCCCGCCGCCGCACCAGTCGGCAGCCGCAACAGTTCGAAGACCGCTCGAACCAGGAGTGATCAGGAGGCCTGAACCATGCTGAGTCCAAAACGCGTCAAATTCCGTAAGCAACAGCGAGGCCGCATGCGCGGCGTCGCCACGCGCGGCAACACCATCGCCTTCGGGGATTTCGCCCTGCAGGCCCAGGAGTGCGGCTGGATCACATCCCGCCAGATTGAAGCCAGCCGCCGGGCCATGACCCGCTACGTCAAGCGGGGCGGCCAGATCTGGATCCGCATCTTCCCGGACAAGCCCGTCACCATGCGCCCTGCGGAAACCCGCATGGGATCCGGTAAGGGCAACCCGGAATTCTGGGTGGCCGTGATCAAGCCCGGCCGCATTCTCTTTGAGATGGGCGGTGCTGAGATCACCCCGGACATTGCCCGGGAGGCGATGCGCCTGGCGCAGTACAAGCTGCCCCTGAAGACCAAGTTCCTCGCCCTGGCCGACCAAGAGGCCGCGGCCGATGCCCCCCCCGCAGCGGCTGCTCCGGTGGTGGCCGAACCCGCCCATTCCGTGGAGTCCTGACCATGGCCCTTCCCGTTATCGCCGACGTGCGCAAGCTCAGCGACGGCGACCTCATCGAACAGGTCAACGCCACCCGGCGCGAGCTGTTCGACCTGCGCTTCCAGCAGGCCACCCGCCGCCTGGAACAACCGCACCGCTTCAAGGCAGCCCGCATCAAGCTGGCTCACCTGCTCACGGTGCAGAACGAGCGCAAGGGCTCCACTGCCCCAGCTGATTCAGCCTCCTGATACCCCCCGTGATCCCCATGGCACTCAAGGAAAGGGTCGGCACCGTCGTCAGCGACAAGATGGACAAGACGGTGGTGGTGGCGGTGGAAAACCGCTTCCCCCACCCCATCTATCAGAAGACGGTGAGCCGCACCAAACGCTACAAAGTCCACGACGAAGAAAACAGCTGCAAAGTCGGCGACAGGGTGCGGATCACCGAGACCCGCCCGCTCAGCCGCACCAAGCGCTGGACCGTGGCCGAGGTGTTCAACACCTCCGCCGCCTCCTGAGGAGAAACGAGCCATGATTCAACAAGAGACGTTTCTCAATGTCGCTGACAACAGCGGCGCCAAGCGCATTCAGTGCATTCGCGTGCTGGGCACCAACCGTCGCTACGCCCACGTCGGCGACGTGATTGTGGCCGCCGTCAAGGACGCCATGCCCAACATGGGTGTGAAGAAATCGGATGTGGTGAAGGCCGTGGTGGTGCGCACCAGGGCCACCCTGCGCCGCGACACCGGCAATGCCATCCGCTTCGATGACAACGCCGCCGTGATCCTCGGCAACGAGAACAACCCGAAGGGCACACGGGTGTTCGGCCCGGTGGCCCGGGAACTGCGTGAACGCAATTTCACCAAGATTGTGTCCCTCGCTCCGGAGGTGATCTGACCATGGCCACCGCAACGCCAAAATCCAAGCCCGCCGAGCGCATCAAAATGCGTCTCAAGAAGGGCGATACCGTGCAGGTGATCAGCGGCAAGGACAAGGGCAAAACCGGAGAGGTTCTGCGCACCCTGCCCTACGACAACCGCGTGGTGGTTCAGGGAATCAACCTGCGCACCCGCCATGTCAAGCCCACCCAGGAGGGCGAGACCGGGCGCATCGTCACGGAGGAAGCCTCGCTGCATGCCTCCAACGTGATGCTGTATTCCACCAGTAAGAACGTGGCCAGCCGCGTCGAGATCGTGGTGGACAAAGACGGCACCAAAAAGCGCCGCCTCAAGAAAACAGGCGAGCTTCTCGACTGACCCGCCAGCCCTGCTCCCGTGTTCCCTCCGCCTTCTGACCCAGCCCAGAAGCGCAACCTCTTCCCCCGCCATGTCCCTCAAACAGCGCTACCGGGAGACGATTCAACCCAAACTCCTCAAGGATCTGAATCTCTCCAACGTCCACGAAGTCCCGAAGGTGGTGAAGGTCACCCTCAACCGGGGCCTGGGTGAAGCCGCCCAGAACGCCAAGGCCCTCGAGGCCTCGATCACGGAACTGGCCACCATCACCGGTCAGAAAGTGGTGGTGACCCGGGCCAAGAAGGCGATTGCCGGCTTCAAGATCCGCCAGGGCATGCCCATCGGCGTCGCCGTCACCCTGAGGGGAGAGCGCATGTATGCCTTCCTGGAGCGCCTGATCAATCTGGCCTTGCCCCGCATCCGCGACTTCCGCGGTGTGAGCCCGAAGAGCTTCGACGGCCGTGGCAACTACACCCTGGGAATTCGTGAGCAGATCATTTTCCCTGAAATCTCGTTCGAGAAGATCGATGCGATCCGTGGCATGGACGTGACGATCGTGACCAGCGCCCGTAACGACGAAGAGGGCCGGGCCCTCCTCCGCGAGATGGGAATGCCGTTCCGCAGCAACTGAGCCCTCTTCGGACCTGACCCATGGCCAATCACGACCCCATTTCCGACATGCTCACCCGCATCCGCAATGCGAGTGAGAAGCGTCACGAGACCACCAAGATCCCGGCCTCCCGCCTGCTCCGCAGCATTGCCAATGTGCTGCAGCAGGAAGGCTTCATCGCTGCCATCAGCGAGGAAGGCGAAGGGGTGTTGCGCCACATCGTGGTCGAACTCAAGTACAGCGGTAAGCACCGCCAACCGACCATCCGCTCCGTCCAGCGGGTCAGCAAGCCTGGCCTTCGCATCTACAAGAACAATCGTCAGCTGCCCAAGGTGCTGGGCGGCCTCGGTGTGGCCATCATCTCCACCTCCAAGGGAGTGATGAGCGACCGTGACGCCCGCAAGCAGGGCGTGGGTGGCGAAGTGCTCTGCTACGTCTACTGATCAGGGAGATCGACTCATGTCACGTATTGGTAAAGCGCCCATCCCCGTGCCCGACAAGGTCACCGTCACCCTCAAGGGGCTCGACGTGACCGTGAAGGGCCCCAAGGGGGAACTCAACCGCACCCTGCCCGAGGGGGTGTCGATCAGCCAGGACGGCGGCCTCATCATGGTGAGCCCCACCGGAGTGAGCCGCCTCTGCCGCGAGCGCCACGGCCTCTGCCGCACCCTGGTGGCCAACATGGTGGAAGGGGTGAGCCAGGGCTTCAGCCGCAAGCTCGAGATCGTCGGCGTGGGCTACCGCGCCGCCCTCCAGGGCAAAAAGCTGGTGGTCTCCGCCGGCTACAGCCACCAGGTTGAGATGGTGCCCCCCGACGGGGTCTCCTTTGCGGTCGAGGGCACCACCACCGTGGTGGTGTCTGGTGCCAACAAGGAACTGGTGGGCAACGAAGCCGCCAAGGTCCGCGCCATCCGTCCTCCCGAGCCCTACAAGGGCAAGGGCATCAAGTACGCGGGCGAGCGCATCCTGCGCAAGGCCGGTAAGACCGGTAAGAAATGAGGTCTGCCTGAGCGTCGTTACTCTGTATTGCCATGTCATCCCTCTCCCGCAAACAACAGACCCAGAAGCGTCATCGCCGTCTGCGTCGCCAGCTCAACGGCACCGCCGAGCGTCCGCGCCTGGCTGTGTTCCGCTCCAACAACCACATCTACGCCCAGGTCATCGACGACGGGGCCCAGAGCACCCTCTGCTCGGCCTCCACGGTGGACAAGGAGCTGCGCCCCAGCGTCACCACCGCCGCCACCTGCGATGCCTCGGTAGCGGTGGGCCAGCTCGTGGCCAAGCGCGCCCTGGCCAAGGGCATTTCCCAGGTGGTCTTCGATCGCGGCGGCAACCTTTACCACGGCCGGGTCAAGGCCCTGGCTGACGCCGCCCGGGAAGCGGGCCTTCAGTTCTGATCCCGACTTTCACCATGACCGAAACCAACGAACAAGTTCAATCCACCGGTGCCGTGCCCGCAGCAGCCGGAGTTCCCGCGGCCGCCGAGGGTCAGCAGGAGCGCCGCGGCGGCGGTGGCCGGGGCGATGGCCGCGGTGACCGCCGCGGCGGTGGCCGGGGGCGCGACAACCGTCGCGGCCAGGAGCGTGATTCCGAATGGCAGGAGCGGGTGGTGCAGATCCGCCGCGTCTCCAAGACCGTCAAAGGCGGCAAGAAGATGAGCTTCCGGGCCATCGTCGTGGTGGGCAACGAAAAGGGCCAGGTGGGCGTGGGCGTCGGCAAGGCCGGCGACGTGATCGGCGCCGTGCGCAAGGGCGTAGCCGATGGCAAGAAGCACCTGGTGAAGGTGCCCCTCACCCGTTCCAACTCGATTCCCACCCTCAGCAATGGCCGCGATGGCGCCGCCAGCGTGCTGATCCGGCCCGCCGCTCCAGGCACCGGGGTGATTGCGGGTGGTTCAATTCGCACCGTGCTGGAGCTGGCCGGCATCAAGAACGTGCTGGCCAAGCGCCTCGGCTCCAAGACGCCGCTCAACAACGCCCGCGCCGCCATGGAAGCCCTCTCGGGCCTCCGCACCCACAAGGAGACCGCCAAGGAGCGGGGCATCTCCCTTGAGCAGATCTACTCCTGAGGCCCTTCCGATGAGCATCACTCTCCAATCCCTCAAAGCCAACCCCGGCGCCCGGCGCCGCAAGCTCCGCAAGGGTCGGGGCATCGCCGCGGGTCAGGGCGCCAGCTGCGGCTTCGGTATGAGGGGCCAGAAATCCCGCTCGGGCCGGCCCACCCGTCCCGGCTTCGAGGGCGGCCAGATGCCCCTCTACCGGCGGGTGCCCAAGCTCAAGCACTTTGAACTGATCAACCGCAAGGAATTCACGGTGCTCAACGTGGCCCGGCTGGCCGACTGCGCCGCCGGCAGCACGGTGAACCTCGACACCCTGGTCAAGGCCGGCATCGTCACCAGCCCCAAGCACCCGCTGAAGGTGCTCGGCAATGGTGATCTTGGCGTGAAGCTCACGGTGCAGGCCTCCGCCTTCACCGCCAGCGCCCGGGCCAAGATCGAGGCCGCCGGTGGCAGTTGCGAGATCATCTGAGCGCCCTGCCCGGCGGCGGCCCCACGGGTCGCACAAGCCTCCGCCCTAGGGTCTGAGCCGTCCACCGGAATGCGGTGGACGGCTTTTTGATGATGACCCTCTGACCCCTGGCTTGCCCAGGCCGCCCTGCCCCCTTTTCCAGCCAACCACCATGCTTCTCAGTCGGGGACGCAACCCCAGCGCCGGTGAGATCCTCACCCAGCTGATCCAGTCCAAAGGCCTGCGCGACAGGGTGCTCACCACCCTGGGGCTGCTGCTGCTGGTGCGGCTGGGGATCTACATCCCCGTGCCCGGCATCGACCGGGTGGCCTTTCAGGAGTTTCTGGCCCAGGGCGGCCAGCTGATCGGCTTCCTCGACATCTTCACCGGCGGGGGGCTCTCCACCCTGGGCATCTTCGCCCTGGGCATCCTGCCCTTCATCAACGCCTCGATCATCATTCAGCTGCTCACGGCAGCCTTGCCCCAGCTTGAAGACCTGCAGAAGAACGAGGGGGAGGCCGGGCGCCGCAAGATTGCCCAGATCACCCGTTACGTGGCCCTGGGCTGGGGCATTCTCCAGAGCACGGTGTTTGCCCTGATCCTGCGCCAGTACGCCACCGAAGGGCTCTCGGAGCCGGTGTTCGTGATCCAGACAGCCCTGGCCCTGGTGACCGGTTCGATGATCGTGATGTGGATCAGCGAGGTGATCACCGAGCGGGGCATCGGCCAGGGAGCCTCCCTGGTGATCTTCGTGAACATCGTGGCCACCCTGCCGCGGGCCCTGGGCTCCACCATCGAGCTGGCCCAGAGCGGCGACCGCAGCACCGTGGGCGGCATTGTGGTGCTGGTGGTGGTGTTCCTGCTCACGATCGTGGGCATCATCTTCGTTCAGGAGGGCAACAGGCGCATCCCGATCGTGAGCGCCAAGCGCCAGGTGGGGGGCACCAACCTGCTGGCGGCGCGCCAGAGCTACCTGCCCCTGAAGCTGAATGCAGGCGGCGTGATGCCGATCATCTTCGCCTCCGCCGTGGTGTTCCTTCCTCTCACGATTGCCAACCTCACCCGCAGCCCCTGGCTGATCCAGCTGGCCAGCTCGCTCAATCCCAACAGCAGCACACCGTGGCTCTACGCCCTGGTGTTCTTCGGGCTGATCGTGGGCTTCTCCTTCTTCTATGCCTCGCTCACCGTCAACCCGGTGGACATCGCCAGCAATCTGAAGCGCGGCGGCGTGGCCGTGCCGGGGGTGCGGCCAGGCTCGGCCACCGCCACCTACCTCGGCGGTGTGCAGAACCGGCTCACCCTGCTGGGGGCCCTGTTCCTCGGGGCCGTGGCGATCATTCCCTCGGCCGTTGAGGGCGCCACCCAGGTGCGCACCTTCCAGGGGCTGGGCGCCACCTCCCTGCTGATCCTGGTGGGCGTGGCGATCGACACCGCCAAGCAGGTGCAGACCTACGTGATCTCCCAGCGCTACGAAGGGATGGTGCGTCAGTAGGACCTACCCCAGCCCCCCGACTTCCAGACCTTCCTCCCCACCGACCTGCCATGAAGCAACGACTCCTGTTCCTCGGCCCGCCCGGCGCCGGCAAGGGCACCCAGGCCGAGCAGCTGGCCAGCGGGCGGCAGCTGCTCCACCTCTCCACCGGAGACCTGCTGCGGGGGGAGGTGACGGCCGCCACGGCCCTCGGCCAGCAGGCCGAGGCGGTGATGGCCCGCGGCGAACTGGTGAGCGATGCCCTCGTGCTGGCGATCGTGCGCAGCCGTCTGGAACGCCAGGCGGAGGAGGGGGGCTCCGGCTGGCTCCTGGACGGCTTTCCCCGCAACCTGGCCCAGGCTGAAGCCCTGGAAACCCTGCTTACGGAGCTCGGCCAGCAGATCGAGCTCGTGGTGCTGCTGGAGCTTGAGGACGGCGTGCTGCTGCAGCGCCTGCTCAGCCGCGGGCGCGCCGATGACAACGAGGAGGTGATCCGCCATCGCCTCGAGGTCTACCGCGAGCAGACGGCTCCCCTGATCCGTTACTACCAAGAAAAGGGCCTGCTCCAGGGCGTCGATGCCAGCGGCAGCGTTGAGGCCATCGCCGCCAGGATCACCGCCCTGCTGGACTGAGCTCTGCCTGGAGGATCAGCTGCTGGTGGTTGACCGCTGTGATACGGTGGCGGTTTGCAAAATCGGAGAGCACAACGCCCATGAAGGTGCGTGCCTCAGTCAAGAAGATGTGCGACAAGTGCCGGGTGATCCGTCGCCACGGCCGGGTGATGGTGATCTGCACCAATCCCAAGCACAAGCAGCGCCAGGGCTGATCCAGCCCAGGCATGGCCTCAGCCGGGGCCACTGCATCACGCCCGCCTCAGCAGCGGGCCTCCCCTGGGCCTGCCCGGGGGCACCTGCCCCAGGCGGGTACCTCTGACCCTTGAATCGTTTCCTACGTGGCTCGGATTGCCGGCGTCGATATCCCTCGCGACAAGCGGGTTGAGATCGCTCTCACCTATGTGTATGGCATCGGGCTCACCCGTGCCCAGAAGATCCTCGCCAAGACCGGCGTGAGCCCGGACATCCGGGTCAAGGATCTCAGCGACGCCGATGTGCAGAAACTGCGCGGCGCCGCCGAGACCTTCACCCTTGAAGGCGACCTGCGCCGGCAGGAGGGCATGGCCCTCAAGCGTCTGCAGGACATCGGCTGCCTGCGGGGGCGTCGCCACCGCATGGGTCTGCCGGTGCGCGGCCAGCGCACCCGCACCAATGCCCGCACCCGCCGCGGTGCCCGCAAGACCGTGGCAGGCAAGAAGAAGTAAGCCAGGCCGGCAGGCCTGGTTCAGGTTCTGCCGTCCGAGCACCCAGGCCCTGCCGCCGAGCACCGTCCCGAGCCGTCTTCCGAGCGGCTCGTGGCCTCCCCCGCATTCCGCCGGGTGGCCTTCACCGCTCAGGCGTCACCAGGGTCTGCCCCCGTTCCCCGATCACCTCCTGCTGCAGCAGGCCTCTCCACCATGGCAAAGCCAGCCAAGAAAACGGGCCCCAAGAAGGCCAAGCGCAACGTGCCCAATGGCGTTGCCCATATCCAGAGCACCTTCAACAACACCATCGTGTCGATCTCCGACACCGCCGGTGAGGTGATCTCCTGGAGTTCTGCCGGTGCCAGCGGCTTCAAGGGGGCTCGTAAAGGCACTCCCTTCGCCGCCCAGACCGCAGCCGAAGCGGCCGCGCGCCGCGCCCTGGAGCAGGGCATGCGCCAGATCGAGGTGCTGGTGCGCGGTCCTGGCTCCGGCCGCGAGACCGCCATCCGCGCCCTGCAGGTGGCAGGCCTGGAGATCACCCTGATTCGCGACGTGACCCCCCTGCCCCACAACGGCTGCCGGCGTGCCAAGCGCCGCCGCGTCTGATTCGTCGCCCCGTCCCCTCCCTGGGGAGCTTCCGCCCAACCTTCCGACTGTTCAGACCGTGCTGCACTACCAAATCGACCGGATCGAGCATCAGGTCTCCGACGACCGGGCTCAGACCGGTGTCTTCCTGATCGGCCCCCTGGACCGCGGGCAGGCCACCACCCTGGGCAACGCCCTGAGGCGGGTGCTGATCGGCGGCCTGGAGGGGAGTGCCATCACAGCCGTGCGCATCTCCGGCGTCAACCACGAATACGCCACCGTGCCCGGCGTGCGCGAGGACGTGCTCGACATGCTGCTCAACTGCAAGCAGGTGGCGGTGAGCAGCCGCAGCCGTGACCTGGAAATCGGTCGCCTGGTGGTGAACGGCCCCAGCACCGTGACAGCCGCTGATCTGCAGTTCTCCTCCCAGGTGCAGGTGATCGATCCCGACCGCCTGATCGCCACCGTGGCCGAAGGCTTCAGCCTCGAGATGGAGGTGCACGTGGAACGGGGGGTCGGCTACCGCCCGGTGGATCGCCATAACGAGGACACCAGCGCCATCGATCTGCTGCAGATCGATGCCGTGTTCAAGCCGGTCAACCGCGTCAACTACACCGTCGATGAGACGGCCGTGGGCGAGGGCGGCTCGGCCCGCGAGCGGCTGCGGCTCGAGATCGAGACCAACGGCAGCGTCACCCCGGACGACGCCATGGCCCAGGCGGCCAACCAGCTGATCGCCCTGTTCCAGCCCCTGGCCACCCTGAGCGTGGTCGAGGAGCCGGGTCATGAACCCGAGCCTTCCGCCGAAGCCCAGATTCCGCTCGAAGAGCTCAACCTCTCCGTGCGGGCCTACAACTGCCTCAAGCGTGCCCAGGTCAACTCCGTGTCCGACCTGATGGGCTTCAGCTATGAAGACCTGCTGGAGATCAAGAACTTCGGCTCCAAGTCTGCCGATGAGGTGATCGAAGCGCTGGAGCGCATCGGCATCACCCTGCCCCAGAGCCGTACCAGCGCCTGAACGGCAGCGCCCGACCCTTTCCACGAGCCCACGAACGATGCGTCACCAATGCCGAGTCCCCATGTTGGGACGCCCCGCCGATCAACGCAAAGCAATGCTGCGCGGACTCGCCACCCAGCTGATCCGCGAAGGGCGGGTCACCACCACCAAGGCCCGCGCCAAGGCGCTGCGCGATGAGACCGAGCGCATGATCACCCTGGCCAAGGCCGGAACCCTGGCCGCCCGCCGCCGGGCCATGGGCTACATCTACGACAAGCAGCTCGTCCACGCCCTGTTCGAGAAGGCCCAGGAGCGCTACGGCGACCGCAATGGCGGCTACACCCGGATCTTCCGCACCGTTCCCCGCCGCGGCGACAATGCCGAAATGGCGATCATCGAGTTGGTCTGAGCCCCCAGCAGTCCAGCCGACGCCGTCGGCGCCCACTCTCCCGGCCGCGGTGGTGACCCCACTGCGGCTTTTCGTATGGACCGCCTTCCCAACGCCCACAGCGGCTCGGCCCTGAACGCTGCAGCAGGGCAGCGCATCGCCCTCTGCCTGCAGTACGACGGGGGGGCGTTCCACGGCTGGCAGCGCCAGCACAATGCAGTCAGCGTGCAGGAGACGCTGGACAGGGCCATCGCGGGTCTGGATCCACTCCCGGCAGCAGCAGCCAACCCTTGCTCGGGGCCCCGCACCTGGGCCGCAGGCCGCACCGACTCCGGCGTGCACGCCGCCGCCCAGGTGGTGCATTTCGACAGCCACGGGCCGATCCCGGCTGAGCGCTGGGCCCGGGCCCTGAACGGACGGCTGCCCGCCACGATCCGCGTCAGGGGCGCGTCAACGGTGCCCGCCGACTGGCATGCCTGCTACTCGGCCACCTACCGCCGTTACCGCTACACCCTCTTCAACGGCCGGGCCCCCAACCTCTTCCTGGCCCCCTGGAGCTGGCATCGCTACCAGTGCCGGCTCGATGAGCGGCGGATGGACGCGGCGCTGCAGGGCCTGCTCGGCGACCACGACTTCCGCGCCTTCCAGAAGGCCGGCAGCCGGCGCCTGAACGCGCGCACCACCATCCAGGCGGTGGCCCTGGAGCGCCAGGGGGATCTGCTGCGGGTGGAGCTGCAGGCCAGCGGCTTCCTCTACGGCATGGTGCGGCTCGTGCTGGGGCAGCTGGTGGCGGTGGGGGAGGGGCGGCTGAGCCCGGCGGCCTTCGAGCAGCGCTGGCGGCAGCAACAGCGCCAGGCGGTGAAGGAGGCCGCCCCACCCCACGGACTGTGCCTGCTGCGGGTGGGCTACCCCGAGCCCGTGTTCCCCAGAGCTGCCTGGTATGATTGCCAACCGCGGTATCAGCTCGACACCACCGATTCACCGGGGGTTACAGCTGGCCTATCCGTCGATCCGCAGGGCCCGCCGCGGCCAAGCGGTATGGTCGTTTGAACGGCTTGGTTTCCACCTGCCACCCCGACCACCTGCCCAGCCCTCTACGGCCTGCCGGTGCCTGACCAGGCGATATGAACAAGACTCCCCTGCCCTCCGTTGATTCCCTCGACCGCCAGTGGTTTGTGGTCGATGCTGAGAATCAGACCCTCGGTCGCCTGGCCAGCGAAGTGGCCTCCGTGCTGCGCGGCAAGAACAAGCCCTGCTACACCCCTCACCTCGATGCCGGTGACTTCGTCATCATCATCAACGCCGACAAGGTGCGCGTGAGCGGCAACAAGGCCAGCCAGAAGCTCTATCGCCGCCACTCGGGGCGCCCCGGTGGCATGAAGACCGAAACCTTCGCCCACCTCCAGGCCCGCCTTCCCGAGCGCATCGTGGAAAAGGCGATCAAGGGCATGCTTCCCCACAACGCCCTCGGCCGTCAGCTGTTCCGCAAGCTGAAGGTGTACAAGGGCACCGAGCATCCCCACACCGCCCAGAAGCCCCAGCCCCTCGCCCTCGATCCTGCCGCCGCCGCCCAATGAGCACCTCCAACGTCGTCTATTGGGGCACCGGTCGCCGCAAGACCGCCGTGGCCCGTGTCCGTGTTGTTCCCGGCAGCGGCAGCGTCACGATCAACGGCCGTCCCGGCGACAACTACCTGAACTACAACCCCGTCTACCTGGCGGCGGTCAAAGCCCCCCTCAACACCCTGGGGCTCGCCACCGACTACGACCTGCTGGTGAACGTGCGCGGCGGTGGCCTCACCGGCCAGGCCGATGCCATCAAGCAGGGCGCTGCCCGGGCGCTGTGCGAGCTGTCCCCGGATAACCGCAAACCGCTCAAGACGGAGGGTCACCTCAGCCGCGACCCCCGGGCCAAGGAACGCCGCAAGTACGGCCTCAAGAAAGCCCGTAAGGCGCCCCAGTTCTCGAAGCGCTGATCTTCCATCGCGAAGCACCGAGCTTCGATCTTCTTCAGACATTTCCAGCCATGCCCAAGGCCGACATTCACCCCACCTGGTACCCCGATGCCAAGGTGATCTGCAATGGAGAGGTGGTGATGACCACCGGCTCCACCTCTCCCGAGCTCCATGTGGACGTGTGGAGCGGCAACCACCCCTTCTACACCGGAACCCAGAAGATCCTCGACACCGAGGGCCGGGTGGACCGCTTCATGCGCAAGTACGGCATGGCCAGCCTCGACAGCAGTGCGGGGATCAAGGCCGAGCCAGAGGCGAAGCCCGAAGCCGACACCACCGAAGCCTGAGCCCGACGGAGCCCTGCTCCGCGCAGGTCCACCCCAGCCCGGAGCGGCCCCACTGACAGCTCCGGAACCGCTGGCCCATGGACCCCTCCTTACTCGATGACCGCCTCAGGGCCGCCAGGGCCACCTTTGAGACCCTGGAGCGGCAACTGGCGGATCCGGCGGTGGCTTCGAACCCCGTCCAACTTCAGGCGATCGCTCGCGAGCGCTCCCACCTGGAACCGCTGGTGCGGGATCACGAGCGGCTCGAGAAGCTGAAGCAGGAAGAACTCGAGGCTCGCCAGCTGCTGCGCGAGCACCGTGGCGACACCGCCATGGAGCAGCTGGCCAGCGAGGAGCTGCAGCAGCTGGCGAGGGCCATCGCCGCCCTGGAACAGACCCTCACCGTGGCTCTGCTGCCGCGGGATCCCCGCGACGAGCGCAGCGTGATGCTGGAGGTGAGGGCCGGTGCCGGCGGCGACGAGGCCGCCATCTGGGCCGGCGACCTGGCCCGCATGTACGAGCGCTACGCCCAGAGCCTGGGCTGGCGGGTGGATGCGGTGTCGGCTTCGGAGGCGGAGCTGGGGGGCTACAAGGAGCTGATCCTGGCGATCCGGGGCGAGGGCGTGTTCAGCCAGCTGAAATTCGAGGCGGGCGTGCACCGGGTGCAGCGGGTGCCGGCCACGGAGTCCCAGGGGAGGGTGCACACCTCCACGGCCACGGTGGCCGTGATGCCGGAGGCCGATCCGGTGGAGGTGCAGATCGAGCCTGGCGACGTGGAGATCAGCACCGCCCGCTCCGGCGGGGCCGGCGGCCAGAACGTCAACAAGGTGGAAACGGCGGTGGACCTGATCCACCGACCCACCGGCATTCGCGTGTTCTGCACCCAGGAGCGCTCGCAGCTGCAGAACCGGGAGCGGGCCATGGAGATCCTGAGGGCCAAGCTCTACGAGCGCCAGCTCGCTGAGGCCAACGCCAGGGAGCGCTCCGACCGGCTGGCGCAGGTGGGCAGCGGCGACCGCAGCGAAAAGATCCGCACCTACAACTACAAGGACAACCGCACCACGGACCACCGTCTGGGGCGCAACTTCTCGCTCGAACCGATTCTCAACGGCCAGCTCCAGGACCTGATCGGGGCCTGCATCACCGCCGACCAGAACCGCCGCCTCGATGCCCTCGCCGCCCGGGTGAGCGCCTGAGGGGCCGCCGCCCTCAGACCAGCAGCTCAGCGCCGGACTCCACGCCGATCAGGTATTTGGCCCACTCGTGGTGGCGGCCGGCCCGCAGATGGCGGGTGGCCTCATAGCCCAGGCCGCTGGCGGGGCGATGGGGTTGGCGGCGCAGGGCCATGCCGGCCTCCCGCGGCGTGCGGTTGCCCTTGCGCACATTGCAGCTCAGGCAGGCGGTGGTCACGTTCTCCCAGCTGTCCAGCCCACCGCGGCTGCGGGGAACGACGTGATCCACCGAGAGCTGGTCTCCGCCATAGCCGCAGTACTGGCAACAGTGGCCGTCCCGGTGGAACAGATTGCGCCGAGTGAGCGGCAGTTGCCGGTAGGGCACGCGCACGAACTGCCGCAGCCGGATCACCGTGGGGAGGAGAGTATCCTCGCGGATCAGATGTGTTGGGTCGTGTTCCAGGCCTTCAGCTTTGCCCTTGAGAAGCATCACCATGGCGCGCCGCCAGGTGGTGATGTTGAGGGGTTCGTAGGAGGCGTTGAGGACGAGGACGTGGCCCATGCCAGAGCCGGGATTACGCGGCATGCTAATTGCGCTGGATTGAGGAATCCGTGACGCAGGCCACGAACCAAGGCTGGCTGCCCAGCCTGCCCCTGGTGGAGGCCGGTCTGGAGCGGCGACGGGCCTGGGTGGACGTGGAGGCCTGGGCGATCACCGCCAACGCCCGGGCGCTGAAGCGCGCCATCGGCCCCGACTGCTCCCTGATGGCCGTGGTCAAGGCCGATGGCTATGGCCATGGTGCCGTGGTGGTGGCCCGGGCCGCCCTGGAGGGGGGAGCGAGCTGCTTCGGGGTCGCCACCCTCGGCGAGGGGATCCAGCTGCGCCAGGCCGGCATCCAGGCGCCGGTGCTGGTGCTGGGCGGGCTCAGCCATCCCGAGGAACTGCGCAGCTGCCAGCGCTGGCAGCTGATGCCCACGATCAGCGGCATGCGGGAGGCCCTGCTCTGTCAGAACCTGGCCAGCGGCGGCGGCGCCCCGATGGCCGTGCAACTGAAGCTCGACACGGGCATGACCAGGCTGGGAGCGGACTGGCAAGAGGGGCCGAGGCTGGTGAGAGCCATCCAGGAGCTGGATGCCGTGCACCTGGCAGGGGTCTACTCCCACTTCGCCAACGCTGACGCCGAGCCGGAAGCCGCCGCGGCCGGGGATCTGGACCCCACCACGGCGGAGCAGAAACGCCGCTTCGACAACGTGCTGGCGAACCTGAAGCAGCAGGGGCTCGAGCCGGGGATCCGCCACCTGGCCAATTCGGCCGCCACCCTGCGTAGCCCTGCGCTCCACTACGACATGGTGCGGGTGGGCCTGGCCCTGTATGGCCACAGCCCCGCCCCCCATCTGCGCCGGGTGCTCGACCTGCAGCCTGCCCTGCACCTGCACGCCAGGGTCACCCTGGTGCGCGAGGTGCCTGAGGGCGTGGGGGTGAGCTACGGCCACCGCTTCCACACCGCGCGCCCCAGCCGCCTGGCGGTGGTGGGCATCGGCTATGCCGACGGGGTGCCCCGGCAACTCTCCAACCAGATGGAGGTGCTGTTCGAGGGTCAGCGCCTGGCGCAGGTGGGGGCGATCACGATGGATCAGCTCGTGGTGGATGCCACCGAATGCCCCGATCTGGAGACGGGCTCGGTGGTGACCCTGCTGGGCAGCGATGGCGACCAGCAGATTCAGCCCACCGACTGGAGCGAGCGCTGCGGCACCATCCCCTGGGAAATCCTGTGCGGCTTCAAGCTGCGCCTGCCGAGGCTCGAGGCCCAGCCCGGCAGCACCTGAGCCACTGGCGGAAGTCACGCTGATAAGCTCAGCGGGCCCCTGGAGAGGTGGCTGAGCGGTTGAAAGCGGCTCCCTGCTAAGGAGTTACAGGAGGCAACTTCTGTCGAGGGTTCGAATCCCTCCCTCTCCGTTGAATTGCTGAACGGCCCACGTCCCCAGCACTGAGCTGGCCTGTGATGCCTTCGGCCCTCAGTGCCTGCAGGCCCGGCAGAGGTGGCTGGCGATCGCCGGCAGCAGCCGTTCATCGAGGGCCCGCTCGCGCCCCTCGCTGAACACCACAAGCAGAAAGGGGTCATGGCCCTCGGCCTCCACGTAGGCGGCATCGTGGCGTGCCTGACTCATCCAGCCCGCCTTGCTCCACAGCCGGGCCGCCTCGGGCAGACCGGCCCCAAGGAATCCGTCCACCTGGTTCTCCGGGTCGGCCGCGCGGGTGGCCGCCTCCAGACTGCGCTCCAGCAGCTGTCGCATGCGTGCACAGGCCGGTGGCGAGACCACGGCCGAGGCCATCACGGCCAGCAGCAGCCGGGCCACGGCCTCGCTGCTGAGGCTGTTGCGGTTCTCCAGCTCCGGGCCGTAGAAGGCCCGTTCCCGACCGTAGGGACCGTCGCCCCAGGTTTTCTGGCAGGCGTTGCAACCCTGCAGCTCCGGCCAGCCCAGCCCCGCCAGCCAGTCGTTCACCAGCTGGCGCTGCCGCGTCCAGGCCTCCATGCGTTCAGGAGGCAGCGCCGGTCCACTGGTGGTGCCACTGAGCAGATCCACCACCAGGCCGGTGGCGTCATTGCTGGAATCGCGGATCATGTCGGCCAGCGCCCGTCTCAGCTCGGGCCCATCCTCAAGCAGCTCCTGCTGCAGCCAGGCCTCCATCGCGATCAGAAACACCAGCTTCACCACACTGGCGGGATAGCGCTGGCGATCTCCCCCCCAGCTCGCCCCCCGTCTGGGAAGGGCCCAGAAGCAGGCGAGCTCCGCCTCCAGGGCTCGCTCCGCCTGCGTTGTGGCAAAGCGCAGCCAGGTGATCGAGAGCTGCTGGCCCAGACCCGGGCGACCCTCCAGTTCCAGCGCCTGGATCAACTCAGCCAGGGTCTGCGCCATGGCCGGGTCCTGGCTGTAGAACGCCATCAATGCCGGCACGAGCTGTGACGACCCTAGGAACCCCCCAGGCCCCGCCTCTGCCGAAAGGCACGGCGGCTGCGCCGGAACTGCTCCTGCCAGGCAGCCTCTGGCGCCTGGATGGCCCCCTCAATCTCTACAGCCGCCCCAGCGGCACCGGGCTGGCCACCCAGGCAGCCGGCGGTCGCTGCCTGCAGATCTGCAGCGGCTTGCGGCAGGGTCGCCTGCGGGTGCGCCTGCTGGAAGACGGCTACCCGGGCTGGATCGAGGCCGATGCGCTGCTGGGGCAGGCGAGGGCCAGCGGCGCTGCCAGGCCGCTGCTGCTGGCTCGCGCCGCCATCGAGGAACGGCTGGCGGCGGTGCTGGCCTTCGCCATGGCCGCCAGCCACCGGTCCAACACCTATCTCTGGGGCGGCAGCCTCGGGCCCGACTTCGACTGTTCCGGCCTGGTGCAGGCGGCCTACGCCAGTGCGGGCATCTGGCTACCGCGCGATGCCTACCTGCAGGAGCGCTTCTGCCAGCCCCTGGCGGTGCGCCCGGGCGTGTTCCACCGGCTGGAGCCGGCCGACCTGATCTTCTTCGGCCCCCCCCAGCGCTGCACCCATGTAGCCCTGCACATGGGCAATGGCCGCTATCTGCACAGCTCCGGACGCGAGCACGGCCGCAACGGCATCGGCATCGACGACCTCAACCCCAACAATCCTCACCCCGTGGCCGGGCACTACCGCGCCGAACTGCGGGGCGCCGGGCGGGTGATGCGCTGCCACGATGGCAGTCCTCTGCCCGCCTAGGTTCCTTGCCTGCGATCTGGCCGTGATGGATCTCTCGGTGGTGGTGCCCCTCTACAACGAGGAGCAGAACGTGCCGCTGCTGGTGGAGCAGGTGCTGCGCTCGATCCGCCCCCTTGGGCTGGAGCACGAGCTGGTGGTGGTGGACGACGGCTCCAGCGACGGCACCGCCGAGGTGCTGCGCGGCCTGAGCACCAGCCTGCCGGAGCTGGTGGTGGTGCTGCTGCGGCGCAACTACGGCCAGAGCGCCGCCATGGCGGCTGGCTTCGATGCCAGTTGCGGGCAGGTGATCGTGACCCTCGATGGCGACCTGCAGAACGACCCTGCCGACATTCCCCTGCTGCTGGAGCGGCTGGGGGAGGGCTTCGACCTGGTGAGCGGCTGGCGCCACCAGCGCCAGGACCATGCCGTGTCGCGGCTGTTGCCGAGCCGCATCGCCAATCGCCTGATCGCCCGGGTCACCGGAGTGCGCCTGCACGACTACGGCTGCTCCCTCAAGGCCTACCGGCGCGAGGTGGTGGACGACCTCAACCTCTACGGCGAGCTGCATCGGTTTCTGCCAGCCCTGGCCTTCATCGAGGGCGCCCGCATCAGCGAGGTGCTGGTGGACCACCACGCCCGCCGCCATGGCCAGAGCAAGTACGGCATCGACCGCACCTTCCGGGTGCTGATGGACCTGCTCACGGTGTGGTTCATGAAGCGCTTTCTGACCCGGCCGATGCACGTGTTCGGTTCAGCCGGGCTGGCCGCCATGGGCGTGGGGCTCCTGCTCACCCTGGCCCTGGTGGCTGAAAAGCTGCTGCTGGGGGCAGAGATCGGTGATCGGCCCCTGTTGCTGGTGGCCCTGATCAGTGTGGTGGCCGGGGTGCAGTTGTTCTGTTTCGGGCTGCTGGCGGAACTGCAGATGCGCACCTACCACGAGAGTCAGGGGCGGCCGATCTACCGGGTGCGGGAGACATTGCGGGGCAGCGGCGCGGCGGGCGCGGCGGCCTGAACCCCGGGCTGCCTGCCCCGGAAGCGCTGCAGCGCCTGGGCCGCCTCCAGCGCGACGCGGGGGTCAGGGTCGTGCCTGGCCCTCTGCAGCAGCGGCAGGGTGCAGCGGTGTCCCCAGCGCCGGGCCACCTTCACGGCCACCAGGCGACTGGGGTTGTCCCCCTTGAACTGGCTCCGCAGGGCCGAGAGCAGCTGCTGTTGATCGCGGGCACTGAGCGCCACGCCGGCGGGGCGACGGGCCAGGGGCGTGGCGGCCACGAAGGTGGCGGCGGCCTCATCGGCGGTCGGTGGCCTGGAGCGCACGTCAGGGCCAGCGGAGTGGGAGGAGCCAGCGTCTGGCTCGACAGCGACGGCTTGGTGCAACTGGCTGCGGTTCAGGGCCGCCACGGCGCTGGTATCGGTGGAGCGCAACAGGCGGGCGGGGGGGCGGCGACCAAGCCACCAGAGCACCAGGGCCAGAAGACCGCCCAGGGCAGCGAGGCTGGAGGGGGGCATGGATTGAACTTTTATGTCGCCCAGCAGGGGCCAAGAAGGCCGTGCTGAAAACGATCCTTACAGTACCGGCGGTTGCTACTGGCCTGCGCCATGACTGGAGAATTTGCTGCCGCCTGGATGCCCTCGGTGTTCGTGCCCCTCGTTGGGATCCTCGGCCCAGCCGTGGCGATGGCGCTGTTGTTCAACGTGATTGAAGCCCGCGACTGAGCGCTCCGGGCCTCGGAGTGCCTACGCCCCCTTTCATCACCCTCACTTCCATCCCCATGACCGTGACCCCCGTGGCCGACCCCTGCGTCGGCAATCTGGCCACTCCCGTCAACAGCAGCTATTTCAGCAAGGCATTCCTGAACGCCCTGCCGGCCTATCGCCCCTCCCTCTCGCCCAACCGGCGTGGCCTGGAGGTGGGCATGGCCCATGGCTTCCTGCTCTACGGACCCTTCGCGTTCACCGGCCCCCTGCGGCTCACCGAGTACGCCAGCACCAGTGGGCTTCTGGCGGCAATAGGCCTGGTGTCGATCCTCACGGTCTGCCTTTCCATCTATGGCACCGCGGGCACCGGTCCTAACGTGCAGCCTGCAGACGCCACGGTGGACAATCCGCCTGCGGACCTGTTCACCAAGGCCGGCTGGGCTGAGTTCGCCAGCGGCTTCTGGCTGGGTGGTTGCGGTGGTGCCGCCTTCGCCTGGTTCCTGGCGACCACCGCCATGGTTTCCCCTCTGGGGAACATTGCCGGTGGCGTCTGGAGCATGGGCTGAACTTCTGGCTTTGCGCTGTCCCCAAACCAGGGATCGCTGCTCCCCCCAGCTCCGTTCAAGCCCCGCCGTTGGCGGGGCTTTTGCTTGGACAGGTGAGGATAAGAGGCAGTCGCCGGAGAGCTCCATGGGCAAGCAAGATTCCCGGCCAAAGCGCGGCCTGGCTCGTCGGCGCCTCAGGTTGAGGCAACAAGGGGTGGGGCCTGCGAGCCTGGCGCTGGGAGCCTGCGCCATCCTGCTGCTTGGAGGCTGTCGCACGCAGAAACAGCCTGAGCCGGAGCCACCCACTGCCCCGGCCCTGCCACCGACCTCCAGCAGCACACCGACCCCCAGCACCCCAGCAGCGCCCACAGCCGCTGCAGCCAAGGCCCTGCAGGACAAAGGCAGAGCCAGTGGACTGGTCGAGGGCCACACGGCCACAGTGGCCTGCCTGCGGGGCGAGCGGGCCCAGACCGACGGTAATGAACTCCGTTGCGAAGACTGGGCCTATGTGCGCCAGAACTACGCCAGCGCCCTCTGAGAGCTGGCCGATGCCCCACCCGGCCCTTGGGGGCCTCAGGGCCGGGTGGGGCCTCAGGGGCGGTGGCGATTCAACAGTGCTGAGCCGAGCCAGGCTCCGCAGGCCACCAGGAGCAGGCCCCCGAACAGATTTCCGGCCACGATCGCGGCCAGGCTGAGCCACTGCCCCAGGGCAAACTGCTGGGCGATGGACAGCATCCAGGACGAGAACGTGGTGAGGCTTCCGCAGAAACCCACGCCGGCCCAGAGGTAGAGCCTGGCGCGGCTGGAAGGCTGCACGATCAGCAGGCCGATCAGCAGGCAACCGCTCAGATTCGCCAACAATGAGGCCTGCAGCAGGGCTGCCCCTGATCCCACCTGCGCTGCCGCCGCCAGGTCGAGCTGCCAGCGCAGCAGCCCACCCGGCACGGCACCGACCGCCAGGAGCAGCAGCTCCGTGGACTCCCGCTTCAGGGGCTCCCTCATCGCAGGGCTCCGATCAGCAGCCCAGCCTGCATGGCCAGCAGACCTGCCAGCAGCGAGCCCCCGGCCAGGGCACAGGCCTCGCCCCAATGGCGGCGCTGCAGCACCTGGTGGAGCTCAGCCACGAAGGAAGAAAAGGTGCTGAAGCCGCCGAAGAAGCCCGTGCCAAGCAGCAACATCGTGCTGCGGGCCCCCGGCCCGCCGCCGAGCTGCATGGCCGCCAACAGGCCGAGGGCAAAACAGGCGACCACGTTCACCACGAAGGTGCCCCAGTGCTTGCGGGGCAGCGCCGGCTCCAGGTGGTTGACCACCCTGTAACGCAACCAGGCTCCCGGCACCACACCAAGGGCGACCAACACCGACGACGTGGCCGTGGAGAGAGAACTCATGGGGACAGAAGTGACGGCAGACGGTGCAACGACAAGAAAAAACCCCGGCGCGAGCCGGGGTTGGAGAAGTCCCTCGAAGAGACAAGCTTGAGGCTGAGACTCAGCCGAACTTGCCGGAGGTGGAGGCCATCAGGAACGCCGCGTAGGTCAGGAAGTAACCCACGGTGAAGTGGGCCAGACCAACCACCCGGGCCTGAACGATGGACAGGGCCACAGGCTTGTCACGCCAGCCCACCAGGTTGGCGAGCGGGGTGCGCTGGTGTGCCCAGACGATGGTCTCGATGAGTTCCTGCCAGTAACCACGCCAGGAGATCAGGAACATGAAGCCCGTTGCCCACACAAGGTGGCCGAACAGGAACATCCAGGCCCAGACCGCCAGGTTGTTGGAACCGGCGGGGTTGTAGCCGTTGATCAGCTGGGAGCTGTTGAGCCACAGGTAATCGCGGAACCAGCCCATCAGATAGGTGCTGGATTCGTTGAACTGGGCCACGTTGCCCTGCCAGATGGCGAGGTGCTTCCAGTGCCAGTAGAAGGTGACCCAACCCACAGTGTTGAGGGCCCAGAAGACAGCCAGATAGAAGGCGTCCCAGGCGCTGATGTCGCAGGTGCCGCCACGGCCGGGGCCGTCGCAGGGGAAGGAGTAACCGAAGTCCTTCTTGTCGGGCATCAGCTTGGAACCCCGGGCATCCAGGGCGCCCTTGACCAGGATCAAGGTGGTGGTGTGGAGACCAAGCGCGATGGCATGGTGCACCAGGAAGTCACCAGGACCGATCTGGAGGAACAGGGAGTTGGTGCCGGAGTTGAGGCTGTCCAGCCAACCAGGCAGCCAGACGGCGCCGTAGTTGGGCCAGGCGGTGGACGCAATGCTCTCGGAATTGGAGAGCAGAATGTCCATGCCGTAGAGGGCCTTACCGGAGGAAGCCTGCACGAACTGGGCGAACACCGGCTCAATCAGGATCTGCTTCTCGGGAGTGCCGAAGGCCACGACCACGTCGTTGTGGACGTAGAGACCCAGGGTGTGGAAACCGAGGAACAGAGAGACCCAGCTCAGGTGGCTGATGATCGCTTCCTTGTGCTCCAACATCCGAGCAAGAACGTTGTTCCTGTTGGCCTCGGGGTCGTAGTCACGGATGAAGAAGATCGCACCGTGAGCGAAGGCACCGCACATCAGGAAGATGGCGATGTACTGGTGGTGGGTGTAAAGGGCAGCCTGCGTGGTGTAGTCCTTGGCGATGAACGCATAGGACGGCAGGGCATACATGTGCTGAGCCACCAGACTCGTCACCACACCGAGGCTGGCCAGGGCCAGACCCAGCTGGAAGTGGAGCGAGTTGTTGATGGTGTCGTACAGACCCTTGTGGCCAGCGCCGAGGTCACCAGGGGTGCCCTTGGGTGGGTTGTGAGCCTCAAGGATCTCCCTGATCGAGTGACCGATACCGAAGTTGGTCCGGTACATGTGGCCAGCGATCACAAAAATACAGCCAATCGCCAGGTGGTGATGGGCAATATCGGTGAGCCAGAGGGCCTCACTCTGGGGGTGGAAACCACCCAGGAAGGTGAGGATCGCGGTACCTGAGCCTTCAGCGGTGCCGAACACCTGGTAAGCGGTGTCAGGGTTCTGGGCGTAAACGCCCCAGTTACCGGTGAAGAAGGGACCCAGACCTGCCGGGTGAGGCGACACGGAGAGGAAGTTGTCCCAACCGACGTGCTGACCACGGGATTCAGGAATGGCCACGTGAACCAGGTGTCCGGTCCAGGCGATCGAGCTGAAGCCGAACAGCACAGCCAGGTGGTGGTTGAGCCGGGATTCAGCGTTCTTGAACCAGGCCAGGGAAGGCCTGAACTTGGGTTGAAGGTGAAGCCAGCCGGCGAACAGGGCCCAGGCCGAGAGGATCATCATGAAGATGGCCCCTTGGTAGAGCTCAGCGTTGGTGCGCATCCCGATCGTGTACCACCAGTGGTACAGACCGGAATAGGCGATGTTCACCGGAGAAGAAGCACCCGCCTGGGTGAAGGCAGCGATGGCGCCTTCACCGAAGTGGGGATCCCAGATCGCGTGAGCGATGGGACGGACATGCAGAGGATCGGTGACCCACTGCTCAAAGTTGCCCTGCCAGGCGATATGGAACAGGTTGCCCGAAACCCAGAGGCCGATGATGGCCAGGTGACCGAAGTGGGTGGAGAACAGCTTTTGGTAAAGCCGCTCCTCGGTCATGCCGTCGTGGCTCTCGAAGTCGTGAGCCGTGGCAATGCCGTACCAAATACGGCGGGTTGTCGGGTCCTGTGCCAGACCCTGGCTGAACGAAGGAAATTTCGTTGCCATTGGGAAAGGTCAGGAAAGGTCAGCCGACCGCAATCATGCGGGCCAGGAAGAAGGACCAAGTGGTCGCGATGCCGCCCAGCAGGTAATGGGCGACACCCACGGCACGGCCCTGGGTGATGGAAAGGGCGCGGGGCTGAATGGCCGGCGCCACCTTCAGCTTGTTGTGAGCCCAGACGATGGACTCAATCAGCTCTTGCCAGTAGCCGCGGCCACTGAACAGGAACATGAGGCTGAAGGCCCAGATGAAGTGGGCACCCAGGAACATCAGGCCATAGGCACTGGAGCTCGAGCCATAGCTGTTGATCACCTGTGCGGCCTGGGCCCACAGGAAGTCACGCAGCCAACCATTGATGGTGATGGCACTCTGGGCAAAATTGCCGTTGGTGATGTGCTGGACGGTGCCGTCGGCATTGACGGTGCCCCACACGTCGCTCTGCATCTTCCAGGAGAAGTGGAAGATCACGATCGACAGGGAGTTGTACATCCAGAACAGGCCGAGGAACACGTGGTCCCAAGCCGACACCTGGCAGGTACCGCCACGGCCGGGGCCGTCGCAGGGGAAGCGGAAACCGAGGTTCGCCTTGTCGGGAACGAGGCGGGAGCTGCGGCTGTAGAGCACACCCTTCAGCAGGATCAGCACGGTGACGTGGATCGTGAAGGCGTGGATGTGGTGGACCATGAAGTCCGCCGTGCCCAGGGGGATCGGCGCAGCGGCAACCTTGCCACCCACCGCCACCACGGCGCCATTGAACACTTCACTCACGCCGGCGAGGGCGTTGGGAGCGGTGCTGCCGGCTGCAGCGGCGTGCAGACCCTGGATCCACTGCGCGAAGATGGGCTTCAGAGCAATGGCGGAGTCGCTGAACATGTCCTGGGGACGGCCCAGGGCACGCATGGTGTCGTTGTGGATGTAGAGGCCGAAGCTGTGGAAGCCGAGCCAGATGCACACCCAGTTCAGGTGGCTGATCAGGGCATCGCGGGCCTTGAGGACACGATCAAGCACGTTATCGATGTGCTTGGCGGGGTCGTAGTCACGCACCATGGCGATGGCAGCGTGGGCACCGGCGCCGACGATCAGGAAGCCTCCAATCCACATGTGGTGGGTGAAGAGTGAAACCTGAGTGGGGTAATCAATCCCGATGTAGGGATAGGGCGGCATCGCATACATGTGATGCGCCACGATGATGGTCAGCGAACCGAACAGGGCCAGGTTCACGCCGAGCTGGGCATGCCAGCTGGTGGTCATGAACTCAAACAGACCATCGTGGCCCTTGGGAGCCGGGAACAGCAGGGGGTCGCCCTTCTGACCTTCGAGGATTTCTTTGATGCTGTGGCCAATGCCCCAGTTGGTGCGGTACATGTGGCCCGCCACAATGAACAGCACGGCGATCGCCAGGTGGTGATGCGCAATGTCTGTCATCCAGAGGCTGCCTGTCACAGGATTCAAGCCACCTTTGAAGGTGAGGAAATCGCTGTAGGCCGCCCAGTTACCGGTGAAGAAGGCGGAGATGCCAGCACCGAATCCGGGGTAGAGCTGCGAGAGCACATCCTGGTTGATGAACTCGTGCGGCAGAGGGATGTCGGCGTAGGAGGCGATGGTCTTGCCGTTGATGGCCAGCGGTTGGCCGGCATCAATGGCATCCATCAGGGCCGTGGTGGGCAGAGACACATGCAGCAGGTGTCCTGTCCAGGACAGGGAGCCCAGACCCAGCAGTCCAGCCAGATGGTGGTTGAGCATCGACTCAACGTTCTGGAACCACTCCAGCTTGGGGGCTGCTTTGTGGTAGTGGAAGACGCCTGCGTTGAGCATCAGGCCGGCCATCACCAGAGCGCCGATTGCCGTGCAGAGCAATTGGAACTCATTGGTGAAGCCCCAGGCCCTCCACACATGGAAGAGTCCGGAGGTGATCTGAATGCCGTGGAAGCCGGCACCCACATCACCATTGAGAATTTCCTGGCCAAAGATGGGCCAGACCACCTGGGCTGAAGGCTTGACGTGCAGAGGGTCAGCCAGCCAGCCGGTGTAGTTGGAGAAGCGGGCACCGTGGTAAAAGGCACCGCTCAGCCAGATGAAGATGACGGCCAGGTGGCCGAAGTGAGCCGAGAAGATTTTGCGAGAGACCTCTTCGAGGTCGCTCGTGTGGCTGTCGAAATCGTGAGCGTTGGCGTGGAGGTTCCAAACCCAGGTGGTGGTTTTGGGACCTTTGGCCAGGGTTCTGTCGAAGTGTCCGGGCTTTTCAAAAAGCTCGAACGTGGCCGGAACGGGGTTCCGGTCGACCATGGCCTTGGCCTTTTCCCCACGCTCTGGTGGGCTGATGGTCATCGAGACGTTCCTCGAGGGACGGGGTCGAGGTGGTGATCCACCCCTGGAAGCCATCGCATCCGCACGGGGCGGAGATCGATGACGGATGGGCCCCATGACTGGACCTGCCGGAGCCGGACCGGTCATGGGCTCCAGCCGGCAGCAGGCTCGCGAAGCCGCGAGATCCGTTGCCATGGCTGGGGCTTTGGGCCCCAGGTAGGGGACCGCTGGCGGCACTATAAGGGCCAAATCCATGCCCCTTGGGCACCCAGTTACAAAGGTTCAATGCGGCGCTTTCCCAGGCCAGCACTGGGGTCTGCAAGGCAGTTAGAGATACCCCATCTGAGCACTTTCCAGGCCCTTTGTTACAACGTCGCCCTGAAAAGAAGTCTGTCGATGACACAGGCGGATCTGCATCGCCCCCTGCCAGCAGAATGCGGGCAAGCTTCCGGGGGCCAGAGAGGGTGAGGGCGCAGCTGAGCGCAGAGGCGCGGCTCAGACCAGCCGCAAGGGGTCTGGCCAGGATCAGGCAGCGGTTGGGCCCGTTGGCAGTTGCTCTGCTGCTGGTTTCCCTGCTGGCCACAGCCTGTGGCAGCCGTGCCCTGCGAGCCAGTCCGGACCAGCCGGCTCCTGGGCCGATCAGCCCGCTGGCACCCTCGGGACGACTGCAGGAAGTGCCGCCTCCGGGTGCCGTGGCCCAGTTGCAGACGGCCCTGGCGAGTCACCACCCCGGGGTGCGGATTCAGGCCCCTGCCGACAACAGCCTGCTGAAGGCCGGGCCCTGGACCCTTGAGCTGGCCGTTCGCGACTGGCCGCTGGCCGATGCGGGCGAGCTGGGGCTGGGCGCCCATGTGGTGGTGCAGATCGACGACCGGGACCCGATCCGCCTCAGCCAGGCTCCAGCCCCAGGCACCGCCAGCCTGCAGGTGGAGCTGCCGGAACTGGGCGCCGGCAGCCACCGGATCAGTGCCTATGCCGCCAGGCCATGGGGCGAGGCCGTCAAGGATCCCGGCGCCTTCGACCAGATCCGGCTGGCCCGCGTCAACACCAACCCCCTGAGCCAGCCGGCCCCAGGCAGCCCCCAGCTGATCCCCACGGCCGCCCTGGCGAGCGCCCGGCACCAACCAGTGCTTGTGGACTGGCTGCTGCGGGATGCCCCGCTGCAGGGGCTGCGGCCAGGGGATGGGAGCTGGCGGCTGCGCATCACGGTGAACGGCGACAGCTTTCTGGTGGACGACAGCACGCCGCTCTGGCTCAAGGGTTGGCAACCAGGCTCCAACGCCGTGTTGCTGGAGCTGGTGGATGGCCAGGGGGCGGCCCTGAACCCACCTTTCAACAGCCTGGTGCGCGAGGTGTGGATCGATCCGCTGGCTCCAGCCGCCGCCTGGGAAGCCCCATCCCTGAGCACCCAGCAACTGGCCCAGCTCCTGGGAGAGCAGCCCGTCGAGCCAGCCTCCAGCAACGCTGAGGCCACAGCCAGCCAAGCAACCCAACCAGTTGAACAGCAAAGCAGTGTCAGCCTCCCCGGCGCAGGCCAGGAGAGAGGCGACCAGGACAGGGGCGACCGGGGCAGCGCCGAAGCGGAAGGCGCAGGCGCGGGCCTGACCGCGGTTCCTGCAGCTGAGCCAACGTCTGCTCAGCAGAGCACCGCCAAGGCGGCCCTCCCGGATGACGCTGAGACCGCTGGGGAGCCTGAGCAGCCCAAACCCGATGACCAGCCACTGGCCCAGAAAGAACCGCAGCCGGCAGCACCGGAATCGCAGCCGGCCAGCGCGCAGCAGGGCCGCAGCCCGACCGCTGCGTCCGAGCGCGAGTCGAGCCAGGCCGACGGCAACCTGGCCGCAGCTGAGCGCCAGGCCCCCTGGACCCGGCTGCGCCAGCGGTGGGCCCCGTGAGCGAAGCGACCAGGGACGCGATCATCGCGGCGCCGGACGTCGCCGCAGCTGCTGAAGGATTCTGGGGGCTGAGCTTCAGTCCGGGCGGAGATCAGCTGCTGGGGCCGTTGCTGAAGGCGGGCCTGATCGCCCACCGCGTGGGCAGCGACAACGCCCCGAGCGCCAGGGAAGCCCTGCTGCAGCAGTGGTCGCAGGCCCGCGGCTTTGTGGTGGTGGGAGCCTGTGGCCTGGTGCTGCGGCTGGTGGCGCCCCTGCTGGTGGACAAGCACCACGATCCCGCCGTGGTCGTGCTCGATCCCCAGGGCCAGTTCGCCATTCCCCTGCTGGGAGCCCACGCAGCCGGAGCCGAAGCCCTGGCCGAGCGGGTCGCCGCCCTGCTCGGGGGTCAGGTGGTGCGCACGGGCAGCAGCAGCGGCACGGGAACCCTGGCCCTGGATCAGTTCGGGAGGCGATGGGGCTGGCGGCGCGGCCCCGGGGGCGATTGGAGCGCCCTGATGCAGCGAGCGGCCCGGGATCCAGGCCAGCTGGTGCTGCAGCAGAACCAGGGCAGTCGCCGCTGGCTGGAGCTCGAGGCCAGTCGCAGGCTGCCGCCCGTTCAAGCCTGGGCCCCCAGCGACGGCGATCCGGCGCACCAGCTGCTGATCACCGTGCAGCGGGGACCCGGCTGCCGTTGGCACCCACCGGGGCTGTGGCTCGGGATCGGCTGCGAACGCCATACCAGCCTGGCCCTGCTGGAGCGGCTGGTGAACCAGCAGCTGCAGGGCCTCAACCTGGCGGAGGAGGCCATCGCCGGGCTGGCCAGCATCGACCGCAAGGCCGATGAACCGGCCCTTCTGGAGCTGGCCCGCCAACGCCACTGGCCGCTGCGCTGGCTGCCTGCCGCGGCCCTGAGCGCCGTAGCGGTGCCCACGCCATCGGCGCTGGTGGCCGCTGAGATGGGCACCGCCAGCGTGGCCGAAGCCGCTGCCCTGCTGGCGGCGGGTCCCGGCGCCCAGCTGCTGCAGGCCAAAGTGATCGAACGGGCCAACCCAGGCGAACGGGGTGCCGCCACCCTGGCCATTGCCCTGGCCAAGGAGCAGTGGGCTCCCCAACGGGGCCACCTGCACCTGGTGGGCAGCGGTCCGGGGCGGCTGGATCTGCTCACCCCGGATGGGCGCCTTGCCCTGGCCGAGGCCAGTGTGTGGGTGGGCTACGGGCTCTACCTCGACCTGCTCGAGCCCCTGCGTCGGCCAGATCAGCTGCGCCTCGACGGCCGCCTCACGGAGGAGCGCCAGCGCTGCCGCCTGGCCCTGGACCTGGCCAACCAGGGGTTGAGCGTGGCCCTGGTGTCCTCGGGCGAAAGCGGCATCTATGCCATGGCCGGCCTGGCCCTGGAGCTGTGGCTGGAGCAAGCGGGCGATGCCCGCCCCTCCTTCACGGTGCACCCGGGGATCTCGGCACTCCAGCTGGCGGCGGCCCGGGCGGGGGCCCCCCTGATGCACGATTTCTGCACCGTGAGCCTCAGCGACCGGCTCACCCCATGGCCGGTGATTGAGCAGCGCCTGCGCAGCGCGGCCGCCGGGGATTTCGTGGTGGCGCTCTACAACCCCCGCTCCCGCGACCGCGACTGGCAGCTGGGGCAGGCCAGGGCGATCCTGCTGGCCGCCAGGCCCGCCACAACCCCGGTGGTGATCGCCCGGCAGCTGGGGCGTGCGGATGAGCAGGTGAGCCTGCACAGCCTGGGGGAGCTGCCGATCGAGACTGTGGACATGCTGACCCTGGTGCTGGTGGGGAACAGCACCAGCTACTGCCGTGATGGCCGCATGGTGACCCCCAGGGGCTACCCGGGAGCCGAGCTGAGCTGAGCCAAAGTCGGGATGACAGGATTCGAACCTGCGGCCCCTTCGTCCCGAACGAAGTGCGCTACCAAGCTGCGCTACATCCCGATGGGCTGGACTTTAGAGGACCGCCGATGGAGGAGCGCCGCCGGCGCAGCAGTTGGCGGCGGGGTGCCGAGAGCAGCAGCCAGACCTGCGGGGCAACCAGCTTTCTAGAGTGAGTGGGCCTCAGCTGCGGTCTGCTCCGGGCCGGTCTGCCCCCTTGCTGAAACCCGAGTGGCTGCGCGTGAAGGCCCCCCAGCGGGAGCGCATCGGCGAGGTGGCGGAACTGCTGCTGGATCTGAAGCTCAACACGGTCTGCCAGGAGGCCAGCTGCCCGAACATCGGCGAATGCTTCGCCGGGGGAACCGCCACCTTCTTGATCATGGGCCCGGGCTGCACCAGGGCCTGCCCCTACTGCGACATCGACTTCGACAAGAGCGTGCGGGCCCTCGACCCCAGCGAGCCGGAGCGGCTGGGGGAGGCGGTGGCCCGGCTGGGCCTCAGCCACGTGGTGATCACCTCGGTGAATCGGGACGACCTGGCTGACGGCGGGGCCAGCCAGTTTGTGGCCTGCATGGCCGAAGTGCGCAAGCGCTCCCCCCGCACCACGATCGAACTGCTGATCCCGGATTTCTGCGGCAACTGGCAGGCCCTGGCGGCGGTGATGGCCGCGGCACCCGATGTGCTCAACCACAACATCGAAACGGTGCCTCGCCTTTACAAGAGTGTGCGGCCACAAGGGCTATACGGCAGATCCCTGGAGCTGCTGCAGCGGGTGAGACAGGGTTGGCCTCGCACCTACACAAAATCAGGGCTGATGGTGGGGCTGGGCGAGAGCGATGCCGAAGTGCTGGAGGTGCTGGGTGATCTGCGCGCCAACGCTGTCGACATCGTGACCATTGGCCAGTACCTCTCCCCAGGGCCGAAGCACCTACGGGTGGATCGCTTCGTGACCCCTGAGCAATTCAAGGCGTACCAGCACCACGGCGAGGGGTCCCTGGGCTTCCTCCAGGTGGTGAGCACGCCTCTGACGCGGAGCAGCTACCACGCGGGAGAGGTTCAGCGCCTGATGGCGCAGTATCCTCGATAACCGAAAACCAACCATTCGCAGCTTCGCTTGGCACCGAGCATAACCCCCTGCTGCATTAGGGTTGTCATCTAACTAAAGCCTGCAGCGCTGAAAGACCAAGCCTTCAGGTATCAGACCAGCCAACATGCCTGCAAGCCGGGGTGAGCTTGGCTCAGTCACAACAGGAAGCCGCCGAGCAGGGGCCTACTTACTCCCAACCCCGAGAATGAGCACTAGATTTCAGCACTTCCTCAAGGTCAGCAGGGCGAGATACCACGGCCAGTCCTTAACAAGATTAACGGGAACGGGATCGCCTAGCGCTTCAACAGACAATTCACAACAGAGTGATTTAGCAAGTATTGCGCTCGAAATCATCGAGAGATATCGGTTAAATCATATTCAGCCGACAAGACTGCTGCACGAGCTTGGCAAACTCAGCGCTTCGGGATGGCTTAGCGTCGTCAAGCCCACAGTCAATCAGCACAAGTGGCGCAAAAAATGGCCCTTAAATGCCATTTTGAAAGCATTTATACGGCCCGAAAGCCATGCCGAGGTGGCTTGCGTCTTGCTGACGGGAATGCCCGCATTCGGCAAACCCTCTAGAGCTACAGTCCCAAGACTGCTTAACCATCTGAATCTCAGCGCTAGGGGCCAAGAACCTCAAGGCCTTCTGTTCATTCCAGAGCACATTCTGGCACAACTAAGTTATTGGCGCATTTCACTCGATACAAATCAGTCGACACTAACTCAATTCGCAGCTCTTCGGCCACCCTTCCAGCATCTTATCAGCCCACACCCACTGTTCGACTGTCAACACTATCTTCGCGAACGAAGGAAGGCACTCAGCGCAGGACTCCCAGCCAGCGAGCATCCTCTTCTGGATTACATTAGGACAGCAGAAGCTTTTCCTCGCCTCTCTCTGATCGCAACCGCAAGGGATTTTAATCCCACTCTTTGGGAGAGCCAAGAAATGAATCTACATGTCCAATTCGACCGACGATCAACGCCTCCCCTGGTTCGCTTTTTAAAAGCCATGGACACCACGACTACATTCTGCCCGATTAACCCAACCAGGGTCGGCGGAGTCGTAGAGGAGCTCAACGACCAGGGGGTTTTGATCGGTTGGTGCCACCAACTGATCCCAGGAGTCTCTCCTGAACTCAAGGTAATGATCGCAGGAGTCGTGGTCGGGCGCGGCAAGGCCGATCTCCCCCGTAGCGACGTAGCCCGTCGGGGTATCGAACGCATCCATTGCGGCTTCGCCATCGAGCTGGATCTTTCAACTCTGCCAATCCAGACCCTGGAGGCTCTCGATCATCTCCAGATCAAGGTCGTGACCAGTGATCATCTGGCCACCTTGGGCCGTGGTGACTGGTCATTAAAGCCAGGGGGCAAGGCCTTCCTTCTTGAGTATCTGGTGAAGCGGGCCTTGCGCGAACCTGAGACCGAGCAACTCAGCCTTTTGTTTTCCCAGGAACTGTCGGCCGCACACCTCTCACGATGTCGCCATCTGCTGGTGGAGTGGTGCGCGCTCTCCGCCCTAGCCGGCGTCTGGCACACCTCACCCATCGCCCTCGCCCAGTGCGCCGCCGCCGACAACCCAGCTCTCCTTCTGGGGGTTGAAGCCGAAAGCTGCGGCCGTGCCGAGCTCATCTTTCTCGCCCTTGCCTATCTCTGCCAGAGCTGGGATAACCGAAAACTGCATCAGTTCAGCTCTCCCTCCACTCCCTTCCCTAACGCCTCTGATCTCACCCAACACCTGACAGCCCAGCTCTCCGAGAGGTGTCATTTCGCCCCCACCGCCGGCGAACAGCGTTGCTGGGCCGATCAGCTCAGACCACTCTTCAACGTGGTTGTCGCCACCCTGCTGAACCAGCACGAACCGCCCCAACCTTCAGACCTGGCTCCGCTCATTCGCAGCCTCGCCCGTCTTGTCGACCAGGTGTTCGGGGATCTCCAGCTCGCCGACACCCTCCTCAACCTGCTCGAGCCCAACGGCAGCAATGACTCCCCCGACCGCCTGCGCCTCCAGCTCCGCCGTGGCGAGGCCCTGAACGTCGCCATCGCGCTCCACCACCAGCGCATCGCCCAGGGCGACCCCGCTCTCGGGGCCTTCGATCAGGCCCTTGCCCTACTGGAACTCAGCAAGGACTCGCTTGTCACCACGCAGGCCGCCCTCCAGCGACTCCTGCCCCTGGTCTCCACCTGGCAGCAAAGCAACCCACGCTTCTCCTTCACCCGCCGCCTGCTCGATCAGCTCGGCGGGCACATCAACACCCAGGCCTTCGCTGTGGTCGATCAGTTGATCGCCCTCGATCAGCCCGCCAGCCTCGGCCTTGCTGTGCGTGAACAGGCCATCGCCATGCTCAGCCAGATCGCCCAGGCCCTCTGGAGCGATCCCGGCTCCGGCTGCAAGCCCCTTCCCCCATCCCCTCAGCCGCCCCGGCGCTGGCTCCTGATCGGCGAGCAGGCCCTCTCCCAGTGCTGGCTCTACCGCGTTGAACAGAAACGCCTTCAGCTCGAGCGCCTCGGCGCCGAGGTGCGCTGCATCGACCGCGGCCAGCTCGACGACTGGAGCTGCACCGAGCTGATCGCCTGGGCCGATGCCGTCATCTTCTGCCGCACCCCGGCCACCTACAGCCTCATCCGAGCCCTCACCTTCGCCCGCCATGCCGGCAAGCGCGTGCTCGCCGAGGTCGACGACCTCGTCTTCACCGCAGACTTCCCGGCCCCCTATCCCAGCTACGGCGGCTCCATCACCCCTGATCACCATCTCCGGCTGCGCCTCGACCATCCCCTCCAGCGCTGGCCCCTCACCCAGGCCGACGCCGTCATCACCTCCACACCGGCCCTGGCCGAAACCCTCCGCGACGCCGGTTACGAGCCCCTGATCCTTCCCAACCTGCCCCTGCCTCAGCTCCAGGGCCTCGCCAGGCGCCTGGCCGACTCCCCCCAGGCCAAAGCTCCCCACCTCGTCGTCAGCTCCGGCACCCTCGCCCACAAGCAGATCTGGGCCGAGCAGCTCGCTCCCGCCGTCGCCCTCCTGCTCAAGCGCCACCCCGCTCTGCGGCTCACCCTGCTAGGCCACCTCAACCTGCCCAGCTGCCTCGAGCCCCACACCACCCGCATCCGCCATCTCCCCTACGGCGACTACGCCCAGTACCTCCAGCACCTCGCCGACGGCACCATCTGCCTGGTGCCGCTCGAACCCCACCCCACCACCGACGGCAAGAGCGCCATCAAGTGGATGGAGGCCAGCCTGCTCGGTCTCGCCTGCATCACCTCCCCCGTGCGCGCCTACACCGACGTGGGCCAGGACGGGCAGCACCTGCTCACCGCCACCGACCAGGACCAGTGGGTCAGCCAGGTGGAGCGCCTCCTCGACGATCCCGCCCTGGCCGAGCAGCTCGTCGTCCAAGCCCAGCAGCAGATCCATAGCCTCTTCAACGACGGAGTCGCCGAGCACTTCTGGCAGCAGCAGCTCCGCACGCCGTACCAGCTGAACGGCACCGCAAGCCTCGCCACCAGCCAGCGCCGCAAACTCCTCGTCATCAACGTCTTCTTTGCCCCCCAGAGCTTCGGCGGCGCCACACGCGTCGCCCAGGACCAGGTGCTCGACATCCTCCAGAACCACGGCGACGACTACGACGTCACCGTGCTCTGCATCGACCACGACACCTGGCAGGACACCAACTCCGACGCCCTCCCCCTCGATGTCTGGAACTGGCACGGCGCTCGGGTCGTGCGGCTCGCCGTGCCGCCCAGGTCCTGGGCCGACATCCACGATCCCCGCGTCGAGGCCTTCTGCAGGCGCTGGTTCCAGCAGGAGCAGTTCGACCTGATCCACTGTCACTGCTGCCAGGTGCTGACCGCCTCTCCCCTGGCCGTTGCCCAGGAGCTCGGCGTTCCTTACATCGTCAGCCTCCACGACGGCTGGTGGCTCAGCCCAGAGCTCTTCCTCGTCACACCCGGCGGCCGTGTGGTCGATCCCGCCAAGCCCTTCGATCACATCGACGGCAGCCCCACACCCCAACAGAAAGGCAACGCTCTTGAACGCCGCGCCAGCCTCGCCGCCATTCTCCAGGGCGCCCGCACACGCCTGGCCGTCTCAGACACTTTCCGCGATGTCTACGAACATACCGGTATCGAGAACGTGCAGGTGCTCGAAAATAGCTGGACGCCCATGGCACCGGCCCAGCCACGCACACCCCGGGACCCCGATCAGCCCCTGCGCCTCTGCCACATCGGCGGCATGGCCATGCACAAGGGCTACCCCATCCTTCGCCAGGCCGTTCACCAGCTGCCGACTGGGCTGAACCTTGCCTTCACGATCATCGATCACCGCCTCCAGGAAGAGGAGCAGCCCTACACCTCACTCTGGAATGGCTACCCCGTGCGCTTCATTCCACCCGTCGCTATGGCCCACATGGCCGACTTCTATGCCAGCCAGGACGTTCTCATCGCTCCCTCCATCTGGCCCGAAAGCTTTGGCCTCGTCACACGGGAAGCCATCAGCGCCGGACTCTTCGTCATCGCCTCCGATGTCGGCGCTCTCGCTGATCCCCTCCGACAGCAACCTGACGCCGGACAGATCGTTAAACCCAATGAATCAGTTGCACTCGCTCGGGCGATACAAGACCTCACAGGGCATGATCATGAGCACTGGAATCAGCAGCAGATCAAGGATGTATCTAACGCCGAGCAAAGGCTCTCGGCGAGTGATGGCGCCAAGGACTGGTTGCATGAGGTTGTGTATGCTGCCCTGTGAGCGAGACAGCGAGTATGACAGAAGCGCAACATAGAGATGGAATTGATTTCATCATCTGCGGCCTCGAGCACAGTGGCACGACGCTGGCATCAGACCTATTCCGGCAGGTGCCTGGCTGTGACTCGGGATTCGAGTGTGGCGTGCTGCTCTGCATCACACCACGCGACTTCCCCAAGAGACAACCTTTCTACCAGCACATGTTGGCCGGCTGGAAGATTTCCGAGAGGGACCTAGCCAGCAGCTGCGACACCGACAGCTTCGAGGAGTTTTACGGCGAGCTTTATCAACATTCTGGCTTATTTCAGGACAAGCAGCCGAAGATACGATTTGACAAAACACCGCGATACATTATTAATCTACCCGTTGTTGCCGAGATCACGAAGACGCCGATCATCGCAATGATCAAGGATCCGAGAGCGATAGCATGGTCTGACTTCCGCCGATCCAAGCGGGTAGCTGAAGACATCGAAGCCTGGTATAAGGAGTGGATGCCAGCGAAGCGCGGATACATGGAGCAGGCCTATGAAGGTTATCTCTATGCATGGGAGTCCGAACAATGTCTAGTAGCCCCCCTAGAGGATTTGTGTCTGAATACAAGGCAGACGCTGGACAGGATGTTTACCCACGTGGGATTGAAGCCATCGCTGCGATACCTGAACATCATCGACAGCCGATATCCAAATACTCGAGGTAAAAGCATCAACATCTCAACGGCTGTCGAGCACCTCACGAGACTTCCAGAGGCAATCCAGCAGCGGGTACTAGACGATTTCGGCCACATGAAGAAGTGGTTTTACAAATTCGATTAAAATCAGGAAGGTATCCCATGGCCGCACATCACAACCCTGAGGCAGCTGACTACTCGATAGCCAGGAGGCTCCATTCAGAGTCGTCCCACTCGCGGAAGGGCTGGTTGCTGGTCACCAGCAGGGATTTGCGCTCGTAGCGGTGGCAGATCAGCTCAAACAGCACCGAGGTCTCCAGCTCGCTGCGGCGCACGTAGGAGATGTCGTCGATCACCAGCAGGGCGTAGCGATCGAGCTTCTGCAGCATCGCCGGCAGGTCGTAGGCCGCCTTGGCCTTCTGCAGCAACTGCACCAGCGTGGTGGCGGGGAAGAAGCGACAGACCTGGTCCTGCGCCACCATCGCCGTCGTGATGGCAATGGCCAGGTGGGTCTTGCCCACGCCGCTGGGGCCAAACAGCAGCAGGTTCTCCGCCTGCAGCAGCCAGGTGGTCTGCCGCGCCAGGCCCTGGAGCTCCTGCCACTGGCGGGGATCGAGGTGCTGGTGGTCAAAACCGTCGAGGCCTTTCTGCCAGGGGAGATGGGCACCGCGCAGCAGCCGCTGCTGGCGGGCGGTCTGCCGCTGTTCCAGCTCCTGCTCGCAGAGGGCGTAGAGGAACTGGCCCGGGCTCCAGCCCTGGGCCTCAGCCTGCTCGGCCAGCGGTTGCCAGTGGCTGCGAAACCGCGCCAGCTTGAGTTGTTTGAGCAGCAGCGGCAGGGCCGCTTCCACCGCCTGGGAGCGCGGCAGCGGGGAGGAGGTGGTCATAGGAGGCCAGCAGGTGTTGGGGAATGACGGGATCGGGGAGGCTCGGGCAGCGGGGCGGCACGCGAAAGCGCTGCTGCAGAGCTGAGAGGGACAGGGACTGGCGGCGCTGGGCCTGCTCCAGGAAGGCGAGCACCAACTCAAACGAGGCCACCCGCACCGCCACATACAGGGCCTCCGCCATGAGCCGGGCCGCACCGTCACGGTCACCGCCGGCCAGCAACTGCTGCCAGAACTCCCACCAGCGCTGATCCGGGAAGAGGTGGCGCTGGTAGCGGCAATGGAGCAGGGCCCGGGGCTTGGCCCGCAGGCCATCGATCAGGTGCTCCAGATCAATGCACCAGGCCCGCTTCTCGCCTGCGGCGCCATAGGCGCGGGGGAGCTGGCAGACCCAGTCGCTGCCCAGGAACACCACCAGCCGGTCGTGGTGCAGCCGCACCGTGACCTGGCGCCCGATCAGGGTGGGTGGCACGGAGTAAACGACCTGCCGCACCTCGATCGTGCTGGTGCTGCGCACCCGCACCGTGAGCCGCTCGTAGTCGGCAAAGCGGAACGCCGGCAAAGGGGCCAGATGGTCCAGCTCCTGCTCATAGCGCCGCTGCCGGGGGGCGTTAAGGGCGCTGAACACCTCAGCGAGAAGCTCGCCGTATTCGGCCGGCTCCTCGAAATCGCAGCTGCCGCGCCGGATCAGCTTCTGCTCCAGCCGCCGTTTCACATGGCCGTTGGGACCCTCGACGATGCCGTTCTCGTGGGCCACACCCCGGTTGTTGCGGCTGGGGCTGAGGCCGTAGTGGGCGCACAGGGCCTGGTAGCGGGGGGTGATGTCGAGGGCATAGCTGCCGTCCCGGTTGCGGCTGGCGGCCGAGAGCCGATCGGTGCGCAGCTCTTTGGGCACCCCGCCGCAGGCAGCCAGGCCGTTCTGCAGGCCTTCTGAGAGGGCGACAAAGCTCTCACCGCCGTGGACGATCTGCCCGTAGGCCCAGCCGCTCCAGGCCAGGCGGTAATGGAACAGCAGGTGGGGGAACGGTTCACCACGGAGGGTGATCGGCACCCGTTTGACCTTGGTGAAATCACAGAAGCCGATCTCGCCGGGCTGGTAAGCCAGCGGGAACATCACCTCCGGCGCCGGCCCGTGGAGGGCCTTCCACTGCTGCACCCGCCGCTGCAGGGTGCGTTTCAGCGAACTCCAGTCCTGATCAGGCTTTTGCTCCTGCAGGTGCTCCAGCAGGTGCTCCAGCAGCGTGGTGGGCGTGAGCGCTGGATGGCGCTCCAGCAGCGGCTGCAACAGCGGCTCCCACACCTCGGCCAAAGGATCGGGTCGGCGCCTGGTGCGGGGAGTGGCGGCTTTGGGTTGGAGGCGGCCGGCATCAATGCGGTGGGCACTGCTCACCGAGATGCCGGCCGCTGCGGCAGCCACCTCCTGGCGGCTGCCGGCTCGTCGTTTCGACATGTACAGCGCAATCTGCTGGGCGGTGAGGGGAGCAGGCATCTACGGGTGCCCTGCGCATGGCACCCGGATTCAGCTCAGCCCCTCAGGAGCGGTCAACCAGATCGGCGCGACCCCTCAACCAGATTGTCGCCGGACAGAGGTCGCCCACCTGGGTGGTGAGCAGCCCCGCTGGCGGTAGCCGTTGCGGTGGGTCGTGCGCTCATCAGGGCAGCGCTCATGGCGCGTGGCTCCAATGGCAGCGGAGACCTCGACCTCCAGGAGATCCTGGAAGCCCCGGCGCACGATCTCTGGAATCAGCGCGCCAGAGGTGGTGCCCTCCATGAGCTGGCTCAGCTCGGAGGCGCCACTATGGGTGAGGGTCATGGTCTGTGTTCGGTTTGGTGGTAGTGCTCCGAACAGGGTCACAGACCGGCCCACCCTGGGGTCCCCACCCATTGCCACAGCTGAGATCTGAGGGAGGTGAGCCGTCAGCCCCGGCTACGCCGGGGCTGATCCTCCCGAGTTACACCACTCAATGGGACGCTGCTACGCCTAGAGACTGTCCTGTCCTGCATGCCTATTAACTGCACCGCACCAAGGCACGACGGATCATCGGACTGATCAACATTCAACCACACACAAGAATGGACTTTATTCTGGCCACTACCACAAGAAACGAAGGCCTATACCTGCCAGAATGGATTTTACACCATAGGCAACTTGGATTCAACAGGGTCGTCGTCTTTTCGAATGACAATGACGATGGATCAGACGACATGTTGCGCGAACTCCAGAAAGAGGAACTCATTGAATGGAGACCACGAGAAGGCTGCATCGACCGAAACCCGCAATTACTGGCATTTAAAGAGCTTTCCAAGGAGCTGCTTGGCCTGAGCCGCAAGCCATACCCATATTTAGCCTGGCTCGACTGTGACGAGTTCCTGGTTCTCAAAAAGCACGATACAGTCGATCAGTGGCTTGCAGACTTAGGATACCCAGATGGGGTGATGATTAATTGGAAACACTTTGGATCATCTGGGATTTACCACTATGATTCAAGGCCTACAGTCGAACGATTTGTCTTATCAGATCAGGATACACCTCTGAATCGACTCTACAAATGCATCGCTAGATGCGATCCAGCTCTCTACACTCAGATCAACAACCATCGGCCTGTCAGACAAAAGGGATGCAAGCCAAAAGTTGTCTATTCATGCCTTCCAGTCAAAAGCGTCCCCGAAGCCTACATCAATGGCAAGAGTCCCATTAGAGATGATGATGCGCCAATTTATCACTGCCTATCTCAGCTCAACCATTACGCCCTGCGCTCTGAAGAAGAGTACCTTTGGAAGAGTCTGCGTGGGAATGGAAGAGTTGCTTCCGAAAAGGCCTTGCTAACTGGGGAGTCAAACTACTTTAACAAGCACAACTGCAACCGGGACATCGATACCTTTGCCGCTGACAAGTATCTCAGCAGGCTCAAGGAGGAGTTGGAGAGACTACCATTCACCATCCATCAACTTCAAAACCAAATCACCTTAACGAAGAGGCATGGCACCAAGCGAGTGTTTCGACAGAGTTACAGCCCCAACCTACCGATGCATAACATCTTATCACGAATTAATGGCTCGCACTTCAACAGTCAGCTCTTAAACTCTGGGGATGCAGAAGCCATAAAACAAGTGAGTATGGCGCTGCGACATACAGAGCCCGAGCTATCGCTACAGCTCATGTTAGTTGCGAAAAAGATGATGCCATTTGACAGGCATATAGGCGCTGGGATTGAGGATCTTGAGGTGGAGCTCGGCAAACGGAGCTGGTCTGATATAAGCCCCAATGCGCCGGTATCTGACTTGAATCACATCTATTTCATCCATATTCCCAAGACTGGAGGAACTGAAGTGTGCGCCTCTAATCTCTTTCAGCACAGGGCTGCAGGCCATACGAGCTATAGAAAGATGAAACGGATTCTTGGCAAAGCCATTGAATACTACCGCGGGTTCACTCTCTCTCGTAATCCGTGGGATCGACTCTTCAGTGCGTTTCAATACTTGTCAGCAGGGGGCACAGGCAATCGCCTTGACAAGTCAATTCAAAAAGAGTTTCTTGATCGCTATCAAGGAGACTTTCGCGGCTTCCTTGTAGACTTTGTAGATCGCCCAGGAGACTTTATTAATATTCTGCACTTTCGCCCAATGGCCACCTTCGTGTCTCCTTCGAAGATAGAGAGTCCTTTCATGTATCACCATCTTGAAGATATAGGCAATCGGAGTGGGCTTGAGGAGTTTTTAGGTCTTAGACTATCCATTTCTCATCCAGAGAAAACAATCGAAAGAGAGAAGGGAGCCAAGTACTTTACCGATAGCCAGATTATGGCAGTTGCGCAAATCTATTCAGATGACATTGAAGAGTTTGGGTATGGTGATTACGACTATAGAAGTCTTGCCGATGAATAGTTTATTATCTACTGTCTTTTGGTCTGATTGGGGCCAAGGAAGTCCTGAGTCTCTCGGGCTTCAAAGGTCGACTGTAATGGATTTAGCCTCCTCACACGCTCTGCCTGTGTTTGAAGAGACTTTTCACAAACCAAAGTAAGAGGATGGAAGTAGGTCTTGAAGCCCAGAGTTAATGTAGAGGTGATGCATCATCTTTCGTGTCTCCGTGGCCAGCAGTGGTGTCATTGGCATGTGAACATCGTTTTGGTCCATCCTTTGAAAATAGACACTATTATGGCGTGGCTGTTGCCTTGACTGCTTCAGTGACTGCGCTCCTCTTCCACGATTTCCGCGCCAAAGAAACTCTTCAAAGCTTTTAACAGCATAGTGATTGACTTGTGCACGCTCAAGCGCTATCCGTGCATATTTTGTATAGGGTTTCTCGCCAAGAAAACGAATATTGACTGGTAACTTGTCAGCCATTACATAGCTTCTGCTTTGCGGATCTTTATATCGAGGAAAATGGGGCCCGAATCCGCGCAACTTTTCATCGACCATAAACAGGGCCTTGAAGTTGATATTGTGATTAAAGTTCACCATAGAACAATAAGAAAAAGATTCGATTACAAGTGAATCCTGACGGCTCTGCCGCCCAGAAGATCCATAGATTCTCCAGTTAATTAAAACAACATCTGCTGGAGAGTAAGCAGCAAAGAACTCCTTGACTCCTTGACCAGAATTAATGACAAGAAACTCATCAGCATCAAATACTCCTACAAGGCCGATGTATCTGCGCTCATCCATCCATTGCTTGGCCAGTGAGTAGGCTTGGACCTGGGGAGCAATATCTTCGCTTGAGACTGAATGTTCAATGAAATGAATCCAATCAAAGGTGCTGACGAGTTTGGTCAGCACCTCCACAGATTGATCCGTATTATCATTAGTAACGATGAGGAGTTGATCGAATCCCAAGACTTTGTAGTAGGCAATCCATTCTAAGATATAGCGACATTCATTCTTTGCCGCGCAGATGGCCAAGGATTCGGGAATATCTCTAGACATCTGTAATTCTTTTGGTGAAATCAAGAGCCAGTGCTGTTGTCTTGGTCAGGCCAAGCTTATTCGAGATCGATCGCTTCAAAGGACCAAACCAGACATCCGCTAAGCAGTGGCTTGGCATGAGCCTTGAGATGGGTCCAGCTAAGCAGCATCGGTGGTCCTTGTGGCCGTAGCAATGACTAGGAGTAGACTGGTTGGGGTGCAAGTTGATGTTAAATAGGCCATCAAACCAGATCGAATGGGTGTGACAACATCGAGGCCAGAGAAGGCTTCAGACATCCTGTAGACATTGACACGCTTTCCATCAGTGCGAATGGTTAGACTGCAGTCTTTTGCAGTTTAGCAGGGCTCAAGTCAGTAGTGACAAAAATCAATGTCTCAACGGACTGGAGGAGAGCCATCATCTCAGTCTTGCTTGTCCACTCATTGTGGCGCCACGCGTTGACGACAGGTTTAGGATCATTATTCGTGCGCAGCAAGTGAGGCTTGCCGAGAAGCCAAGGAGAGGTACATCAATGTACCTTTAGGAATGGCTGAGAAGCAGTGATGATTCATGTCTGCTACTTGTGCAGGCATGAATCATTCAGGACTAAATCGACGCGTGAGCGGCACGACTTGCCTTTAACTCTCTGCGCATACAAGGCCTTGATCCCAGTGAATCACAGTCTCAGGGGTCCCGTGGTCCAAAACAGACTCTCTGACAAGCCAGCAACCTCAGACTGCCACGGCCTGGCGATCGGCCAGGAGTCCCACCGTCTCCTTCTCGCTGGGCGGCACCAGCACCTTGAACCGGCTCTTCCAGCTGCTCCAGTCCGCCAGGATCCTGGCCGCCTGGCTGCTGCCGGTGGTCTCCAGGTGCGTCTCAAGCAGCGGACGAAGCAGCCCCTCCTGCTCAGGCGTGGTGAGGTCACACAGCACCACCGTCTCCGGATTGAGGCGATCGGCCAGGCCACCGGCCTCATCCAGCAGGAAGGCCACACCACCGGTCATGCCCGCCGCCACATTGCGGCCCGTGGGGCCGAGCACAACCACCACGCCACCGGTCATGTATTCGCAGCAGTGGTCGCCGGTGCCCTCCACCACGGCCTTGGCACCGCTGTTGCGCACGCCGAAGCGCTCGCCGGCGCGGCCCAGGGCAAACAGCTCGCCGCCGGTGGCGCCATAGAGGCAGGTGTTGCCGAGGATCACCTGGCTGCCGGGATCACTGCCGCCTGGGGGAGGCAGCACGGTGATGCGGCCCCCGTTGATGCCCTTGCCCACGTAGTCGTTGGCGTCGCCCACCAGGCGCAGGTTCATGCCCTGCAGCAGGAAGGCCCCGAAGCTCTGGCCGGCGGCTCCGGTGAAGCTGAGGTTGAGCTGGCCCAGGAAGCCGCGGTTGCCATGGCGGGCCGCGATTTCGCCGGCCAGGCGCGCGCCCACGCTGCGGTCGGTGTTGACGATCGCCAGGCTGCGGTTGATGGCACCGTGGCCTTCGATGGCAGCCATCAGCTCGGGATCCTGCAGCAAGGCGTCTTCCAGGATTGGGCCGTTGCCGTGGGCCTGGGGGTCATGGCGTAGCCAGGAGCGCTCCGCCCTCTCGACCAGCGGATCGATCAGGCAGGAGAGATCCAGGCAGCTCGTCTTGGTGAGGGGCACCTCGCGGGCCTGCAGCAGTTCCGTGCGGCCGATCAGGTCTTCGAGGCGGGCCACGCCGAGCACGCTCAGCAGCTGGCGCACCTCCTCGGCCACGAACAGGAAGAAGTTCACCACGTGCTCCGGCAGACCGGTGAAGCGCTGGCGCAGGGCTTCCTTCTGGGTGGCTACCCCCACCGGGCAGTTGTTGGTGTGGCAGACGCGGGCCATGATGCAGCCCTCGGCGATCATCGCCACCGAGCCGAAGCCATACTCCTCGGCCCCCAGCAGGGCCGCGATCAGCACGTCCCAGCCGGTCTTGAGGCCGCCATCGGCGCGCAGCAGCACGCGATCGCGCAGGCCGTTGCCCAGCAGGGAGCGATGCACCTCGCTCAGGCCCAGCTCCCAGGGGGTGCCGGCGTGTTTGATCGAGCTCAGCGGCGAGGCGCCGGTGCCGCCGTCGTGGCCGGAGATCTGGATCACATCGGCATTGGCCTTGGCCACCCCGGCGGCGATCGTGCCGATGCCGATCTCAGCCACCAGCTTCACGCTCACCTTCGCGGCGGGGTGAACCTGGTGCAGATCATGGATCAGCTGGGCCAGATCCTCGATCGAATAGATGTCGTGGTGCGGCGGCGGCGAGATCAGGGCCACCCCGGCCTTGCTGTTGCGCAGCCAGGCGATGTAGGGATCCACCTTGGGGCCGGGCAGCTGGCCGCCTTCACCGGGTTTGGCGCCCTGGGCCACCTTGATCTCGATCTGCTGGCCACTGCGCAGGTATTCCGGGGTCACCCCGAAGCGGCCTGAGGCGATCTGCTTGATGGCGGAGCAGGCGCTGTCGCCAGGGCGCAGCCCGCGGATTCCGGGCAGGGTGGCCGATCGCCCCTCGCCATCCACATCCGGGAGCGGGTGGTAGCGGGCCGGATCCTCGCCTCCCTCACCGCTGTTGCTCTTGCCGCCGATGCGGTTCATCGCCACCGCCAGCACCTCGTGGGCCTCGCGGGACAGGGCTCCGAGGCTCATGCCACCGGTGCAGAAGCGGCTGCAGATGCTCTCCACGCTCTCCACCTGATCCAGGGGCAGGGGGGCCGGGGCGGGCCTGAGCTCCAGCAGGTCGCGCAGGGCGGTGACCGGACGGTTCTCGAGCAGGGTCTTGTAGGTGGCGAAGTGGTCGTAGCCCGGCCCTTCGGCCACGGCGGCGTGCAGGGTCTTGGCCATCTCCGGGCTGTTGAGGTGGAACTCGCCACCGGTGCGGTACTGCACGAAGCCCATGAACTCGAGCTTGCTGCGGTTCAGCTCCGGGAAGGCCTTGGCGTGGAAACTGAGGGTCTCGCTGGCGAGATCCGCCAGGCTCAGGCCAGCCACCCGGCTGGTGGTGCCCGCGAAGGCCAGCTCGATCAGATCGGCGCCGATGCCGATCGCCTCAAAGATCTGGGCGCCGTGGTAGCTGGCCAGCAGCGAGATGCCGATTTTGGAGAGGATTTTGCGCAGGCCGTCTTCGAGGGCCTTGCGCACATTGGCCTGCACCTGGGAGGCCGTGAGGGCCGGCAGCTTGCCCCGCTCGATCAGCTTCTGGGTCTTGGGGTGGGCCAGCCAGTGGCGGGAGGTCTCCCAGGTGAGCCAGGGGCAGACCGCACTGGCGCCAAAGCCGATCAGGCAGGCCAGGTGGTGGGTGCTCCAGCACTGGGCTGTTTCCACCACCAGGGAGGTCTGCAGCCGCAGCCCTTGGCGCAGCAGGTGATGGTGCACCGCGCCCACCGCCAGCAGGGGGGGGATGTAGGTGGTGGTGGCAGTGGGGGCGCCAGGCCGTCCGTCCCGGTCGGTGCGATCCGAGAGCACCACGATCTGGCTGCCGGTGCGCACGGCCGCCTCCGCTTCGCGGCAGAGATGCTGGATGGCACTCTCGAAACCGGCCGGCCCGTCGTCGATCGCCAGCAAGGTGCTGAGGGTGCTTGTGGGCAGGCCCTGCTGGCCCAGGGCCTGGAGCTCGGCCTCGTTCAGCACCGGGCTGCCCAGATGCAGCACCGCCGCCGAGGCGGGATCGGGCCGCAGCGGTGAACCGCGCTTGCCCAGATGCATCTCCAGGCTCATCACCAGCTTCTCGCGCAGCGGGTCGATCGGCGGGTTGGTGACCTGGGCGAAGCGCTGCTTGAAGTAGTCGTAGAGCAGGTGGGGCTTGCTGGAGAGCACCGCCAGGGGGATGTCATCTCCCATGCAGTAGGTGGGCTCCTTGGCCGCACTGGCCATGTCCTCGATCACCAGATCGAAGTCTTCGGCGGTGAAGCCGAAGGCGGTCTGCTGCTGGAGCAGATCGAGGTCACTCAGCTGGCGCTGCTCCTGCCAGGGCTGGCCCAGCAGGCTGCGGCGATGCTCCGCCAGCCACACGGCGTAGGGATGGCGCTCGGCCACCTCCTGCTTCACATCCCAGTTGCGCAGCAGCCGCCCGTTCTCCAGATCCACGGCGAGCATCTGGCCGGGCCCGAGCCGGCCCTTCTCCACGATGCTGCTCTCCTGCACATCCACCACGCCGGTCTCGGAGCCCATCACCACAAAGCCGTCGCTGGTGATGCAGTAGCGGGCCGGGCGCAGGCCGTTGCGGTCGAGGGTGGCGCCCACGCTGCGGCCATCGGCGAACACCAGCAGGGCCGGGCCGTCCCAGGGCTCCTGGGTGCAGGCGGAATACTCATAAAACGCCTGGATGTCAGGCCGGTCGGCCAGCTCGGGCTGATCGCGGAAGGCCTCGGGCACCAGGGTGAGCAGGCTCTCGGTGATCGGCCTGCCGCTGCGCACCAGCAGCTCCAGGGTGGCGTCGAGATTGGCCGAGTCGCTGAAGGCGGGGTTCACCACCGGGCGCAGGTCGGCCGCGGCATGGCCCCACACCGCCTCGAGGTTCACCTCGGAGGCCTTGGCCCAGTTGATGTTGCCGAGCAGGGTGTTGATCTCGCCGTTGTGGCCCAGCAGGCGCATCGGCTGGGCCAGGGGCCAGCGGGGCAGGGTGTTGGTGCTGAAGCGGCGGTGATACACCGCAAAACTCACGGCAAAACGGGGATCGCGCAGGTCGGCGTAGAAGGCGGCCAGCACCTCCGAGCGCACCATGCCCTTGTACACAACCGTGCGGTTGCTGAGGGAGGCGAAGTAGAGGTCGTGCGGACCGGGGCCCCAGGCCTCGCGGGCCCGGTCGCCGCAGCGGCGACGCAGTCGGAACAGCAGGCCCTCCAGCCCGTCACCATCCACATCGGCGGCCAGCAGCCACTGCTCGATCAGCGGCGCCGTGGAGCGGGCCATCGGGCCCAGCACGGCGGGATCCACGGGCACGGCTCGCCAGCCAAGGGAGCGGAGTCCCAGGCTGGTCGCCTCCGCCTCACAGAAGGCGCGGGCCTGGTCGCGGCGCGCTGGGTCGGCGGGCAGGAACACCATGCCGAGTCCGCGGGGCTCGCCTGCCGCTGCCGCCGCCGCAGGCCAGACGGCCTCCAGATAGGTCCAGGGGATGCCGCAGAGCACGCCAGCGCCATCGCCCGAGTCACCGTCCCCACCGCAGCCGCCGCGGTGCTCCATGCAGCCCAGTCCCCGCAGGGCCTGCTGCAGCACCCAATGGGACGTCTGGCCGTTCAACGCGGCCAGGAAACCCACCCCGCAGGCGTCCTTCTCCCCCGCCACGGCAGCCGGCGCAGGGCTGTCGCAGTGGGGCCAAACAGGGCGGGTCAGTCGTGGCATAGCCCAGGGCTTCTGGAGTGGGGTGTCAGCCGGCCAACCGGTGGGCCAACCTCCCCGGGGGGACGTGCGGCAACCGAGCACTGACAGCAGAGCCTTTGATCTTAGGGATCCCTGTCTCCCAGAAAGGTTGGGACAGCACAGTTGGCGGGCAGGGCTAACTTCAGCTGGCACCCACGGCCTGGATGGATTCCGTCAGAGCGAGCAGGCCGCCACAGCCCAGCCCCCGGCGCCCCCGCGGGCCGTGGCGGCTCGGCAGTGCTATCGCCATGGGCGCCCTGCTGCTGCCAAGCCCTGCTGCTGAACCGGCAGCCGTGCAGGCCGCCCCGCGCCAGCCGCCGCCGCCCCTGCCCCAGGCTCCGGCTGCGCGCCCCTCGGCAGCCGCGGCCGCTGAGCGCCAGGGCACCAGCATCAGTATCAACGGCCAGCGCCAGCAGGCCCTCTGGCGTTGGCTCGGGGGCGAGGCCACCCCACCGCAGCAGCTCTGGATTCCTCTGGAGGTGCTGCAGAACCAGCTGGGGGTGAGCAGCCGAAGCCGCCCGGACGGCAGCCTCGATCTGGAGTGGTTCGGCCAGCCGCTGCTGGTGCCTCCGGCCCAGCAGCGCAGCCTCGAAGACGAGGTGGCCGTGGACGCCATGCCCCTGCTGCGGGCCGTGGGGGTCAGGGTGGCCCTGGAGCGGGGCCAGCTGTCGCTGACGCTGCCGGCAGCCCCGGTGCTGCGGGTGCGCGGCGGCAGCCAGCCCGGGGTGCAGCGCCTTGTGCTGGATCTGGCTGGGCCGGCGCTGGTGCGCAGCAGCGGTGCTGACCTGCTGCTGGATGTGGACCTGGGTCCCACCCAACTGAGCGAACTTCAGAACCTCGGCCTGGTGGTGCGACGCGCCGGGCGTGGCGTGGCGGTGCGGCCCCGCAGCGGTTCCGTGAGCCGCAGCTTCAGCCTCGGCGAACCGAGCCGCCTGGTGATCGACATTCCCGCCAGCGGCACGGCGGGCAGCGGCGCCGCGCCGCCCGCGCCAATCGACCCGCAGGTGCTGGCGATGGTGGGGCGCAGCCTGCGCTGGGATCGGCTGGTGCGGGATGGCGTGCGCATCAATGCGGTGCGGATCGACCCGCGCACGGCCCCCCTGCAGCTGCGGCCGCTGGTGCGCCCCGGCCCGATGGAGGGGCTGAGCTCCCTGACCCAGCTGGCCGGGCAGACCCAGGCGGTGGTGGCCATCAATGGGGGCTATTTCAACAGGGTGCGGCGCCTGCCCCTGGGGGCCCTCAAGCGCGATGGCCGCTGGCTCTCCGGGCCGATCCTCGGCCGCGGCGTCGCCGCCTGGAGCGGCCGGGAGCTGCCCAGCTTCGGCCGCTTGCGGCTGGAGGAGTGGGTGAGCGGCTCCGGCGGGCCGCGGCTGCCGATCGTGGTGGTGAACAGTGGCTTTGTGCAGCGCGGCGTCAGCCGCTACACGGCCGACTGGGGCCCGGTCTACCGGGCGTTGAGTGGCTCGGAGACAGCCCTGCTGCTCGGGGCCGACGACCAGGTGCTGCGGCGGCTGAGCAGCCCTGAACTGGCCCAGGGCGTGGCCATCCGGCCGGGCGAGACCCTGCTGGTGGGACGCGGTGGCGTGACCCTGCCCTGGGCCCCCGGCAGCCGCCTGCAGCTGAGCAGCCGCCCCAGCTCCGCCCTGGGGGCCAAGCCCCAGGTGGTGGGGGGGGGGCCGCTGCTGCTGCAGGGCGGGCGGGTGGTGCTGAACGGGGCCGCCGAAACCTTCAGTGCCAGCTTTATGCGCCAGGGGGCGCCTCGCACGGTGCTGGGCAGCGATGGCCGCGAGGTGTGGCTGATCACCCTGGAGGGGGTGAACGACAGCGGCCCCACGCTGACCAAGACCGCCCAGCTGCTGCTGGGCCTGGGCCTGCGCGATGCCCTCAACCTCGATGGCGGCAGCTCCACCGGCCTGGTGATGGGCGGCAGTCACCAGGTGAAGGGCCGCGGCGTGGCCGGTTCGGTGCACAACGGCGTGGGCCTGGTGCGCTGAATCCGGGATCCGCCCCTGTCACACTGGTCTGATCGCGCCGAATGCTCCGATGCCCAAGGGCCACAGCCTGCGCCTCTCGGCCAGGGCCGCCGCCGAGCTGGGACGCCAGGCGGCCGTGGCCGGCACCCCCGGTCTGATCCATCTGGATCTCATGGACGGGGGCTGTGCCCGCTGGACCATCAGGGTGCGCCCCGGCCATCTGGCGGGGGTGCCGATCGCCAGGGCCGACGGGGTGACCCTCTATGCCCCGGCAGAGCAGCAGGAGCTGCTCACCGGCCTCACCCTCGACTACCGCAGTGACCTGAGCGGCGGCGGCTTCCTGGTGCGCCCCGGCGACGGGGTGGCGAGCTGCGCCTGCGGCGCCGCCTTCAGCCGCTCGACGGAGCGGTGACGGGCGACCCAGTAAGGTGGCGGATTGTCGCAATCGGTCGGACGTCCGACCTGTCTTCTCCGGCCCTCGATGCCCACTATCCAGCAACTGATCCGCACTGAACGGCAGCGTCTGACACGCAAGACGAAGTCACCAGCCCTGCGCTCCTGCCCGGAACGCCGTGGCGTCTGCACCCGCGTGTACACGTCCACCCCCAAGAAGCCGAACTCGGCACTCCGCAAGGTGGCCCGCGTGCGGCTCACCTCCGGGTTTGAGGTGACGGCCTACATCCCAGGCATTGGCCACAACCTCCAGGAGCACTCGGTGGTGCTGATCCGCGGCGGCCGGGTGAAAGACCTGCCCGGTGTCCGCTATCACATCATCCGCGGCACGCTGGACACCGCCGGTGTCAAGGACCGCCGCCAGTCTCGCTCCAAGTACGGCGCCAAGACGCCGAAGTCGTGATCTGACTCCAGCAGGCAACAGGCACGGCCCAGGGCCGGCCCCTCCTGCAGGGTCCCCTTGATTCTCCCAGCACCTCGCAATCCCGATGTCCCGCCGCAACGCCGCTGAAAAGCGACCGATCCTGCCCGATCCCCAGTTCAACAGCCGACTGGCCTCGATGATCGTGGCCCGGCTGATGAAGCACGGCAAGAAGTCCACGGCACAGCGCATCCTCTCCGATGCGTTCTCGATGATCAACGAGCGCACCGGCTCCGATCCCCTCGAGCTGTTCGAAACCGCCGTTCGCAACGCCACCCCGCTGGTGGAGGTCCGGGCCCGCCGCGTGGGAGGTGCCACTTACCAGGTGCCGATGGAAGTGCGCCAGGAACGGGGCACCGCCATGGCCCTGCGCTGGCTGGTCAACTTCTCGCGGGCCCGCAACGGCCGCAGCATGGCCCAGAAGCTCGCCGGTGAGCTGATGGATGCCGCCAACGAGGCCGGCAGCGCCGTGCGCAAGCGCGAAGAGACCCACAAGATGGCCGAGGCCAACAAGGCCTTCGCCCACTACCGCTACTGATTGCGGCAGCGTGATCGGGCCTCGGCCTGCAGGCTGATCAGTAGAATACCCACCGTTTTTTGTAGACCCTTCGGAGACATTCCCCGTGGCTCGCGCCTTTCCACTGGAACGCGTCAGAAATATCGGCATTGCCGCCCATATCGACGCGGGCAAGACAACCACCACTGAGCGGATCCTGTTCTACTCCGGGGTGGTCCACAAGATCGGCGAGGTGCATGACGGCGCCGCCGTCACCGACTGGATGGCCCAGGAGCGCGAGCGGGGCATCACGATCACGGCGGCGGCCATTTCCACCAGCTGGAAAGATCACCGCATCAACATCATCGATACTCCCGGTCACGTCGACTTCACCATTGAGGTGGAGCGTTCGATGCGGGTGCTCGACGGCGTGATCGCCGTCTTCTGTGCCGTGGGCGGCGTGCAGCCCCAGTCGGAAACCGTGTGGCGCCAGGCGGATCGCTACAAAGTGCCCCGCATGGTGTTCGTCAACAAGATGGACCGCACCGGAGCCGACTTCCTCAAGGTCTACGAGCAGATCAAGGATCGCCTCAAGGCCAGCGCCGCCCCGATCCAACTGCCGATCGGCGCCGAGGGCGAACTGAGCGGCATCGTGGATCTGGTCAAGAACCGGGCCTTCATCTACAAAGATGAGCTCGGCAAGGACATCGAGGAGACCGACATCCCCGCCTCAATGGTCGAGGAAGCCGCCCACTGGCGCAACAAGCTGATGGAGTCGGTCGCCGAAACCGATGAAGACCTGGTGGAGGTGTTCCTCGAAACCGGCGAGCTCAGCGATGAGCAGCTGCGCAAGGGCATCCGCACCGGCGTGCTCAAGCACGGCCTGGTCCCCATGCTGTGCGGATCGGCCTTCAAGAACAAAGGCGTGCAGCTGTTGCTGGATGCGGTGGTCGACTATCTCCCCGCCCCGATCGACGTGCCTCCGATCCAGGGCCTTCTCCCTGATGGCAGCGAGGCCCTGCGTCCCGCTGAGGATGGCGCCCCCTTCAGCGCCTTGGCCTTCAAGGTGATGGCCGATCCCTTCGGCAAGCTCACTTTCGTGCGCATCTACTCAGGTGTGCTGCAGAAGGGCAGCTATGTGTTGAACTCCACGAAGGACAACAAGGAGCGCATCTCACGACTGATCATCCTCAAAGCCGATGATCGCGAAGAAGTGGATGAACTTCGTGCTGGCGATCTCGGCGCCGTGCTCGGCCTCAAGGACACCACCACTGGGGATACCCTCTGCGTGGAAAACGATCCGATTATTCTCGAGTCGCTGTACATCCCCGAGCCCGTGATTTCGGTGGCCGTGGAGCCCAAGACCAAGGGCGACATGGACAAACTGTCCAAGGCCCTGCAATCATTGTCGGAAGAGGATCCCACCTTCAGGGTGTCCACCGATCCGGAAACCAACCAGACCGTGATCGCCGGCATGGGGGAACTCCACCTCGAGATCCTGGTGGACCGGATGCTGCGGGAGTTCAAGGTGGAGGCCAACATTGGTGCTCCCCAGGTGTCCTACCGGGAAACGATCCGCGCCAGCGCCAAGGGCGAAGGCAAGTTCGCCCGTCAAACAGGCGGCAAGGGCCAGTACGGCCATGTCGTGATCGAGATGGAGCCTGGCGAACCGGGCACAGGGTTCGAGTTCGTCAACAAGATTGTTGGCGGCATCGTGCCCAAGGAGTACATCGGCCCGGCCGAAGCCGGGATGAAGGAAACCTGCGAATCCGGCGTGATCGCGGGCTACCCCATGATCGATGTGAGGGTCACCATGGTGGATGGCTCTTATCACGACGTCGACTCTTCTGAGATGGCGTTCAAGATTGCCGGCTCCATGGCCTTCAAAGACGGCGTCAAGAAGTGCAATCCTGTGCTGCTTGAACCGATGATGAAGGTCGAGGTCGAGATCCCCGAGGATTTCCTCGGATCCGTGATCGGCGATCTTTCCTCCCGCCGTGGTCAGGTCGAAGGGCAGTCCATCGATGATGGGCGGTCCAAAGTCCAGTCCAAGGTGCCGCTGGCCGAGATGTTCGGCTACGCCACCCAGCTCCGATCCATGACCCAGGGTCGGGGTATCTTCTCGATGGAGTTCAGCCATTACGAGGAAGTTCCTCGCAATGTGGCCGAGGCCATCATTTCCAAGAATCAGGGCAAGTCCTGATCTTCACCTTACCCAACAAACCCCCGATTCTTTCCTCCCATGGCTCGCGAAAAGTTCCAAAGGAACAAACCCCACGTCAACATCGGCACCATCGGCCACGTTGACCACGGCAAGACCACCCTCACGGCCGCCATCACGAACGTGCTGGCAAAAAAGGGTTTCGCGAAGGCCCAGGCCTACGACATGATCGACGGCGCCCCTGAGGAGCGCGAGCGCGGCATCACGATCAACACCGCCCACGTCGAGTACGAAACCGACAACCGCCACTACGCCCACGTCGACTGCCCCGGTCACGCGGACTACGTGAAGAACATGATCACCGGTGCCGCCCAGATGGACGGCGCCATCCTCGTGGTGGCCGCCACCGACGGCCCGATGGCCCAGACCAAGGAGCACATCCTGCTGGCCAAGCAGGTGGGCGTGCCCGCCCTTGTGGTGGCACTCAACAAGTGCGACATGGTGGATGACGAGGAGATTCTCGAGCTGGTGGAACTGGAAGTGCGCGAGCTGCTGAGCAGCTACGACTTCCCCGGCGACGACATCCCCGTGATCAAGGTGTCTGGTCTCAAGGCCCTCGAAGGCGATGCCGAGTGGGAAGGCAAGATCGATGAATTGATGGATGCCGTGGATGCCTCCATCCCCGAGCCGGAGCGCGAGATTGACAAGCCCTTCCTGATGGCGGTCGAGGACGTGTTCTCGATCACCGGTCGCGGCACCGTGGCCACGGGCCGGATCGAGCGCGGCAAGGTGAAGGTGGGCGAGGAAATCGAAATCGTGGGGATCAGGGACACCCGCAAGAGCACCGTGACCGGTGTGGAGATGTTCCGCAAGCTCCTCGACGAGGGCATGGCCGGCGACAACGTGGGTCTGCTGCTGCGCGGCATCCAGAAGGAGGACATCGAGCGCGGCATGGTGCTGATCAAGCCCGGTTCGATCACCCCCCACACCAAGTTCGAGGGTGAGGTGTACGTGCTCAAGAAGGAAGAGGGCGGTCGCCACACCCCCTTCTTCGCCGGCTACCGGCCGCAGTTCTACATCCGTACGACGGACGTGACCGGCCAGATCACCGCCTTCACAGCCGACGACGGCTCCAACGTGGAAATGGTGATGCCGGGCGACCGCATCAAGATGACCGGTGAGCTGATCTGCCCTGTGGCCATCGAGCAGGGCATGCGCTTCGCCATCCGCGAGGGCGGCCGCACCATCGGTGCCGGCGTGGTTTCGAAGATCATCGCCTGATCACGACCCGGGGCAGCCAGGCAGATTCTGTCTCGCTGCCCCTCGTTCCCCTGGCACCAGGCACTCCAGAGGCGCAGCCTGTCGCCTCCGGAACCAGAACATCGACAATCCAGTGTTGAGATCCCCCTTGGGGGTCAACGCATTCACTGCCCAGCCATCACCGCCGTCCAAGGACGTTTCCTCCTGCGCCATTCGGCCAGCTTTTGATCTCCATGTCCACCGCCATCCCCCAGCAGAAGATCCGCATTCGCCTGAAGGCGTTTGATCGCCGCATGCTCGATCTCTCCTGCGAAAAAATCATTGAAACGGCTGACCACACAGCCGCCACGGCGATCGGGCCGATCCCCCTGCCGACCAAGCGCAAGATCTACTGCGTGCTGCGCTCGCCCCACGTGGACAAGGATTCCCGGGAGCACTTCGAAACCCGCACCCACCGGCGCATCATCGACATCTACAGCCCCTCGGCCAAGACGATCGACGCTCTGATGAAGCTCGATCTGCCCAGCGGTGTGGACATCGAGGTGAAGCTCTGAGCCAGATCCGGCCGCCCCAGATCCCGAGGGCAATGCCTGGCCCCACAGGGCGCGAGGCCCGGACCTTGTTCCTAGGATGGCTCGGCAACTCCTCAACTCGCCATGGGTGAACTGGCCGTAAGGGAGCTGCCGCTCTTCCCCCTCCCTGACGTGGTGCTCTTCCCCCAGGAAGTGCTGCCACTGCACATCTTCGAACCCCGCTACCGGATGCTGCTCCGCACGGTGATGGCCGAAGACCGCCGCTTCGGGGTGGTGCGTTGGGATCCCAAGTCGCAGGAGATGGCGGACATCGGCTGCTGCGCCGAGATCATCCACTGCCAGACCCAGGACGACGACCGCAGCAACGTCGTGACCATGGGGCAGCAGCGCTTCCGAGTGCTGGACATCGTGCGGGAAGCCCCGTTTCGGGTGGGCCTGGTGAGCTGGATCGAAGACACCGATCCCGACTCACCCGAAGACCTCAGGACCCTGGCCGGCAGCGTGGATCAGGCCCTGCGCGACGTGGTGGAACTCACCGCGAAGTTAGTTGGCAAGCCAGCCAGCCTGCCCAGCGATCTGCCCGACCTGCCCCGCGAACTCTCCTTCTGGATCGGCTCCCACCTGGGCGGCCCCGTCGCCGACCACCAGCAGGCCCTGCTGGAGCTCACCGACACGGGCGAACGGCTACGCCAGGAGTACGACCTGCTGGATCAGACCCGGCGCCAGCTGGCAGCCCGGACAGTGCTCAAGGACACCTTTCAGCCCCAGTAGCGCCGCTTCGCCTGCGGCCCCCCATCCCTCTGCATCTGCGATGCCCTTGATCAGTTGGCCTGTGGCAGCCGGCGTGGGCCTGGCTACCGTCGCCGCAACGGCAGCAGCCCTCTGGCTGCGCCGCAGCCGCCGTTATCAGGATTCCGCCAGCGTGGCCGCGGCCTATGACCGCTGGACCCAGGACGCCCTGCTGGAGCAGCTCTGGGGCGAGCACATCCATCTGGGCCACTACGGCGATCCACCGGGGCGGCCCGGCAGCCGGGATTTCCGCCGGGCCAAGGTCGACTTCGTGCATGAACTGGTGCGCTGGAGCGGCCTCGACCAGCTGCCGCCAGGCAGCCGGGTGCTCGATGTGGGCTGCGGCATCGGCGGCAGTGCCCGCATCCTCGCCCGCGACTACGGCCTCGATGTTCTCGGCATCAGCATCAGCCCGCTGCAGATCGAGAGGGCGAGGCAGCTCACGCCAGCTTCCCTGAGCCAGCACTGCCGTTTCGCCGTGATGGACGCCATGGCCCTGGAGGTGGAACAAGGCAGCTTTGACGCCGTCTGGAGTGTGGAGGCCTCACCCCACATGCCAGACAAGCAGGGCTATGCCGATGGGCTGCTGCGCAGCCTGCGCCCCGGAGGCCTGCTGGCCGTGGCCGACTGGAACCGGCGCGATCCCGGCGACGGGGCCATGAATCGGCGCGAGCGCTGGGTGATGCGGCAGCTGCTGGAGCAGTGGGCCCATCCGGAGTTCGCCAGCATCCGTTCGCTGCGGGCCAACCTCGGCGAAAGTCCCTGGGCGGGCGGGATGGCCGTGGAGAGCGCCGACTGGACGGCGGCCACCCTGCCCTCCTGGATTGACTCGATCCTGGAGGGCCTGCGCCGGCCAGGCGCCATCCTGGGCCTGGGGCCGGGTGCGGTGCTGCAGGGCCTGCGCGAGACGCCGACGATCCTGCTGATGGACTGGGCCTTTCGCAGTGGACTGATGCAGTTCGGCGTCTTCCGCGGCCACAAGCCCCTGGAGCAGCGGGAGGGCGGCCGCCGGACAGCTGGTGCGGCTACGACGACGACTCCGACACCCGGCTGGTGATCGGATAGGCACCGAACAGGGCCAGGTGCTCGCAGAGGGGGCGCAGGTCGTCGAGGGCCGCCTCCAGCAGCTCAGGCCCCGCGGAGAGCTCCAGATCCACGAAAAAGATGTACTCGCCCATCTCCCGTTTCGATGGGCGCGACTCGATCCGGCTCATGTTGAGGCCGCGGCGGGCAAAACAGCCCAGGGCTTCCAGCAGGGCGCCGGGCTGGTTCGAGTGCAGCGAGTAGGCCAGGCTGGCCAGGGCACCGGCATGGGAGCGGGTACCGCGGCGCAGCAGCAGGAAGCGCGTGCAGTTACCCGCAACGTCGTTCACGGGATAGGCCAGCACCTGAAGGTTGTGCTCGGCGGCCGCCTGCTGCGAGGCGACCGCGGCCCGGAAGCGGCTGCCGGCCACCATCCGTGCGGCATCGGCGGTGGAGCTGGTGGGCAGCTGCAGGGCCCGCGGCAGGTGCTCCGCAAGCCACTGGGCGCATTGGGCCAAAGCCTGGGGATGGGAAAGCACCTCACTGATCCCCTCCAGGCTGCCGTTGCCCACCAGGGCATGGCGCACCGGCAGCACCAGGGCGTGGGCAATGGTGAGGTCGGGATGCTCCCAGAGGGCATCGAGGCAGGTGGTGACCCCCCCCTCGACGGAGTTCTCCACCGGCACCACGGCAGCAGCGCAGTCGCCGTGGGCCAGGGCCTGCACCACCGCCCGGATGCCGGGCTGGGGCACCAGTTCCGCCTGCGTGAGGCCCTCCAGGGCCACCAGCTGCTGGGTGGCCTGCTCGGCATAGGTGCCGCTGGGACCCAGAAAGGCAACGCGCATCACAACCGTCAGGGGGGACAGGAGCCCCGCGGGGCGACCGATAAGATCATGCCGCGCCGGCCCTCAGGCCATGCCCCTGGCCTTCCGAGCCAGTCAGCAACTGCAACTTGGAGTGCGGCAGGAGCAGCAGCGGCTCGCCGGTTACCTGGCGGATGAAGACCGGGTGGTGAAGGCGCTGCTCGACCCCAGCCAGCTGGAGCGCCTGGGGCCGGGGCACTACCGCTACGCCGTGAGCCGCCTGGAGGTGTTCCAGCTGAAGGTGCAACCGGTAGTGGATCTCCGCACTCACCTTGAGCCCGGGCGGCTGGAGCTGGTGGCCAGCGACTGCCAGCTGGAGGGCCTCGGCCTGGTGGACGACTTTCAGCTGCGGCTGGGCTCCTGGCTGGAGGCAGGTGACGAGGGGCTCGCAGGCGAGGCCAACCTGGCCGTGAGCGTGGGCCAGCCCCAGCTGCTGCGGCTGATTCCCCACAAGGTGCTGGAGGCCACCGGGCGCTCGATCCTCGCCAGCATCCTGCTGGGCATCAAGGCCCGGGTGGGCCAGCAACTGGTGGCTGACTTCGAGAGCTGGTGCCAGGAGCATCAGCGGTTGCCCTGAGGCCCGGCAGCCTGGCCTGGCCAGAGCTTGCGCAGGAAGCTGGTGCGGTGCAGGGGCGTGGGCCCCAGCTGCAGCAGGGCGGCCCGATGCTGCGGCGTGCCGTAGCCAACGTGGCGCTCCAGCCCGTAGCCCGGATAGGAGGCCGCCAGCTGGCGGATCAACCCGTCGCGCGCCTGCTTGGCGAGCACGCTGGCCGCGGCGATCGCTGGCTGGCGACTGTCACCCCGCACCAGGCAGACCTGCTCTCCCGGCCAGCCCCGCAGGGGCAGCACCCCATCCACCAGCACCAGCCCAGGCACCGCAGGGAGCCGCTGCAGAGCCTGCAGCATCGCCGCCTCCGTGGCCCTACGAATGCCGTGCTGATCGATGCTGGCCGCAGAGGCCTCGCCCAGGCTCCAGGCGAGGGCAAGGCTCTCGATCCGGGGCACCAGGGCGGCACGGCGCCTGGGGCAGAGCTTCTTGCTGTCGGTGAGGCCCTCGGCCAGCAGGGCGCTCGCCGCGGTGGTCTCGAGCACCACGGCGGCAGCGAACACGGGGCCAAAGAGGCAGCCCCGACCTACCTCATCCACTCCGGCGCACCGAGCGGGGGGCCATCCCAGCCAGGGATCTTCGGCCAACGTGCCTAGACGGCGGCGGAGGAGCGGCGGCGGCGGCGGCGTGGTTCGCCCCCGTCAGCAGCCGCTTCCGCCGTGGGCGTCACCACGGCCACAGCCTGGGGGGCAGTTGAGGCGTCAGCCACCCTGCGGCGAGTGCGGCCACGGCTGGGGGCGGCGACCGCTTCGGCCGTTTCGGCTGGGGCTGCAGCGGCGGCGGCACTGGGAACCGACACGGTGAGCACAGTTTCCTCAGCCACCCGGGCCTCCGGCAGCGGCGTGATCTCCACGGGTGCGGGCACCGGAGCCGCGACAGGGACAGCCGCGGTGGCCGTGCCTCCCCGGGCCGACTCCTCTCCTGAGACCTGACTGTCACGGCTGCCGCGCCCGCCCCGGCCCCGGCGCCGCCGCGAACCGCTGGCGGCCAGATCCTGGCGGGCCGCCTCCAGCACGGTGTCGGCATCTTCGCCGGGGCGCACCACGCGTAACACCGCCGTTTCAGCCGCTTCCGGGTTGTCAAGAAGCAGGGCAGGACTCAGGCCCAGCCAGCCGTAAACTGCCTCCTGGTCTTCGCTCATGGGCACCACCAGCACCTCCGGTTCCGGGCGCCGCTGGCTCGCTTCCGTGGCGGGCCTGGGGCTGTCAGAGGCGTTGTAGGGATTGGTGTAGGAGGGGTCCTGCTCCAGCAACGGGGCCACCGGCACGAACACCGTGGCATCAGAAGGCTCAGCCTGGCTGCGGCCGCCACCGCGGCCGCCGCGGCGGCGGCGGCTGCCGTGGCCGTTCTCGGAGGGCGTGGCCGCCGTGGCGGTGGCCGTCTCGCCCCGGGCCGCCGGTGCCGTCGCCCGCACCAGCCCCGCGGCACTGGCCAGGGGCTGCAGGCTGTCCCGACCAGGCAGCACGGCCACATGGCCCAGTCCGCCACAGCTGGGACAGGCGCGGCCGAACAGCTCGTAGACGTTCTGGCCCTGGCGCTTGCGGGTGAGCTCCACCAGGCCCAGTTCCGTGAGCTGGGCGATCTGGGGGCGGGCGGCGTCATCGCGAACCGCCTGGGTGAAGTGCTCCAGCACCTGCAGCTGATCGCGGCGCAGCTCCATGTCGATGAAGTCGATCACCACGACCCCGCCGATGTTGCGCAGCTTGAGTTGGCGGGCAATCTCGATGGCCGCTTCACAGTTGGTCCAGAGCACCGTTTCGCGGGCGTTGGCCGAACGGGTGAACGAGCCCGAATTCACGTCGATGACTGTGAGGGCCTCGGTGGGCTCAATGATCACGTAGCCGCCTGAGGGCAGGTCCACCCTGGGCTTGAGGGCGTCATGGATGGCGGCATTGACCCGGAAGGCATCCAGGATGTCGGTGGGAGCAGCGTGGGCCTCCACCAGCACATTGCCGTGGTCAGAGCCGAGGAAGGCCCGGGCCCGGCCCACCCCCTCGGCACTGTCGACCACCACCCGCAGCAGGTCGGGGCTGTAGAGGTCGCGCAGGATGCGGTGGACGAAGTCTTCGTCGCGGTTGAGCAGCACCGGCGGGGCGGCGTCCTCCGCAGCCGTCTGGATGGCCTCCCACTGGCGCAGCAACGACTCGAGGTCGTCGATCAGCAAGTCCTCGCTGACCCCTTCGGCCTCCGTGCGGATCAGCAGGCCGGCCCCGGGGGGCTTGATCAGCACGCCCAGGGCCCTCAGCCGGTTGCGCTCGTTGTCGCCGTCGACCCGCCGCGAGATGCTCACGCCCTGGCCGTGGGGCTGGAGCACCAGGTAGCGGCCCGGCAGGGAGAGGTTGCCGGTGAGCCGGGGGCCCTTGTTACCGGTGGGCTCCTTCATCACCTGCACCAGCACCTTCTGGCGGGGCTCCAGCATCTCGGTGATGGCGTAGGCCCCCTTCCTCAGCTTCAGGGGGCCGAGATCGGTGACGTGAATGAAGCCGTTCTTCTCGCTTTCGCCGATGTTGACAAAGGCGGCATCGATGCCGGGAAGCACGTTTTCAATGGTGCCGAGGTAGACATCTCCGATCTGATAGCGGCCCTGGGCCACGATCAACTCATCAACACGTTCGTCGTTGAGCACCGCGGCGATGCGCAGTTGCTCGGCAATGACGATCTGCTGGGGCATGGGGAATGGGGTGGACCCGATCGGGGTCCTGCCAGGGGATGAGGCAGGCCTGCAGGCCGATGACAGACCGGCGGGCCAGAGGGCTGAACGAAATGCGGGAGGTCAGGGCCAGGCCCTGCCTTGGCCGCCATGGAGCGGGAATGGCGCGAAGCTGCGCAATGCTGCTGGAAGTTCTCCATGCCGCTTGGGCACGGCTGCTTTCAATGGGTTGAAAACATGAAAGCGAAGGGGCGAAATCCAGGGTCTGAACCCCGGAGCAGGACAGGCCAACGGAGGTGGCTGCCGACTGCGGTCTGCGCTGAAAAAGCTTTGGGTGCTGCGATATCGCGGCGGAAGCTCACAGGCAAACGGCCTGTCGCCTTGGCTGCAAATTAGCATGGGCCCCTGCACGATTTTGACTGGGCCTGGCCCTGCTTTCAGGCGATCGGGCTGCGCAGCGTCAGGGCCGTGCGCTGCATGGCCCCGCAGCTGAGGGGCATCCCCAGCGGTTCTGCCAGCCAGTGGGCCAGCTGGGCCGGCCTCAGGCTGCGGCCGCTGGCATCGATGGCCGCCTCGAGCTCGAACCAGGCCGAGCCAGCGCTGGCGGCATCAGCGGGTTGGGGGGAGAGCCAGCGCAGATCGCGCAGCACGGGCCGGCAGTCGCGGCTGCGGGGCCGACCCTTCTTGTCGGTGTCATGCCAGGGCAGGCTGTCGGCGCCGAGCACCGCTGCGATCGCCTGCTGCCAGCGCTCCGGGCCGGGCAGCGCCACCCCCGCCGGCGGCCGCAGCTCCAGCCGCCAGTGGGAGGCCTCCAGCTCCTGGGAGAGGCTGGGGCCGAAGCTGGGCACCTCGGCCACCGAGAGCAGCTGCAACGTGCCCGGCAACTGCCGCTGCAGCCGCAGCCGCGCTTCAGCGGGATCCAGCCGCTCGGTGAACTCGAGGTCGAGCCATTCGCCCAGGCCCGCCACCCCAAGCGGCAGCGCCAGGGCCAGCTGCAGCCGTGGCAGCGGATGGAAGCCCCCGCTGAAGCTCACCGGCAGGCCGCTGCGGCGCAGGGCCCGCTCCAGCAGCCGCAGGGTGTCGAGGTGGCTGATCAGAGCGAGGCTGCCGGTCTTGGCGAAGCCGAAGCGCAGCCGCTGCACCCGCTCCGAGGCGGGGGCCCGCGGCGGCAGCTGGGGTGGCACCGGAGGCGCCGGGATCACCACGTTGTGGCCCAGCTCCGGACCGCACACCCCGCAGCTGCTGCAGCCCTCGAAGGAGCAGTCCGGCACCACGGTGGCGGCCAGGGCCCGCTGCAGGTCTTCGGCGAGCCAACGCTTGTCGACGCCGGTGTCGATGTGATCCCAGGGCAGGCTCTGGCGGCAGAAGGCATCGAGATCATCGGGGCTGAGGGCCTCGGCGGCGCTCCAGGCCCCCATCTCCAGGGCGCGGTAACGGCCCCCCAGGCCCGCCGCCTCGATCGCAGCGGTCCAGGCGGCATGGCTGCGCTCCGCCGACTCAAACCAGGCGTCCAGGCCGGCGCCGGCCCGCCAGGCCGCCTCGATCACCGGCGCCAGGCGCCGATCGCCCCGGCCCACGAAGTCTTCGACCGCCGAGAGGCGCAGGTCGGTGGTGTTGGTCTTGATGCCGCGCAGCTGGCCCAGGGCCTGGCGCACCAGCCCCTGGCGACGCCGCAGCTCCTCGCCGCTGACGCTGTGCCACTGGAACGGGGTGTGGGGCTTGGGCGTGAAGGTGCTGATCGTGAGGTTCAGCTCCAGGCGGCCCAGATCACGGCACTGCTCCTGCAGAGCGCGGCAGGTGTCGGCGATGCCGAGCACATCCGCATCGCTCTCGCCAGGCAGGCCGATCATGAAGTAGAGCTTCACCTTGCGGTAGCCGTTCTGCATGGCCGTGCGCAGGCCGCGCAGCAGCTCGGCGTCGGTGAGGCCCTTGTTGACGATGTCGCGCAGGCGCTGGCTGCCGGCCTCCGGCGCAAAGGTGAGCCCCGCCCTGCGGGTGCCGCCGAGGATGTGGGCGATGTCGTCGTCGAAGCGATCCACCCGCTGGCTGGGCAGGGTGAGGCTCACGTTCTGCTCGGCCAGGCGGTTGCGCAGCTCCACCCCCACCGCCGGCAGGGCCAGGTAGTCGGAGCAGCTGAGCGAGAGCAGGGAGAAATCGCTGTAGCCGGTGCGGCGCATCCCCTCCTCCACCGCCTCGATCACCGCCTCGGGCTCCACATCCCGGGCCGGGCGGGTGAGCATGCCCGGCTGGCAGAAGCGGCAGCCGCGGGTGCAGCCCCGGCGGATCTCCACCGTGAGGCGGTCGTGAACGGTTTCGATGTGGGGCACCAGCCCCATGGCGTAGTGGGGCATGGGGGTGGCGGTGCGCCGCTGGATCCGCGCCGGCAGCCCGGGCTCCAGGGGCACGATCGCCACCCCATCGGGGCCCGGGCCGTAGAGGGCGGGCACGTACACGCCCGGCACCTGGGCCAGATCCCGCAGGGTGTCGCGGCGGCTGAGGCCGGTCGCCTTGGCCTCGGCCACCACCAGGCCGATCTCCGGCAGCAGCTCCTCGCCATCGCCCAGGGCGATGAAGTCGAAAAAGGCGGCGAAGGGCTCGGGGTTGCTGGTGGCCGTTGGCCCACCGGCGAAGATCAGGGGCGGCGCCCCGGGATGGCCCAGGGGCAGATCGCCGCGCTGGTCGGCGCGCAGGGGCAAGCGGGCCAGGTCCAGCATCTCGAGGATGTTGGTGCCGCCGAGCTCGTAGCTGAGGCTGAAGCCGAGGATGTCGAAGGCTGGCAGGGGGCGGCGGCTCTCCACCGCGAAGAGAGCCTGCTGCCGCTGGCGCAGCCGCTCGGCCAGGTCGGGCGCTGGCAGGTAGGCGCGGTCGCAGAGCTGGCCGGGAACGGCGTTGAGCAGGGAATAGAGAATGATGTGGCCCAGGTTGCTGGCCCCCACCTCGTAGACCTCGGGGTAGGTGAGGGCCCAGCGCACGGCGGCCGCCTGCCAGTCGCGGGGCTCCACGCCGAGCTCGTTGCCGAGGTAGCGGGCCGGCTTGCTGATCGAGAGGTCGATCAGGGCGTCGAAGTCGATCGGCTCGGTCGCCGCGGCCACGACAGTCGAGGAGGCAGTCATGGTGGCGCGGGCAGGCCTGGCCCGATGGTATGCAGCCCAGGACCACGCGACAGCCACCTGGCGTAGCAGGATGCCGCCTGGAGTTCGGCAGCAACCCTGTGGTGCAGGTCAACGGCAACTACCTCAAGCTCAAGGCGGGGTACCTGTTTCCAGAGATCGCCCGGAGGGTGAAGGCCTTCGGTGAAGCCCATCCCGATGCCGCCCTGATCCGCCTCGGCATCGGCGATGTGACCGAACCGCTGCCGCAGGCCTGCCGCAACGCCATGAAGGCGGCGATCGATGCCATGGGCACCGCCGAGGGCTTCCATGGCTATGGCCCGGAACAGGGCTATGGCTGGCTGCGCGAGGCGATCGCCCGCCACGACTTCCAGGCCCGCGGCTGCCAGGTGAGTGCCGAGGAGATCTTCGTCTCCGACGGCTCCAAGTGCGACAGCAGCAACATCCTCGACATCCTCGGGCCGGACAACCGCATCGCCGTGACCGATCCGGTGTATCCGGTGTATGTGGACAGCAACGTGATGGCGGGCCGCACCGGTGCGGCCGATGCCGGCGGCCGCTATGGCGGCCTCACCTACCTGCCGATCAACGCCGAGAACGGCTTCACGGCCCAGATCCCCGCAGAACCGGTGGATCTGATCTATCTCTGCTTCCCCAACAACCCCACCGGCGCGGTGGCCAGCCACCAGCAGCTGCAGGCCTGGGTGGATTACGCCCGCGCCCACGGCGCCCTGATCCTGTTCGACGCCGCCTACGAGGCCTTCATCCAGGATCCGGAGCTGCCCCATTCGATCTACGAGATCGAAGGGGCCCGCGAGTGCGCGATCGAGTTCCGCTCCTTCTCCAAGAACGCCGGCTTCACCGGCACCCGCTGTGCCTTCACGGTGGTGCCCCGTGGGCTGATGGGCCAGGCAGCCAATGGCGAAGCGGTGGAGCTGTGGGGCCTGTGGAACCGGCGCCAGAGCACCAAGTTCAACGGCGTCAGCTACATCGTGCAGCGCGGGGCCGAGGCGGTGTATTCCGCCGAGGGGCAGGCCCAGGTGAAGGCACTGGTGGCCTTCTACATGGAGAACGCCGCGATCATCCGGCGCGAGCTGACGGCAGCCGGACTGCAGGTGTTCGGCGGCGAGCAGGCGCCCTATGTATGGCTCAAAACGCCCGCCGGACTCGACTCGTGGGGCTTCTTCGACAAGCTGCTGAGCCAGGCCCACGTGGTGGGCACCCCCGGCAGCGGTTTCGGCGCCGCCGGAGAGGGCTATTTCCGCCTCTCCGCCTTCAACAGCCGCGCCAATGTGGATGAGGCCATGCAGCGGATCCACAGCCTGTGATCCCGTCCTTAAATAGAGCAGTCGTGACCCAGGAGGCAGCCATGCGAACCACAGCCACGGCGGCCCCGGGCCGCGAGAGCGGCGGTGCCGCGGTGATGGAGAAGGCACCGCAGCGGGTGCGCAAACCCTCGCCCCGCTACAAGGTGCTGCTCCACAACGACCCCGTCAACGCGATGGACTACGTGGTCACCACCCTGCGCCAGGTGGTGCCCTCGCTCAGTGAGCAGGATGCGATCGCGGTGATGCTGGAGGCCCACAACACCGGCGTGGGCCTGGTGATCGTGTGCGATCTGGAGCCGGCGGAGTTCTACTGCGAAACCCTCAAAGGCAAGGGGCTCACCAGCAGCCTCGAACCGGAAACCTGATGGCGGCGCCAGGCCCAGCCGGGCCTGCACCCATGCTGCGCTGGTGGGGCACGGTGCTCTACGTGCCGGGGCTCTACATCACCGGCTTCCTGCTCTCCAGGCCCCTCGCCTGGGTGGCCCCAGCCTGGCGCCCCGACCAGGTGGACCTGGCCGGAGTGTCGCTCTCGTTTGCCCTGCTGCTGGCCACCCTGCCCTGGCGGCTGCGGACCGCCTGGGGAGCGACGCAGCCCTGGAGGACCCTTGGTCTGGCCGTCAGCCCCGCCCAGGCGCTGGCCGGCATCGCCATGGGGCTGACCAAGGCCATCGCCCTGCTGCTCCTGGTGAGCCTGGCGCTGCTGTTCAGCCAGCAGGCCCGCTGGCAGGGGGCAACGGATGCTGGCCTGCTCGCCAATGCTCTGCTGCTGGCCTGCGGGGTGGGTCTGGCCGAGGAGCTGCTGTTTCGCGGCTGGCTCTGGGGGGAGCTGCGGCTGCGGCTGAACGGTCATCGGGCGCTGCTGGCGCAGGCCCTGGTGTTCGGCCTGGTGCACCCCTGGTACCGGGAACCCGGCCTGCTGGCCCTCAGCCTGCTGGGCGCCCTCACCCTGCTGGGGGTGGTGCTGGCCAGGGAGCGGGAGCTGGGCAAGGGCGCGCTGTGGGGGCCGGCGGCGCTGCACGGCGGCCTGGTGGGCGGCTGGTTCCTGCTGCAGAACGGGCTGCTGACGGTGTCTGCCCAGGCGCCGGGCTGGTGGGCCGGGCCCAGCGGAATGACCTCAGGCACCAATCCCCTGGGGGGCGCGATCGGCTGGCTGGGGCTGCTGGGGCTGCTGCTCTACCAGCAACGGCGTGGCCACAGCCTGGGTCGCTGAGCTCAGGCCTGGTGTCATGAAGCCCTCGGCGGTGGGGCCTGCCGCACCGCCCGGAAGCGTCTCATGGCTTGGCCACGGGTTGATCGCCATGCCGCGGGAAGGTGATCGTGAATGTTGTGCCCACACCAGGCTCACTGGCCACTGAGATCTGGCCGTGATGGCGGAGAACAATTTCCTGGGCAATGGCCAGGCCCAGGCCGGTGCCACCCAGGGCCCGGGAGCGGGACTTTTCGACGCGGTAAAAGCGCTCAAACAAGTGGGGCAGGTGCTCTGGCGGGATGCCGATGCCCGTATCCCGAAGGATGACCTGGACGCCGGCCTCAGTGGCGCGTGCCTGCAAGCCGACTTCACCAGCAGCCGGAGTGTGCTTGACAGCATTATCCAGGAGGTTCAGAAACAAGCGGATTAAATGGTCAGGGAATCCCAGGATCTGAAGTGCAGGGGCAAGGTCCGTGGTCAGCTGAAGCTGGCGCAGATCAGCCAGGGGTTGAATCTGGGCAGCCGATTCAGCCAGTAGGGTTCCCAAGTCAACCGGCTCCATCGGTCCACCGATGTGATTCTGCTCCAGGCGAGAGAGCAGCAGCAGATCATTGCTGAGCCTGATCAAGCGGTCCACTTCCTGGCCAATCGCCTTGAGCGTCTCCTCATAGGTTTCTACTGTGCGGAGTTGGCTCAGGGTGACCTGCAACCGCCCCTTCATGGCCGTCAGGGGGGTGCGGAGCTCATGGGATGCATCTGCAGTGAAGCGCCTCTCGTGCTCAAAGGTCGCCTGGATGGAATCCAGCATGCCGTCAAAGAGTGTGGCCAGCCGCGCCAGTTCATCATCCGCACTGCTCTTGTAGTGAATGCGCTGGGCAAGATCACCACTCACCCGGATACGCTGAATCGTTCTTGTGATCTGGGCGATGGGCTGCAGGGCACGGTTAGCGAGGAACAGACCGCCAAGGGCAATCATGCCAAGCAGGATGGGTAGCTTGAGGAGATTGCGCTGAAATACCCTGGCCAAGGTGGCGTCCATAGGCTTGAGAGACTGAGCCACCTTCAGCCACCCTGAGAGCTCACCTGCATTGCTCAGAAGCTCTTTCGTGTAGATACGCCAGCGCCCGCTAGATCTGTCTAGAGTATTATATCCAGGTCTGAGGTTTGATGTGCTGAGTGATGGTAGCGAGTCTCCAAACTGCTCTTTGACTGAACCATCCAGGCTGATCAGATAGATTTCTACGCCCGCATCATTAAGCAAGGAGGCAAGCAGCGGCGCGTCACGGCGAGGATCAAACACCAGGGCATCAACCTCATCATCGAGATTTTTGCGTGCCTGAATAGCGCTGACTTCCAGCGAACGGTCAATCTGGGCGAGCAGGGTCTGTCGAAACTCAAGATAAGTGTACCCATCTGAAACGAGCATCGAAACACCCGCGAGCAGGCTGTACCAGGCCACCAGCCTCAGGCGCAGACTTTGCCAGGGCTTTCGCTGCTTCATCATCTAGGTATGAGTAGGAATGGCATCAGAGCGCAAACTCATTGGGCAGGGGAAGATTCAACATTGGCACTGATTGAATAGCCAACGCCACGAACAGTTCTGATCAGCGAAGGGGATCCCTGGTGATCAATTTTCCTACGGAGGTAGCCAACATAAACATCAATAACCTTGAAATCTCCATAGAAGTCAAAACTCCAGACATGCTGGGCAATCTGAGTGCGACTGAGAACGTGATCTGCATTGCGCATCAGGTATTCCAGCAGGGAGTACTCCCGTGGGCTGAGATCAATCTGGTGCTCATCCCGCTTGACGATCCTGTGGGCTGTGTCCATCTGCAGATCACCCACTTTGAGCACAACATCCGCATGCAGAGGCGGGCGCCTCAGCAAGGCCCGCAGGCGCGCCAGCAGCTCTGTGAAATCAAATGGTTTGGTCAGGTAGTCATCAGCCCCTGCATCCAGACCCAGCACCCGGTCTTCGACGGTATCGAGGGCCGTCAGCAGCAGCACAGGGGTCTGAAGCCCGCGCTGGCGCAGGATCTTCAGGACGCTCAAGCCATCCTGGCCGGGCAGCAGCACATCCAGCACGACGGCATCGTAGTCAGCGGCCTCGGCAAACCGCACGCCTTCGGGGCCATCAGAGGCGACATCGATAGCATAGCCAGCCTCGTTCAGTCCTTGCTGGATGAACCTGGAAATCCCAGAATCATCTTCAATCAATAGAATTCGCATCGCATCCTGATCGCTGGTTCGTTGGGATGGACCTTCTCAGCCTGGATTGGGGCCGCTGGCTGCAGCGGTGGGTAGTGGGAGTCTGACCCAGGATTGAGGTGGGGGCGCTGCCAGTCCAGCTTGCGCTCGGCAAACTTGTCCTGGATGGCGTGCCGTCGGGACTGGGGACCGGCATCGGCCAGGATCAAGGCTTCGGCCAGGATCTGACACCGATCCAGACCGAAGTCATCCCGGCCCTGCGGGGATTCGGCCAGACCGATGCCAGGGGCTAGAGGCCAGGTGAACAGGGGAATCGGATGGCTCAGATGGGGCTGCAGTCTGACCAGGTGCTGGCAGAGAATCGTGCGCAGTTCTTGGTAGTTAGCAGCCTCAGTTATCAAGGTGGCACTGTTGTATCTGCCGTAGGACTCAGGATCCGCGAGGATGGTCAAAGCGAAGGGGTAATCCCGCTGATTCAGGGCCTTGGTCAGAACATCCATCAGCACAAGTGCACCTTCGGAATTGATATTGAAGTAGATGGTGATGCCAGCCTGATCGGGGGCTGGCTCTCCGGCATTGCCAATCGCGCTGTAGCTCTCTTCCGTCAAAACGGCATTGGGCAACCGCAACACCACCATTGTCCCCACAGCCGCCGGCGCACCCTCAGCACTGCCGCAGCCTGCCTTCAAGCCGTCTTGCAACACCAGATCAACGTTGGGATCAACCCAAAGCCGCAGACCATCCTTCTCGACCTGGGCACGATGATCATCCCAGCCAATGACCATCCAGTCGGGGTCAAGGAAGCCGCTGCCGCCATTGGCCAGCTGGATTCGATGAAAGTAATCCACGTTGAGTCCAGATACAGCATCGTTCTTGAATTCCTTGGTCACCACAGGGCCAGCGCTCTTCCTTTCCTGCTCTCCGCTGAAGTAGATATCATGCAGGTAGTTTCTGACTTGACCAACGAGATAGGCCTGGCGGAGCTGCTCGGGCAGCTTGCTCAAGCGATGCTGCCGTTGATCCATTCCCGTGCTCGCAGGCTCCCCTGGGTGCACCAGGTCGAGGTCCTGATACCCCGGATGACAAATCAATGGAGGCTCAATGCGAACATTGCTGATCAGATCGGCGAGGGCCTCCTGGCCAGAGCCATGCTGCAGCCAGTGAGGCTGAGGCACCTCGGCCTGCGGCTCCAATGTGTGCTGAGGGGATCGGGCGGCAGAAGAAGTGCTGCCGATGTCACCAAGGTCAGGCTCAAGGTCAGGCTCGGGGCCGGGAGGTTGAAAGTCGTCAGGTGAAAAATGGCTGCGGCCAAACACCGTGACCATGGCCGCTTCGGGATTGCAGAGCAATGACCTGGCCACCTGCAGCATCGCGATTTCCAGATTTCCACAAGACTCCCGATAGTGCAGGCGATCCTGAATCGCTCCAATCAAACCCAGGCCTGCGAAGCGAAGCACCCGTTCCGGAAAGGCCGGAAACGCAGCCAGGATTCCCGGGAACTGGGCCAGATAGGCCTGCATGAAAGCCGAGAGGGAGGGCTGAAGCCTGTCCAGCGGCACAGCAGCAAGTTGCAAGGCCACCGACAGGTCTACATCGCGGCTGAGCACCAGACTCTTCAACCACAGCCGCAGATACTCAGCCACCAGGGCGCCAACATCAAAGGCCGGGTCTCCCCATGCCCACTGCTCCCAATCAATCAGGCGTACAAGGCCCTGTGCATCCGGCAGACACAACGCCTCGACAGCAGCAGGCAGGCAGGACGGGGGCTGCCAGCGGAACCAATCATCGTGAAGCAAGATATTTCTGAACTTCAAGTCATGGTGGACCAGGCAGCATGGCTCGTAGTCATGCTCCAACTCGGCAATGGCCTTTGAGAGCTCCTTTGAGCGGTTATACAGCCTGTAGAACTTCAAGCCATCAATCGAGATCTGCCGAAAGATCTCTGGAGTCAGATTTTCAAGCTCGTCACGGAAGTCAGGTGGTTCAGCCTCATGTCCAGCGCTTTCTGGGTCTAATTCCAGATGGTAGTCCTGGCGCTGAAAAGTCGCCTGGTGCAGCGTGGCAAGGGCGCTACCGATGGCCACAGGAATCTTGGTGGAAAACTGCTCGGCATCGTCATAGAAGTCGCCCAGATCGCTATAGGGCCCAAGGTATCGAAAGATCTGAATGGCATTGACGGCATCAAACTTGAGACCCTCCGGCAGCAAGGCCTGCAAGGGCAGCAGTTGTTCGTGGCAGGCCAGCAGCTGGTGAATTCTCCATTCCTCTTCAAAATCCTGCCTGGGAAGCTCAGTGCGGCCGATCGGCGCCTGCTTGATCAGCAACTGACTGGCGCTTGAAGGTGGGGCATCATGCTTTCTGATCTGCACCAGCAGATTCAGATTTTTGCCCAGCAACTGTTGAACGTCTTCAACGACATCCGTTGAATCGCACAGGCCCTGATGCATCAAATACTCGTGGATGCCCGCCGAATTCAAACGAACGACCATGTCCCCAGACTCACCACGTCAACGACCATCCCCAGCCCCAAGCGGCTTGATCAAGGCTATAGAAAAACCCCGAGGCTGCCATCCAGCAGCCCCGGGGTCTGAAGCTCACGACAGGGAGGGGCCCCTACTGTCAGTGGCTTGCTCAACGGCGCCTGCGATTGCGCCTGAAGCTGCGGCTGGGACGGCTGGGGCGGCTGCGACGGCGGCGGCGCGTCGGACGGCTGCGGCGGCTGGGGCGGCTGGGGCGGCTGATGCCGCTGCGGCTGCGGCGACGGCGGCCGCCCGAGATCGAGGCCTCATCCTCAGGAGTGAGCTCACTGATGAAGCTGTCTGGCCCCAGCAGCAGGTCAAGGCCCAGCAACGCAAGGTCGGTGGTGGGTTGGGTGTTCATGCGGTATGTCTCCGTTCTGGCAAAGGGCCAGGGTTGGTTGAGCGATGGAGAGAACGGTTGGCGGCGCGAGATCATCAGTGCTCTGTGATCTGCGGTCTGCAGCCTTCGGAGCTTTCCACCTGTCCGGCCTTCCTGGCTGGACTGAATGGAATGTAACGGCTGAACGGCAAGAGAACGGCAGGAAAACCGTAAGAGTTCTCTTACCGTTTTCCTGCCGTGAAGGCCATGGGCAGGCCTGGCAACCCTTCCTCCTAACCCCTGCGGCGACTGCGCAGGCGGCTGCGACGGCTGCGCAGACGGCTACGGCGGTTGCGCAGACGGCTGCGGCGGCGACTCCGCAGGCGGCTGCGGCGACTGCGCAGACGGCTGCGCCTGCGATTGCCGCCTGCGATGGCGGCTTCATCCTCTGGGTTGAGATCGTGAATGAAGCTCTCTGCTCCAGAAAGCAGATTGAGCCCCAGCAATGTCACATCTTGCGTGGATTCTGTGTGCACTGGCTGTTTCGCCTGATCAACTGAACTGACAAAATTTAGAAGCCGGTTGGCAAGAAAACGACAGGAAAGCGGCAAGAAAGCTCTTACCCGCGCTGTTGCGACCCCATGGGGGCTGGGCTGGCAACAGCCAGCGCCGACCTCACCATGCCTGAACGCCGATGGAGCCACCGGCCATCACAGCCCCACCAGCAGCCTGGTCTTGCGCAGCAGGAACTGGAGCACGGTCTCGACCCGGGTGGTGATGTCAGCGGTGAGGTCCATGCCCAGCCGCAGCCCGCAGCTCCGGGACGATGAGCGCAGCTCGGTCTGCTCCGGGCGCAGCGTCACCGCATAGCCGCTGGCCGCCGCCCCGCCCGGGGCCGCAGCAGCCGCGGCCGCATCGGGAGCCACGGACACCACCTTGGCCCGCAGGGTGCCGAAGTCGGGGAAGGGGCAGCCCGCCAGGCGCAGATCGGCCCGCTGGCCCACCTCCACGTTGGCGATGTCCGAAGACGACACCAGCACCTTCGCCAGGAACGGCGCTCCCTCGGGCGCGATCTGCGCCAGCTCCTGGCCGGCCGTCACCACCTGGAGGGGGTTGCGCAGGGCGAGGGAGAAGATCACCCCACCCACCGGCGCCCTGATCAGCTGGCGTCCGAGATCACGGCTGAGCTGGGCCCGTTCGGCCTGGTTTTCGCTCTGTTGCTGGCCCAGGCGCGCCAGGGCATTTTCTCCCCGGGACTGCTGCTGCTCCACATCCCGCTGGGCCTTGGCCAGGTTGGATTCCGCCACGCTCAGGCTGGCGCGCTTCTCCTCCATCTGCTCGCGGGAGGCGGCACCACTGCTGACGAGCTGGCTGTAGCGCTGGTACTCCGAACGGGCCAGATCAAGGCTGGCCCGGGCCTTCTCCACTTCCAGTCGCGCCGCCTCCAGAGCAGCCGTGTTCTCCCTGCGTTGCGCCGCCAGCTGGTTGGCGACAGACATGCCGCCCTGCTGCAGCTTCAGCTCCCTGCCCTCCAGATCAGCGGGATCCATCACCGCCAGCACCTCACCCGGTTCCACCTGCTGATTGGGCTGGATGCGGATCTCTCTCACCCGCCCATCCCGCGGCGCGTGCACCAGGCTGGTCTCGCCACTGGGCCGCACGGAACCGGAGGCCCTCACCACCACCCGGTAGGGCCACACCGCCATCAGCGCCACGCCGGCCAGAAAGCTGCCCACCAGCACGGCGCCGGCCAGGCGCACCCAGGGACGCACCGAGGGCAGGAACTCCTGAACGGAGGCCGGCCGCAGCTGCTCGCTCTCGGTGGCATCAGCCACCCGGACGGGATGCTCGCTCATGCCGGCAGCAGGAAGGGGGCGAGGGGTTCGCTGCTGCGCAGGTCCTGCGGGCGCCCCTGGGACATGACCTGGCCCCGCTCCAGATAGACCAGCCAATCACAGCGGTGGATGACGCTGGGACGGTGGCTGATCATCACTGTGGTCAGTCCCCGGCGTGCCGCCAACAGATTGTCCATCAAGCGGCGCTCCAGCACCGGATCCAGTGCTGCGGTGGACTCATCCAGAATCAACACCGAGGGGGAAGACACAAGCGCGCGGGCGATCGCCAGGCGCTGGCGTTGGCCGCCCGAAAGATTGGCCCCGAATTCGCCCAGCACGGTCTGGTAGCCATCGGGCAGGTCGCGGATGAACTCATCGGCGAGGGCCTGCTCGCAGGCCGCCACCACCTGATCAAAGCTCACATCCGGATAGGCAAAACGAAAGTTTTCGAAGATCGTGCGATTGAAGAACTGCGCCTCCTGGGGCACCAGCACCACCTGGCGTCGCAGGCATTCCAGCGAGATGTCGTGGCGGCCATAGGGTCCGTAGTGGATGGAGCCGCTCTGGGGCGGATAGAGGCCGGCCAGCAGCTTCACCAAGGTGCTTTTGCCGCAGCCGGATTCGCCGATCAAGGCGGTGCAGCGCCCCCCCGGCAGGATGAGATCGAGGTTGCTGAGCAGATCCAGCCGGCCGGCATGGTGGAAGCTGAGGTTGCGGCAGTCGATCTCACACGCCTGGGGCAGGGCCACCCACGGCTTGTCCATGGCCTTCGGGTCCTCGAGGCTGCCCTCCAGCACCTCCGACAGCCGCCGGATCACGACGTTGGCCGTGAGGTAGTCGTCGGTGAAGTCGACGAGGGCTTCCAGAAAGCCGAGCACATTGCCGCTCATGCCGCTGAAGGCCAGCAGTTGGCCGATCGAGAGCTGGCCCGAGATCACGAAGCTGCTGCCATACCAGAGCAGGGCCAGGGTGGTGACGCGTGACAACAACCCTGTGGTGGTGCCACTGAACAGCGAGAGCTGCAGGGCATCCCAGCGCAGGTGGGCCACGCTGCCGAAGTTGCGCTGGTACTCGTCCCAGGCCTGGGGCGAAGCCTCGGTGGTTTTGAGCACCTGGGCACCCCGGAAGATCTCCACCAGAAAGCCCTGGTTCTCAGCCGATTCCACAATCAGGCGGCGGCTCTTTTCGTATTGCGCCGGCAGGAACAACAGGCCAGAGGCGATCAGCACGCCAAAGGCCAGCAGGGACACAGCCGTGAGGGGCGGGCTGTAGATCAGCATCACCACCAGCGAGATGGAGGCAATGAAGAAGTCACTGGGCAGGCCCAGCACCAGATCGCTGATCAGGGCATTGATGCGGCTGATGTCGCCGATCCGGCTCACCACCTCGCCGCTGCGATGGCTGTCGAAATAGGTCATCGGCAACCGCAGCAGCCGGTGGCCGTATTCCAGCACCATTCCCAGCTGAAGGCGCTGGGCGAAATGACCCACGATGTGGCCCTGGATCAGGCTGATGACGCTGCGGAAGACAAACAGAAACAGCATCGCCAGGCCGAGGCTGGTGAGCAGCTGGTTGTCCCGGCGCACCAGCACGTCATCGGTGAGCAGCTGCATCAGCAGCGGCATGGCCAGTGCCAGCAGGCCGATCACCACGTTGATGGCGAGGGCCTGCAGCAGCAGACCCCGGTAGGGCCAGGCCAGCCGCAGAAAGCGCAGGAACGGCAGCCGCTCTTCCTGCGGCTGCTGCAGCAGCCGGTTGAGGTCTGGCTCCAGCAACAGCAGCACGCCGTTGCCCCAGCCCTCCCGAAACTCCTCAGGGGACAGCCGGCGGATGCCGACGGCCGGATCGGCAATCACCAGCTTGCGACCCTGCCGGCCGTACAGCACCACCCAGTGGTTGCCTTGCCAGTGGCAGATCGCCGGCAGCGGCAACGCCTCCAGGCGATCGAGCAGAGCCCCGTCAGCCCGCACGGCCCGGGCATGGAAACCAACAGCATCAGCCCCCCGGCGCAGACCCAGCAGGGTGGTGCCCCGGGTGCCGGTGCCCACCAGTTCCCGCACCCGGGAGAGGGCCAGCCGGCGGCCATGGTGCCGGGCCACGGTAGCCAGGCAGGCGGCGCCGCAATCCTCCTCGGCATGTTGCTCGACCCACTCGTAACGCACCGTGCAGCGGGATCGCGGTGCTCCAAGCTAGGGAGGGAGTCGGCTCAAGACCCCGTTTCTGGCCGCGCAGGCTTTCAACGCACCGCGTTCGCCAGGGCGCGGCGGCCTTCCACCGGAGCCCTGAGGGCCTCATCCAGGGGCGCCAGGCCGTAATCACGCTCCAGCAGGTCCATCACCGTGCGGCCGAAGTCGCCGGGATTGCGGTCGAACGCTTCCAGGCAGATGCGGCCGAAGGTGCTGCCCATCGGCTCGGGATTCCAGAGCATCTTGCGGGCGGTCCACGGCATCATGCTCATCGGGTTGTAGCCCGGCTTGATCAGGCCCTGCTCGAAGCCGTACTGCTCCAGGTGGGTGTGGGGCTGCAGGCCGATGAAGAAGATCGCCGGCTCCACCTTGTCGGCGCCGAAGATGCGCTCCAGCTCGCGGTGATAGGCCACGGTCTGGCGGATGGTTTCGGGGCGCTCATCGATCACATTGAACGAGTAGTTCACGGACACATGGTGTCGGAAGCCTGCCCGAGCCAGCAGCCGGCAGCTCTCGAGCACAGTGCGCAGGTTGTAGCCCATGCGCATCTTGCGCACCAGTTCCTGGGATCCCGAGGTGATGCCGATCTCGAAATACTCCATGCCGGTGGCCACCATCAGCTCGGCCAGTTCCGCATCAAGATTGTCGGCGCGGATGTAGGCGGCCCAGCGGATGTCGTCCCAGCCTTCAGCCTGAATCGCCCGCAGCAACGCCTTGGCATCCTCGATGTAGCGCCGGGCGGGGATGAACTGGGCATCGGTGAACCAGAAGCCGCGCACGCCGCGGCGGTAGAGCTGCCGCATCTCAGCGATCACCTCCTCAACGGGATTCACCCGCACCGCCTTGCCCTCCACCACCGTGTACACGCAGTAACAGCAGTTGTGGGGGCAGCCCCGCTTGGTCTGCACGCCCACGTAGAAATCACCCCCCTCGAGGTACCAGTCGAGCTGGGGCCAGATCGAGGCGATGTAGTCGTAGTTGCAGGCCGTTTTCTCCAGGCTGCCCGGCTGCTCATGGATCAGGCCCGGGCGGGGCTCCTCGCCGGCCACAAAACAGCGCTCCCCGGCCAGGCAGTCGCCCCGGATCAACTTCTCCAACAGGGGTTCGCCCTCACCCACCGACACCACCGTGCCGGCGGGCAGCTGACGCCCGAGCTGCTCATAGAACACACTCACAGCACCGCCACCGATCACGGCCCGGGCTTCGGGCTGATAGCGCCGGGCGCGCTTCACCCCTTGCCGCACCAGCCGCAGGTTGCGCCAGAGCTCGGCGTAGAAGGCCCGCATCAGGCCCAGGCCGCCCAGGGCTCCGCGCAGCCGTTTGAGCGGATTGCGCGCGTAGAACACCTCGAAGGAGTGCTGCAGGGGGTTGCCACTGCGGCCATCCACCGGGGCATAGATCTGGATGTCACGCCAGGAGAACACCAGCACGGTGGGGCGGAAACTGTCCACCACGGCGGTCAGGATGCGTTCCACATCCAGCACCGGCAGTGCGGCCAAGTCGAGAAACCGCTGCGGCAGATCGGGGAACTGCTTGTGCAGATGGTCGGCGAGATAGACGGGGCCGATCGGAAAAATCGGATTGCAGGGCAGCCTCACGAGCAGCACCCTGTGGGAACTGGTGGTGCTCAACGGCCGTCACTCTCGTCTGCGATGGCGCGACACTAACCAGGGCGATCGAGCTGCTGGGCCATGGCCTGCGCCCGCTGCCGCAGGGGCGACGGCAACCGATCCAGCCAGGGCCGGTGCACGCACAGCCGCGGGCGCAGCTCCCAGCCGGCTGCCGCCAGCTGCCGTGTCAGCGCCTCAGGCGAGGGCTGGGCATAGGCGGGATTGATCACATCCCGATCGCCGTCGATGCCGCCGAGGTCATCGATGCCGGCCTCGAGGGCCTCCAGCAGCCGCTGTCGCGGCCAGAGGTTGGGGGGCAGCTGCAGGTGCACCTCCGGCGGCAGGATGTGGCGGGCCTCGCCGATCAGATCAAGCAGTTCGTCGCAGCGGGCCGGGTCGAGCTCAGCCAGCGACAGACCGGGAGGTCGGTAGGGCTGCAGGATCACCTCCTGCACATGGCCCCAGGTGGCCTGCAGCAGGGCGATCAACTCCAGGGCCTGGCGCCGATCCCTGGGGCTCTCGCCCACCCCGAGCAGGAGGCCGGTGGTGAAGGGGATGCCGAGGCGGCCGGCCTGCTCCAGCTGCAGCAGGCGCAGCTCCAGCCGCTTGCTGGGGGCCTGGCGATGCCAGCGCTGCCAGACCGGGCCCAGACCTTCGAGCATCAGGCCCATGGAGGGATTGAGGCGCCCCAGAGCCGCCATTTCTTGGAGCGAGAGGGGGCCGGCATTGGTGTGGGGCAGGCGGCCGTTGGCCAGGGCCAGGCGGCTGAGGCGCAGCAGCAGAGCCAACCATGGCCGGCGCTGGGGCGCCTGCGGGGCCACCTCACCGCTGAGCAGCAGCACCTCCCGGGCCCCGGGGCGGCGCTCGAGGCTGGCCTGCGCTTCGGGCTCTGTGAGGGCGTCCGCCAGGGGATCCTGTGGGTCGGGCGTCTGGCGGAAACCGCAGTAGCCGCAGTGGTTGAAGCAGCTGGAGGTGGGCACCAGGGTGACGCTCGGACTCCAGGTGACCAGCTTTGATCGACCCCTCATCGCCCGCCACCCGAACGGAAGCGCCCAGGGGTCCAGCGCCAGGCGCAAGGTCGGTTCACCACACTCAACCCCTCTTCACAAACCCCGCAACGTTCTGTTACGTTAAGCGGCGACGGGGTTCCGTCCCGCGGCCGTTCCTGCTTCCGGGCTTTGCCCAGGAGAGCTTCTGCCGTCCTACTTACCTGCTCTTTCGAGCACCCATCACCTGTTCTCATGACCACCACTCTCCAGCAGCGCTCCGGCGCCAGCAGCTGGGCGCAGTTCTGCGAGTGGGTCACCTCCACCAACAACCGCCTCTACGTGGGCTGGTTCGGCGTGCTGATGATCCCCACCCTGCTGGCTGCGACCATCTGCTACATCGTGGCTTTCATCGCCGCTCCCCCCGTCGACATCGACGGCATCCGTGAGCCGGTCGCCGGTTCGCTGATCTACGGCAACAACATCATCTCCGGTGCTGTTGTGCCCTCCAGCAACGCCATCGGCCTGCACTTCTATCCCATCTGGGAAGCTGCCAGCCTCGACGAGTGGCTCTACAACGGCGGTCCTTACCAGCTGGTTGTGTTCCACTTCCTGATCGGCATCTTCTGCTACATGGGTCGCGAGTGGGAACTCTCCTACCGCCTGGGCATGCGCCCCTGGATCTGCGTTGCCTACAGCGCCCCCGTGGCTGCCGCTTCGGCTGTGTTCCTGGTGTACCCCTTCGGTCAGGGCTCCTTCTCCGACGGCATGCCCCTCGGCATCAGCGGCACCTTCAACTTCATGCTGGTGTTCCAGGCTGAGCACAACATCCTGATGCACCCCTTCCACATGCTGGGTGTGGCCGGTGTGTTCGGTGGCTCGCTGTTCTCCGCCATGCACGGCTCACTGGTGACCTCCTCGCTGGTGCGTGAAACCACCGAGAGCGAGAGCCAGAACTACGGCTACAAGTTCGGCCAAGAGGAAGAGACCTACAACATCGTGGCTGCCCACGGTTACTTCGGTCGCCTGATCTTCCAATACGCCAGCTTCAACAACAGCCGCAGCCTGCACTTCTTCCTGGCTGCCTGGCCGGTGATCGGCATCTGGTTCACCGCCCTGGGCGTGAGCACGATGGCCTTCAACCTGAACGGGTTCAACTTCAACCAGTCGATCCTCGACGGCCAGGGCCGTGTGGTGAACACCTGGGCCGACGTGCTGAACCGCGCCAACCTGGGTATGGAAGTGATGCACGAGCGCAACGCTCACAACTTCCCCCTCGACCTGGCTGCTGCAGAAGCCACCCCCGTGGCTCTGACCGCCCCGGCGATCGGCTGAAGCTGAACGGGTTGGGGTTTCCTGTGAGCTTGCTCACCAGGGAGTCTCAGCCTTGAACAGCTCCAGACCAGACGGAATCCCCTTCTGCCCCCCTCGTCAGAGGGGGGCTTTTTGATGGTTGGACCAGCTGACCCTTGAGGCGATGACTTCCGTCGCCAAGGCCCAGCCCCTACGCTCGCAGCACTGTGTGGCAGCCATGGGCAGCAGCTTCGGCCAGCTCTTTCGCATCAGCAGCTTCGGCGAGTCCCACGGTGGCGGCGTGGGGGTGATCGTGGATGGCTGCCCGCCACGGCTGGTGCTCGCCGTGGAGGACATCCAGCGGGATCTCGATCGCCGCAAACCCGGCCAGAGCAAGATCACCACCCCCCGCAAGGAAGACGACCGCGTCGAGATTCTCAGCGGCCTGCTGGATGGTCAGACCCTCGGCACGCCCATTGCCATGGTGGTGCGCAACAAGGACCAGCGCCCCGGGGATTACAAGGAGATGGCGGTGGCCTTCCGCCCCTCCCACGCCGACGCCACCTACCAGGCCAAGTACGGCATCCAGGCCCGCAGCGGCGGCGGCCGCGCCTCAGCCCGGGAAACCATCGCCCGCGTGGCGGCCGGGGCCGTTGCCAAACAACTGCTGGCCAGGGCTTGCGGCACCGAAGTGCTGGCCTGGGTGAAGCGGATCCACAGCATCGAGGCCCATGGCATCGACCCAACCAGCGTGAGCCTCGACGACGTGGAGGCCACCATCGTGCGCTGCCCCGACCCCGTGGCCGCCGAGCAGATGGTGGAGCGGATCGAGGCGATCGGCCGGGAGGGCGATTCCTGCGGTGGTGTGATCGAGTGCGTGGTGCGGCGACCGCCGGTGGGGCTGGGCATGCCCGTGTTCGACAAGCTGGAGGCGGATCTGGCCAAGGCGGTGATGTCGCTGCCGGCCACCAAGGGCTTCGAGATCGGCTCCGGCTTCGCGGGCACCCTGCTGAAGGGCAGCGAGCACAACGACGCCTTCCTGCCCACGGACGACGGCAGCCTGCACACCGCCACCAACAATTCAGGCGGCATCCAGGGCGGGATCAGCAACGGCGAAATGATCGTGATCCGGGTGGCCTTCAAGCCCACCGCCACGATCCGCAAGCAGCAGCAGACCATCGATGCCAGCGGGGCCGCCACCACCCTGGCCGCCAAGGGACGCCACGACCCCTGCGTGCTGCCGAGGGCCGTACCGATGGTGGAGGCGATGGTGGCCCTGGTGCTGGCCGACCATCTGCTGCGCCAGCAGGGGCAGTGCAGCCTGTGGTGAACGGGGTCAGCGTGAACGCGGTGAGGCGGAGCGGGAGCGCAGCTCGCTGATCAGGGCCTTCAGCTCGGCCATGGCGCCACCTTGATTGAGGCTGCCACCCAGGGCCACGGCATCGACGCCAGCCTGCAGCCAGGGCCGCACGTCGTGGGGGGCCAGGCCGCCGGCCGCGATGCAGAACGGCAGAGCTGCCAGGGGGCCCCGCAGACGGCTCCAGTATTGCAAGCCAAGGGTGGCCGCGGGAAACAGCTTCACGGCCGGGCAGCCCAGCTGCCTGGCCTGCAGCACCTCGGTGGGCGTGAACACCCCGGGCACCAGGGCCAGCTCCAGGCGGCAGGCCTCCTGCCAGAGCTCCGGAATCAGCACGGGCGACACCCCGTAGCCCAGCCCCGATGCAGCCGTGGCCCGAATCGCCTCCAGGCTGCAGAGCGACGCCGCCCCCAGCCGCAGCTGGGGGTGGGCCTGCTGGAGCGCGCGGCACTGGAGCGCCCAGTCCGGGTCGGGCTGCCAGCTGATCTCCACGTGGACCAGCCCCATGGCCTCAAGAGCCCCCAAGGCCGGCTCAAGCTGTAGGGGCTGCTCAGCACGAAGCACCACCAGCAGGGGCTGGCGGCGCAGCGCATCGAGAAGTGGGGGGAAGGAGGCGATCAACAGGGCTGATCAGCCGAGGGGCTCAGACGTACTCGGCCACCCGCACATCGCTCTGTAGCAGCAGCTCCTGGAGCTGCTCGGCATCCACGGTTTCCTTCTCCACCAGCAGCTCGGCCAGCTCATCGAGCACGGCCCGGTTGTTGCTGAGGACTTCGGTGGCCCGGCGGTAGGCATCTTCAACCAGCTTGCTCACCTCCTCATCGATGGTGGCGGCGGTGTCTTCGGAGAAGTCGCGCTCGGCGGCGATGTCACGGCCGAGGAACATGCCGCCCTGGCTGCGGCCCAGGGCCACCGGACCGATGCGCTCACTCATGCCGAAGCGGGTGACCATCTGGCGCGCCACCCGGGCCACCTGCTGCAGGTCGTTAGAGGCGCCGGTGGTGACTTCATCATCGCCGTAGACCAGTTCCTCGGCCACGCGGCCGCCCAGGGCCACGGCCATCTGGTTCTGCAGATAGGCCCTGGAATAGAGCCCCGATTCCATCCGCTCCTCACTGGGGGTGAAGAAGGTGAGGCCACCGGCCTGGCCGCGGGGAATGATCGAGATCTTCTGCACGGGGTCGTAATCGGGCATCAGGGCCCCCACCAGGGCATGGCCCGACTCGTGATACGCCACCAGCCGCTTGCGCTTCTCGCTCATCACCCGGTCTTTCTTCTCCGGACCGGCCATCACCCGCTCGATCGCGTCGTTGACTTCATCCATCGACACCTCGGTGAGCTGGCGTCGGGCCGCGAGAATCGCCGCCTCATTGAGCAGATTGGCCAGGTCGGCTCCGGTGAAGCCAGGGGTGCGGCGAGCCACTTTGTCGAGGTCCACATCCTTGGCCAGGGTCTTGCCACGGGCATGCACCTCAAGGATCTGGAGGCGACCGCTGTAATCGGGGCGATCCACCACCACCTGACGATCGAAGCGGCCCGGGCGCAGCAGCGCGGCATCGAGGACGTCGGGGCGGTTGGTGGCCGCCACGATGATGATGCCTGTGTTGCCCTCGAAGCCATCCATCTCGGTGAGCAGCTGGTTGAGGGTCTGCTCCCGCTCATCGTTGCCGCCGCCGAGACCAGCACCGCGCTGACGCCCCACGGCGTCGATCTCATCGATGAAGACGATGCAGGGAGCACTCTTCTTGGCCTGCTCAAACAGATCGCGCACCCGGCTGGCACCCACGCCCACAAACATCTCGACGAATTCCGAACCGGAGATCGAGAAGAAGGGCACACCGGCCTCGCCGGCCACGGCCTTGGCCAGGAGCGTCTTGCCGGTGCCGGGGGGGCCCACCAGCAACACACCCTTGGGGATCTTGGCGCCGACGGCGGTGAAGCGATCCGGATTCTTGAGGAAGTCGACCACTTCGGTCAGCTCCAGCTTGGCGCCCTCGATGCCGGCCACATCGCCGAAGGTCACCTGGGTCTGGGGCTCCATCTGCACCCGCGCCTTGCTCTTGCCAAAGCTCATGGCCGGGTTGCCTCCACCCCCCTGGGCGCGCCGCAGCAGGAAAAACAACCCCCCCAGCAGCAGCAACGGGAAGATGAGGCTGCCGGCGGCCTGCTGCCAGGCGGCCGGCTCGCGGCTCGGCTGCACCGCGATGTCCACGTTGTGGTCCGTGAGCAGCTTCAGCAGGTCCTTGTCGGGGGCCAGGTTGACCACGGCGCGGCGGCCATCGTTCTCCACCACCTGGGCGGTGCCGCGGTCGGGGGCGATCAGCACCCGGGACACTTCGTTGTCCTGAACGGCTTCCACGAAGTCGCTGTAGCGCAGGGTGCGCGGCGCGTTGGCCGGATCCGGTCGGTCGAGGAAGGCGGTGCCCACGGCGATCACCACGACCACCAGGAGCACGTAAAGCCCCGCATTGCGCCAGCGTTTGTTCACGGCCTCGCCTCAGCTGAGAGATTTAGTAACGGAATGTTAACCGGCGGGGAGCCGCCCGTTGCGCCGGCGCCTCAGGCCGCAGCCCGCAGCACCTCCACCACACTACGGAAGGCGAACCATTCCGGGATCTCTTCTCCGCCTCGGAGCATCTGACGGAACTGGGTGCCGCTCAGCTTGCGGATGTGCAGCCCCCGGGCCTCGGCGTGCTCCGCGGTCACATAGCCCTCCTCCTCGGTGTAGACGAGGTTGAGGGAGGGCACCGTCTCCATGCCCAGTTCGGGGGCGTTGTCGCGGGCGAAGTCCTGGGCCTGGTAGGGGCCGTAGAAATCGCTGCCGCTGAGGCTGGACTTACAGCCGGCCATGTCCCGACCGATGATGAAGTGGGTGCAGCCGTAGTTCTTGCGGATGATCATGTGCTGCAGCGCCTCGCGGGGGCCCGCCATGTGCATCGAGTAGGGCAGGTAGGCCCAGCGAATGCGGGGGTTGTTCACCTCCGCTGCCAGGCGCTCATAGGTCTGGAAGCGCACCGCGCCGGCGATGTCGTCGTCCTGGGTGGGACCGCAGGTGGGGTGCACGAGCACCGCAGCCTGGTCGCTCACGTTGCCGGCCTCCAGGGCCCGCGTGAACAGCTCGTAGTGGGCGCGGTGGATGGGGTTGCGGCACTGGAAGGCCACCACGCTCTGGCCCTCCGGCAGGGTGGCGCGCACCTCGGCCGGGGTCTTGCAGGGGAACACCCGCTCTGGCAGGGCCAGCCCCTGCAGACGGCCGCCGAGGTAGAAGCGACCGCGCTCGCCGCTGATCATGCGCACGGCGGGGTGCTCGATCGAGGTGGTGCCATAACAGCCCTGGGCTTCGCGGGCCTTGTCGGGCTCCCACTTGCTCTCCACCGTGAGCACGGCCAGGTCCTGGCCCTGGTAGGTGAGCAGCAGCCGCTCGCCGACGGCCACGCTCTCCTCATCGGTGTCGAACACGATCGGCAGACCGAACAGCAGGCCGCTGGTGGTGCGATGGCCGGCCACCACTGCGTCGTAGTCCTCCTGGTGCATGAAGCCCCGCAGGGGCGAGAAGCCGCCCACCACCAGCAGCTCCACGTCGCAGGCGTTGCGATCGCTGCACTCGAGCACCCGGTCCACCCCGGCACGCACGGCCTGCTGCTCCTCCGCGGGCACCATCAGATCCACCAGGGTGCCTCCGTGGGGCGCGATCAGGCCAGCCAGGGTGGAGGGAGACATCAGGACGACGGCGTAGATGGTGTCGGATTCTCCCAGATGGGCCCAGGCCTGGAGTTGGTGCCACCGGCCTGGACCAAAAAAGGGGGCCCTCAGGCCCCCCTCTGGGGTAGGTCGCTCAGGTGCGCCTGGGGCACGGGCCGACCGGATCAGCCCTGGTCCAGACGGCCGTAGACCTCACCGGTGATCTTCACGTCCAGGGGATCCTTTGAGCCCATGTCGGTGTCGGAGGGCTGCAGGGCGGTGAACACCCCGGCAAACTCACCGGTGCTGGCATCCACCCGGGTGATCGCCAGCTCCATCGAGCCGGTGCCATCCACGTAGCTCTTGATGTTCTCGCGCTCAAGGCCATCACCGTCGGCTCCCAGGCCCACCAGGCCCTGGGTGTAGTCCACGCCGGTGGTGAGACCGCGACCCTTGGGATCGAGGAAGTTGGAGGTGCGGTAGCTGGGCACCCGGTAGGTGCCGGTGAAGTCCGTGCTGGTGCTGATGGCGGCGCCATCGGCCGTGGCCTTGAGCTGCTTGCTGGAGAACACGAAAGGCACCTCCTCACCGCCAGGCAGCAGCACGGTGACGATCTGGAAGTCGAGGCCGCCCTGCTCGTTGAAGCTGAGGGAATCGCCGCTGACGCTCAAGTCGCCATAGACCTGATCCAGGCTGGTGGTGAAGCGGGTGAGGATCTTGCCGGCGACGAACTGGGCCTCCTGGCGCTTGTTGGCGGGCTCGCCCTTCACAAACACCTCCGCGGGGTGCATGCAGATCTCCCTGAGCTGGTAGGAGGTGCCGGCATCCAGCGCGATCGAACCGCGGGCCGATTCAGGCAGGGTGGGGCAGTCGTTGGCAAGGCCGGTGTTGTGGATGTCTTCGTAGGTGAGATTGGCGCGATCCACGGCCTTGGCCCCACCGCTGCAGGCGGTCACCAGGGTCAGACACAGCGCCAGCGCAAGGGCCAGCAGAGGACGAAAACGCATGGGGAGAACGCCGCAGAGAGTGGGCAGTAACTGGGCCGGGGCGGATCCTACCGGTGCAAAACCCTGATTCCCCGTACGATGTCGCGGCTCTCAACAACCTGTATGCGAGAGCCGAAGGTTCCGATCACCACACCACAGCCCACCGCCCAGGCAGCGCCCCAGCAAGCTCCCGAGGCAGCCTCTCAGCCATCCACCCTCACAGACGGACGCCAACAGCGGCTCGACAGCCTGCTCGGCCAGACCGCCAGCCTGGCCGAGGAGATCCAAGGCGATCCACAGCAGCTGCTCGACCTGCTGCGACAGCTGGAGATGCTGCATCGCAGCATTCAGGACGGGCCCTTCAGGAGCAGCCTGCCTGCCGACCGCAACCAGCTGTTCAACCTGCTGCGCCGCATGGAACAGAGCGGCGGCTGGCCGTACATCCCCCGTCTGCAACTGCGCACGTTCATCGACCTGCTGCAGGTGGATGCTGCGGAGGAGGAGGCCGCCCAGCCTGGGGCTCCCGCCAGCACTGCAGACCAGGCCCTGGTGGCCTGAATCAGCCTGGCCTGGGCCCGCTCAGGCCGCCAGGGCCGAGAGCAGTTGGTGGGCCACGGCCAGCTTGCGGGCCGCCGGCAGAGCGCACACCCGATCATCTGGACCGAGTAGCCAGCCGTTGGTGCTGAGCCCGCCGAAGCCCGCCTCGGGCTGGTCGATGGGGTTGGCGAACAGAAGATCGCAGCCCTTGCGCGCGAACTTGGCCCGGGCCTGGGGGAGCACATCGCCGGTCTGGGCCGCGAAGCCGAGGATGCGCTGCCCCGGCGGCCGGCGGCTCACCAGTTCGGCCAGCAGATCCGGCACCGGTTCCCAACCACTGGCGAGGGCCTGCTCCAGGGCCTGCTTGTCCAGCTTGGTGTGCATGGGCTCGCTGCGGCGGTGGTCGGCCACGGCCGCCACCATGGCCACGGCCTCGGCCCCCGGCTGACGCGCCAGCAGGGCCGCCCGCATCTCAGCCGCCGTGAGCACCGCCTCGGCGCTGAGGCCCTCCAGCCAGCCGGCCGGCAGAGCCAGCGGCCCATGCACCAGCTCCACCCGGGCCCCCCGCAGCCGGGCCGCCTGGGCCAGCAGCACGCCCATGCGACCCGTGCTCGGATTGGTGAGGCAGCGGGCCGGATCCAGGGGCTCGCGGGTGGGGCCGGCACTCACCAGCAGCCCGCGGTCCTGCCAGTCACGCTGCGGGCCCCAGAGGGCGAGGGATTCCAGCGCCAGCAGCAGCAGCTCGGGGTCGGCCATGCGGCCCTGGCCCTGGCGGTCGCAGGCCAGCAGTCCGTCCTCCGGGCCCAGGGGCAGCACGGCGGGGTAGCTCTGCAGGGCCTGCCAGTTGGCCCGCACCCCCGGCGAGGCCCACATGGAGGTGTTCATGGCAGCGGCTGCCAGCACGGGCGCTTCGCAAGCCAGCAGGGTGCTGGCGAGCAGGGTGTCGCCAAGGCCCTGCACCCAGCGGGCCAGGGTGGTGGCACTGAGCGGAGCCAGCAGCACCAGCTCCGCCCACTCGGCCAGCTCCACATGCAAGGGACGGGGCGCCCGGTGGCTCCACTGATCGGCATCGAGGCAGCAGGGCTGGCGGCTGAGGCAGGCCAGGGATGCGGCGCTCACCAGGCGCTCGGCGCTGGGGGTGAGCACACAGCGCACCTGAGCCCCCCGCTGCACCAGGGCACTCACCAGCAGCGGCAGCTTGACCGCCGCGATGCTGCCGCTGATTCCCACCAGAATCTGACGCCCGCAGAGGGGATCGGCAGGCGGGGCTGGGGAGGGCGCGCGGTCGGGCTGGGGCAGGCCCTCCCCCTCAGTCCTCATCAAAGGGCTCCTGGTCCACCAGGTGCACGTAGGGGCGCGCCAGCTCGGGCCGGTGGATCGCCAGGGCCCGCATCAGGTGCCAGTCCGAGAGGCCGTCGAAGGGGGTGGGGTAATCGTCTTCGTCCAGGCGCTGGGCCAGCACGGCGGTCATGGCCTCGTCAAAGGCGGCAAGCCGCTCCGGAGTGATCGACTCAGACAGGGAGGCCATGGCGGAGGGGCTGGCAGGCGGAAGGGCTGGGGCGATAATGGCCCCCTGAGGGGAATTAGCTCAGCTGGTAGAGCGCTGCGATCGCACCGCAGAGGTCAGGGGTTCGAGTCCCCTATTCTCCATTCTGAGGCCAGCGCAGAGATCTGCCTTGACATCAGCTCATGGGTGCTGCCTGGCAGGCTGACCCGCATCACACCCCAGGCCCCAAGGCCGATGCCAGCCCCCATGCCCTGGACAGCTGAGGCCGAGGCCGCCCTGAAGGAAGTGCCCTTCTTTGTGCGGCCTGCCGTGCGCAGGCGCATTGAGGCCATGGCCGCTGAAGCTGGCCTGGGGCAAGTGGATAGGGCCTTCTACGCCGAGGCACGGGCCCGGTTCGGCCAGAAGTGATCCAGGAGCTGATCCGGGCCCCGATCCATACGAAACCGGCGATGTTGTAAAAGAGACGTGACAGTTTCTGCCCATCCATGTCGCAGTCGAAGCGCGAACAGGTGGTGAGCCACCTTCGCTACATCCGCCAGGAGCTCCGCGAGATGCATCAGGGCGTCATGGAGGACGGGCTGCTGCCTGAAGCCGGTGAAGTGCGTGGGGTGATGGCGCAAATGGAGGCGCTGCTTGAATTGCTGGAGGGTAAGTCGTCGCGCAAGAAGGAAAGCGACAGCTGAGTCCCGGCCTGAGCCGCCCTGGGCCTGGCGTCAAGGGTGTCAATGGACGCTCCGTCAAACGACCCAGGCGCCTTGATCAGGTCGGCAACGATCGCTTTCTTAACGGAGTCCCCATCACCCGCCCGGGCCTCAGGCCGCGGGCTTTTTTATTGGAATCCCCTATCAGTAGCGTCAAGGGGCTGTCAAGCCTCCAGAGATGGTGTAGACCATGGCAGGCAGGACCGGGCCGGGTGATGGGGATCGCCAGCTCAACCGTCCTGCCCACCTCTTGCCGCTGACTCCCCCGATCCGTCCGTGGCCAACCTTCAGCAGCAGCCCCGCTTCCAGCAGACCCGCTTCCAGCAGACCATCGCCCAGGCCAGCGGTCGGCTGCAGCGCTGGGCTACCAATCCGTGGCGGCGCCTCTCGCTGCAGCTGATCGTGCTGCTGATGAGCTTTTCGATCGGCGGCGTCGTGGCCTCGATCAGCGGTCAGCTCTCCCAGATCGATCCGATCGGTGCCGTGATCTGCGTGCTGGTGATCGAGCTGGCGATTCGCGCCCGGGGGCCCCTGCTGCGCCATGCCGAGCAACAGCTCGGCCTCAACCTGTTGGACATGGCCAGGTTTGGCCTGCTCTACGGCCTGCTGCTCGATGGATTCAAGCTGTTGTGAGGCCCTAGGCCGCCATGGCCTCGGTCGCCAGCAGATAGAGCAGGGCCATCCGCACCGGGATGCCGTTGCGCACCTGCTCCTCCACCACACACACGGCGGGGTCATCCAGCAGGGCTGAAGCCAGCTCCACGCCGCGGTTCACCGGACCGGGATGGAGCACGGGCACGGCACGGCCGCAGCGCCTGAGGCGCTCGTGGCTGAGGCCATAGGCGCGGTGGTAGGAGTCCAGGCTGGTCAGCAGGTGGCTGCGCATGCGCTCCTTCTGCAGGCGCAGGGTCATCACGGCGTCGGCACCGTCGAGGGCGGCATCGAGGTCACGCAGCACCGTCACGCCGCCCCGCTGTGGCACCGGATCGCTGGCCTGACCGGGAGGGGGAGCCGCCACGAAGGCCGCGAAGCACTCCGGCAACAGGGTGGCTGGGCCGCACAGCACCACCTCGGCTCCACAGGCGGTGAGGGCCCAGAGGTTGGAGCGGGCCACACGGGAATGGAGCACATCCCCCACGATCACGATGCGCCGGCCCCGCAGGCTCTCCGGCGTGGGGGCCAGGGGGTCGAAGTGGCGCGCCAGGGTGAAGAGGTCGAGCAGGGCCTGGCTGGGATGGCTGTGCAGGCCATCGCCGGCATTGAGCACCGCCACCCGCTCGCCGGCTTGATCCAGGTGCTCCGCCAGCACTTGCGGAATGCCGGCGCAGCGATGCCGCACCACGAGCACGTCGGCCCCCATGGCCACGTAGGTGCGGGCCGTGTCCAGCAGGCTCTCCCCCTTGGCCAGGGAGCTCGACGAGGGCGAGAAGCTCTGCACATCGGCGGAGAGGCGCCGGGCCGCCAGCTCAAAGCTGCTGCGGGTGCGGGTGCTCGGCTCAAAGAACAGGCTGGTCATCAGGCGCCCCTGCAGCGCCGGCAGCTTGCGGGCGCCGCTCACCGGCATGACCCGGAAGCGCTGCGCCAGCTCCAGCACCATGGCCAGATCGGCCAGCGAAAAGGTCGCCAGATCAATCACATGGCGATGACCCCAGCTGCCCAATCCAAGGAGGCGCAAACACTCTCAACCTAGAGGCCTGCCCCCGGACGGACCAGGCGATCGCCGCGGGCGCGGCGGCTGACGCAGGCGCTGGCGCGCAGGTACCAGCGCCAGGGCAGCTCCTGGGCCTGGCTGATGCCGATGCGCGTGGTCTGGGTGAGCTGGGGATCCATCCCGGCCGGCAGCCGACGCGGTGCCAGCCAGAGGCCGGAGGCCGGCAGCGCCGGCAGGCCGTCGTGGCGGCGGTCGATGCCGAACCGCCTGGCCAGCAGCCCCGGACCGGCCGCCACCCGCGCCGGCTCATCGGGGAGTTGCACCGCCCGCAGCAGCACGCCGCTGGCCTCATCGCGGCAGCCGGTCACCAGATTCACGCAGTGGTGGATGCCGTAGGTGAGATACACGTAAAAACGGCCGGGCTCGCCGAACAGGGTTTCGTTCTGGGGGGAGCGGCGGCGGGCCCCATGGCAGGCCGGCTCCTGCTGGGCGTAGGCCTCCGTTTCCACGATCAGGCCGCGCAGGTGCTCGCCGGTCTCGAGCCGGCGGACCAGCCAGCAGCCCACCAGCTGCGGGGCCACTTGCTCGGCAGGCCTGCCAAAGAAGGCGGCAGAGAGCACACTGGTGGCACCATCAGGGCTTTCCTGCCGCTTCGCCATGGACTCCTCCGGTTTCACTCTGGGCACCGTGCTGCTGCTCACCAGCGGCCTGTTCTGCCTCTCCACCCTGTTCTTCGGCACCAAGGGCGGCTACTACGACACCGACGCCTATGACGGCAACGGCACCGCCCACTGATCAGCTGCTCTGATCAGCTGCTCAGATCAGCTGCTGAGCCGTTCAGCCTCCGGGCAGTCTTCAGCGGTGGGAAGGTCGTCCATGCCGCTGCGACTCACGTACGAAAGGCGTGTGCTCACGGCTCCGATCGAGTCCAGCCGCACGCTTTCTTCCCAGCTGTGGGTCTCGTCGTCCTCCTCGGCGTCGTAGTGGAGGGTCACCAGATCGCCTTCGATCTCAGTGATCAGGGCCTCCTCGATCCAGCGCTGTTGATCGCGCAGAAACACCCAGACGGGCCGTTTTTCAGCACAGAACTGATAGAGCTTGCGGTGCAGCATGGGCACGGCGACGCAGCGCACCGGGACTCTAGGCAGGGCATGCCGTCATCCCGCTGTTCACCATGACCCCGCCAGGATGAACGCAGCTCAGCCTTGCCCGTGACCTCTCCAGCCACTGCCACCCCCGACACTGCCACCCCCGCCGCCGCCGACAGCGGCACCGCCAGCGTTGAGGCCATCCGCCTGCAATTGCGCAGCTGGCCTGAGGTGGAGGCCTATCTGGAGCGCTGCAGGGGCGTGATCGTGCCGCTGGGCTCCACCGAGCAGCACGGCCCCACCGGCGCCATCGGCACCGATGCCCTCACGGCTGAAGCCGTCGCGCTGGAAGTGGGCCGTCGCAGCGGCGTGCTGGTGACGCCGGCCCAGGCCTTCGGCATGGCTGAACACCACCTGGGTTTCGCCGGCACGGTGAGCCTCCAGCCCAGCACCCTGATCGCTGTGCTGCACGACATCGTGCTCTCCCTGGCTGGCCATGGCTTCGAGCGGATCTTCGTGGTCAATGGCCACGGCGGCAACATCGCCACCGGCAAGGCGGCCTTTGCCCAGGCCTACGCCACGGCGGCCAGTCGGGGATTGCCCGGGGCGGAGCGGCTGCGTTGCCGCATGGCCAACTGGTTCATGGCGGCGCCGGTGTTCCAGAAGGCGCGGGAGCTGTACGGCGATCGGGAGGGCCACCACGCCACCCCGAGTGAGATCGCCCTGACACTCCACCTCGAGCCCAGCCTGCAGAGCAAGCAGCGGCCCCTGCCGGAGGCGGCCCCCGCCGGGCCGATCCACGGTCCTGCTGACTTCCGCCGCCGCCACCCCGATGGCCGCATGGGCTCCGACCCATTCCTGGCTCAGCCAGAGCATGGCCAGCACTTCCTCGATCTGGCGGCCACCGCCCTCAGTGCCGATCTGGAGCGCTTCCTGGCGTCCGACAGCTAGTTTCAGCACTCAGCACCCCTGCCGGAGCGGATCGCCGCATGAGCCAGATCACCACGGATGACGTGCGCAAGGTGGCCCAGCTGGCCAGGCTCGCCCTGCCGGAGAACAAGATCACCACGTACACCGCCCAGCTCGAGCGCATCCTCGAGTACGTGGCCCACCTGGAAAGCGTCGACACCGAAGGGGTTCCTGCCACCACCCGGGCCGTGGAAGTGGTGAATGTCACCCGAGACGATGCCGTGTCGCCCACACCTGTGCGGGAGCAACTGCTGGATCTGGCGCCTCAGCGGGAGGGCGATTTCTTCCGGGTGCCCCAGATCCTGGCGGGCTGATCGATAGGGTAAGCGACCCTTGGAACCATGATCAGCGCCATCCCGGCTGAGGAGCTCGCTATTGCCACGGACTTTGTCGTGGCCCACCGGGCAGCCTTCCCTCCTGAGAAGCTGATCGAGGCCTATCACCGCCATGGGCTCGCGCTGGTGCGGGAACCAGACTCCCTCGAGCTCGTGGCCATGATCCGGGCCGCTCTTGAGGCTCAGATTCCCTATTCCGTGGTGAGAATCGGCGATGGGGAAGCCAATCTGCTCACCTACCTGCGCTATCCAGGCACTCCCCAGCTTGATCGCCTGATGGCCAGAGCCATCATCAAGAGCCAGGCTGATCGCTTCAACGCCAATGATCTCTGGCTCCTCTGCCTCAGGGAGTTGATGCAGCTCTCCATCGCCAGCGCAGATGTTGTGGGTGTGCGCGGTTTCTGGTGGGGCCGCTCTTCCCAAGCGGAGCCGCGAAGCCCGGGCCAGCTCGGGCGTGATGCCGTTGAACAGCAGATCAACGCCGATCCCCGTGGCACGATGGGCATCTGCAGGGCCGCCGATGCGATGCTGCAGCTGGCGGCCAGCTCTGGCCTTAAGGGGAAGACCATCGCCTCTGCCCACCTCTATCTCGGCATCCTGGAGGGGCTGGACACGTTGATCTCAGCTGCCCAGCGAGTGCTGTTGATCACCAATCGCGTTGAGCTGCTGCAACCGCTGCAGCAGCGCTGGCCCAAGAAACAGTTCGAAGTGATCGAAGCGGGACGTTCCGCATCAACACGAGCGGGCACGAGGCCCCTCAAGAGCCCGAAATTCCTTCGCAACGTCCACAGCCAATTACCCCAGGATCTTGGCGGCACACTCTGCCTTGTCGGTGCCGGACCATGGTCTGAGATGTACTGCACGTTCATCAAACAGAACGGCGGGGTGGGCATCGACCTGGGTAGCGGTTTCGACCTGATCGAGCCTGGGTCAACGCACAGGGGATACAGCCGTGCGGTGCAGCACCTCAAGCACACGCCGCCGGGCATGGCGCGTGGGCATCAGGGCCGCCAGGGGGCGCAGCTTGCTGCGGCGCTTACTGTGGCTGCGCACACCCAGCAGGATGTCATAGAGGAAGTTGAGGCCGTCAGAGCGGGTCTCAAACAATCCCAGGCGCTGGGGCGATCCCTTGGCATCCAGAATATGCTTGGTGGCGTGGTAAGCAGGCTTGTATTCAAACCAGGGGATAGAGGGCCAGAGGTGATGAATCAGATGATAGTTCTGGCCCATGATCAGCCAGTTCATCAGCCTGCCTGGGTACACCCGAGCGTTGTGCCAACGGTTGCGTGATTGGAACGGCCTGTGGGGCAGATAGTCAAAGAACAGGCCCAGGGTGACACCCACCATCAGCGCCGGTGCGAACCAGCAGTTGAAGATGAAGGGCAAGAATCCATATTTGGCACCTGCCAGCACGATGGAAAAAAAGATGGCCCGAGCGATTCCCCACTCCAGCAACTCATAGCGTCGCCAAAGGCGGCGGCGAAAGAAGAACAACTCGTGGTAGAAAAAGCGCGGCGCAATCAGCCACAGCGGCCCGAAGGTGCTGACGATGTGATCCGGATCATGCTTCGGGTCATTCACATGGGCGTGGTGCTGGAGATGCACCCGGGTGAACACCGGGAAGCTGAAGCCCAGCAGCAGGGCCGCCCCATGGCCCATCACGGCATTCCAGAAGCGGCTGGGGTGGGCCGCGTTGTGGCAGGCGTCGTGAATCACGGTGCCCTCCAGGTGCAGGGCCAGAAAGCCCGTGATCAAGAGCACCCCAAGCGGCCACTGCCCCACGAACCAGCCCCAGATCGTCAGCCCCGCCAGGCCAAAACCGCCCAGAAAGAGTCCCACAGTGGGATTCCAGGCGGCCGGAGCATCGAGATACTGCCGGGGAACGGAGCTGGACGGTGACCGACCGAGCGTGCCCACAGCCAGGTGGCGCTCTGCGGCGGGAGCCTGGGTCATGGGCTGGGACGGGCCGCGAAGCAATTCAGATGGCCTGCAACTTAAGAAATGGTTGATGCCCACCGGGGGACTTGAACCCCCACGACCAAGGCCACTGGAACCTAAACCCAGCGCGTCTACCAAATTCCGCCAGGTGGGCAGGTGGCGGAACTGTAAGCAAGCCTGCAGTGCCAGGCCTTCAGCCAGGCCGCCCCAGGCACTGGCACCGGGCCCCGGCCATCAGCCCCTGGCCCGCAGTCGGCTCAGAATGGGGACCCTTGCCCCGACGCCATGCTCGCGACCCTGGGGGGAGCCCTGGCCCTGATGCTCGGGCTCACCGTGCTGCTGCTGCCGGTGCTGGCCACGGAGCTCAGCCGCCCCCGGGACTCCCTCTGGGGCGGCGTGGTGTTGCTGCTGGGCCTGGTGCTGGTCACCAGTGCCGAACGGCTCAGGGGAGCGCCGATGCTGGCCGTGCTCTGCGGTGGACTGCTGGTGGGTCGGCTGGGCCTGGAGGTGGGACAGTCCCGCTGGCGCCAGCTGACGCCTGGGGAGCAGCAGCGCCTGTGGTCCTCCGAGCGCTGGCAGAAGAGCCTGGCGGAACTGGGCGCCAGCCTGGCCCGGCTGCTGGAGCTGGCCGGAGGCCTGGGAGCTGGCCTGCTGGGCTGGATGCGCCAGAGGACACAGCCTCGCCAGACAACCAAGCGCTGGGTGCGCCTTGAGCCCTCCGGGGCCGCAGCAACGGTCGAGGCCGCTGGGGAAGCAGTGACGAAAGAAGTGCTGCCGGAGTCGGAACTCCCGGAGTCGGAGCTCCCGGAGTCGGAGGCGGCGCAGAGGGATGAGGAGGCCGAGGCCCAGGAAACAACGACGGCACAGGTACCGGAGACGGTGGAGGCAAGCGAGCCTGTGTCTGACGGCGCACCGGAGGTGCTTCAGGGCGCTGAAACTTCGGCGCCGGCCGATCGCGCCGAGGCCCCCACTGGAGCCGAACCAGCCGGGGCTGAACCCGCCCCTGCCACCGAGGCAGCAGATCCCCCGGCTGCCGTGGTGGTGGTGGACTCCCTCGAGGGCGTCGAGGCCTTGCTGCAGGAGCTGGAAGGCCCCCCGGACGCGGCCCCAGCCGAATCCCCAGAAGCCCCTCAGACCAGCCCGCGCCCCCCCGCAGACCCTCCGCTCCCTCCAGGCGAAACGGGATAATCCCTCTTTGTTGCCCGAGGCGCCGTGACCGCCAGCTCCGCGCCCGCCTCCTACAAAGACACCCTCAACCTGCTGCAGACGGCGTTTGCGATGCGGGCCAATGCCAAGCAGCGCGAGCCGCAGATCCAGGCGTTCTGGGCCGAAACCCAGCTCTACGAGCGCCTCAGCCGCAGCAACCCCGGCGAGACCTTCACCCTGCACGATGGCCCCCCCTACGCCAACGGGGCCCTGCATGTGGGCCACGCCCTCAACAAGATCCTCAAGGACATCATCAACAAGACAGCCCTGCTGCAGGGCCGTCGGGCGCGCTTCATCCCCGGCTGGGACTGCCATGGCCTGCCGATCGAGCTGAAGGTGCTGCAGGCGCTCAGCAGCACCGAGCGAGCCGCCCTGACGCCGCTGAGCCTGCGCGAGAAGGCCCATGCCTATGCCCTCGAGCAGGTGGAGGGCCAGAAGCGCGGCTTCCAGCGCTGGGGCATCTGGGCCGACTGGCAGCAGCCCTACCTCACCCTGCAGAAGAGCTATGAGGCGGCCCAGATCCGGGTGTTCGGCCAGATGGTGCTGGCCGGCCACATCTACCGGGGTCTGAAGCCGGTGCACTGGAGCCCCAGCTCCCGCACCGCCCTGGCCGAAGCCGAACTCGACTACCCCGAGGGCCACACCTCCCCGAGCGCCTACGTGGCCTTCCCGGTGGTGGCGCTGCCGCCCGCCCTGGCGGCGGACCTGAGCGGGGCGGGGCTGGCCGCCGAGACCGCCACCGCCCCCGGCGGCCTGGCGGTGGCGATCTGGACCACCACCCCCTGGACCCTGCCGGCCAACCTGGCGGTGTCCGTGAATGGCCGGCTGGACTACACGGTGTGCACGGTGAGCCGGCCGCCCGGGGAGGCGAGCGGGCCTGCTCCTGGGGCCAGCCACCTGGTGGTGGCCAGCGCCCTGCGGGAGCAGCTGGAGGCCAGCCTCGGCCTGGGCCTGACGCCCCTGCTGCAGCTCAAGGGTGCCGAGCTGGAGGGGGTGCACTACCGCCATCCCCTGCTGGAGCGCACCAGCCCGGTGCTGCTCGGCGGCGACTACATCACGACCGAGGCCGGCACCGGCCTGGTGCACACGGCCCCGGGCCATGGCGTGGACGACTTCAACACCGGCCGCAAGTACGGCCTGCCGGTGCTCTGTCCGGTGGATGAGGCCGGCACCCTCACGGCCGAGGCGGGGCCGTTCGCGGGCACCAACGTGCTCAAGGACGCCAACCCCGCCATCCTGGCGGCCCTGGAGCAGAGCGGCCTGCTGCTCAAGCAGGAGCGCTACGCGCACCGCTACCCCTACGACTGGCGCACCAAGAAACCCACCATCTTCCGGGCCACAGAACAGTGGTTCGCCTCCGTGGAGGGCTTCCGCAGCCAGGCCCTCGAGGCGATCGCCGCGGTGGAGTGGCTGCCCGCCAGCGGCCGCAACCGGATCGAGGCGATGGTGGGCGAGCGGGGCGACTGGTGCATCTCGCGCCAGCGCACCTGGGGGGTGCCGATTCCGGTGTTCTTCCACCGCCAGCGGGGCGACGTGCTGCTCAACGCCGACACCCTCGCGCACATCGAGGCCCTGATCGCCGAACACGGCGCCGACGTGTGGTGGCAGCGCAGTGAAGCCGAGCTGCTGCCGCCCGCCTACGCCGCCGAAGCGGCCGAGTGGCGCAAGGGCACCGACACCATGGACGTGTGGTTCGATTCCGGCTCCTCCTGGGCCGGGGTGCTGGGCGGCCTGGACGGCAGCCAGGCCAGGGCCCCGGAGCTCACCTATCCCGCTGACCTCTACCTGGAAGGCAGCGACCAGCACCGGGGCTGGTTCCAGAGCAGCCTGCTCACCTCCGTGGCGGTGAACGGCACGGCCCCCTACCGACGAGTGCTCACCCACGGCTTCGCCCTCGATGAGAAGGGCCGCAAGATGAGCAAATCCCTGGGCAACGTGGTGGATCCCACCGTGCTGGTGGAGGGCGGCAGGAATGAAAAGCAGGAGCCGGCCTATGGCGCCGATGTGCTGCGCCTGTGGGTGAGCTCGGTGGACTACTCCGCCGACGTGCCCCTGGGCCCCGGCATCGTCAAGCAACTGGCCGACGTGTACCGCAAAGTGCGCAACACGGCCCGCTATCTGCTGGGCAACCTGCACGATTTCGACCCGCGGCCCGCCACTGCCGGGGGCGACGCGGTGGCCTACGACGCGCTGCCCCTGCTGGATCGCTGGATGCTGCAGCGCACGGCCTCACTGATCGATGCGGTGACAGCCGATTTCGAGCGCTTCGAGTTCTATCGCTTCTTCCAGGCCCTGCAGAACTTCTGCGTGGTGGATCTCTCGAACGTGTACCTCGACATCGCCAAGGACCGGCTCTACGTGAGCGCGGCGGGGGCGTTCCGGCGCCGCAGTTGCCAGACGGTGCTGAGCCTGGTGGTGGAGCGGCTGGCCGGCCTGATCGCCCCGGTGCTGTGCCACATGGCTGAAGACATCTGGCAGAACCTGCCCTATGCCGTGGCGGAGACCTCGGTGTTCGAGCGGGGCTGGCCCACGGCGCCGGCCGGCTGGCGCCAGCCGGCCCTGGAGGAGCCCATGGACCAGATCCTGGCCCTGCGTGCCCTGGTCAACCGCCAGCTGGAGAACTGCCGCAAACAGGGCGGCAAGGGGCCCGAATCCCAGGGAGGCGCCGACGCCCTGGGGGCTTCCCTGGAGGCCCGGGTGCACCTGGAGCTCGGCAGCGAGGCCGAGCCGCTGCACCAGGCCCTCGCCTGGCTCGAGGCCAGCCCCTGCCCCGAGGTGGACAACCTGGCCGACTGGCTGCTGGTGTCCTCCCTGCAGCTCGGCGGCAGCCCCTTCGACACCGTTCTGGCCGCGGCCCAGGAGCAGGGCATCAGCGTGGGGATCGCCCGCGCCGAAGGCCAGAAGTGCGAGCGCTGCTGGCACTACACCCAGGACATCGGCCAGCACAGCGCCCACCCCAGCCTCTGCGGCCGCTGTGTGACCGCCCTGAGCTGAGCGGGCCCAGGGCCGGCGCGTCTCAGAGCCAGGCCTGGGGCTCCAGAAAGGCGCTGGCGGGCAGCGGCCCGGCCAGCACCACTTCTGAACCTGGGGTCAGGGGACCCTGGAGCAGTTCTGCCGACTCCAGGCTGGCGGTGGCCGGCAGCACGGGCTGGTCGGGATCGAAGGCCGTGGGGTGGGTGGTGCTGCAGGAGAACCCCCGGAAGATCAGCAGCTCCAGCGGGTCGGCCTCCAGGCTGCCCCGCAGGCGCAGCACCCGATCCGGCCGGCCGCGGCTGAGCTCTTCCAGGCGGGGCAGCAACTCAGAAGTCACCGGCCACCCTCCCCTGGCGCGGCAGGCGCACCAGCAGCCACTGCAGCAGGCCCACGGCGTAGCCCACCAGGGCCAGATAGCCCACGAAGGCCGCCACCGCAGGTGTCCACTGCCCCCCGAACACGAAGCCAAACACGGCGGCCCCATGGCGATGCAGCTCCTGGGGGGCCTGCAGCCAGGCCAGGCAGCGGGCGTCTCCCAGCCGCTCGGGGGCCATGCAGCCCAGGGCCGTGGCACTGAACAGGGCACTGAGCGGCGCCCAGAAGGTGATCGACCAGCGCCAGATGCGCAGGGTCAGCGGCAGCGGCCGCCAGGGGGGCAGGTCGGCGAGCTCCTCATTCAGATCCACCCACAGCCAGAGGCTCACCACCAGCAGCAAAGGGCCGATCAGAGCCAGCAGCAGCCCGGCGGGGCGGCGGTCGGTGAGCAGCAGCACCGCGATCAGCAGCAGGCTCGAAACCTTCCAATAGATCCCCAGCAGCCGCAGCAGCGCCCGCTCCCGCCGCAGGGTGGCCCAGAGCAGCAGCACCAGCGGCAGTCCCACGGTGAACAGCACCGCCAAGCGGACGTCCAGCCACACCAGGGATCGGTACAGCGAATCCGGCACAGGCATGGTTCGGTAAGGCGCCATTATCCGCATGTGCTGCTGGCGATAGGGTCCGCCCATGGCTGCGTTCTCACTGCCCCGTTGGTTGATCCCGCGTCAGGGGCCCGGCCCCAACGCCCCGTGGTGCCGCACAGCCCTGTCCAGAGAAGCCTCCCTGGACGGCAGTCTTCAGGAGATCAGCCAGCAGCTGCGGGGGGCGGGCGCCGCCGATCTCGCCCTGGTGTTCGTGTCCGCGAGTTACGCCAGCGATCTGCCCCGGCTGCTGCCCCTGCTGCAGCAGCGCATCAAGGCGAGCCACTGGCTTGGCTGCCTGGGCGGCGGGGTGGTGGGCACCCCGGCGCAAGGACTCAGCTGCGAGCTGGAGCAGGAGCCCGGCATCAGCGTGATGCTGCTGCGGCTGCCGGGGGCAAGCCTGCAGCCCTTCGCGATCCAGGGCGACGCCCTGCCTGACCTGGACGGGCCGGCCGAACCCTGGCTGGCCCTGCTTGGGGATCCCGATCCCCGCACGGCCCACTCGATGCTGCTGCTGATCGACCCGGCCTTCCCCAGCGTCAACGACCTGATCAGTGGCCTCGACTACGCCTGTCCAGCAGCCGTGAAAGTGGGGGGCATCGCCGGCCAGCACAGCGCCCGCCACGGCTCGCTGCTGCTGGGCGATGAGGTGCTCAGCGGGGTGGTGGGCTGCCTGATCAAGGGCGCCTGGGGGCTCGATCCAGTGGTGGCCCAGGGCTGCCGGCCGATCGGACCGATCTTCGAGGTGGAGCAGGCCGAGCGCAACGTGGTGCTGGAAGTGAGCCAGAACAGCCGCCGCAACAGCCCGGTGGCCGCTCTGCAGGACATCCTCATCGGCCTCTCAGCGCAGGAGCGGGACCTGGTGAAGCACTCCCTCTTCCTCGGTGTGGGCCGTAACAGCTTCAGCCTCGAGAGCGGCGAGAACAAGGAGCCGACGGCCTTCCTGGTGCGCAATCTGATCGGGGTCGATCCCCGCAACGGCGCCGTGGCGGTGGCGGAGCGGATGCGGGTGGGCCAGCAGGTGCAGTTCCAGCTGCGGGATGCCACCGCCTCACGCCAGGAACTGCGCCAGTTGCTGGCACTGCAGCAAGGCCGCCCGGCCCAGCCGCTGGCCACCCTGCTGTTCGCCTGCCTGGGCCGGGGCCAGGGGCTCTACGGCGAGGCCGATGGCGATGTGACGCTGTGCCGCGAGGCCTTCGGCAGCCTGCCGGTGGCCGGGGCCTTCTGCAACGGCGAGATCGGCCCGATCGCCGGCAGCACCCAGCTGCATGGCTACACGGCCAGCTGGGGTTTCGTGGTGCCCCGTGCTGACTTCGACCTGCCCCCTGCCGGCGGGCAGAAACGCGGCTGATGGTGCGCCAGCACGTCAACCCCCTCAGCAGCTACCACCAGGCTCTCCGCCCGCTGCCGCCGCCCGAGGAGCTGTTCGAGCAGTCCACGCTGCCGATCCATCTCGACATCGGCTGTGGCCGGGGCCGCTTTCTGCTGGCCATGGCCGAGGCCGAACCCCAGCGCAACTACCTGGGCCTGGAGATCCGCCTGCCCCTGGTGGAGGCCGCCGAGGCCGAGCGCAAGGCCCGCCAGCTGGGCCAGGCCCGGATCCTCTACGCCAATGTCAACGTGAGCCTGGCGCCCTGGCTCGCCCGGCTGGAGCCGGGGCAGTTGGAGCGCGTCTCGATCCAGTTTCCCGATCCCTGGTTCAAGCACCGGCACCACAAGCGACGGGTGCTGCAACCCGCCCTGCTCCACGCCCTGGCCAGCGCCCTGCTGCCAGGCCGCGAGCTGTTCATCCAGAGCGATGTGGAGCAGGTGGTGCTGCCGATGGTGGCGCTGATCGAGGCGAGCGGCTGCTTCACGCGTCCCGCTGCCGACCCCTGGCCCTGGCGCCCCACCAACCCGCTGCCGGTGCCCACCGAGCGGGAGAGTTTCGTGCTGGCCCGGGGCCTGCCGATCTACCGGGTGCTCTACCGGCGCAATGACCAGCCCGTGCCGCCGCTGGCGGAGCTGGAGCCGGGTCCGATGGCCGCCAGCGCCCCCCGCCCATAATCCCGCCAGACACCTCGATCGCCGCCGTGGCTGAATCCATCCGGCCTGCGTCTCCCCCGTTGCTGCTGCGCTGGCAGGGGCTGCTGGGGCAGGGCGGTGGCCCGCTGGCCAAGCGCCTGCTGCCGATCGCCGGCCTCACCCTCTGCGCCCTGCTGGCCGGACTCCCCTTCCTCACAAGGGCGGGGATGTCGCTGCTGATCCTGGCCTGTGGCCTGCTGTGGCTGCTGCTGGCCCTGCGCCGGCCGCCAGGGGGGATCGGCGCCCTGCAGGGCTGGATCCTGGCCATCCTGGCGGTGGCCCTGCTGGCCACAGGGTTCTCGCCGGTGCCGGTGGAGGCCACCAAGGGACTGCTCAAGCTGGTGAGCTACCTGGGCGTCTACGCCCTGATGCAGGAGCTGCTGGTGCAGGCGCCCGCCTGGTGGGACCGCCTGGTGGCAGCCCTGCTGGGCGGCCAGCTGCTGACCTCGGTGATCGGGCTGCGCCAGCTCTACGCCGACACCAGCGCCCTGGCCGGCTGGGCCGATCCCAACTCGGTGAGTGACGGCACGGTGCGCATCTACAGCACCCTGGGCAACCCCAACCTGCTGGGCGGCTACCTGCTGCCGATCCTGCCCCTGGCCGTGGCGGCCCTGCTGCGCTGGCAGGGCTGGCCCTCCAGGCTGTTCGCCCTCAGCGCCCTGGCCCTGGGCACGGCAGCCCTGATGCTCACCTACAGCCGCGGCGCCTGGATGGCTCTGGTGGCGCAGGCGGCGGTGGTGCTGCTGTTGTTGGCCCTGGGGCTCACCCGCAGCTGGCCGCTGCTTTGGCGGCGGCTGGTTCCGCTGCTGCTGCTGTTGCTGGCCTCGGCCGTGCTGGTGGTGCTGGTGACCCAGGTGGAGCCTCTGCGGGTGCGGGTGATGAGCCTGGTGGCGGGTCGCGAGGACAGCTCCAACAATTTCCGCATCAATGTGTGGCTGGCGGTCCTGGACATGATCCAGGCCCGTCCGTGGCTGGGCATCGGCCCGGGCAACGAGGCCTTCAACCGCATCTACCCGCTGTTCCAGCAGCCCAAGTTCAACGCCCTGAGCGCCTACTCGATCCCCCTGGAACTGGCCGTGGAGGCGGGCATTCCGGGGCTGCTGGTGGGGGTGGGCCTGGTGCTCACGAGCGTGCGGGAGGGGCTGCGCAGCTGGGGCGCTGGCGGCAGTGACGCCCTGCCCGCCCTGGCGGCCCTGGCCGTGATCGCAGGCCTGACGGTGCAGGGACTCACCGACACGATCTTCTTCCGGCCGGAGGTGCAGCTCAGCGCCTGGTTCAGCGTGGCCACCCTGGCTGCCGCCAGCCAGCGGCGCCGCCTGCAGGGCTGAAGCGATGGCACAGCCGGCGATGCCCCCCCCAGCCCTGATCGCCGGCTTCGATGCCGGCCAGACCCACACCACCTGCCGGCTGGCCCAGTGCAACCCCGGCGGCAGCTGGTCCTGCCTCGCCCAGGGCGAGGGCCCCGGCGTTCGCCACCTCGCTGCCCCGGGCGGCCCCGAGGCCTTCTGCCAGGCCCTGCGCACCAGCCTGGCCCTGGCCCTGGCGGCCTCCGGCCTCAGCGACGGGGCCCCAGTGCCCGCTGGAGCGCGCCAGCAGCACCTGCCGGGCCACCATCCCCTGCTGGCGGCGGTGGGCATCGGAGCCAGCGGCATCGAAGTGGGCAGCGCCATCCAGGCCGAGGGAACCCGGCTGGCCGCCGAGGCCCTGCAGCTGCCCCACGGTCGCCTGCTGGTGACCGGCGATGAGCGCGCCGCCCTGCGCGGCGCCATGGGGACCGCCCCGGAGGGGCTGGTGCTGATCAGCGGCACCGGCACGATCGCCGTGGGCCGCAACCGTGAGGGCCGGGAGCACCGCTGTGCCGGCTGGGGCTGGCTGCTGGATGGGATGGGCTCGGCCATGGACATCGGCCGCGATGGGCTGGGTGTGTCCCTGGAGATGGCCGATGGCCGCCGGCCCGGCAGCGATCTGAGGCGGCGGCTGTGGGACGAGCTGGGCCTTGATCCGGATCAGCCCCACAGTCCCCAGGCCATCAAGGCCCTGGTGGTGACACCGGAATTCGGCCCGGCGGGGTTCGCGCGGCTGGCCCCGGTGGTGGTGGCCTGCGCCGAAGACGGCGATGCCGCCGCCCGGGCCATCGTGCGTCGCCATGCCGGGGCCCTGGCGGCGATGGCGGCTACCATCGCCCGCGAGCTGAACCTGGAGCAGCCCAGGATCTGGCCCATGGGTGGAGCCCTGGAGCACCTCAGAGGCCTGCGCCGGCAGCTGGAGCTGGCCCTGGAAAGCCAACTGCCCCAGGCCAGTCTCGCCACGCCCGCTGGCGACGCCTGCGCCGGAGCCCTGGCCCTCGCGGCTGAACAGCTCTGAGCGCGACGGCGCACGTCCAGCAGCCGGCAGCGGCCTAGGCCGTGAGATGGCGCGGCAGCAGGGCACCATCGAGCTGGGCGCCCTCCAGCTGGGCCCCCGCCAGGTCTGTGTCCCGCAGGTCACAGCCGCGCAGGTCGGCCTGGCGCAGGTCAGCGCCGGCCAGGCTGGCGCCATAGAGGCTGCAGCCCCGCAGGTTGGCGGCATGCAGGTTGGCCCCCTGCAGCAGTCCAAAGCAGAGGTCGGCGCTGCGGAAATCGGCCTGGCCCAGGTCGGTGAGCTGGTCGAGACCGGAGCGGAAATCGGCCTCCACCAGCCGGGCCTGGGCCCAGCAGCTGCCGGCGGCCACCACCCCGCGCAGGCAGCAGCGGTGCAGCTGGGCCGCCGAGAAGTCGGCGGCCTGGAGACGGGAGCCGGAGAGGTCGGCCTCCTGCCAGAAGGAATGGGCGGCCTTGAGGCCAGAGAGGTCGGCGCCCCAGATCAGGGCCCGCTGGAAGCGGCAGCCCTCCACGCTCGCCTGGCTGAGGCTGGCGCGGCCGAAGCGGGCCTCCTTGAAGCAGCCGCCGCGCAGGTCGCAGCCGGAGAGGTCGAGGTCGTGGGCATCCAGCTCAGCCAGCTGCAGTCCGCCGAGCTCGCGCACGCCGGCCTCCAGGGCCGCGCGCAGCTCGTCGAGCGTGCTGGGCAAGGGCCCGGCGCCGGGGCTCGGAGCCATCAGAGGATCGCGGCCAGGGCGTCGAGCTGCTGGCGCCGGGACTGCAGCAGCAGGCGCTGGGCCTCGGCCATCAGCTGGAACACGGCCGCATCGATCACGGCGTAATACACCAGGGCGCCCTCGGGGCGGCGTTGCACCACGCCGGCGATGGTGAGCAGCTTCAGGTGCTTCGACACCAGCGCCTGGCTGAGGCCGGTGGCCTCCACCACGGCGGTGACGTTGAGCGGGCCGGCCCGCAAGGCCTCGAGCACCGCCAGGCGGTTGGGCTCGGAAAACACTTTGAAGTAGTCGGCCAGGTGGTCCATCGGCGGGAGTGCGGGGCAGGTGTGCGGGGTGGGTGTGAGAGGCGGGCGGCGCAGGGCGAGCGTGTTGGAGCAGGAGCCAAGGGCTGAATTGTAACGCCATTCAGCGTCATGCAGATGACGCAGCATCACGATGACGTTATAAGTTGAGGCGGGTGTGCGGGCCTTGCCTGGCCGCGCCTCCTCCTCCCTGCTCATGTCTCGGCCATGACCACAGCCCCCGCCACGGCGGCAGCCGGCTCCGCTCCGCACCTGCGCGAAGACCTGCTGACGCCGCGCTTCTACACCACGGAGATCGGCAAGGCCGCCCGCACCGACCTGGACCCTCAGCGGGCGTCGTTCGAGGCGATGCTCCAGGAGATGGAAACGGACTACAACCGCGACCACTTCGATCGTCGGGCTGGCCTGGGCCGGCTCTCCAGCCTCAGCGAGACCGAACAAACGGCCTACGAGAGCTATCTGGTGCGCTCCTGCGTGTCGGAGTTCTCCGGCTTCCTGCTGTTCAAGGAGCTCTCTCGCCAGCTGCAGCGGGCCCAGCGCCCGGAGCTCAGCCGCCTGTTCAGCCTGATGGCCCGCGATGAGGCCCGCCACGCCGGCTTTCTCAACCGGGCCCTGGTGGCGGAGGGGATCGAGATCGACCTGCCGGCCATGGGCGGCAAGCGCCCGATCACCTGGTTCCCCCTCAACTGGGTGCTCTATTCGGTGTACCTCTCCGAGAAGATCGGCTATTGGCGTTACATCCTGATCGATCGGCACCTCAAGCTCCATCCGCAGAATTCGTTCGCGCCGCTGTTTGATTTCTTCGAGCCCTGGTGTCAGGACGAAAACCGCCATGGCGACATCTTCAACATGCTGATCCGCTGCTGGCCCGGGCTCAACAGCGGCTGGCACGGGCGCCTGCTGAGCCGCTTCTTCCTCTGGAGCGTGTTTCTCACCCACAGCCTCACCGTGTGTGAGCGCGGCGACTTCTACCAGCTGCTGGGCCTCGATCCCAACCAGTTCGACGCCGAGGTGATGCGGCAGACCAACCGCACCGCCCGCCGGGCCTTTCCGGTGGTGTTTGATCTGGAGGAGAGCGCGTTCCTGGCCCTGCGTGATCGCCTGGTGACCACCTTTCGGGAGCTGCGCCAGGCCAGGAACAGGCCTCTGCGCCGCCTGGTGCTGCAGGGACGCTTCGCCACGCTGCTGCTGCGCCAGTTCTGCCAGCCGATGGTGGCTGCAGGTTCGGCCCCGGCGTGAGGCCGCACGGCCAATCCCCCGGCACGTGACGCAACACAACAGGCACCCCTGCCATTGTTGCGCCAGGGCTTTACAACGCTATCGTTATGTCGTTGATTGCCGGTTTCACCATGTCCACCACCCATCCCGCCTCCATTTCCGACCACGCCAGCGCTGAGGACGCCCGGCGGCGGCGGCAGCTCGGCCCCCGGGTCCGCAAGCTGCATGCCCGCATCGGCCAGGCCCACCACCGCGCCGAGGGGATGCACTTCTCGCGGGCCCTGCTGGCCGGGGAAGCCCATCCCCTGCAGCTGGCCGCCCTGCTGCGGGCCCTGGCTCCCGCCTACGCCCTGCTGGAGCAGAACGCGCCGGCCCTCGCCGCAGCCCTGGGGGCCACCGAGCTGCCCTGGCCGGACCTGGCCCGCTCCACCGCCCTGGCCCACGACCTGGCCCTGCTGAACCACCTGCCGGCCACCCCCCCCTCAGCGGCGGCCGCCATCTGGCTGGAGCAGTTGCGCTCGCTGGCAGCCCAGGCTCCCCACCGGCTGATGGCCCACGTCTATGTGCGCTACGGCGGCGACCTCTCCGGCGGCCAGCAACTGGCCGAGCAGGCCAGGGCGATCCTCAGGCGCCATGGGCTCAGCGATGTGAGTTTCTGGGCCTTTGGGCGCGACATCCCCTCCCTCAAGCAGGCCCTGCACGACGGCATCGAAGCCCTGACGCTGACCCCGCAGCAGGAGGAGGAGCTGCTGGAGGAGGCGGAGCTGGCCTTCCACGCCACCCAGCGGCTGCTGGCGGAGCTGGGCGACCTGGCGCCCACTCCCCTGCCCGCCTGAGCCCCATCCACCCCCCACCCCTTGCCCCGATGCCACCCGTCGCCTCCCCGCTCAGCCCGGTTGAGCTGCTGCTCAAGTACGACCAGCCCGTGCCGCGCTACACGAGCTACCCCACGGCAGCAGCCTTCAGCGGCGCCGTCGGGGAGGGCGAGCTCAAGGCCCAGCTGGCCCAGCCCAGCGCGGCACCGCTGTCGCTGTATGTGCACGTGCCCTTCTGCCGCCATGCCTGCTGGTACTGCGGCTGCAACCGGGTCACCACCCAGCTGGGCTCCAGGGTGGTGGAGCCCTACCTGGCCTCCCTGGCCCGGGAGCTGGAGCTGATCAGCGCCGTGCTGCCCCAGCGGCGGCGGCTGGCCCAGCTGCACTGGGGGGGCGGCACCCCCAACTACCTCAACTGCCAGGAAACGGCCCAGCTGTGGGCCCTGATCGAGCGGCACTTCGATCTGGAGCCGGAGCTGGAGGCCTCCATCGAGGTGAACCCAGAATTCCTCAGCCGCGATGCCGTGCTGCAGCTGCGGCAGCTGGGCTTCAACCGCCTCAGCTTCGGCATCCAGGATGCCGACCCCCGCGTGCAGCAGGCCGTGAACCGGGTGGTGCCGGTGGAGCAGCTGCGCCGGGTGATGGGCTGGCTGCGGGAGGCCGCCTTCGCCAGCGTGAATGTGGATCTGATCTGTGGCCTGCCGCTGCAGACCCCCGAGCGCTTCCGCCACACCCTGAACCTCGTGCAGGAGCTGCATCCGGATCGCATCTCGCTGTTCTCCTTCGCCTATCTGCCCCAGCAGCTGCCGCTGCAGCGCAGGATTGCCGCGGCCGATCTGCCCACGGCCCGCGATCGGATCACCATGCTCGAAGACGCCCAGCAGCAGCTCGGCGGCAGCGGCTACGAGGCGATCGGCATGGACCACTACGCCCTGGCCGGCGACAGCCTGGCCCGGGCTGCGCGGCAGGGCCGCCTGCATCGCAACTTCCAGGGCTACACCACCGGCGGCGAGCTGGAGCTGCTGGGGGTGGGACCCACGGCCATCAGCCAGTTCCCCCATCTGTTCTCCCAGAACCTGCGCGATCTCAAGCAGTGGGCGGCGGCCCTGGAGCAGGGCCGGCTGCCGGTGGAGCGGGGTCTGGAGGTGCGGGAGCCGGAGGTGCTGGAGCGGCGCGAGCTGATCCGCCAGGTGATGTGCTGCTTCGCGGTGGAGATGGATCTGCAGCGCTTCGGCGCCGAATGGCAGCGGCTGCAGGCCCTGGAGCGGGATGGTCTGGTGCAGCTGCAGCAGAGCGGCGGCCGCGGCCAGGCGCAGGTGACGACCCAGGGCCGCTGGTTGATCCGCAGCATCGCCGCCGTGTTCGATCCGCAGCAAAGCCGCCGGGCCAGCGGCTCACGGCTGCTCTGAGCGGGCCATCCAGCCGGCTGGTGGCAGCGGGGGCTAGGCCGGGTTGAGGTGCTGGGCGGCGAGGCCCGCCAGCCGCTCGGCCCAATGGGCCACCGCGGCCGGCTCGGAGGCCTCCACCATCACCCTGAGCAGGGGCTCAGTGCCACTGGCGCGCACCAGCACCCGGCCCTGGCCGGCCATGGCACTCTCGGCCTGCTCCACGGCCTGGCGCAGCGGTTCGCACAGCTGCCACTGCTGGCGGCGGCGGCGATCCGGCACGGTCACGTTGACCAGCCGCTGGGGATAGGGCTGAAAACTGGCGTCCAGCCAGTCGGCCAGGCTGCGGCCCTCGCCGTGCAGCAGGGTCGCCACCTGCAGGGCGGTGAGCAGGCCGTCGCCGCTCATGCCGTGGCGGGCCGAGAGGATGTGACCCGACTGCTCACCGCCCAGCCCTGCCCCGAGCTCCTCCATCGCCCGGTGCACGTGCTGATCGCCCACGGGGGTGCGCTCCAGCACGCCGCCCTTGGCCTGCCATGCCCTCTCGAAGCCCAGGTTGGACATCACCGTGGCGACGATCCGCTGCTGCGGCAGCAGGCCGTTGCCCAGCAGGGCCGAGCCCCACAGGTAGAGAACCTGATCACCATCCACGGTGCGGCCGCGGCCGTCAACGGCAAGCATGCGGTCGGCGTCGCCATCGAAGCCGAAGCCCATGGAGGCGCCCTGGGCCAGCACCGCCTGGCGCAGCGGCTCGAGCTGGGTGCTGCCGCAGTTCACGTTGATCCTGGAGCCATCGGGCTCGCCGTGCAGCACGGTGACCTCGGCGCCCAGGGCCCGAAACACGTCCTCGCCACAGGCGGTGGCCGAGCCATGGCAGAGATCGAGCACGATCCGGCAGCCATCCAGCCGGCGGCCCTCGACGCTGTCGAGCAGGCTCTGGCGGTAGTCGGCCATCAGGTCGGCCCGCTGCACGACGGTGCCGCTGCCGCTGAAGCCCACCAGCGGGGCCGCGCCGGCCAGCCCCGCCTCGATGGCGCTCTGCTGGGCAGGGCCGATCTTGGCGCCCGAGGCCCCGAACAACTTGATGCCGTTGTCGTGGGGAGGGTTATGGCTGGCGGACACCATCACCCCGCCGGCGGCACCGGCCCGGCGGATCACACCGGGCACCGCCGGCGTGGGACAGAGGCCGAGCTGCCACACCCTGCGACCGGCGGCGGTGAGGCCAGCGGTGAGGGCCGCCGTGAGCATCGGCCCGCTCTGGCGGCTGTCCATGCCGATCACCACCGGCCCTTCAGGGGGAAGCACCTGGCCGGCCCAGTAGCCCAGCTGCAGGGCCAGGGCCGGTGTCACCAGGGTGCCGACATGGCCCCGGATGCCGTCCGTGCCGAATCCGGGCACCGCGTCGCCAAGGGGTTGGCCCAGCGGATGGGGAGCCGTGTCGGCCATCGCAACGCATCGGTTCGCCGCAGGCTACGTGCAGCCCAGGGGGAGGCCGAAGCCTCTCAGCGCCAGCGCCGCGGCCACCAGATCCACCGCTGCAGCTCGAGCACGGCCCAGAGCAGCAGCAGCCCCACCACCCAGCCAGGCAGCAGGCTGAGGGGCCAGAAAGGCCGCAGCAGCAGTACCCCCCCAGCCAGGGCCCACACCCGCAGGCTGCGCAGCCGCTGCCCCGCCCCCGGCAGGGTCGAGAGCAGGGGGGGCAGGGAAGGCAACCGCACCGGAGCGCAAGCATCACAGCTCTCCAGAATGGCCTGCATTCGCCGCCGCGCTCTTGCGATCCCTCGCTCTGCTGCTCTCGCTCACCTGTCTGGGCAGCGGCGTAGCCCTGGTGCTCGGCCGCCAGCTGTTGCAGCAGCGGGCCTGGCCCAATCCCCTCACCCCCGTGGCAGCCCTGGAGGCCCAGCGGCGGTTCGAGCCCGACCCGGTCCGGCGTCGCCAGGCGGCGCTGCTGCTGGTGGCCGCCGAGGAAGAGCGGCAGGAGGCTGAAGGCGGCAGTCGGGTCGGCCGGACCGCCTCCGGCTCGGCTGGGGATGGCCAGGCCGGCGACCCGCAACGGATCGCCAAGCTGCTGCGCAACCAGGGCTGGGGCGCCGATCCCCTCGCGGCGGTGGTGCTCAAACGGGCCGCCCAGAGCACCAACCGCACGGGCAACGAGGCCGCCAGTACCCGTCTGTGGCAGCAGCTGCTGGCGCGCTTTCCCCTCCATCCGGCCAGTGCCGATGCCCTCTACACGCTGGGCCGTGACCAGCCAGCCCTGCGCCAGCGCCTGCTCAGCCACTTCCCGGCCCACCCGGCTGCCCTGGCCGCCGCCCTGGAGTCCGGCCCGGCCGGCGCCATCCACCTGGCCCGCTGGGGAGCCCGCTGGCCCGGCGCCGACCCGGTGATCGCCGCGGCCTGCGACCCGCAGATGGAGGGCCAGTCCACACAGGCCAGCCTCAGTGAGCAGGAGCGCGATCTGCTGGCGCGAAGCCTGGTGAGCCTGGGCAGCCTGGAGGCCGCCGAGCGCTGTCTGGACGGCAGCCCGGGCAGCCCCGCCACCCAGCTCGAGAGGGGGCGTCTGCTGATCCGCAGCCCTGACAGCCGCGAGGAGGGCGAAGCCCTGCTGCTGGCGCTGGCGCAGCAGCACCCCGCCAGCCCCGCCGCCCGCCAGGCCGCGACGTTGCTGGCGGAGGGCACCACCAGCTCCAGCCTGGAGCGTCTCGGGGAGCTGCCCGCTCACCTGCAGGAGAGCGCTGCCGTGCAGGCGCGACGTGCCCTGGTGGTGGGCCAGACCTCTTCGGCCGTGGCGGTGCTGCAGCGCTGGCCGCAGGATCCGGCGAGCTGGGAGCTGCAGTGGCGGCTGGCGAGGGAACGCCTGCTCAGGGAAGACTGGCGGGGGGCGGCGGTGCTGCTGGGCACAAGCGCGCTCGATCCGGCGGTACTGCCTGCCCCCGTGGACGCCCGGCGTCGGTTCTGGCTGGCCCTGAGCCAATGGCAGCAGGGGCAGCGTCCCGAGGCCAGGGCGGGCTGGGCGGCGTTGCTGGCCCGCCATCCCGGCGGCTACTACGGCTGGCGTGCCTCCCTGCGTCTCGGCCGCGGCGACATCGATCTCGACCCCGCCACGGCACCACCCCTGCTCAGACCGACATGGCGGCCCCTGAGCAGCGGTCAGGACGATCTCGACCAGCTCTGGCGCCTGGGCCAACCGCTGGAGGCCTGGGAGCAATGGCGCGACGATCGGGCCGAGCGGAGTCTGGAGGGGACGCAGCGCCTGTTGCTCGAAGGGCGCCTGCGCCGTGGTGTTGGCGACCACTGGACCGGCCTGAGCCAGCTGGAGCAGGCGAGCCTGCAGCTGCGCGCCGACCAGTGCCCCACGGTCAAACAGGTGGCCCAGAGCCTGGCGGAGCCTGCTTTCAGCGCCGAGCTGAACCGGGCGGGGCGCCAGGCCGGGGTGGCCCCGACCCTGCTGGCGGCGGTGGCCCGGCAGGAGTCGCGCTTCAGCACGGCAGTGCGCTCAGCGGCCGGGGCCGTGGGCCTGCTGCAGCTGCTGCCCGAAACCGCCGCCGAGCTGGCTGCTGGCCCCCTCGCCCCAGGGGCCCTGGAAGACCCCCAGCGCAACGCCGATCTCGGGGCCCGCTACCTCAGCGGGCTGATGACCCGCTGGGGGAAGAATCCACTGCTGGTCACGGCCAGCTACAACGCCGGACCCAACGCCGTGGCGGACTGGCAGAGCCCCTGGCTGGAGACCATTCCGGAGCTGTGGGTGGAGGCGATTCCCTTCCCCGAAACCAGGATCTACGTGAAGAAGGTGCTGGGGAATCTCTGGGATGTCCAGGGCCAGGGGGTACCAGTCTGTCCCTGAATGGGTCCTAACCGGCCAGCCAGCGCCCCAGCGTCGCCCCGAGCAACACCAGCGCCCCCAGGGCCAGGGCCAGGTTCTGGGGCGGCGGCACGACCCGCACCCGGGCCAGGTCGAGCCGGGCCAGCAGTACGGCAGAGGCCAGGATCAACATGTTGGCCAGGGCGTTGAGGTGCAGCAGGTAGAGGCCTCCGGTGACCGCCAGCAACAAGGTGACCACCAGGGTGATGACCCGGCTCGCGGCCATCAGGCTGGAGAGCTGGCGCATCAGCACGTCCGGCATCGTGCACACCACCACCACCACCAGGGCGTGGAGGCAGTCGATCGACCAGAACAGGCTGGCCAGGGCATCGGCATCGAGGGCGCCGATCGGCGGCAGCGTGCCGCCGGCCAGGGGCCGACTCCAATGCAGGCCCTCATAGACCGAGATCGCCCCCAGCACCAGCAGCATCGGCGCCCGGAAGGGCAGCGCCACCAGGCGCAGGGCCGACAACAGCGCCGCAGACAGCGAGGCGATCACAGCGGGTCCAGCACCAGGGCGATGGCGTCCAGCGGGCAGCTGGGGATGCACTGCTCACAGACCAGGCAGCGGGGGGCATCGAAGTGCAGGCTCCAGGCCGGAGCGCTGAACCCGAGGGCACCGCTGGGGCAGACGCTGGAGCAGATGCCGCAGTCGACACAGCGGTCGCGATCCACGGCGATCTGCCCGGGGGCCCGGTTGAGGCCGAGGCCCTGATCCTCCAGCCAGGCTTCGGCCGCCTCGAGTTCGTCGATGTCACCGGAGAGTTCCACCACCATGGTGCCGCTCTGGTTGGGAGCGATCTGGGCGCGGAGGATCTTGGCCGCCACATCGAAATCCACCGCCAGGCGGTAGGTGATCGGCTGGTGCACAGCCTCGCGGGGGAAGTGGAGGGTGAGTCGCCGCTTCACGGAACCGGTGGCGGGGCAGGGCTGGCAGAGTGCACCGCAAGCGGTGCTATCTCCCCAACCCTATCCACGATGAGCAGCTCTTCACCGGCCCAGGGCCTCGGCCAGCGCGAGCGCCTGGTGCTCGTGCTGATCGGCGTGGTGCTGGCAGCGGCGGTGTTCTGGCTGCGAGGCGGACTGAAACCCCAGGCGCCGCTGGACGCCCTGGCCCGGCGCTCCCCCGAGCTGTCCGTGGCCCTGGCCAACGGCCGCCCCACCTTGGTGGAGTTCTACGCCGACTGGTGTGAGGCCTGCCGCGCCATGGCCCCGGCCATGGACGGCCTGGAGCGGCACTACCGCGGTGAGCTCGATCTGGTGCTCCTCAATGTGGACAACCCCCGCTGGCAGCCGGAGCTGGAGCGCTACGCGGTGAATGGCATCCCCCAGCTGGAGCTCTTCGACGGGGGCGGCGACCCGGTGGGCCGCTCGATCGGCGCCCGCAGCGCCGAGGAACTCGAGGCCCTGGCCCTGGCCCTCACCCAGGGCCGGCAGCTGCCGGCCCTGGCCGGAGTGGGGGCGGTCAGCCCCCTGGCCGCAGGCGAAGGCCTGCCGGCCGGCACGGCTGCGACGCCTGGCACGATGGCAGGCCCGCGCAGCCACGGCTGAGGTCTGCCATGCCAGCCCCCTCCACCCCACCGTCCGGCCCCGAGCCCACAGCGGCCCCGTCAGCCGAGGCGGAGGTGATGGACCCGCGCTTTCGCGTCGCGCTGCTGGCCGCCACCCCCAGCCCCCAGCTGTGCGTGTATGCCGCCATGCACCAGGACTACAGCGAGGGCTTCGTGGCGGCCGAGCGCTCCACCTGGCCCGATGAGCAGCAGGCGGGCGAGATCTGCGTGAAGCGGCTGCTGGCCGGCGAGCGGGGTCACTACGGGCCGCTCGAGCATGCCCAGATCGTGCTCAACGTGGGCTGGTTTCCCCACTCGGTGATGCAGCAGGCCCGCACCCACCGCGTGGGGGTGAGTTTTGATGTGCAGTCGATGCGCTACACGGGAGATCGCATCACCAAGGCCGCCAGCGGCGAGCTGGACCTGGAGGAGGTGTTCTACCTGCGTCCGCTCGGCAGCTACAGCGACCGTCAGGGCAAAAAGTATGCCTACACCGCTGAGCAGCGGGCCATCGACCTCGACCTCTGCCGCCGGGCTGCCGAGCGCTACGCCGACCTGCTGGCGGCCGGCTTTGCCGAGGAGCATGCCCGCGGCATCCTGCCCTTCGACTACCGCCAGCATTTCGTGGTGAGTTTCACGCTGCGGGCCCTGCTGCACTTTCTCGATCTGCGGGCCAAACGCGACGCCCAGCAGGAGATCCGCGCCCTCTGCGATCTGATCTGGCCCCAGCTGCAACTGTGGGCCCCTCAGATCGCCGACTGGTATCAGCGCAGCAGGCTGCACAAGGCTCGGCTGGCCCCCTGAGTCAGGCCCCGACAGGGGTTCACACCCTGGCGAGGGTCACCCGTTCAGGCTGATGTTGATACTTTCCGGCCCGGTCGCCATAGGTGGTGTCACAGGGATCGCCCTCAAAGAAGAGCAGCTGACAGATGCCCTCATCGGCATAGATGCGGCAGTCCGCCCCTGAGGAGTTGCTGAACTCCAGGGTGAGGTGGCCCTCCCAGCTGGCCTCGGCCGGCGTGGTGTTGACGATGATGCCCAGGCGGGCGTACGTGCTCTTGCCCAGGCAGATCACGGTGATGTTGGGCGGAACCGTGAGCCGCTCCAGGGCCACCCCGAGGCCATAGGAATGGGCGGGCAGGATGAAGTAACGCCCATCCTCATCCTCGTGCAGGGGTGCGGGCTCCAGATTGGCAGGGTTGAAGCGCTTGGGATTCATCACCGTTCCCGGCACATGCCGGAAGATGAGGAACTCCTGGGGCGAGAGGCGCAGGTCGTAGCCGTAGGAGGAGCAGCCGAAGCTGAGCACTGGACCGCTGGGCTGCTCGGGGTCGAGGTGGCGCACCAGCGTGGCCTGGAAGGGCTCCAGCATGCCGCTGGCCGCCTGCTGCTTGATCCACCGGTCGTTCTTGAGCATCGGAGGCCGGCCTAGTGGCCGCGGCGGAGCTGGGTGACCTGGTCGGCCAGGGCCATCAGCTCGGGTGCCATGGAGGGTCCGGTCAGAATGACATCCAGATGGGGCGGACGCTGCTCCAGCGTGGCGAGCACCTCCTGCAGAGGCAGGTAGCCCAGCTCCACGGCGAGGCCGAGCTCATCGAGCACCATCAGATCCACGGCGCCCTGGAGCAGTTGCTGGCGGCTGTATTGCCACACCTCCAGCACCGCGGCGCGGATGTCTACGCCATGGTCTGCAGCCGGCTCAGCCAGGCAGGTGACCACTGCCGGCCGCAGCCACTGGAGGCGCCCGCACAGCCACGGGCTCGCGGCCAGACCCTGTTCCACCCCACCCTTGAGCAACTGGCTCACCAGCACCCTGCTGCCGAGACCGGCGCTGCGCAGGGCCAGGCTGAGCACCGCCGCCACGCTGCCCCGGAACGGAGCGGTGTGCACCTGGAGCATGCCCTCCGGCTGGGCCAGCAGGCGCAGCGGACGCACCGTCGCCGGCAGGCCCGCCCCAGCGACTGCCAAGGGGGCGACGGGCCGGTGGGCCGGCAGCCCAGTGGCCTCAGCAGGCGCCGGGCCCACCACCTCAAGCCGGACTCCGGAACCGGGGCTGCTCGAGAGACTGGCGGTCATGGACCCTGCAGCGACGCAGGACTGAATGTAGCGGTCACGTGGCGTAGCGCTGGGCACAACCACCACCTGTAGTGGGTGCAGGCGCCCAGCAGCGGCCGACTCCAGGCCCACGGCCCTCTGGTCGGAACCACACGCCCGCCGGTGCGCTGGGATGTACCGGCCCCAAAGCGTGCCCATTGCTACATGAGGCCCCCCTGTGCATCTATAGGGTCCGCCGATCTGCCTGACCCAGCCATGGTTGGCGCCACACGTGGGTTCAGCCGTACGGCCAACACGCCCAGCAGCGGCACACCAGGGGTGGTGGGCGGCATCGGTGCCGCTGGCCAGGCCAACCAGACCCTGCTGGAGGTGATCCGCGCCCTGGGGGGGAGCAGCGTCGAGTCGATCGAGCGCAGCAAGACCATCTTTTTCCCGGGGGATCCGGCCGAGCGGGTCTACCTGCTCCGGCGTGGAGCCGTGCGGCTCTCGCGTGTCTATGAGTCTGGGGAAGAAATCACTGTGGCCCTGTTGCGGGAGAACAGTCTCTTCGGGGTGCTGTCGCTGCTCACGGGCCAGCGTTCCGATCGCTTCTATCACGCCATCGCCTTCACCCGCGTGGAGCTCCTCAGCGCACCGGCCACCTCCGTGCGCAAGGCGATCGAACAGGACGCCAGCGTGGGGCTGCTGCTGCTGCAGGGCCTCTCCTCGCGGATTCTGCAGACCGAAACCATGATCGAGACCCTCACCCACCGCGACATGAGCTCGCGGTTGGTGAGTTTTCTGCTGGTGCTCTGCCGCGACTTCGGCGTGCCCGGCACTGAGGGCATCACCATCGACCTGCGCCTCTCCCACCAGGCGATCGCCGAGGCCATCGGCTCCACCCGCGTGACGATCACCCGCCTGCTGGGAGACCTTCGCAACGAGGGACTGGTGCAGATCGACCGCAAAAAGATCACCGTGTTCGATCCGATCGCCCTGGCCAAGCGCTTCAGCTGAGCTCAGCCGGAAGCACGGCGGCCAGGGCGGGATACTGGCTCCATACGAGGACACCTGTGTCGGGCTGGCTCCTGATCCTGGCGCTGCTGGTTCTGGGCGGAGTGCTCTCCACCCTGGGCGACCGACTGGGCAGCCGGGTCGGCAAGGCCAGGCTGAGCCTGTTCAACCTGCGGCCGCGGCGTACCGCCGTGCTGATCACGGTGCTCACGGGCAGCCTGATCAGCGCCATGTCCCTCGGGCTGATGCTGCTGGTGAGTGAGCGCCTGCGCACGGGCCTGTTCGAGCTCGACCAACTGGAGGAGCGGCTCAGCGGCACCCGCAACCAGCTCGAGGCCAGCCGCCAGCGGCTCAGCACCAGCCAGGCGGAGGTGGCCCGGGCCCAGGCGGGTCAGCGCAAGGTGCAGCAGGAGCTGGCCCAGGCCGAACGCCGCAGTGCTGCACTGCGCAAGGAGCTGGCCCCCCTGCAGGCCCAGCGCGCCAGGCTGGAGCGCGACAAGCTGGCGCTCGAGAAGCAGAACGTGAGCCTGGAGGGTCAGCGGGCTCGCCTCAGCGAGGTGGTACGGGGCCGGGACGCTGAAATCCAGCGCACCGAGGCTGAACTGGCCGCAGTGCGGCAGCGGATCGCGGCAGGGGCCCAGGAGTTGCGGGAGCTCGAGAACAACCTGATCGCCCTGCGGCGCGGCGACGTGGTGATCACCACCGGCCAGCCCCTGGCCAGTGCCAAGGTGAAGCTGGACAACCCCGGCCAGGCCCGCGAAGTGATCAATGCCCTGCTGCAGCAGGCCAACCTCAACGCCTTCAGGCGCGTGCTGCCCGGGGAGGCGGTGGACCGGCAGATCCTGCTGGTGCCCAGCAACGACATCAGCCGCCTCGAGGGCCTGCTGGAGCGGCCCGGCACCTGGGTGGTGAGCATTCTCTCTGCTGCCAACGTGCTGCGCGGCGAGCGGCAGGTGCTGGCCTTCCCCGACCTGCGCCCCAACCGGCGGGTGGTGGCAGCCGGTGAAGTGATGGCCCGCACCACGATCGAGGCCGGCCTGCGCAGCCCCGACCAGCTGGCCCGACGGCTCAACCTGCTGCTGGCGGCTGCCTATGCCCAGGCCCAGCGCCAGGGAACGATGGAGGATGGGCTGCAGTTCGATGCCGCCGGCTTCAACCAGCTCACCCGCCGCCTGGCGGAGCGCCCAGCCGCCTCGGTGGTGCAGCTCGAGGCGGTGGCCCTGCGCGACGCCGACACCCCGGATCCGATCTCTGTGGAGCTGAGGATTTCTGGCGCCACCGAAGGAGTCTCCGGTGCAGCCAGTCCCGCGAGACCAGGCCGCCCGTGAGTGGGACACGCCTGCTGGCGGGTCTCGATCCCGGCCGCAACAAGTGCGGGGTGGTGCTGGCCGATCGCGGGGCCTGGGTGCTGCTGCAGGCCGCGATCCTGCCGCCGGAACAGGCCCTGCAACTGCTGCTGCACTGGCACCAGCAGCGAGGGCTCACCGAGGTGGTGTTCGGCAACGGCACCGGCAGCCGTGCCTGGGCCGCCCAGCTGCTGGGCAGCGGCCTCAAGCCCCAGCCGGTGGATGAGCGGGGTACCACCCTGGAGGCCCGTGCCCGCTTCTGGGAGCTGGAGGGAGCCCGCAGTTGGCGCCGCCTGCTGCCGCGCGGCCTGCGGCTTCCCCCCCGGGATGTCGATGACGTGGTGGCCCAGCTGCTGCTGGAGCGCTGGCTCGGGCACCCGCTCAGCCGGGATGGCACCGCATTGCTGCGGCACTGGCCCGCCTAGAAGCGGGCGCGCACCGTGAAGGCGTAGTCACCGCCGGGCTCAAGCTGGTAGTCAGCCTTGAGCAGGAAGCGCAGCAGGGCGTCCTGGATCAGCGCCCGGCCCAGGGAGGGCTCCACCTGCAGTTCGCCGCGGTCAAAGGCCCAGCTGAAGGTCCAGTGGAAGCCAGCGGCGCTCACCTCCCCCTCCAGCCGTCGATGGCTGAAGCTCTGGTGCAACACCCGCAACTGGGCCGTGGTGAGGGGCAGAGAGGCCATCCGCTCAGGCTGAGGGGTGCTGGGGCTGAAAACTGTTCAATCGATTACCGGCCCGTTCCAACCCCTGCCGCTGGATCAGGCCGATGCCCGCCTCCACCTCGGTGAGAACGTCCTCAAGGCAAGGCTGCTCGGCCGCGGAGAAGCGTCCCAGCACGTGGCCCACGGTGCGGGCGCGTCGCTCGGCAGGATTGTCGGCCGGGGCACCGATGCCGATGCGCAGTCGGGGAAAGTCCTGGCTGCCGAGGTGGCTGATTGTGCTGCGCAGGCCGTTGTGGCCGCCGGCACTGCCGCTGACGCGCAGGCGCAGCCGACCCAGGGGCAGGTCCATGTCATCCACGAGCACGAGCAGTTGGGCGGGCTCAATTGAAAACCAGCCGAGGGCAGCGCGAATGGAACGGCCGCTCTCGTTCATGAACGTCTGGGGCATCAACAGTCGTAGGCGCCCTTCCCCCTGACCCAGATCAGCCACAAGGCCATGGAGTTTGCCCTGCTGGCGAAAAGTCACGCCAGCGGCAGCGGCCAGCCGCTCCAGGGCCATGAAGCCCACGTTGTGGCGAGTGCCCGCATAGCGGGAGCCGGGGTTCCCCAGCCCCACCACCAGCTGCAGGGAGGGACTGCTGGTGGGCCGCTCTGCCGCCAAGGATCGCGTCATGGCAAGGCTGGCGACCATAGCCGCACAGCGGTAGGCAGACTCGCCGCCGGTGTGACCCGACCCCTTGGGCTGGATCCGGCGGGAGGGTTGCTCAGGCCTCGGGAGGGGCCGGGGCAGCAGCGGAGCTGTCCTCAATGGAGGCAGCAGTGTCTGGCACTGGATCAGCGTCCGCCGGTGGGGCTGAGAGCTGGGCTGGAGGGACTGGAGCCGCAGCGCTCTCGTCATCGGAGGCAACCGCATCAAAGGTGTTGATGGCGGTGCGGAACTCCTGCTCGAATCCGGAGGAAGCCGACTGGAACCCCTTGAGCGTGCGGCCCAGGGTGCGGCCGAGCTCAGGCAATCGCTTTGGACCAAACACCAGCAGGCCGATCGCAGCGATCACGGCCATCTCGGGCAGTCCGATTCCGAAGATGTTCATCGCAGGGCGCTGCAGGGGTGAGGCTCAGCCTGCACCGTTCCAGTTCACGTTGATGCCTTCGAGCAGCAAAGACTGGTTGTACAGCTGCAGGATCACCAGCAGAAACACCAGAAAGAGGGCCATGAAGACGCCCATCACGGCCGTGGTGCCCCAACCGGGCACGACCTTGCCGTATTCGGAGTTCAGGGGACGCAGCAGATCTCCGAGCGGTGTGCGTTGAGCCATGGCTGCTTGGGCCTCTCGCCTGAGGTGTCGGGATCGTTACTGTAGGACTCCTCAAGGCCTTGCGCGCCAGGCTTTCGAGAGATGTGACGGATCGTTGGGGCCCTGCCCACTTTTCGCCCGCCCCCCTGCCTTCCCCCATGGATCCCAGCACCAGCGGCTCCCCTGCTCTCTCCGTCGCCCTCGCGGTGCTCGCCGTGCTGCTCTGCCTCACCGGCTTCGGCATCTACATGGCCTTTGGGCCGCCCTCCCGCCAGCTCACCGATCCTTTCGACGACCACGAGGACTGAGGCCTGGGCGAGGCTGACGGCGTCCGGAAGGCCAGATTCAGGGGCTTCGTCGGGATTTGTCAGGCACAGCCGGTTCGGCCGCATGCAGAGCGATGGACCCGGTCTCAGCCGTTGCGGTCCAGGCGCCAGAACCCCAGCTGCCAGGGCTGAAGCTCGCGCTCCCACACTCCTGCAACGGTCTCCTCGAGTCCATTGACCCTCTCCCGCACGCTCCAGCCGTGGCCGAGTTCGAGCCGGCGGCGACAGGCCGACTGGTTGGCCACGGCGATCACCGCCTGGGCCGCCTCCCCGTCGCCCGACTGACGACTGGGCCAGAGCCCCACCAGGGCCAGCCCCTCGGCCAGGGGGGGCAAACCCTCCAGGGGGGCCGCCCCCCCCTGCCCCGCTGCCCCGGCGCGCCCCAGCCACAGCGGCTCGCGGAAGCACTGGGCATGGTCTGGGATGGCCGCATGAGCCCAGGTGGGAGCCGCAGCCATCAGGGCCAGCCGCTGGCGGCGGCGGCCGTTGTCGGCGCCGGGGTCGGGCCAGGTGGGAGCCCGCAGCAGCGACACCCCGAGCCGCCCGGCATCACAGGACACCCCCTGGGGCCCGTCCAGCAGCACCGCCAGGCCACCATCCCGGCCCGCGGAGGCCAGCCAGCTGATCGTGGCCACTTCCCAGCGGGCCTGCTCGCGGGCGGTCACGGCCACAGCCGGACGCTCCAGCACCCCACCGGAGGTGTCGGCCGCCCAGCGCTGGGCGGGCTCCGCCAGGGGCAGCTCCAGCCGCAGCAGCTCATGGCGCTGGTGCCAGTCGAAGCTCAACGTCAGCTCGAGCCAGGGGGTGGCGGCGAGCAGCCGTCCCTCCAGCCGCACCCGACTGCGGCCGAGACGCCCCCGCCACACAAAGCTGGCGCACAGCGGCCCCCGCTCACGCCACACCGGTGCCCCCTGCCAGATCCAGGGGAGGGGGTGGTCAGCGTGGTCGGGGGCCAGGTCCCAGGCATCCCAGAACTGGCCGCGGTCGGCGTAGCGGCACCAGCCCAGGGGCTCGGCCAGCAGGCTGCGGCCGGCCTGGTCCCAGAGCTGCTCCACGCCCTGCGGGCCGAGCTCCACGGCGATCAGGCCGTTGCCGGCCCGCTGGCCGGCGGTCCAGACCGGCTGCTCCACCACTGATGACTGCGACTCCGGCGGCTGGGCGGCAGCCACGGCCCCATGGCGCTCCAGGGGCTGGGCCACCACCCCGGCCAGGGCGGGGAGCTGCACCCAGTGCCCCCCGGCGGCAGCGCCCTGCTGGGGCAACAGGGCGCCGGCAGCACTCCAGCAGCCGGCCGGCAGGCGCCGCACCCGGCGCCGCGCCGCCAGCGGCTGCAGCTGCACGGCCCACCACCGCTCAGGGCCGCCCTGGTCAGTGTCCGGAGGCCCGGCAGGGGTGAGGCCCAGCCACTGCTGGAGGTGGCGATCGCGGCTGGCCCGGGCCTGGCGGCGGGCGGCTCTCCAGACGGGCTCAGCCTGCTCGAACACCTCCGGGATCGCCGTGCCCGGCAGGATGTCGTGGAACTGCTGAAACAGCAGGGGCTGCCAGTCGGGCTGCTGGCGCCCCCCCGCCAGCACGGCGGCCAGCCCGGCTTCCCGCAGCAGCCGCTCCAGGGTGCGGTTGTGGCGTTTCTGGTCGGGCCGGGTGGTGGCGCAGCCCCGGTGCAGCTCGAGATAGAGCTCATCGCGCCACACCGGCAGCTGGGGGCGCAGGGGCTCAAGGCCCGCCAGGAAGGACCGCAGGCTGCCGTGGGTCTGGGGAGCCGCCTCGGGCTGGTGCCGCCACAGCTCCAGCTGCTCCAGCATCTCGGCGGTGGGACCGCCGCCGTGGTCGCCGACCCCCGGCAGCCAGAGGGCCTGGGGCAACCCGGTGGCCCCCTGCCACTCCAGCCGGTGCCGCTCCATGGCGAGGGGATCCCCATCGGTGCCGATCGGCGCGCTCATCAGCGCCAGCAGCTCGCTGCCGCAGCGGCTGCGCCAGCGAAACAGCCGGTGCGGGAAGGGGTTGGTGGCGTTCCAGAACAGTTTGTGGGTGCAGAACCAGCGCACATCGGTGGCCGCGGCCACGGCCGGCAGACCCGCCCCGAAGCCGAAACTGTCGGGCAGCCAGGCCAGCTGATGGCTCAGGCCCGGGAAGCGGCGGCGGCTGTCGTGCTGGCCCTCCTGGAACTGGCGCAGCAGCGAGGCGGTGCTGATCAGCACGCAGTCGGTTTCCACCCAGGGGCCGTTGATCGGCTCAAAGCGGCCGGCGCGCACGGCCGCCTGGAGGCGCCGCAGCAGGGCAGGGCGCTGGCGCTCCAGCCAGGCGTAGAGCGCCGGGGTGGAGTGGGCGAAGTGCAGGTCGGGGAAGCGATCGATCAGATCCAGGGCGGAGCTGAAGGTGCGTTCGGCCGCCCGCCAGGTGTCGGCCACCGGCCACAGCCAGGCCAGATCGAGATGGGCGTGGCCCAGCACGTGCAGCCCCGCCCCAGGGGGCAGCGCCTCGGGCTGGCCGGCCTGCTGACGCAGGGCCAGCAGGGCCTGGCGGGTCGGCTGCAGCACCCCGAGGGGATCCTCCAGATCCAGGGGTTCGAGTTCGATGCTGCTGTGGATCAGGGCACCGTCGTCGTGCAGGGGGCTGCGCAGCCGCAGCTCCAGCCGCAGCGCCTCCCCCCGCCACCAGCGCTGGGGCAGGGGCCAGCGGCAGGAAGTATCAAAGAGGTCGCCGCAGTGCATCCGGGCGCCATCGACCCAGAGCTCGGCCTGATCGGCCCACCAGCGCAGGGCCAGCCGGGCCCGCAGGCCGGCAGTCTCCGCCTGGGCCGCCTGCCACGTCCCGGGGCAGGACAGCTGCAGGGTGAGGCAGGTCCAGTGACCTCCCCGGGGCCAGATCACCAGACCTCGGGCCTGCCAGTCCGGCCGGTGCCTCGCTCCCCAGGGATGCTCCAGGGCGGGGCCGACGCCACCGCCTGGCCGCGGACCGTGCCAGAGGGCCTGCAGGTTGAGCGGAGCGGGAATGGGACTGATTCGTTTCAAAGTGAGGCTTGTGAGGCTTCAGGCCTGCGGTCCTGGCCCTGAGCATCGTTGGATGGCAGGCCAGGTCCCATAGGATGGTGCCGCTGCCAGAGGGTCGACCCAGTCCTCAGAGGTGGCCGTCACTCCCTGTTACCTGCCCGCTCCGCACAAGACCGAACCATGCTCGCTCTCAAGATCTCGGTTTATTCGGTCGTCTTCTTTTTCATCGGCGTTTTCGTCTTCGGCTTCCTGGCCAGCGACCCCAGCCGCACCCCAAGCCGCAAAGACCTCGAAGAGTGACCTCCAGCCTCAGCGCTGCGCTCAGCGGATGGAGCCAGGGCTGGGCGAACCCTCTGGGCTACGGATCTGAGCCGGAACATGGAGGCCGCGGATCGAGGTCTCTGAAGGTTGTGTCTGGGGAGCGACGGGTTGCGTCGGGCCTCCAACCCCCAGAGGGTTGAGCAGCGCATGGGGCCTGCTCGGCAAACGGACGGCCCGTCAGCGGGCGATCAGTTGAATGCCCGTCCCCCGACAGGCCCTGCTCCGCTCATGAGCCAGCACTGTGGGTCCTGCCGATGCCCCGTCCCCCCGGCCCTGATGCCCGTCGTCTGCCAGCCATCATCCTGATGAGCATGAGGCCCCACCCAGGGCGTCTGCGCCAGCGGCGCGGGACCTGGCTGGCGGCCCTGGCGGTGCTGAGTGCTCTGGCCCCTGCCGTGGGGGCCGCCGCCCCAACCCCGATCGACTCACCGCGTGACCCGAGCGAAGCGGAGAAGGCCGCCGACGTTCTGCCCCCAGCCAGCGCGGAGGCCCCGGCCGACGCCGGCCAGCAAGCCGCTGAGCGACGCCTGCTGGTGGTCCGCTCGGATCGGCAGAGCTACGACCGCGCTTCGGGCACCCTGACGGTGAGCGGCAACGTGGAGGCCCGCTTTGACGGCTGGCGGCTGCTGGCCGACCGCATCGAGCTGCGCGACGGACGGCGCAGTGTGCTCGCCACCGGCCAGTTGCGGCTGATCCGTGGCGACCAGATGCTGCAGGCCGGCAGCCTCCGCTACAACGACTGGGAGGGCTCCGGCACCATCACCGACGTCTACGGGGTGGTGGATCAGGAGACCCTCGCCCGCGACTTCGGGGCCTTGCGGCCGATGGGCGTGGGGCTTCAGGGGCTCCCCGAACCAGAGCAGGCCGAAGCCAGCGACGCCGCCCCAGCGCCAGCCCCCAGCGAGCCCGCCGTAGCCCTTGACGACAGCTTTGCCTGTCCGGAGCTGACCGCCGATCCGCAGGCGCGTCCGCTGCTGGAGCTGCTGCCCCCGGGGCGCCGCTCGCAGCCCACCATGCCCGCACCGGTGGGCTGCCCCGGAGGGGATGGGAGCCCTCGCAACAGCTCCCTTGGGCAGATCCTCAACGACGTGGCCATGGAGCCCCGCGCCCCCGGCGAGAGCGTGGGCACGGGCGACCAGGAGGCGGGCGAGAAGGAGGCCGGCAAGCAGGCCGAACAGCGGAACGGCAGCAGCGGCCCAGCAGAGCCCAGCACTCCGATCGACCAGCGGGTGAGCGGCGTGCGCTACCGCCAGAGCCAGGACACCACGATCAAGCTCGACCTGGCCCCCCTGATCGAGCAGCAGAGTGACGCCCCCGGGGGATTCGGCAGCTACCGGCCCCGGCCCCCGAAGGAAGGCCCGCTGACGCGCCTGCGCTTCCAGGCCACCAGCATCCGCATCCAGCGCAAGGGCTGGTTCGCCGATGCGGTGGCCTTCACCAACGACCCCTTCACCCCCGCCAAGGCCTGGATCTATGCGCGGGGGGTGGAGGCCCGGATCCGCCCTGACGGGGTGACCAGCATCAGCAGTCGCGACAGCCGCATCCTGCTGGGGGATCGCTTCTCGGTGCGAGGCCTGCGCGATGCCCAGATCGGCCAGCAGCAGAGCGCCTTCAGCCTGGATTCCGACCGTCGGGACCGGGACGGCGTCTACCTCGGCTACAACCTGCCGCCGCTGCGGCTGGGTCGGGAAGGGGTGCTGCGGCTGCAGCCCCAGCTGATGATCCAGCGCGCCATCGAAGATCGCACCGAGAGCTATGTGCGCCCCGGCACCTCCCTGGCCGGGCCTGACGTGGTGCAGCAAGCCCGCTTCGGTGACCTCTTCGGCCTGGCCGCCCTGCTGGATGTGCCCGTGGGGCGCTTCCGCCTGCTCGGGGATGCCAGCCTCTCCACCTTCAATCCCGATAACTTCCGCGCCGGCACCCGCAGCAACGCCCAGCTGAGCACCCCTCTGGCCCTGCCGGGCCACAGCAGCTCCCAGGGGGCGCTGTTCGGCAGTTACCGGGAGCGCATCTACAACGGCAGCCTGGGACTGCAGACCCTGGTGTACTCCTACGGGGCCGAGCTCCAGGGCGAGGCTCAGCTGACCGGCAGCCGAGCCGATGACGAGCCCCCTCAGGGCACCCCCTATTTCACCCCGCTGCGCCTCAACTGGCGGGCCCTCAGCGGCAATTACCAGGCGGCCCTGTTCGACACTGACAACCTCGACACCCAGTGGCGCAGCGTGTTGCGGGGGGGCGTGAACGGCTCCCTGCGGTTGTGGGAAAACCGCGATGGCGCCAACCCCGACACCATGGCCCAGTTGCGCTACGCGCCGATCCCGGTGATTCCCGGCCTCGGCCTGGATTTCGGCATCAACGGCAGCACGGCCTTCTACCAGGACGGGGCCCAGCAGAACACCCTCACCCTGGCGGCGGGCCCGTCGTTCACCATCGGGCGTTTCGAACGGCCTGTGCTCGACTACACCCGCTTCTCCGCCTCCCTGGCAGGCACCCTGCTCGATGGCGGCAGTCCCTTCGGCTTCGATCGGGCCGTGGACCTGCGCACAGTGAGCTTCAACGCCGCCCAGCAGATCTACGGCCCCCTGGTGCTGGAGGCCGGCGCCACGATCAACATCGACAGCCGCTCCCGCTTCAACGGCGATGTGAGCTACTCCTACGTGGAGCTGAAGCTGCAGCAGCGGGCTTACGAGGTGGGCATCTTCTACAGCCCTTATGACGGCATCGGCGGCATTCGCATCCGCCTCAACGACTTCGACTTCAACGGCAGTGGGACCCCGTTCGTGCCTCGCCCCCAGCACCGCGGCGGCTGAAGCCGTTGGCATAGGGCAGGGCCGCCAGGGTGCGGCTGAGCGCCTCGTGGTGGGAGAGCAGCTGGCCGGTGGCATCCCACTGGCCGGTGCTGAGCATCTGGCGGGGGCCGGCGTCCAGCTCCAGGGACCAGCTCTGGCCTGGAGCCCGCAGCGTGGCCTCCGCCACATCCAGGCTGAAGAGGGTGGCGGGGGCGGCGACGGCAGCCTCCTGGATGGCCAGCATCAGCCCATGGGGTGCGGTGAGGCAGGGAAGGCCCAGGGCGAGGCAGTTGCCATGGAAGATCTCGGCGAAGCTCTCGCCCACCAGGGCGCGGATGCCCCAGCGCATCAGGGCCTGGGGGGCATGCTCGCGGCTGGAGCCACAGCCGAAGTTGCGGTTCACCAGCAGCAGCCTGGCGCCGCGGTGCTCGGGCCGGTCCAGGGGATGGGCCCCCCGCAGTTCGGCCCGGTCGTCGGCGAAGACCTGCTCACCGAGACCCTCGAAGGTGACGCACTTGAGAAAGCGGGCCGGGATGATCCGGTCGGTGTCGATGTCATCGCCGCGCAGCACCACGGCGGTGCCGGCCACCTGGCTGATCGGACCGCTGGGGAAGGGGGCAGTGGTCATGGCGCTGGTCACGGTGATGAGGGGGGATTCAGGCGGCGGGCACGGGGGTGGCCGGCGCGGCGGCCAGCAGCTGCCGCACGTCGCACACCCGGCCGGTGACGGCGGCGGCGGCCACCATGGCCGGGCTCATCAGCAGGGTGCGGCCCGAGGCCGAGCCCTGGCGGCCCTTGAAGTTGCGGTTGCTGGAGCTGGCGCTGATCTGACGGCCTTCGAGCCGGTCGGGGTTCATCGCCAGGCACATCGAACAGCCCGGCTCGCGCCATTCGAAGCCGGCGGCCGTGAACAGCGCGTCAAGACCCTCAGCTTCGGCGGCGGCCGCCACCTGCTCGGAGCCCGGCACCACGAAGGCCTTGAGGCCGGGGGCGACCCGGCGGCCGCGGGCCACGGCGGCCGCCGCCTGCAGATCGCTGAGCCGGCCGTTGGTGCAGCTGCCGATGAAGCACACATCCACCGGGGTGCCGGCGATCGGGGCACCGGGCAGCAGATCCATGTAGCGGTAGGCCTCCTCGGCGAGGGGCCGCTCATCGGCGGGGGTCTGCTCCAGGGTGGGAATCGCCTCGTCCACACCGATGCCCTGGCCCGGCGTGATGCCCCAGGTCACGGTGGGGGCGATGGCGGCGGCATCGAAGCGCACCTCGTCATCAAACACCGCCTCCGGACCGCTGGCCAGGCTGCTCCACCAGGCCACAGCCCGCTCCCAGGCCTCTCCCTCGGGCGCATAGGGACGGCCCTTGAGGTAGGCAAAGGTGGTGGTGTCGGGATTGACGTAGCCGCAGCGTGCGCCGCCCTCGATCGCCATGTTGCAGAGGGTCATGCGCTCCTCCATTGAGAGGGCGGCAATGGCCGGACCGGCGAATTCATAGGCATGGCCCACACCGCCCTTCACACCCAGGCTGCGGATGATGTGCAGCACCAGATCCTTGGCGTAGACGCCCGGCTGCAGACAGCCGTCCACCCAGATGCGGCGCACCTTGAGCTTGCCCATCGCCAGGCTCTGGCTGGCCAGCACATCGCGCACCTGGCTGGTGCCGATGCCGAAGGCAATGGCACCGAAGGCGCCGTGGGTGGAGGTGTGGGAGTCGCCGCAGGCGACGGTCATGCCCGGCTGGGTGAGGCCCAGCTCGGGGGCGATCACGTGCACGATGCCCTGGCGGCCGCTGCCCAGGCCATGCAGGGTGATGCCGTGCTGGGCGCAGTTGCGCTCCAGGGTGGCGAGCATCGCCTCAGCGAGGGGATCGGCAAAGGGCCGCGCCTGGGACGTGGTGGGCACGATGTGATCCACTGTGGCCACGGTGCGCTCAGGGTGACGCACGCCCAGGCCCAAGTCCTGGAGGGCGGCGAAAGCCTGGGGGCTGGTCACCTCGTGGATCAGGTGCAGACCGATGAAGAGCTGGGTGGCCCCCCCGGGCAGTTCGGCCACCCGATGCAGGTCCCAGACCTTGTCGTACAGCGTGGCGGCGCTCACCGGATCCCTCTTGAGGCGCAATCGAACACGGTAGTCAATGGCTTTCCCCTGCCAGGGGCTCGGGCCCGGCCTTGCGCGGGTTCCCTGTTCAGCGGATGCCGGTGCACACCTGGCTCATGGCCACCACCTGGCCGGCGGTGAGGGCATCGATCTGGGCCTCCGTGAAGCCATCCCGGGCCAGGGGAGCGTTGAGCTGACGCACCAGCCCCGGCTCCCAGAGCGAGTGCCCCTGGGCATTGGCGTCGCGCCAGATGTCACAGAAGCGCAGCAGCTGCGGGCGTCCTTCGCCGAGGTAGAAGTCGCGGTAGCGCTGCCAGTCCGTGGCCGCCGCCAGGGCCTGGCCCTGCGCCGCAGTCAGCAGCGCGGCAGCCACCAGCAGCGAAACCCGCATCGGTCCACCAAACGCTCCACGATGCCATCTAGGGGCCACGGCCGCCAAACAGTTCGCCATGACGGCTTTCAGGGGGCGACCCTCTGGGCAGCGAGCGCCGCATCCCGGAGCGCATCTGGAGCCACCCTGCTGAGCGGCAGCCGGCCCAGAAGTTGTGCCAGGAACCGATTCTGGGGGTAGCGCAGCAACAGGCTCTGCTCGAAGCGCTCCCATTTGCGGGCCACTTTCTGGCGGGCGAACCAGCGGCTGTGGTTGGCGATCGGGATGAAGTCGGTATTGCCGATGCTGTCCACGATGTAGAGCCGGAACGCCTGGGGGCCCAGGCGCTGGCACACCACATTCTTGGGGCGCAGGGCCAGGGTCACGATGCCGTCGCTCAGCATGGTGCGCCTCAGGGCCAGAAGCCCATCGCGCAGGCCACGGCAGTGAAGACCTGAGGCCTCATTGGACTCGAGGTAATGCTGCAGCGTGTGCGCCACCACGCCCGGCGTGTCCTGGATGAGTTCGAAACAGGACCCCTCTCCCAGGTTGGTGGGCACCGTGCCGTTCCAGCGCGGCACCGCATCCCAGCTGATGCCGCGCCGCTGCAGGTGGCGGTAGAAGCGCTGCTCCCGACGGCTGTCGTGGGGGTCGCCGCCGATGTCCACCTTGACGCAGAGGCTCGGATCCTCTGGATGGCGGTGGCATTCGCGGTGCAGACCCCTGCCCACATAGGTGGAGGCGTCGAGATGGAGCATGCGGCAGTCGCAGGGAGAACAGGCCTTAACCGGTTCTTAGCTTGCTGATGGTATCGGTGATCACCTGAACTTGTAATCCCGCTCGACGAAGCCTTCATCCAGGCGCTGGCAGCCGGATCGCCCCCTGCAGGCAGGCAGACCGCTCAGCCGGCAGACAAACGCCGCCTTAACCGATCGAGCGCCTCTCCGGTGGTGAGGGTCTGGATCCAGGCGCGGCCACGGCTGCTGCCAAAGCGCACCGCAGCGCTGTGGGTGCCATCGGGGCCCGCCACGGCGATGTGCACCAGCCCCACGGGCTTGTCAGCGCTACCGCCCCCCGGACCGGCAATCCCACTCACGGCCACGCCCCAGTGGGCTCCGGTGAGCCTGCAGGCCCCCTCCGCCATCGCCGCCGCCACCGGATCACTCACCGCCCCGTGGCGCTCAAGCAACTCCTCCGGCACCCCCAGCACCCCCTGCTTCACCGCGTTGGCGTAGGCGATCACCCCGCCGAGGAACACCGCGGAGGCACCGGGGATCGCCGCCAGGGCGGCGCCGATGCCGCCCCCCGTGCAGCTCTCCGCCACGGCAAGGCTCTCGCCGCGTTGCTGCAGGGCCGCCAGCACCACCGAGGCCAGGCTGTCGTCGTCGGCGCCGAAGCAGGCCTCGGCGGCGCGCCGGCGGATCTCCGCCTCCACGGGCGCCAGCAGGGTGGAGGCCTGCTCTGGCGAAGCTGCCCGGGCCGTGATCCGCAGCTTCACCTCGCCGGCGCCGGCGTAGGGGGCCACGGTGGGGTTGCTGCCCGCCAGCAGGTCGCCCACCTGCTCGGCGAGGGCTGATTCGGCCACGCCCCAGAAGCGCAGCAAGCGGCTGGCGAACACCCCCTGGGAGAGGCCCGCCTGCCGTAGCCAGGGGGCCGCCGTGGCCCGCCACATCGCCTTCATTTCACTCGGCACCCCGGGAAAGGTGAGCAACGTGAAGCCGGGCAGGGGGCTCCAGATCATTCCAGCCGCTGTGCCGGTGGGGTTGGGGAGCACCACCGCACCCTGCGGCAGCAGGGCCTGGCGGCGCAGGCTGGGCGAGAGCTCCCGGCCGCGGCTGCGGGCCTTCGCGGTGATGTCGGCCCAGACCTCCGGCCGCTCCTGCAGGGGAGTGGCGAAGGCCGCGGCGATGGCCTCAGTGGTGAGGTCGTCGGGGGTGGGCCCAAGGCCGCCGGTGGTGATCAGCAGGCGGCAGCGGCGCGAGGCCTGCTGCACGGCGGCGATCAGCCGCGCGCGGTTGTCTCCCACCACCTCCTGACGCAGGTGGGGCACCCCGAGCACGGCCAGCTGTTCTGCGATCCAGCGGGCATTGCCATTGGTGATCGTGCCGAGCAGCAGTTCGGTGCCGACGCAGAGGATCTCGGCGCTGCCAGGCTGTGGGCTGCCGGAAAGGTCGGAGGTCATCGCAGCCGCGCCACGGGCCTGTCCTGGCGCTGCAGGGCGCGGCGGGTGCTCACCAGCACCCAGATCAGCACCGCCGTGGCCAGGGCGAGCCAGAGGAAGCGCATCTCGGCATTCACCAGCACCAGGGCCAGGGAGGCCAGCCACTGGGTGAAGGCGTAGATCAGCAGCACCGTGCGGCGGTGGCTCAGGCCCGTGCGCAGCAGGCGGTGGTGCAGGTGGCGGCGATCGGGATAGAAGGGCGAATGGCCTTCCCGGAGGCGGCCCATGATCACCGCTGACATGTCGGCCACCGGCAGCGACAGGATCAGCAGCGGCAGCAGCAGGCTGACGCTGGTGAGCCCCTTGGCCGGCCCCACGATGCTGATCGCGGCCAGGGCAAAGCCCAGGAAGTAGGAGCCGCCATCCCCCATGAAGATGCGGGCGGGGTTGAAGTTGTGGCGCAGAAAGCCGAGGCAGCTGCCGGCCAGGGCCGCGGCCAGCAGGCCAGCGGCAGGTTGATCGAGGCTGAAGCTCACCGAGAGCAGACCCACTGCAGCGATGCCGCTCACCCCGGCGGCCAGGCCATCGAGGCCATCGAGCCAGTTGATCGCATTGGTGATGCCCACCAGCCACACCAGGGTGGCCAGCAGGCTCAGCCAGTCAGGCAGCTGCAGCACGGCGGAGGGCGACCCCATCCAGCCGAAGGGCAGATCGATGCTGCCGATCCTCACCCCCTCCAGCCACACCGCCGTCGACACCAGCAGCTGGCCCAGCAGCCTCGGCAACGGCGGCAGGGCGAACAGATCGTCCGCCAGGCCGATCACGAAGAAACAGAGCGAGCCGCCGAGGGTGGTCCAGATCAGGGCATCCTTGCTGGCCTCCAGCTGGGCGAAGCCACCGAGCTGCCAGGTGAGGGCAAGAGCGAGGCTGAAGGCGATCACGATGCCGATCCCCCCCAGCCGCACCATCGGCGTGGTGTGCTGCTTGCGGGCATCGGGGGCGTCGATCAGCCCCCAGCGCAGGCCGAGCCGCCGCACCACCGGCACCACCAGGGCGGTGAGCACGGCAGCCACGGCAAAGGTGAGCAGCGCTGCAGCGTTGGGGCTGTAGGCAAGAGTCACGACAGCGGGCCGACGCAGGCGCCTGGGGGCAGGGCGTAGGCCGCCACATTACGGGCAGGTGGGTGGCTCAGACCGGCTGCAGTTCGCGGGCGGGGGCGTAGAGGGGGAAGCGCTCGCAGAGCCCGGCCACGCGCTGCCGGCAGCGCTCCTCGATCGCCCCATCCTCGGGGTTGAGCAGGCGGTCGGCGATCACGTCGGCCACCTCGGCAAAGGCCTCGGCATCAAAGCCGCGGGTGGTGCAGGCGGCGGTGCCGAGGCGCAGACCACTGGTGACAAAGGGGGACTCGGGATCGAAGGGCACCGTGTTCTTGTTGGCGGTGATGTGCACGTCGCTCACCAGCAGGTCGGCGACCTTGCCGGTCATGCCGATGCTGCGCAGGTCCAGCAGCACCAGGTGGTTGTCGGTGCCACCGCTGACCACGGCGATGCCCCGCTCCTGGATGCGCTGCGCCAGGGCCTGGGCATTGCGCACCACCTGCTCGCTGTAGGCCCGGAAGGAAGGCAGCAGGGCTTCGCCGAAGGCCACCGCCTTGGCGGCGATCACGTGCTCCAGCGGGCCGCCCTGGCTGCCGGGGAACACCGCCTTGTCAAAGCGCTTGCCGAACTCGGCATCGCGGCAGAGGATCAGGCCGCCGCGGGGACCGCGCAGGGTCTTGTGGGTGGTGGTGGTGACCACATCGCACACGGGCACGGGATTGGCGTGCACGCCGGCGGCCACCAGGCCGGCGATGTGGGCCATGTCCGCGAGCAGGAAGGCGCCCACCTCATCAGCGATGGCACGGAAGGCCTGGAAGTCGATGCTGCGGGGGTAGGCCGAGTAGCCGCACACGATCAGCCTGGGCCGGTGCTGCAGCGCCAGCTGGCGCACGCTGTCGAAGTTGAGCTGCTGGGTTTCGGGGTCCACGCCGTAGTGCACGGCCTTGAACCACTTGCCGCTCACGTTCACCGGCGAGCCATGGGTGAGGTGGCCGCCGTGGCTGAGGTCCATGCCCAGGATCGTGTCGCCGGGCTGCAGCAGGGCCAGGAACACCGCGAAGTTGGCCTGGGCGCCGCTGTGGGGCTGCACGTTGGCCCAGGCTGCTCCGAACAGCTGCCTGGCCCGCCCGATCGCCAGATCCTCGATGGCGTCCACGTGCTCGCAGCCGCCGTAGTAGCGCTTGGAGGGCAGGCCCTCGGCGTACTTGTTGGTGAGCACCGAGCCCTGGGCCTCCATCACGGCGCGGGAGGTGAAGTTCTCCGAGGCGATCAGCTCCAGGTGGGTCTGCTGGCGCTCCAGCTCCTTGCCGATCAGGGCGGCGATGGCGGGATCGGCGGCCGCCAGGGGTTGGTCATGGCTGGCGCAAGCAGCCGTGGCAGAGGCAGCCATCGCGGGATCGGCCATCGGAGCAGTTCCTGGTCTTGCATCGATCGTAAAGACACGTCAGCCGAGGCCGCCCGCCGCCCAGCACAGCGCCAAAAAAACAGCTCCAGGCAGAGCCGGAGCAGGGTGGTTTGAAAGCGCGCCTGGAGAGATTCGAACTCCCGACCCTCTGATCCGTAGTCAGATGCTCTAATCCGCTGAGCTACAAGCGCATGGCACCATTCTCAGCGCACGGAGGGCCCATCCGTCAATCGGTCCGCCCCTGATCCCCCAGAGCTCTCCCATGCCCATCCGCTGGTACGGCCCCTCCAACCCGGAAGACCCCACCTTCCGGCACTTCGAGCGGATCGTGAACCTCACCCTGCACGCCGCCCTGTTTGCTGCCATCAACAGCGGCCTCTGGGTGGTGCAGGAGCTGCGTCACCCCTGGACCCACCTCAACCTGGTGAGCCTGCTGTGGCTGACGGGCCTGCTGATGCACGCTGGGGTGGTCATCGCCATGCGGCCGGGCCCCGAAGCATGAGTCTCTCCGCCAGTGAACTGAAGGACCTGGAACTCGCCCTGGCCGACCGGCTCTACCTGCAGGTGGCCGGCTGGCACCTCTACCTGGGTGACGCCGGCCTGGCCCAGACCCTGGCCATCGAGTGCGCGGCCCGGCTCGACGCCGGCAGTGGGGTGTGTGCCCGCCAGGCCCTGGAGGCCGTTCAGGTGCCGATCGGCGGGGGCAGCACCCGCCTGCCCCTGGCCCGGCTGGTGCCTCCCGGGCAGCTGCGGGATCTGGAAGACGTGATCGAACCCTTCTGCCGCTGAGCGCTTGTTGTGGCCGAGCAGACCGATTTTGTGGTGAAGGCCGATAAGGTTGCGCCCCATGCCCTTGGGCCGTGCTGCTGATTGAGGTCACCAATGCCCGCGATGTCGTCGGCAAACGGATCGGCAAGCTCGGCAGCCGCCTGATCGGCAAGGTGGTGGATGCGGAGGCCCAGGTCGAGAAGGCCCTGATCCAGGAGCTGGAAACCGCCTTCCGCGACTTCGGCATCGAGGCGCGGATCGTGTCGGTGCAGGGTCCCCAGCTGCTGGGCCGCTCCCACCTGGAGCTGCCGCTGCAGGTGCGCGAGGAGCGCCAGGTGGGGCCCAGGCCCTGATTCAGGCCCTGGCCGGCCAGGCCTGTCAGCGACGGCCGGGCCAGGCCAGGCGGCGGCTCAGCTGGCTCACCACCTGCTGGGCCTCAGGCACCCTGGCCCAGTGGGAGAGGGTGGCGTACACCAGCATTCCCAGTCCGCTGCTGAGACCCACCTGCAGGGCCCTGCCGATCAGGCTGTCGGGCCAGCCCACCAGCAGCGCCAGGGCCCGCGCCGCCGCGGCTCCGGCCACGGCGGCGGCCAGCAGCAGGGCGGTGTCGCGCCCCCAGCGCGCTAGCGGCAGGCCGTTGAGCCGCAGCTGCAAGGCCAGCAGCAGGGCAGCGCAGGTGATCAGGTTCACCGCCACGGTGGCCAGCACCAGCCCGGCGGCACCGGCATAGAGCCCCGGCAGCAACTGGCCGCCCCCGGGGACAGGGCCTCCCACAAAGGTCCAGCAGAAGATGGCATTGAGCCCGATCCCCGCCAGCGACCAGCGGAAAGGGGTGACGCCGTCGCCGAGGGCATAGAACACCCTCACGAGCACATCGCGGGCCAGGTAGGCCGGCATGCCGATGCCGTAGGCCATCAGCAGCTGGCCCACCAGCGTGGCCGCACCGGCATCGAAGGCTCCCCGCTCGTAGACGAGCGCCACGATCGGCACCGCCAGGGCGGTCATCAGGGCCCCGAGCGGCAGCATCGAGGCATTGGAGAGCATCAGGCCCTGGCGGATCCGCGCCACCAGCTCGGGGCGGTCCTCGGGAGCGGTGAGCCGGGCATAGACCGGCAGCAGCGGCACCAGCAGGGCGTTGGAGATCAGCCCCAGGGGTGTCTGCACCAGCAGGTTGGCGTAGCCCAGCCCCGCCGCCGCCGCCGGAATTCCCGAGGCGAAGAACAGCGACACGAACACATTGATCTGCAACATGCCGGAGGAGAGGGTGGCCGGGCCCATCACCTGCATCACCTCGCGCACGCCGGGATCCTTCCAGTCCCACACCAGCCGGAAGCGGTGCAGCCCCTGGCGCGCCAGCGCCGGCAGCTGGATCAGCCACTGCAGCACGGCTCCCAGGGTGGTGCTGCCCGCCAGCACCACGCCGCCGATCAGGGCGTTTTCCGGCAGGGTGATGGCCGGCCCCAGCTGCCACCAGAGCAGCCCCAGGCCGGCGATCACCGCCACGCTCGAGAGCAACGGGCTCACTGACGGCAGCCAGAACTCATCGGCCGCGTTGAGCGCCCCGAAGCCGAGGCCGATCAGGCCGGCGAACAGGGCCATCGGCGCCATCCAGCGCAGCTCCACCACAGCGATGGCGTGGCGCTCGGGATCGAGGCCCGGCCCCACCAGGCTGATCAGCGGGCCAGCCGCCACCAGCAGCAGCACGGTCACCACCAGCAGGCCCGCCCCCACCAGGGTGTTCATCGCCGCGAGCACGTGGGCCCCCTCCTGCCGCGGCCGCCGCGCCAGCACACTCACCATGGCGCTGTGGAACGGACCGTTGATGCCGCCCAGCAGGATCAGCAGGAAGCCCGGCAGCACATAGGCGTAGTTGTAGGCGTCGTAGGCCATGCCCACCCCGAAGGAGGCGGCGATCACCTGCTGGCGCACCAGGCCGGCCACCTTGCTGATCGCCGTGGCAGCGGCCACGATCAGGGCAATGCGACGCAGGGACTGGGACATGGATCCGGGCCCCTGGGCCCGTTGGCTCGAGCGGCAGTATGGCGGGCGTCCCCTCGCCCCACCGGCAACGGCCCCATGGCCCAGCAGATCCTGGAACTGGGCCCCCTGGCGGAGGGGGTGCTGCTCAAGCGTTACAAGCGCTTCCTGGCCGACGTGCAGCTGCAGGACGGCAGCGTGGTGACGGCCCACTGCCCCAACACCGGGCCCATGACCGGGGTGCTGCATCCCGGCGGGCGGGTGCGGCTGCGCCATGCCCCTTCGCCCAGCCGCAAGCTCGCCTGGACCTGGGAGCAGGCCGAGGTGGACGGCGCCGACGGCGAGCCGATCTGGGTGGGCATCAACACCGCCCTGCCCAACCGGCTGGTGCGGGCGGCGATCGAGGCGGGCTGCCTGGAGACCCAGCTGGGCCCGATCGGCGCCATCAGGGCCGAGGTGCCCTACGGGCAGAACCGCCGCAGCCGCATCGACCTGCTGCTGACGCCAGCGGCAGGGGCCGCCGATCCGCGCCCCATCTACGTGGAGGTGAAGAACACCACCTGGACCCAGGGCCGGCTGGCTCTCTTCCCCGACACCGTGACCGAGCGGGGCCAGAAGCACCTGGTGGAGCTCACGGCCCTGCTGCCCGGAGCCAGGGCGGTGCTGCTGCCCTGCCTGAGCCGGGGCGACGTGGAACGCTTTGCCCCCGGGGATTCCGCCGATCCCCGCTACGGAGAGCTGTTTCGGGCCGCCCTGGCGGCGGGCGTGGAGGTGCTGCCCTGCGTGTTCAGCTTCACGGCCAGCGGCGTGCACTGGCAGGGAGTGGCGCAGGTGGAGCCGCGCCAGCCGGGCTGACAGCCGTGTCTGCGGCCCTGCTGCGGCAATCCGGCAACCGTGCGCGAAGGCCCATAGAGTTCAGCCACTGCTGTGGGCCGCCGTGGATACCCGTGCGTTTAAGCGATCCCTGCACCATTCGGAGCGCTACAACCGCCGCGGCTTCGGCCTCGGCGAGGAGGTGGCCGGCAGCCTCGAGCAGGCCTACCAGAGCGATCTGGTCGCCAAGTTGCGGGGCAACGGCTACACGCTGCAGCGCGGTCGGCTGAATGTGCGCCTGGCCGAGGCCTTCGGCTTCTGCTGGGGTGTGGAGCGCGCCGTGGCGATGGCCTACGAGACCCGCCGGCACTACCCCAGCGAGCGCATCTGGATCACCAACGAGATCATCCACAACCCGTCGGTGAATGACCATCTGCGCGAGATGAACGTGCAGTTCATCGCCGTGGAGGGTGGTGTGAAGGACTTCTCCGACGTGGCCAGCGGCGACGTGGTGATCCTGCCCGCCTTCGGCGCCACGGTGCAGGAGATGCAGCTGCTGAATGAGCGCGGCTGTCACATCGTGGACACCACCTGCCCGTGGGTGTCGAAGGTGTGGAACACCGTGGAGAAGCACAAGAAGCATGCCTTCACCTCGATCATCCACGGCAAGGTGAAGCACGAGGAAACGCTGGCCACCAGCTCCTTTGCCGGCACCTACCTGGTGGTGCTCGACCTGGCCGAGGCCCAGCTGGTGTGCGACTACGTGCTGCTCGGCAACCAGAACCTCAGCGCCGAGCAGCGGACCGCCGCCCGGCAGGCCTTCATGGCCCGCTTCGCCAAGGCCTGCTCGCCGGGCTTCGATCCCGACCGCGACCTGATCCGGGTCGGCGTGGCCAATCAGACCACCATGCTCAAGAGCGAGACCGAGGAGATCGGCCGGCTCGTGGAGCGCACGATGCTGCAGCGCCATGGCCCGGCCGAGCTGACCGAGCACTTCCTGGCCTTCAACACGATCTGCGATGCCACCCAGGAGCGCCAGGACGCCATGTTCGCCCTGGTGGATGAACCTCTCGACCTGATGGTGGTGATCGGCGGCTACAACTCCTCCAACACCACCCACCTGCAGGAAATCGCCGTAAGCCGCGGCATCCGCTCCTTCCACATCGACACGCCCGAGCGCATCGGTCCGGGCAACCGCATTGAGCACATGCCCCTTGGCGGTGAGCTCACCGAGGAGTCGCCCTTCCTGCCGGAGGGACCGATCCGGGTGGGGATCACCTCCGGGGCCTCCACCCCGGACCGGATCGTGGAGGCGGTGATCGAGCGGTTGATCGAGCTGAGCGAGGCCTGAGGCTGGGCCTCTAGATTGGTTCCAATGGAACTGTGAGCACAGCGATCCCTGGGCTGGAGCCATGCGCTCGTGTCCTGGGTCCGCAGAGCCGGTTCCGGTTGAACCTGTCGTTGCGTCCGTCGCTGTTGTCGTCCACCCCCCTGTCGACAGCGCCTCTCGAGTCGGCCCACCGGGACGATGTTCCACCCCTGCGCCAGTCCGACGACACCAGGGTGCGCCTGTACCAGAGCAGCTTCGCCGATCTGATGGAGATGGGGGCGCCCAGCGAGGCGGTGGCGCTCTATCTCGACAGCCACGAGGGCTGGTTCCGCCGCTGCGCCGCGCCGATGGCCGTGACACCCCTGGGCACCAATGGCTACAGCCTCACCCTGGGACGCTTCGGCAACTTCGGCTTCGAGGTGGAGCCCACCATCGCCCTGGAGCTGCTGCCCCAGAGCGAGGGGGTCTACCGGATTCTCACGGTGCCCATCCCTGCGGGGGACACCGGCCTGGAGGGTCTCTATGACGTGGACTTCCAGGCCTCACTGCGGCTCGACAGTGGTGCCGAGCTGGTCTCGCCGCTCACGCTGGTGCGCTGGGAGCTGGCCCTCAGCGTCTGGATCCGCCTCCCCGGCGTGATCACCCTGCTGCCGGATGGCCTGGTGCAGAGCAGTGGTGAGCGCCTGCTGCGTCAGATCGTGCGCCAGGTGTCCCGCAAGCTCACGTGGAAGGTGCAGGACGATTTCCACGCCAGCCACGGCCTGGAGCGCCCCCCCAGGCGGCGGGCGCAGTTCTGAGCGGGCGGCTGATGGTGTGCGGTTCTGAACGGCCAGCTCAGGCTGGGCGGTTCTCCCAGATCTTGTTGAGGATCTGCATGCCGCTCACCGCCTGCCACAGAAACAGGGTGACCATCAGCATGTTCAGGCCCACATGGGCCTTGCGGGCGATCAGGTTGCCCTGCTGCATCAAGGGAGTGAGCGAGGCGGCCAGGGCCACCATGGAGGTCATGCCGATGCCCACCAGCAGGTGCGGGCCCACGAACAGTTTGCCGTTGTTGAGGTAGGTGACGGCCATGCCGCCGAAGCAGCCCATCACCACCAGGGCCAGCAGCACACTGCCCACCTGGAAATGGCGCTTGGCGTACTGGCCCTTGATCAGCTGCTTGCGGGTCTCGGCATCGGGTGCCGTGCGCAGCTTTTTGGCCTTGATGCCCAGGAACAGCCCGTAGCCGGACAGCCCGAGCAGGCTCCACATCATCAGCGGATGCAGAAAGTTGAGGCCGTAGGCGAGCGACTCAGGCATGGCGTGGCCGGGGCGGAGACGATGCAGCGAAGCTACAACTGAGCCCCGCCCCGGCGCTGTCCAGCCCGGGCCGGGGCTCAGTGCAGGAAGTGGCGGCGGCCGGTGAGCAGCATCGCCAGCCCCAGCTCATCGCAGGCGAGGACCGAGTCCTTGTCGCGCACACTGCCGCCCGGCTGGATCACGGCCCGGATGCCCAGGCCGGCCGCCAGCCGCACCGTGTCGTCGAAGGGGAAGAAGCCGTCGCTGGCCAGCACGGCCCCACGCACCCGCTCCCCGGCCGCCTCCAGGGCGAGCCGGGCCGAACCCACCCGGTTCATCTGCCCTGCCCCCACCCCCAGGCTCTGGCCATCCCGGGCCACGACGATGGCGTTGGAGCGCACGTGGCGCACCAGCTTCCAGGCGAAGCGCAGGTCGGCGAGCTCCTGGGGCGTGGGCTGGCGCTGGCTCACCACCTGCCAGCTGCTCTGCTCGGCAGGCTGATCGTCGAGCTCCTGGGCCAGCACCCCGCCCAGCACCGTGCGCAGCTGCTGGCGCGGCGCCCGCTCGATCGCCTCGGGGGCCAGCTCCAGCAGGCGCAGGTTGGCCTTCGCGGCCAGCAGCTCCCTGGCCTCAGGCTCGAAGGCCGGGGCCACCACGCACTCCAGGAAGAGGCTGGTGAGATGGGCCGCTGCGGCACCATCCACCGGCGTGTTGAGGGCCACGATGCCGCCGAAGGCCGACACGCGATCGGCCTCCAGGGCGCGGTGCAGGGCATCGGCGCAGCCACTGCCCGTGGCCACACCGCAGGGGTTGGTGTGCTTCACCACCACCGCCGCGGGCTGGGCGGCCAAGCCGTAGCCGAACTCCCGCACCGTGGCCAGGGCGGCATCGAGGTCAATCAGGTTGTTGTAGCTGAGCTCCTTGCCCTGCAGTTGCCGCGCCGCGCCCCAGCCGGCGGTGGCGGCGCTGTACCAGGTGGCCGGCTGGTGGGGATTTTCGCCGTAGCGCAGCGCCTGGCGGGCCGGCAGCTCCAGCTGCAGGGGCTCCGCTGTGGCTTCAGGCCCTGGCTGAGCCGCTGGTGGAGCCCCTGGCTCCGCGGCCAGGCGCTCGGCCAGCCAGCGACTGATCGCCGCGTCATAGGCGGCCGTGTGGGCAAAGGCCTCCAGGGCGAGGCGCCGGCGCAGATCGTGGCGGAGGGGCCCGGCGGCCAGGGCCTCGAGAAAGGCGCCGTACTGCTGGGGGCTGGTCAGCACCGCTACATCGGCATGGTTCTTGGCAGCAGCCCGCACCATGGCCGGCCCTCCGATGTCGATGGTCTCGATGGCGGTGTCGAACGGCACGGCCGGGTCGGCCACGGTTTCGCGGAAGGGGTAGAGGTTCACCACCACCACGTCGATCGGGTCGATGGCCTGGGCGTCCAGATCCGCCTGGTGGGAGGGGTCCTGGCGCCGCGCCAGGATGCCGCCGTGGATGCGGGGATGGAGGGTCTTGACACGCCCACCCAGGATTTCCGGGGCGCCGGTGTGCTCGGCCACGCGGGTCACCGCCAGGCCCGCGGCCTGCAGCGCCGCCGCGGTGCCACCGCTGGAGATCAACCGGTAGCCCGCCGCGATCAGGCCCTGGGCCAGGGGAACCAGACCGTCCTTGTTGGACACGCTCAGGAGAGCCGTGGGGGCCATGGCGGCAGCTGGGGAGGGGCAGGAGGCCAACCTACGCAGCGGGCCGTGGCCCAGACTCCTGGCGCCAGCCCCGTCCCGCCGCCGTGCCCGCACCCCAACCACCACCGGCCGAGGCGCTGCTGCGTCGGGGACCCAGCAGCGCCGATCGGCGGCTGGTGCTGCTGCACGGCTGGGGCGCCGACGCCGACGACCTGCTCGATCTGGCCGACCTGCTGGTGGACTCAGACACCAGCGTGGTGGCCCTGCGGGCCCCTGGCCTGCACCCAAGCGGCATGGGCCGCCAGTGGTACGACCTGCAGCAGAGCGGCTGGCCGGAACTGCCTGGGGCCCTGGAGAACCTGCGCCAGCGGCTGGAGGACCTGGGTCAGGAGGTGCCGCTGGGGCGCACGGTGCTGCTGGGCTTTTCCCAGGGTGCCGCCATGGCCCTGGATGTGAGTTGCGGCGGTGCTGGCCTGGCCGTGGCGGGGGTGGTGGCGTGCAGCGGTTACCCCCACCCCGACTGGCAACCCGGCGGCGGAGACCGGCCGGGAGGTGCAGGCGGACATGGCTTCCCGGTGCTGCTCACCCACGGCCAGCAGGATCCGGTGGTGCCCTACGCCGCCAGCCTGGAGCTGGCCAGGTTGCTGGGCGCGGGCGGCCATGGCGTGGAACTGCTGGGTTTCCCGGGCGGCCACACCATCGACACCACCTTGATCCCCTCCATCCGCAGCGCTATCACGGACGCCTGGATGGAGGGCTGAGCTGATCAGCAGGGGCGGAAATCAGACGAAGGCGTACTCGTACTCTTCCATCTCCTCCCAGTCGTCGGAGGCGAGGGCCTCGATGCCCTCGAACAGCACCTCTTCGCCGATGCTGTCGACAATGGAGCGCAGCGACGGGAACAGGAAGTGGTTCTCCTCGGCGTACTGGGCGCTGAACAGGCCCTTCTCACCCCAGAAGAAGCGGTCGGTGGTGTGCTCGTTGCGGCGCACGTTGAGCAGGGCCGGCGGCACCAGGGCCTGTTCGGCGATGTAACGGCGGGCAGCCGTCACGGGCTTGTGGGAGCCGGTCTCCAGGTTGAACGTGGAGACATGGGCCAGGACCCGCTGACCGGCGAGACGACGGCGGCTGATCCGCTTGCGCTTCTTCGACATGGAGGCAGCTCCCGCGGCGGGGAGAGAGAGGGGACTGGAGAGGCCGGGCGGGGAGGACCCGATGGCCATGGACCGGCGGCGTGGAACCGAGGGAAGGGAACCGGCGCATGGAGGCCGGAAGGGGTGAACCCGGAAGCCCTGGGGCTGGCGGACTGGATGGACGCTGGGCAGCATCCAAAGGGTGGCGCAACCGACCGTGGCCGCAGAACTGGCAGAGCAGCGTCGGCAGATTCCGCAAAGCCCTTAAGGCGCGGAACCCAGCAGGAGGAGCGGCCCGATGGACGAGCTGCCCTTCCACTGCTGTAGCTTCGTTTGAGCAAATGCGCAACTGAAGCCGACCAGACGCTGCTCCAGGCCCAGGACGGCTCAGGGAGTAGTGGTCGATACCGAGATATTAAGCTTCTTTTCTCGGTTTGCTTCACGTTCCGCCAAATTCTTTTCTGGACTGCTGCCCGGGGCCGAGGTCATGGCTGTCTCCAAGCGCTTTCTCAGCCTGCTCCAGTTTCAGCTCGCCCAGTTCGCGGACCGGCCTGACGTGACCTCGCTGGTGGTGTACGTGGCAGACGTGGGTGAGGGCAAGAGCCCGCAGCTGCTGCCAGTAGGCCAGTGGCCGATGGCGAATCGCACACTTGCGGCGGTGGCCCTCGACAATCCGCTGACCGCCGTGGCCGATCTGCGCCGCTGGCTGCCTCTGCGTCACGGCGGTGTGCTGCTGGGTGCCCTGCAGGTCGACACCGCGGCGCTGCCCTGGCCCGAGCCGCTGCGCCAGCGCCTGCAGGCCGTGGCCCTCTGCCTCACCGAGGGGCTCTGCCTCGACCTGGAGCAACAGCGCCTGCAACAGCAGCTGCTCGCCCAGCACGAGCAACTCACCGTGCTGCTGCACCAGCTGCGCAATCCCCTGGCCGCCCTGCGCACCTTCGGGCAGCTGCTGCTGCGGCGGCTGGACGGGGATGAGCGCAACCGTCCCCTGGTGGAGGGATTGCTGCAGGAGGAGCGGCAGCTGCAGCGGTATGTGGACGCCATCGATCAGCTGGGGGGGGGCAGTCTTGAGCCCGCCCGGGAGCCGGGGCCGGGGCCGCTGCTGCTGCCCCCCAGCCTCGGCGGAGCCACCGTCCAGCCCCTGGCGGCGCTGTTGGAGCGCCTGGTGCAGCGGGCCTGCGCCACGGCAGCGCTGCAGGGGCGCCCCTGGCAGGGGCCCGATGCCCTGCCCCAGTGGCAGGGCGACAGCGGCGCGGTGGCCGAAATCGTGGCCAACCTGCTGGAGAACGCCTTCCGCTACAGCCCCTCCGGCGCGGCGGTGGGGCTGCAGTGCCAGCCCACGGCAGCGGCGGGCTGGCAGCTGATCGTGTGGGACGGCGGGCCACCGATCCCGCCGCAGGAGCGCCAGCGGATTTTTCGCAGGGGGGAGCGGGGCACGGCGGGTGCCGCCCAGCCCGGCAGCGGCCTCGGCCTGGCGCTGGCCGCCGATCTGGCCCGCAACCTCGGCGGCGAGCTGGTGCTGTGCAATGCCCCGGCAGACCTTGACCCTGCCCTGCCGGCGCACGGCAATGCCTTCTGCCTCAGCCTGCCAGCGCCCGCAGCACCAGCCCCATGAGCAGCAGGGCCAGGGCCTCGCTCCACTCCACGCAGGCGCCGTAACTGTCGCCGCTGTGGCCGCCGAGGCGGCGCCCCAGCCAGAACGGCACCAGCACGGCGGGCACCAGCCCCAGCAGCGGCAGCCAGCCGAAGCTCCCCGCTGCCTGGGCCCGGGGCGGATCCAGCACCAGCGCCAGGCCAGCCACCAGGGCCCCGGCCAGCAGGGCCGGCAGCAGCTCCCGGCGCAGGCCTCGCCAGTGGCGGCAGTGGAACCCGGCACTGCCCCCAGCGGCGGGATCCTGGCGCAGGTAGGGGAAGCGGGCCATCGCCAGCAGCGGCGACAGCCGCCCCCAGAAGCCCGTCCACAGCAGGGCCATGGGGGCCGCGCCCGCCAGGCACACCAGGCCGGCCCCCCGCAGCAGAGCCAGCAGCAGGGCCGCCTGCACGGCGGCGGCGCCCACGCGGCTGTCAGCCATGGCCTCCAGGGCCCGGGGGCCGGCCGCCAGGCCGTCGGCGGTGTCGAGGGCGCCGTCGTGGTGGAGCCCACCGCTGAGCCCCAGGGCGAGGGCAATCACCAGGAGCACCTGAGCCCCCAGCGGCAGCCAGCCGGCGGTGCCCAGCCAGACCAGGGCCTGCAGGCCGCCCAGCACCAGGCCGATCAGCGGCGCGAAGCGGGCGATGCGCTCGAAGCGCGGGCGGATCCAGGGCCAGCCCGGCAGCACGGTGTAGAAGATCCAGGCCCCAGCCAGGTCCCGCAACCAGTCGGGCGCGGAGCGGGCAGCGTGGCGGGGTTCCCTGGACACAGGCAGACGACCTCTAGCGTCGGAGCAGCGCCGGCGCGGCCCCATCAGCTTCACACCGCCACCCTTCAGCTTCACGGCCACAGCCCGCTGTCCCCGCACCCGGGCCCGCTGTGGCTGCTTCCAGACCCCCCACGGTCCGGTGACCACGCCCCGCTTCATGCCGGTGGGCACCCTGGCCACGGTGAAGGGGGTCATGGCCCCCCAGCTGGCCGCCACCGGGGCGGAGATGGTACTGGCCAACACCTACCACCTGCACCTGCAGCCCGGTGAGGCGATCGTGGCCGAAGCGGGCGGGCTGCACCGGTTCATGGGCTGGTCCGGCCCGCTGCTCACCGACTCCGGCGGCTACCAGGTGTTCAGCCTCGCCGGCATCAACCGCATCGACGACGACGGCGTGACCTTCCGCTCGCCCCGGGACGGCAGCCGCATCGTGCTCACGCCGGAGCGGGCGATGGCGATCCAGATGGCCCTCGGCGCCGACGTGGCGATGGCCTTCGACCAGTGCCCCCCCTACCCGGCCAGCGAGGCCGAGGTGGAGGCCGCCTGCCGCCGCACCCACACCTGGCTGGAGCGCTGCCTGGCCAGCCATCAGCAGCCCGGCCAGGCCCTGTTCGGCATCGTGCAGGGCGGCTGCTACCCGCGGCTGCGGGCCGAGTCAGCCCGGGTGGTGGCCTCGATGAACCTGCCCGGCATCGCCGTGGGTGGGGTGAGCGTGGGTGAACCGGTGGAGGAGATGCATCGGATCGTGCGCCAGGTGGGCCCGCTGCTGCCCGAGCACACGCCCCACTACCTGATGGGGGTGGGCAGCCTGCGGGAGATGGCCGTGGCCGTGGCCCAGGGATTCGATCTGTTCGACTGCGTGCTGCCCACCCGGCTGGGCCGGCACGGCACGGCCCTGGTGGGTGGCGAGCGCTGGAATCTGCGCAATGCCCGCTTCCGCCACGACCACACACCCCTCGACAGCGGCTGCCCCTGCCCCGCCTGCCGCAGCCACACCCGGGCCTACCTGCACCACCTGTTCCGCGCCGGCGAGATGCTGGCCCGGATCCTGCTGAGCCTCCACAACATCACCCAGCTGCAGCGGTTCAGCAACGCCATGGCCCAGGCGATCCGCGAGGGTTGTTTTGCAGAGGATTTCGCTCCCTGGGAACCGCACTCTGAGGCCGCCCACACGTGGTAGCGTCCGGCTCTCGCTGATGGATCTGCAGGGATGGTCGTCTCCGCGCTGCTGGCTAACGCTTCGATGCACCCCGTTTCAGGCGCCACCCTGGCCCAGCTGCCTGAGGCCTACCAGGCCTTCGGTCCCCTGGTGGACATCCTGCCGATCATCCCCTTCTTCTTTCTGCTGCTCGCCTTCGTGTGGCAGGCCTCCGTGGGCTTCCGCTGATCCTCAACCCCGGCGCAGCACCTTCCACACGAAGTGGGGCAGGGCCAGCATGCGGCGCCAGCGGCTCGGCTCCTGAATCAACCGGTACAGCCATTCCAGGTGGAGCCTGCCCATCCAGCGCGGTGCCCGGGACTTGACCCCGGCCCACACGTCAAAGCTGCCCCCCACCCCCATCCACAGGCCCGTGCGCTGACCCGCCAGCCCCTGGATCCAGAGTTCCTGGCGAGGCACCCCCAGGGCCACCAGCACCAGATCCGTATGGGCGGCCAGGAGCTGGCGTTCCAGGCCTGGCCAGGCCTCATCGGATAGGTAGCCATCCACGGCCAGCACCAGTTGGAGGGCGGGCAGGCTGGTCTGCAGCTGCTGCCGCAACAGCCCCATCACCTGGGGCGAGGCCCCCACCAGGGCGACGCGCCACCCCACCCTGGCGGCGTGCTCCAGCAGAGCATGGGCCAGTTCGATGCCGGGAGCGCGAGGCACCCGCAGTCCCTGCAGCCCGAGGGCCCACACCACGCCGGCCCCATCCGGAATCACCAGGTCAGCGGCGGCGATGGCGGCGAACAGGGCCGGGTCCGCCAGGGCAGCCATGGTCATCTCGGCATTGAGCGTGACGATCTGGCCGCCGCCTCGGGCGTGCAGGGCCAGGGCCGCCGCCCGCACATCCAGGCAGGCGTCGATGGGCACGCCGAGCACCCGCGTGCGACGGCCCGGGGTTGGGGCTGCCGTTGCCATTGCTGCCATGGAGGGTGCCGCTGCGCGAGAGAATCTATGGCCAGCCCCTGCCCTGGCCCTCCCCTCTGCCCGCATGCCCCAGTCCGAGATGGCCCCCAAGCCGCCCAGTCCGGTGGCGATGGTTGACCACACTGCCGCCGAGCTGCTGGCGGAGCTGGACCAGCAGATCTCCGCGGTGGTGCTCAACCGGCAGGACCCGATCAGCGGGCTGCTGCCAGCGAGCACCGCCAACACCGTGCACGGGAACTACGGCGATGCCTGGGTGCGCGATGGCGTCTACTCCATCCAGTGCGTGTGGGGGCTGGCCCTGGCCCACAGGCGGCTGGGGGGGAACAGCCGGCGGGCCTTCGAGCTGGAGCAGCGGGTGCTGCAGCTGATGCGGGGTCTGCTGAACGCCATGGAGCGTCAGGCCGCCAAGGTGGAGCGTTTCAAACACAGCCTCGACCGCCGCGACGCCCTGCACGCCAAGTTCGACACCAGCAGCGGCTCCCCCGTGGTGCCTGACGACGGCTGGGGCCATCTGCAGCTCGACGCCACGGCGCTGTTCCTGTTGCAGCTCGCCCAACTCACCCGCAGCGGCCTGGTCGTGGTGCGCAGCAGCCACGAGAGAGATTTCGTGCAGAACCTGGTGTACTACGTGGCCAGGGCTTACCGGGTGGCCGACTACGGCATCTGGGAGCGTGGCGACAAGGGCAACCACGGCCTGCCGGAGCGCAATGCCAGCTCGATCGGGCTGGTGAAGGCAGCCCTCGAAGCCCTCGACGACCTCGACCTCTACGGGCCCCACGGCGATGGCAGCTGCTGCCTGGTGATCCCCCACGACGCCATCGTGCGCCTGCGGCGGGCCCTCGTTGGCATGCTGCCGCGGGAATCCGGCAGCAAGGAGGTGGATGCCGCCTGCCTGGCCGTGATCGGCTACCCCGCCTGGGCCGTGGAAGACCGCGAGCTGGCCGAGCGCACCCGCAACAAGATCCGCGCCGAGCTGGGCGGCGCCTACGGCTACAAGCGCTTCCGACGCGACGGTCACCAGACCGTGGTGGAAGACCACACCCGCCTCCACTACGAGCGCGAGGAGCTGGCCCAGTTCGAGCACATCGAGTGCGAATGGCCGCTGTTCTGGGCCTACGAGCTGGTCACGGCCTGCTGCGAGGAGCGCTGGAGCGAGGCCCGGCAGTGGCGCGGCCGCCTGGCCAGCGTGAGCGTGCTGCAGGGCGACGTGCCGCTGCTGCCGGAGCTCTACCTGGTGCCACCGGAGGCGGTGGAGCGGGAGCGGCGCCAGCCGGGCAGCCAGCCGCGCCAGCCAAACGCCAACGTGCCGCTGCTCTGGACCCAGAGCCTCACCTGGCTGGGGGACCTGCTGCTGGGCGGCCTGATCACCCCCGCCGACCTCGACCCCAGCGGCCGCCGCAGGCCTGAGCCGGCAGGGGCGGAGCGGGTGCTGGTGGCCCTGGTGCCCGGCAGCGCCGCCGTGGCCGCGGTGCTGGCCGAGCACGGTCTGCCCAGCAGCGGCGGCGAGGCAGGCCAGGGCGGCGACCCGATCACGGTGATGGGGTCGGAGGCCCTCGGCCGGCGTCTGGCCCAGGTGGGAGCCAACCCGCGCCTGGGGCTCACTGGCCACCCGCCCGTGCGGATGGAGACCCTCGCCACAGCGCGGCTCTACCGCTGCCCCCGGCCAGGAGCCCGCGGCGAGGAGCAGCTGGCCTTCGTGCCGGCGGTGCTGGAGGAGGGCACGTTTTATCTCGCCGACGATGCCGAGCAGCTGATCGACACGGTGCAGGCCGAGCTGCGCATGTTGCAGCGCCAGTGGCGCGGCACGGGCGCACCTCTGCTGCTGATCCCGGTGGCCGACGCCGTCTTCGGGCGGGAGCCTGAGGCGTTTCTGGCCCTGGGGGCCCAGCTGCAGGCAGGAGAGGTGGGCGGCGTGCCGGTGCAGCTGGCCCGCCTCGAAGACCTGGCCGACCAGGGCCACTGGGTGACGCTGCCTGCCGAGGCGGCAACGGGCGCTGCAGGGGCAGGGCCATCAGTGGACCTGCCCCTGCAGGCCAGCCGGCGCCAGGCCCCGCTCTCAGCAGCAGAGGAACAGGAGCTCGAACGCGACGATCTCTCGATCGGCGAGCTGGGCGAGCGCCTCTGGCAGAGCACCTCCCTGGAGGAGCAGGCGGAGGTGCTGGAGCAGCTGGTGCGCCGCCTCGGGCTGGGGGCGCGGCTGCACGGACCGCAAGGCAGCGGGCCGGTGGCCCTGCGCAGGCTGCTGGAGGAGGTGTACCACCGGGCCCTGGTGGAGGCCGACTGGGACGTGGTGCGCCGCACGGCCGGCTGGCTGGAGCTGGTGCACCCCCAGCTGGAGGATGCCCTCACGGACCTGCTGGGGCGGCAGCGGCAGGTGGTGGTGGGCCGCAACTACACCGGCGACTCCCTGCTCAGCGAGCCCCAGGGCAGCGCCGCGATCGCCGCCATGATCCGTCGTTTCAGCGGTGAGGACAGCCGCGAGTGGATGCTGCAGCAGGAGCTGCTGCTGGCCCTCGACGGCCTGGCCCGCCATGAGCCCCGGCTGCTCAGCGGCAGCCTCACCCTGCAGCTCGGCCAGCTGATCCTGCTGCTCACCAGTGAGCTGGCCGCCGAGGCCGACCTCAGCCCCAGCGAGGCCTTCGAGGCCCTCTGCGCCCAGCCACCCCACGCCGTTCGCCGGCGCCTGCAGGCCCTGCTGGCCGATGTGGAGCACGCCAAGGCCTCGCTGATGCGCAAGGAGCAGCTGCACCTGAGCGGGCGCGTGCACTGGAGTGTGCCGCCGCCGCTGGAGGAGCTGCCCAAGGCCGGGAACTGGCTGCAGCACCGCATCCGCCTGGGGGCCCTCAGCCAGGTGCCGCGCCACTTCTATGCCGGGATCTGGGAGCTGCTGCACCACTGCCGCGGCATCGTGATCGGCGACAAGCTGGAGCGGCGCAACCGCCTGGCCAGCGGGCCGCTGCTGAGCGAGAAAACGCCCGGGGAGAAGAACTTCGCCGCCCTGATCGAGCACCTGCTCAACAAGATCGAGGCCCCGGAATACCGCCAGCTCTGCACCGAAACCCTGATGACCCTGATGGCCTTCGTGGGGGCGAACCCCCAGGTGCGTTTCGACGACGACCTCGCCCTCGACGTGGTGATCGGCCATGCCGTGCGGGTCGGCTGGCAACAGCGCCATCCCGAGGTGCCGCCGGAGGACTACAGCCGCTTCAAGGCCGGAGCCTGGGAGGCCTTCTACCAGGCCTCACCGGCCGACTGCCGCGCCTGGCAGCTCGAAGCCCTGCGCCAGCTCACCCTGGAGGCCTGAGCAGGCGGCTCAGATCGGCTGCTCCAGGGTCATCGAGAGGCTGGGCTGCTCGACGCACTCCTCGATCAGATCGGCCAGCAGCAGCGCCCGCGACGCCTGCAGACCATCCACCGCCGGCACCTCCCGGCCCCTCACGCACTGCAGAAAGTGCTCGAGTTCGGCGTAGAGAGGCTCGATCGAGGTGGTGCTCACCTCCTCGATCACGCCATCGGAGCGGTACACGAGCTCGCCGTGCTCGGCGCTCACCGTCTCGTGGGCACGCCGGTGGATGTGCAGGGTGCGGTTGAGGAAGTCGGTCTCCACCAGGGAGGAGCGGCAGTGGGCGCTGAGGCTGCGGATCTTGCGGTGGGCCATCTTGCTGGCGGTGAGGCTGGCCACCACCCCGTTGGCGAAGGCCAGGGTGGCGTTGACGTAGTCGATCGGGCCCTCGGCGGAGCGGCCCCCCGCCGCCGCCAGGCGCACCACCGGCGCACCGGCCAGCTCCAGCACCAGGTCGATGTCGTGGATCATCAGGTCCAGCACCACGGACACGTCGTTGGCCCGGTCGGGGTGGGGGCTGTGGCGCCGGGCCTCCAGCACCACCACCTCCTCGCTGGCCACCACCTTCATCAGCTCGCGGAAGGCGGGATTGAAGCGCTCGATGTGGCCCACCTGAAGCAGCACACCAGCCGCCTCGGCCGCCTGGATCAGGGCGGCGGCCTCGTCACGGCTGGCGGCGATCGGCTTCTCGATCAGCACGTGCTTGCCGGCCTCCAGGCAGCGCATCCCCACGGCGTGGTGCTGCAGGGTGGGCACGGCGATGCAGACCGCATCCACCAGGGGCAGGAGCTGCTCGAAGCCGGCGTGCCAGGGACAGCCGAACTGGTCGGTGGCCAGGCCCCCCCGGCGGGCATCAGGGTCGGCCACCCCCACCAGGTGGGCATCCTTGATCAGGCTGAGCACCCGCGCGTGGTGCCAGCCCATGTTGCCGATGCCGATGACACCCACGCGCACAGGGTTCATGGCAGGGGCGTGCAAACCGCGTGAATTATCAATGATCGCCGCTCCCCTGCTGCCGTTCTGAGCCATCGGCCTCCTGGGCTGGCATGGCTGGGCTGCTGTCAGGGCGCCGCTCGATCTCCACCTGGGAGATCCGCGGACCCTCCATGGCCAGGATGCGGAAGTGGTAGCCCTTCCAGCGCAGGCTCTCGCCGGCGGCGGGGATGTGCTGCAGCCGCTCCAGGAGAAAGCCCGCCAGGGTGTGATGGCCTTCCGCCTCCGGCAGGGGCACGGGCAGGTGCCGGTTCAGTTCCACGATCTCGAGATCGCCCACCGCCAACCAACAGCCCTCCCTGAGCTGCTGCAGCTCGTCGAGCCGCTCCTGGGGGTCGTCGTCATCCCCGACGATCTCGCTGGTGAGGTCAGCCACGGTGACCAGACCCTCGGTGCCGCCGTGCTCATCCACCACCACCAGCAGCGGCTGGCCATTGCGGATCAGGGGCAGCAGCTCGGCCAGAGGGGTGCTTTCCTGCACCTGGGCCACTGGCACCACATAGGGGGCCAGGGGGGTGTCGGCACTGAGCAGTCCACGGGCGATCGGATCGGCCAGGCGCCGCAGATCGAGCAGGCCCTTCACATCATCGAGGGAGCTGCCCAACACAGGGAAGCGGGCGTGGGCCGTGTCATGCACCGCCCGCATGAGCTCAGCGAAGGTCACGTCGATGGGGAGGGTGACCATGCCGGAGCGGGGCACCATCACCTCCCGCACCAGGGTGTCGCGCAGGGAGAACACCCCCTCGAGGATGTTGCGCTCATCGGGCATCAGCCCGGTGACACTGCCCGATTCGATCAGGGTTTCCAGCTCACCGGCAGACAGCATCGGCACCAGCTCATCCCAGTTGCGGGGCAGGCCCAGCAGCCGCAGCACGATGGCCGAAATCCGCTCGATCAGACCGATCACCGGCGCCAGGCTCCTGCTCACCGCCACCAGCAGGGGAGAGAGGCGCAGGGCCGAGCCCTCGGGGCTGTGCAGCACCCAGGCCTTGGGGGCGAGGCCGCCGAGCACGGTGGCCCCCAGCACCAAAGCCAGAAACACGCCCCCATCCAGCCAGGCGGAGGGGAGCCCCAGAGCCGCCCAGGCCTCGGTGAGCCGGTCGGCCACCGTGCGTCCAGACCAGCCGATCGCCACCAGGGCGAGCACGGCGCCGAGCTGGGTGGCCACCAGCACGCGCCGCAGCCGCCGTTGCAGCGCGGCCACGGCCCTGGCCCCGGGTTCGCCACTCTCGAGCAACTGGCTCACACGGCTGGGGCGGAGCTTGATCACCGCCAGCTCACCGGCCGAGAAGAAAGCCTGCAGCAGCACGAGAACCGGCAGGGCAAGCAGAAGGATCACCAAGCGTGCAGCCGGGCCGGCCGAAGCGGAGGAAACAGCGGGTGGGGCACGCGGAGAGGGCGATCCAAGAGGCGGTCTTCTGCTGACGCTAAGGCCGACAGCAGCGTGGCAGGGCCAGCCGAGATGGGGGCCGCGAGGATCGAACTCGCCTAAGGCGGATTATGAGCCCGCTGCATTCACCAGATTGCTAGGCCCCCGCGGAGTGGTCTGAGTCAGTGGATCATTCGCTGCCAGGCGTTCTCACCAGAGGCCACGAACCGGCGGCGGCGACCAGGTGGGGCCAGGGTCCTCCCATGCCGTGGGCAGAGCCTGCTCGGAGCCGAGGTGGCCATTGAAGCCACTGGAAACATCCGCCGTGCGCAGAGGCATGGGGTCGCTCTGACGCTCGTTCAGAGCCCGGAAGGTGTTTTCGAGCGCCGTGCTGTCCCAGACGATCGCCTGATCGGAGAAGCCCAGGCCCATCGCCCGGGTGCCATCACCACCACCCATGGCGATGCCAAACAACTCGGTGATCTGGTTGCCGAGGCTCACGGCCTGGGCAAAGGGAGCGGTGTAGCTGTAGTAGCGCCGCTGCACCAGCTCGGGCACCGTCTGCAGGGCATTGCAACGGGTGACTTCCACAGGGGCCGAGGGAAGGCCAGGCCTGGAGGGCTGGTCAAGGGGAGCCTCCAGGGTGGTGGTGCAGATCATCGGGCCGGCTTGGGCGGGCCCTGACCCCACGAGACCGCCAGCCAGCAGCCCCACCGAAGCCACCAGTCCGGCGGACGCAGCCTGGCCGACTAACGGGCTCAGATGGTCGAGACCATGCCGACCGTCCCGCAGCCGGATCAGCAGTCTTGCGCGCGCGATCATCCCCATGCCCATGCCAGTTACAACGCAGACTACCCACTGAGATTCGTTTCTTCCACAGCAAACCGCCTGTTCATCGCCAAGCCGTGCTCTTGCCCTCTCCCCCCGCCTGTCTGGCTCCGTCCGCAACCCCGTCGGCCATGCGCCAGGAACTGCTGCAGCGCCTGGCCCGCCAGGCCTACAGGCGCGGCAGTTTCACCCTGGCCTCGGGTCGCAGCAGCGACCACTACGTGAACTGCAAGCCCGTGAGCCTCAGCGGCGTGGGGCTGGCCCTGCTCGGATCGCTGCTGCTGGCCCAGGTGGAAGCGGAGGCGGCGGCCGTGGCCGGACTCACCCTGGGGGCGGATCCCCTCGTGAGCGCCGTGGCCCTGCGGGCGGCCCTGGAGGGCCGGGACCTGGCAGCCCTGATCGTGCGCAAACAGGCCAAGGGCCATGGCACGGGCGCCTGGCTGGAGGGTCCCCTGCCGGCGGCCGGCAACCGGATCACCGTGCTGGAGGACGTGGTGACCACCGGCGGCTCCTCACTCCTGGCGGTGAACCAGCTCCGGCAGGCGGGCTATGCGGTGGAGCGGGTGGTGACCATCGTGGACCGGCAGGAGGGTGGCCTTGAGGCCATGACGGCCGCCGGCCTGGAGCTGCGCAGCCTGTTTCTGCTCGACGAGCTGGCGGCCACGGCCAGCGCTCTGCCCTGAACTCCGCCATGCACGATCCCTGGACCTGGCAACCCGCCCCCGCGGCACGGCTGCAGCAAGCCGTGACCCTGCTGCACCTGCGCGGGCCCGACACCCTGCGGTTTCTGCATGGACAGACCAGCGCTGATCTGGAACGCGCCCCGGCGGGGGCCTGGATCCGCACCTGCTGCATTTCCCCCACCGGCCGCATGCGGGCCCTGGCGGAGGTGCTCGTGGAGCGCGAGGGCGCCTGGCTGGTGGTGACCCACGGGGATGCCGCCGCCGTCCGCGCCGGCCTCGACCGGGTGCTCTTCCCCGCCGATCAGGTGGAGCTGGGCGCGTTGCAGCCCGCCTGGCTGCTGACGCCGCTCCCCCAGCTCAGCCCCGCCATCGCCACACCCACCCCGGCCGGCCCGCCAGCACCGCTGCAGTGGCAGGCCCTGCCCGGAGATCAGGGCTGGCGGCTGGGGCCAGGCTGGCTGCTCCACCAGCTCACGGCTCTGCCCGCGGAACTGGAGGCCCTGCCGCCCCTGGGCGCCGACGAGCAGGAGCGCTGGCGGCTGCAGCAGGGCCTGCCGGCCGAACCGGCGGAACTCAACGACGGCACCAACCCGTTTGAGCTGGGCCTGGCGGATCGGGTGAGCCTCTCGAAGGGCTGCTACGTGGGCCAGGAAACCCTGGCCAAGCTGGCCACCTACGACGGCGTCAAACAGCAGCTGCGGCGCTGGCATCTGCCCCAGCCTGCGGAGGGCTCCGGGGCGGAGCAGCCAACGCCACTGGCGGCAGCTCCGATCGGCGAGGTGCTGCTCAGTGCCGAGGAATCCGATGGCGGACGCTGCGGCAGCGTCACCTCCGCCCTGCGGCTCGCTTCGGGCGCCTGGATCGGCCTGGCCCTGGTGCGGCGCCAGGCCCTTGCCGCCACTGAACTGCGACTCGGCCCCGGCGGGCCCTGCGTGCAGATGTCCACCCCGGCTGGGTTCATGGCCCCGCCGGTGGGGGCCGGCTCCGGGAACGCCACCGGGGCCAGCTGAGTCAGCCTGGGCCGTCGAGCAGCCAGCGCACCACGGCCCAGGTGGCCAGGTTGTCGTCACGGTTGTAGGTGAAGATCCGCTGCAGGCGCTGGCTGCCGCCGTCGCGGCGCCACTGGCGCCACCACAGCAGACAGCGGGCGCCATCCACGCCGCTCTGGCTCCAGCGAAAGCCGAGCCAGCTGGCCACGGCCTTCAAGCCGTAGCTGTTCACCGGCAGGCGCCAGTGGCGCCGCACCCTGGCATGCACGTCCACCAGACGATCGCGCAGGGCGGCCAGTTCGGCCTCCCCGGCCCCCTGGCGCCGGGCCAGGCGCAGCAGGGCGATCGACTCAGTTTCGCCGTAGTGGAGCAGCGGCCAGGCCGGATAGCGCCCGAGCAGCCGCCGCAGCCGCTGCCACAGCAGGGCCTCGCCGTGGTCATAGAGGGCCAGCAGGGGCTGATAGCGCCAGCTGCCCTGGGCGGGCACAGGGCGTGCCGGCCAGGCGCCTTCAGCACCGCGGGGCACGATCACGAACCCGTGCAGGAAATCGTCGCGGGCATCGGGATCCGACTCGATGTCATAGAGGAGCACCCCGGGGCAATGGCGCAGTTCGGGCAGTGGATCGGTGCCCCCTGCCCCCTCGGCCCCAGGGGGCAACGGCTCCAGCCGCTCAGGCCGTCCCAGCGCCTGCACGCGGGCCTGGGCCACCAGCACCGCGGCGTTGTGGCGATGCTGCTCGCCGTGCACGGCCAGGGCCTCCCCCAGCCAGGCCTGATCGGCCGCCGCCAGCTCCTTGAGATTGGTGATGCCCAGCCCCAGCAGCATCTCGCGCCGCTTGCCGCCGATGCCGCTCACCTCGCTGAGATGGCCCTCGGCCGCCGCCTCCTGATCGCACTGGCCGCGCCAGCTGCAGAGCACACACTTCTTGCGGTCGGCCACCAGGGGCGGTGGCTCTGGGCTCTCCATGGTTTCGGCGAGGCGCACAAGGGCTTCATCGAGCTGGTGCTGCAGGCCGGCGCTGAGGCTGAGGGTGTCGCGCTGCAGGTTCCGGCCCGAGCCCGCCACCACCAGGGCCTGGGGCACAGGGGCTCGCTGGTACTCGGCCAGCAGCCGACCCCACAGGGCCAGCAGCAACCGGTGCTCGCGGGTGAGATTGCGGCCCTGGCGCCCCAGCACGGGGCGATAGGCATGGTCGCCCCAGCGGCTGGGGCCCGGCAGCCGCTGCAGCAGGTAGGGATGGGCCTGCAGCTGCAGATCCGCGGGCCCCTCCCCCTGCAGCCGCAGCCCCACGACTCCCGGGGCCGCGGCAGCGCAGGCGGCCTCGCCATGGCCAGGTTTCTGGGCCAGCAGGCTCTGGAAACTGGCCAGCTGGTCGCTGAGGGCCAGGCTGCGATGGGCTGTCCAGCGACGGGCCTCCGGATCGCCATGGCGATCCAGCCAGGCCCGGCGCTTGCAGCGCAGCCAGCTGCGCAACAGCCGGTCGGTGAGCACCACCTGGGTCATCGGCGGATCGTCAGCTGGGGCAAGGGGCAGAGCCGTGGAGGGGGGAAGGGCCGCGGCGTTGAGCAGAACGGGACAAGCCCGCATCCGAACTCGGCCTGGCGCTGATCCTCAGCCGGTCCCGGCCCAGGGGCCCGGCACTGAGGGCCCGGCGCCTCGGGAACGCTAGTCAGTTGGTGGATCGGGCAAGCTGGCGGGCACCACACCCAAGGTTCATGGTTTCAGCCCCGCTGCCCCTGGACGCGGCCCCGATCAGCTTCGGCACCGATGGCTGGCGGGGCATTCTCGGGGTGGACATCACGCTGGAGCGGCTGTTGCCTGTGGCGGCGGCCGCCGCCCGCGAACTGGCCTCCTCGGCGCCCGCGGAGCTGCGCAGCCGCGAAGTGGTGATCGGCTATGACCGCCGCTTCCTGGCACCGGAGCTGGCCGAGGCCATCTGCGCCGCCGTGCGCGGCGCCGAACTGGAGCCCGTGCTCGCCGCCACCCCCACCCCCACACCCACCAGCAGCTGGGCGGTGGTGGAGCGCGGCGCCCTCGGCGCCCTGGTGATCACCGCCAGCCACAACCCGCCCGAATGGCTCGGCCTGAAGATCAAGGGGCCCTTCGGCGGCTCGGTGGAAGGGGACTTCACCCAGCGGGTGGAAACACGCCTGGCCGCCGGCGGCATCACCGTGCCGCGGTCGGCCGACACGCCCCGGTTCGATGCCCTCGGCCCCTACCTGGCCGGCCTGCGGGCCAAGGTGGACACCGACGCCCTGGCGGCGGGGCTGGAACGGCTCGGCCTCAGCGTGATCGTGGATCCGATGCACGGCTCCGCCGCCGGCGTGCTGCCCGCCCTGCTGGGCCCCCAGGCCCTGGCCAGCGGGGCCATCCACGAGATCCGCAGCCAGAGGGACCCCCTGTTCGGCGGCCATCCCCCCGAGCCCCTGGCGCCCTACCTGCAGGAGCTGATCGCCGCGGTGCGCGCCAGCACGGCGGCCGGTAAACCGGCCATGGGGATCGTGTTCGACGGCGATGGCGACCGCATCGCGGCGGTGGATGAGCAGGGCCGCTTCTGCAGCACCCAGCTGCTGATGCCCCTGTTCATCGACCACCTGGCCAGGGCCCGCCAGCTGCCGGGGCTGGTGATCAAGACCGTGAGCGGCTCCGACCTGATGCGGCAGGTGGCGGAGGGGCTGGGCCGCACCGTGCTGGAAAAACCGGTGGGCTTCAAGCACATCGCCGCCGAGATGCTGGCCGGCGAGGTGCTGGTGGGGGGCGAGGAATCGGGCGGCGTGGGGTTCGGCATGCACCTGCCGGAACGGGACGCCCCCTTTGCCGCCCTGCTGCTGATCGAGGCGCTGGTGGAGGGTGGCGTGCCCCTGGGCCAGCGCCTCGATGCCCTGCAGCAGCGCTGTGGCGGAGCCGCGGCCTACGACCGGCTCGACCTGCGCCTTCCGGACATGGCGGCCCGGGCCCGGCTGGAGGCCCTGCTGGCCGCCCAGCCGCCGGCCGAGGTGGCCGGGCTGCCGGTGCAGGAGGTGATCCGCACCGACGGTGTGAAGCTGCGGCTGGGGCCCAGCCACTGGCTGATGCTGCGCTTCTCGGGCACCGAGCCACTGCTGCGGCTCTACTGCGAGGCCCCCAGCCCGGAGCGGGTGGCCTGCGTGCTCGCCTGGGCGCAGCAGCTGGCCGAGCAGGTGTGAGGCCGCGGCCATGGAACCCACCAACGACAACCCCGGCGTGCTGGTGATCGCCAGCGGCAACGCCGGCAAAGTGAGCGAATTCAGCCGGCTGCTGGCGGGGCTGGGCCTGGAGGTGAGGCCCCAGCCCAAAGGCCTGGAGGTGGAGGAAACGGGCAGCAGCTTCGCCGAGAACGCGGCCATCAAGGCGAGCGCCGTGGCCCGCCTGACGGGCTGCTGGGCCCTGGCCGACGACTCCGGCCTCTGCGTGGCGGCCCTCGGCGGTGCCCCGGGGGTGCAGTCAGCCCGCTACGCCGCCACCGATGCCGCCCGCATCGCCCGGCTGCTGGAGGAGCTGGCCACCGTCAGCAGCAGCACCGGAACAGCCGATGCCGCGGGGCGAGGGGCCCACTTCAGCGCCGCCCTGGCCGTGGCCGACCCCAGCGGCAGGGTGCGGCTGGCGGTGGAGGCTCACTGCCCAGGCGTGATTCTGGAGGCGCCCCGGGGCACGGGGGGCTTCGGCTACGACCCGGTGTTCCACGTGCCCGAGGCGGGCCAGACCTTCGCCGAGATGGACAGCGGCACCAAGGCCCGCCTGGGCCATCGGGGGCGCGCCTTCGCGGCCCTCGAACCCCAGCTGCGCCAGCTGTTCGCCAGCCCTTAGGCCGCCACCCAGCTGCCGTGCAGGCCATGGGGGATGGCCAGGGGCAGCTCCAGCACCGCCTGCTCCGAGAGATCGTCGGCGTTGAGGATCACCAGATCACTGGCGCAGCGGGCGCCGTTCCACACCACGCAGAGCACCCAGCCGTCGTCTTCAGGGCCGCTGGCGGCTTCAGAGCCCGTGGCGGCGCGGGGCACCATCACTGGCTCGCTCACGAAGCCCCGCGCCCCGGCGCACCAGACACGGCGCTCCCCATTGCTGAGATCGAGCTTCTCGATCGCTTGCAGCGGCGCATTGCCGCGCTCCTGTTCGGTCACGGCCATCCAGGCGAAACGGGCGTCGCGTCCCTGGCGGGCCGGATGCACGGTGGCGAATTCGCAGCAGCGCTGCTCCAGCCAGTCGGAGCTCACGGCCCCGGCGGGATCGGTGGCGGCCCGTTCCAGATCGATGCGGCAGCGCTTCAGCTGCCCCTCGGGAATGGCCTCAAAGTCCACGGAACGGAAGTCCTCGCCGGGGCCGATCGAGGGGAAGTCGGCGTAGAAGATCGAATCGAGCACCAGCTCGCCCGTGGCTTCATCCTCGAAGGCATTGAGGTGGTGGAACACAAAGCCCTCGGGGGCTGGTACCTCCAGGGGCTTGGCATGGCGCTCCGCCGCCGCGCTGCCCGGACGGGGCACCAGAAAGAAGCGGCCGATCTCGCCGGGCTTGGAGGCCAGGCACTGGGCCGCCCCCTTCTGGCCGAACACGTAGGGGAGGGGGTTGAAGGCCATGGCGTTCTGCAGGAACACGGCCCAGTTGGGGGTGATGGCGAAGTCGTGCAGGAAGGCGAAGCCCGCCATCGTGTCGTGGCGCTCCGCCAGCAGCTGGCCCGCCCGCACGCCGGCGGCAGGGTCGTCGGCTGTGGCGAACTCCATCAGCCGGATCGTGCTGCGCGGCCCGCTCTTGACACCGAAGGTCACCATCCGCGGCGCCCCCCGGTGACCGGGGTCGAAGCGGGGGTGGGCGCTGAAGGCCTCACCCGGCTTGAGCACCCCATCGAGGCGGCTGAGGCCCCGGGTTTCCAGGCTGTGGGGATCGAGGGCATGGGGTTCCGCCGCCTCCCAGAGGGCCAGCAGCTGGCCGCCGAGGCGCACCACGTGGGTGTTGGCGATGTTCTTGAGCCGCAGGTCGAAGGCGTTGGCCAGAGCCCCCCCCGGTTTCTGGGTGCCGAACACGCCGCGGTACACGAAACGGCCGGCGCTCTCCTCGGCCTGCCAGCCCTCCGTGCGCACGAAGCGGTTGCTGAGCCTGGCCTCGCCGCCCTCAAAGCGCAGGGCCGTGATCATGCCGTCGCCATCGAAGGGGTGGTGCACCCACTGCCCACCCCGCTCCAGCCGGCCCGGGCCGTTGCGGTAGAGGCTGCCGCAGAGCTCGGCCGGGATGGCGCCCCGGCTGGCCGTGACGGCCACATCGGCCAGCTCGGTGCCCACGTTGCGGAAGGAGCTGGCCCAGTCGGCCCGCTGCCAGGCGGCGCCGGAGGGGGCCGGGGAACGGCTGGGGGCAATGGTCATCGGGGCGACACCAAGGGTGGGTTTGCGAATTGTGTCGAAAATAAGGCGGCATACCGGCCGCCGCGAGCCATCAGCTCGGCGTGGGTGCCGGATTCCACCATCGCGCCGGCCTCGATCACGCAGATCCGGTCGGCGTTCACCACCGTGGAGAGCCGGTGGGCCACCACCAGGGTGGTGCGGTTGCTGATCAGCCGATCCAGGGCCTCCTGCACCACCTGCTCCGAGGCTGAATCCAGAGCCGAGGTGGCCTCGTCGAGCAACAGGATCGGGGCGTTCTTGATCAGGGCGCGGGCGATGGCGATGCGCTGCCGCTGGCCGCCGGACAGCAGCGTGCCGTTCTCGCCGATCGGGGTGTCGTAGCCCTGGGGCAGCTGGGCGATGAAGCCGTGGGCATTGGCGGCCCGGGCCGCCGCCTCGACAGCCTGGCGCGAGGCGGCGGCATGGCCATAGGCGATGTTGTTCGCCACCGTGTCATTGAACAGAACGGTGTTCTGATCCACCACCGAGATCAGGCTCCGCAACGAGGCCAGGGAGAGCTCACGGATGTCGATGCCGTCGATGCAGATCCGGCCACTGTCGGGGTCGTAGAAGCGGCAGAAGAGATCGATGATCGTGCTCTTGCCGCCACCACTGGGACCCACCAGGGCCACCGTGCTGCCCACGGGGATCGTCAGCTCCAGTTCGCGGATCACGGGGTCGTTGCCGTAGCCGAAGCTCAGGGCCTCGGCCCGCAGCTCCCGGGCCACCCCCTGCAGCTGCCGCGGCACCGCCGCCTCCACCGGATCCGCCGGGGTATCCAGGATGGCGAAGAGGTCCTCGGCGGCCGACAGCCCCTGCTGCAGCACCGCATTGGCCCTCGCCAGCCCCTTGAACGGCGCGTAGCAGAGATAGAGGGAAGTGAGGAAGGCAAAGAAGCTGCCTGTGGTACGGCTGCCACTGATCACCGCCTCGCCGCCGTACACCAGCACCGCGCTGAACCCCACAGCCCCCAGCAGCTCCATCAGGGGCTGGTTGGCAAGCTTGGCCCGGGTGGTGCGCAGAGCGGCCTTCAGCACGGCAGCGTTCTCCTCCCGGAAGCGCCGCAGCTCATAGGCCTCCATGCCGAAGACCTTCACCACCCGGGAGCCCACCAGCGACTCCTGCAGGTAGCTGGCCAGCCGCGCCAGGCTCGACTGGCCCCGGCTGGAGTGGCGCCGCACCTTCTTCGAGGAGCGCAGCACCGGCAGGATCGCCACCGGGAAGAGGATGAAGGCGATCAGGGCCAGCAGCCAGTCCTGGTAGATGGCCACCAGCACCAGGGCCAGCAGGGTGAGTGAATCCTTGAAGATCGAGGAGAAGCCATCCACGATGCCGGTCTTGACCAGCGTCACATCACTGAGCAGCCGCGAGATCAGGGTGCTGGAGGGATGGCGGTCGATGTACGACTGCGGCAGCACCATCACCTTGGCGGCCAGATCGGAGCGCAGGTCCGCCGTGATCGACTGGCTCACCGTCTCGGTGAGGTAGGCCCCGAGGTACTGGCAGACGGCCCGCAGCACGATCACCCCCAGGATCACGGCCGGAGCGCCGTAGAGCCGGCCCCGGTCGCTGCTGGGCAGCACGTCATCGAAGAGGTGGCGGATCACCAGCGGCACGAAACCCGTGGAGGCCCCATAGCCGAGGTTGAACAGCAGGGCCAGCAGAAAGGTGGGCCACAGATAGGGCTTCCCGTAGGCCAGGAAGCGCCCGTACACATGCCTGCTCATCGCACCAGATCCACCAGTTCGGCCGCTGCCCGGGCCGAAGCGCCCGGCGGCCCCATCTTGCTGTGGAGCTCCTCCACGGCCTGGCGCACCCCGGCGGGATCAGCCAGCAGCTGGCGCAGCTCCCGCACCAGGTTGGCCGGGGTCACGGCCCGCTGCACCAGCTCCGGGAAGACGACCCGGCCCAGGATGACGTTGGGCAGACCGATCACCCGGTGGCGGGTGGCCAGCCTGGCCAGCAGATAGGTGAGCCGCGAGAAGCGGTAGACGATCACGTGGGGACAGCCCAGCAGCGCAGCCTGCAGGGTGGCGGTGCCGGAGCTGACCAGGGCGCCATCGGCGGCGTGCAGCAGGTTGTAGGTGTCGTCGCCGGAGCAGCTGGGGGGCAGGGACGCCTCTCCGGCCACCTGCTCGAGGAAGGCCTGGTCCACCGTAGGGGCCCGCAGCAGGCCCACCTGCCAGCCCTCCTGGCCGAACACGGCGGCTGCGGCCAGCAGGGCCGGCAGCAGCAACCGGATCTCGGCGCGGCGACTGCCGGGCAGCAACAGCAGCAGGCGCCGCTCGGGATCGAAGCCGTGGCGCTGCAGGGTGGCCTCCCGGCTGGCGGTCACCGCCAGCCCATCCATCAAGGGATGGCCCACGTAGCGGGCGAAGGCGCGGCCATGGGCGTTGAACAGCGGTTCCTCGAAGGGAAAGATCACCGCCAGACGATCGATGTAGCCCGCCATCCGACGCGCCCGGCCCTGGCCCCAGGCCCACACCTGGGGGGCGATGTAGAAGAACACCGGAATGCCGCGCCGGTGGGCCTCCTGGGCCACCAGGAGGTTGAAGCCCGGGTAGTCGATCAGGGCCACGGCCGCCGGGCGCTGGCGGTCCATCTGGCGCTTCAGCAGCCGCATCACCCGGTAGTGGCGGCCCAGGCTGCCCAGGATCTCCACCACCCCGGCAGCGGAGAGATGGCGCACATCGGCCAGCTGCAAGAGGCCGGCGGCCCGCATCCGCTCCCCCCCCACGCCCAGGATTTCGGCCTCGGGCAGGCGAGAGCGCAGTTGCTGCAGCAGGGCGCCGCCGTGCAGGTCGCCCGAGGCCTCACCCGCCACCACCAGCAGCCGCAGCGGAGCCTGGCTCAGCTCCATGCCAGACGCAACCGCTCCTGCACCAGATCAGCCAGGGCCTTGAGTGCCTCAGGCTCCAGCACCAGGGGCACGGCGGCCACCACGCTGCGGGAGTGGGGGGGCAGGCGATGCCAGTCCTTCACGGTGGTCACCAGCGTGGCTCCTCCCCGGGCCTGGGCCATGGCCAGCAGCCGCTCCAGATCGGCCTGAGCATAGGGGTGGTGGTCGGGGAAGGCCTGGCTCCCCACCAGCTGCAGCCCCGACTGGCGCAGCGCCGCAAAGAACTTGCCCGGCAAGCCGATGCCGCAGAAGGCCAGCAGCGGTCGTCCCCGCAGGCTGGGGGCGGGCTGCAGCGTGGCGGGCACCCGCAACCAGGGCTTGCCGGCAGGCCAGCCCAGCTGTTCGGGCTCGACGCGCCCCCCCAGATCGGGCAGGCCCTGGCTGGAGTCGCCGCCGGCCGGGGGAGCAGCGCCGCTGCCGGTGAGTACCAGCAGGTCGGCACGCCCCAGCTGGGAGGCCGGCTCGCGCAGGGGGCCGGCAGGGAACAGCAGCCCATTGCCGAGGCCATGGCGCTCATCGAGCACGGTCACGTCGCAGTCGCGGGCCAGGGACCAGTGCTGCAGGCCGTCATCCAGCAGCAGCAGCTCGGCCCCCTCGGCCACCGCCTGGCGGGCCGCGGAGCGGCGGTCGGAGCCCACCCACACCGGCACCCCAGGCAGGCTGCCCATCAGCTCGAGGGCCTCATCCCCCACCTGCCGCAGGGGGGCGCGGCGCCCCGCCTCCGGCGCCAGCGGCTCCCGACCGCCACCGCCGCGGCCGCCCTCCAGGCGGATCGGCGTGCGGCGGCCGCTGCCGTAACCGCGGGTGAGCACGGCCAGGCGCACTCCCCGCCTGCCCAGCTCCCGCGCCAGACCGATCACCAGAGGGGTCTTGCCGGTGCCGCCCAGGGTGATATTGCCGATCGACACCACCGGCACCGCTGGGCGCAGGGGCCGCACCCAGCCCCGGTGCAGCCCGGTGGCCAGGGCATAGAGCACGGCGAAGGGCCGCAGCAGCCGGGCCCGCAGGCAGGGGCCGCGCTGGTAGAGGAACGCAGGCGGCCTGATCAGCATCGGCGGCCCTCCCGGGCCGGGCTGGCGTCGGCAAGCCTGGCGGCGTCGAGCTCGGCCGTGGCCAGCTCAGCGATCAGGCGCTTGGCGATGCGGCGCGAGGGACCCTCCAGTCGCAAGGGGGGGGGCGACGGCGCCTCCCGGCTCAGCAGCTCCACCACCCGAGCCCAGAGCAGCTCGGCGGTGGGGCAGGCATGGAGCCAACCGGCGGCCTGCAGCTCCTCGCTGAGGCCAGCGAAGTTGGCCATGTCCGGCCCGCAGACCACCGGTTTGCCGGCGCGGATCGCCTCGAGGGGATTGTGGCCTCCCACCAGGCGGCCCCCCGCGGCCAGGCTGCCGCCCATCACCACCAGATCCGCCGCCGCAATCCAGCTGCCCATCGCCCCCAGCACATCCACCACCAGCACGTCGAGCTCAGCATGGTCAGCCGGATCCCTGGAGGCCAGCTCACCCCAGGGAATGGCCACCAGGCCCTGCCGCCGGCCCAGTTCGAGCACGGCGGCAGCCCGCTGCGGGTGGCGGGGCGCCAGCACCAGGGTGAGTGGGCCCAGGTCCCGCAGCAGTCGCGAACGGGCCTGCAGCAGCAGCTCCTCCTCACCGGCATGGCTGCTGGCCAGCAGCAGCAGCGGGCCCCGGCGGCGCAATGGTTGCAGCCGGGCCACGATCGCTGCGTCCGCGGCGAGGGGATCGGCGTCACGCTTGGTGGAGCCCACCACCTCCACCCGGGGAGCGCCGAGCCGACGCAGGCGGGCGGCATCGGGCTCGGACTGGGCCCAGCAGAGGCGGGCCCGGCCATAGAGCCAGGCGGCGTAGGCCGGCAGGCGGCGATGGCGGCGGTAGGAGCGCTCGCTCATGCGGGCATTGACCAGGTGCAGCCGCGGCATGGCCAGCACCAGCTCCGGCCAGAGCTCAGCCTCCGCCAGCAGACCCAGCTGGGGCCGCCAGTGCCGCCGGAACAGGGCCAGGGCCAGCCAATGATCCACCGGCGCCAGCTGATGGATCACTCCCTCCGGCAGCAGCCGCTGGGCCAGCTGGGCCGAGCTGCGGCTCACCGAGGTGACCAGCACGACCGGGGGCTCCAGACCTGGCTGGGCCGTGGCTGCGCCCAGCTCCCGCACCAGGGGCAACAGTGCCGTGAGCTCGCCGACGCTGGCGCCGTGCATCCAGATCAGGGGGCCGGGAGGGCGCTCATGGCCCGCCCAGCCCAGCCGCTCCGGCAACCGCCCGAACTCCTCCTTACCCTGCAGCAACCGCAGCAGCAGCAGCAGCAGGATCCCGGGGGTGAGCAGGGTCTGCAGCAGGCGCAGGCCCAGCAACAGCGGTGTCACCGGCTCAGAGGGCACGAATGGCCTGCTCCGAAGCGGCTTCCAAGGCCGCCTCAAGCTGTTCAGCCTGCAGGGCGAGGGCCTCGGCATCCTCCACCGGCGGCAACCACAGGGGCGCCCCCAGGGTGAGCACGGCCTGGCAGAAGGGGAACGGGAAAAGGGTGCGATCCCATGAGCGCAGTCGGCGGCCCCGGCGCACGGCCAGGCCCACCGGCACCACGGCACAGCCTGACTGCTGGGCCAGATGAACCACGCCGGGCTTGACGCGCCGGGCGGGGCCCCTGGGGCCGTCCGGGGTGATGCAGATGGAGCGTCCCCGACGCAGCAGCTGAATCAGTTGCAGATAGGCCCGCACACCGCCGCGGGTGGAGGAGCCGGCCACCAGCTCAACGCCGCGCATGCGGGCCGCCACCCCCACGATCTGGGCATCGCGGTGGGCACTGAGCAGCACCGCCACGGGCCTTCCACTGCTGATGCGCAGCAGCGGCATGAAGAACACATGGCAATGCCAGAGCGCATAGATCACCGGCCGCCCCTGCGCGCCGATCAAACGGGCACTGAGCTGGTCGCGGCGCACCACGACGCGGGAGGTGAGCAGGATCAGCTGGCCGTAGGCGTTGAGCAGAGCACCCGCAAACCAGGCCAGGGCCCCGTGATTCAGGAGGGTGCGCTTCTTCACCGGAGAGCGGGGAACGGGCCGGGAGTCGAGGCTCCAGCCAAGCCGTCTCCCACAGCAAACCCCGGTGACAGCCGGGCTGTCCACCGGGGAAGAGGCATCGCTGGGGATGGCTTGGGCCGGAGTTCAGGCCAGGGTTCAGGCAGAACCGACGCCGGTGTAGGAGCCGTAGAAGAACAGGCCCACCACGAAGATCACGGCCATGCCACCGGCAGTGGCCACCAGCCACAGGGGCAGCACACCTGCTGTCCAGCGGGAGCGCCAGGCCACAGCCGGACGACCATCAGGCAGGCGATCCGGGATCCGGCCGTCAGGGATGTTGGATTTCTTGCCGCTCATGGGGTGCCCTCCGGATCAGTTGAAGAAGTAGCTGGTGAACAGCACACCGGTGACGAAAACCAGCAGCAGCCCCAGGTAAAGGCTGGTGCGGTTGAGCTCAACCGGCAGGTTGTTGGGGTTCGGGTTGCGTTGCATGGCAGTGGACCTCAGCGACGGATGAACTGCATGGCCGCCAGAGCCCCCAGAAAGAACACCGTGGGAATGCCCAGGGCGTGAACGGAGAGCCAGCGCACCGTGAAGATCGGGTAGTTGCGCGGCGTGGTCGAGACGGGAGACTGGGTCATGGAGGTTTATGGCAGACGCAGGTCAAGCTGGCTCTTGCCCTCGTAGCGCTGGCTCACGACGGGAGCCTTGCTCTCCTGGGCCTGGAAATAGGCGTCAGGGCGAGGCGTGCCGAAGGCGTCATAGGCCAGGCCGGTGGACACGAACAGGAAACCAGCAAGGAAGATCGCTGGCAGGGTGACCGCGTGGATCACCCAGTAGCGAATGCTGGTGATGATTTCGAAGAACGGGCGTTCCCCTGTAGAGCCGGCAGCCATAGCGACAAGCGTTCAGCCCGGCGATCCTAGGGGGAGGCTCTGGCCCTGCGGGAGCGGCCGTCCCCCTTGGTTACAGAAGTTGGCGAGCCTGAGAATCGCCGCTGGATCCCGGGCCGTCCTTCAGCCCACCCAGCGCAGCAGGGAGCCGCGCTCGCCCAGCACGAAGCCCTTGCTGCCGTCCCGGCTGAACACGATGCGGGTGAAGTTGGAGGGCTCCTGGGCGCCTACCGGGTCCTGCTGCCAGCTGCGGCCGTCGTCGCTGCTCACCAGCAGAGTGCCGCTGCCGCCGCCGGTCCAGATCGCCCCGCGGGGGTCCCAGGCCATGTCGAGGTAGCCGTAGCCATTGGTGATCGGGATCACCGGCTTGCTCCACTGCTCGGGGTCGGCGGGATCGCTGCCGAAGCGGATCTGGGCGCCGCGGGCCAGCATCCAGAGGTTGCCGTCAGGGCTGAAGCCGATGGTCTGGAGACGCTGGCTGCTCACCCGCTGGTGCACCTGCCACACCTCCTGGCCTGGATTCCAGGTGGAGAAGAAATTGCCCAGGCTGCTGACGCTCACGTAACGGCCATCGGGGCTGCGGCGCAGCTCGCGCACGGCGCCGGCCGCATCCCCCACCCGGGCCTGCCAGCTGGCACCGCCGTCGCTGGTGTCATAGATGGCTCCCACGCTGGTGGCCAGTTCGGCCGTGTCCCGACCCAGGGCGGTGACCAGGTAGGGCTCACCGGGCAGCTTGGTGTCGAGAAACAGCCGGCTCCAGTTACTGCCGGCATCGGAGCTGTGCAACAGCAGTCCCGGCTGGCCCACGATCCAGCCCTCGTCGCCGCGGAAGTCGATGCTGATCAGGCGGAAGTTCTCCTCCTCGGGCAGGTCGAGGGCCCGCTCCTCCCAGCTGGCACCACCGTCGTTGGTTTCCAGGATCAGCCTGTTGCTGCCCACCAGAAAGCCGTGGTCGGCGTCGGAGAAAGCCACGGCCAGCGGGTTGGCCGTGGTGTTGAGGGGTACGGACTCCCAGGGACTGTCGACCGTGCGGGCCAGGCCGGTGGTGACGCAGCCCCCCAGCCCCAGGCTGATCCCCAGCACCAGCAGCAGAGAGCACAGCGAGGAGAGAAGGCGGGGGCGGAGAAGGGAGCTGGAGGAGGAGCGGTTCATCGGCGCGGGCATCAACGCAGGGAATAGAGGGAGAGGAAAAAGGCGAAGGCCAGGGCGAATCCCCCGAAGATGAGCACATTCTTCTGCCCCGGGGTGAGCCGATTGACCCCGAGGCCGAAGTTGAGGTTTTCCTCAAAGCCGCTGGGCTTGCTGCGCGGGCCGATGTCCTTGAAGGCCCCCACCTTGCTGCGGCACACGGGGCAGCGAAAGGAGACGGGGTCGAGGCCTGAAAAGGGCGTACCGGCGGCAATCGCCAGTTTCTTGACGCCCTCGGCCGGGTCGTAGACGAAACCACAGCTGCGGCACTCGAAGCGGTGGCTGTCGGGATCATCGGCGGGGTCATCGACCACAGCCACCTGGAGCCCCTGCTGTTCCGGCTCTTGCTCCGGCAGCGGCGCTGGCTGACCAGCTGTCCGCTCCCCGGGAACCGCGCCCTGTGGGGCCGGAACCGCCAGCGGAGCGACGGCGGCCGGCTCAGGCGGCTGCTGGGCAGGGATCTCCTGCCCCTGAGGAGTGATCTCGTCGGTCACCGGAGTCGGGCAGGGGATGCTGACTCTAGGAACTGTGCAGCGGCCGAAGCCGTGGCTTTACGGCTGCAGATGCCAGACTGCGCCGCACGTTGGGCTCGCCTCCATGTTCGTGCTCTCCGGCTACGACGCCTTCCTCGGCTTTCTGCTGATTTCGGCCGCCGTTCCCGTGCTCGCCCTTGTCGCCAACAAGTTGCTCTCGCCCACCAGCAGAGGTGGCGAGCGGGAGATCACCTACGAATCAGGCATGGAGCCCATAGGCGGGGCCTGGATTCAGTTCAACATCCGCTATTACATGTTTGCCCTGGTCTTCGTGATCTTCGACGTGGAGACCGTGTTTCTGTATCCCTGGGCGGTGGCCTTCCATCGGCTGGGGCTCCTGGCCTTCATTGAAGCCCTGGTGTTCATTGCCATCCTTGTGGTGGCCCTGGCCTATGCCTGGCGCAAAGGCGCCCTCGAGTGGAGCTGACGGAACCCATGACCATCACCCCCCAGACCAGCCCGAGCATCGATGCTCTGCGCGACGTGCGTGCCGCCAGTTGCGGCCCCGTCGGCAACCCGGCCGTCACCTCGGGCCTGTCGGAAAACGTGATTCTCACGACCCTCGACGACCTGCACAACTGGGCCCGGCTCAGCAGCCTCTGGCCCCTGCTCTACGGCACGGCCTGCTGCTTCATCGAGTTCGCCGCCCTGATCGGCTCCCGCTTCGACTTCGACCGCTTCGGTCTGGTGCCCCGCTCCTCGCCGCGCCAGGCCGACCTGCTGATCGTGGCCGGCACGGTCACCATGAAGATGGGTCCGGCCTTGGTGCGCCTCTACGAGCAGATGCCTGAGCCGAAGTACGTGATCGCCATGGGCGCCTGCACGATCACCGGTGGCATGTTCTCCGCCGACTCCACCACGGCGGTGCGGGGTGTCGACAAGCTGATTCCTGTGGATCTCTACCTGCCCGGCTGCCCGCCCCGTCCAGAGGCCATCTTCGACGCGGTGATCAAGCTGCGCAAAAAGGTGGGCAATGAGGCCCTGGCCGAGCGGGGCAATCTGCGGCCCACCCATCGCTACTGCACTGTTGCCCACCAGATGACGCCCGTGGAGCCGATCGTCACCGGCGCCTATTTGGCTGCCGAAACCCAGCGCCGCGCCCTGGCCGCCGCTGCCGGCCTGCCCCTGGGCAGCCTCGAGGCCGATCCTGCCGCCACCGTGCCCGTGGCCGCTGCTGACAGCACCCTCCCCACCGCCGAGTCGAGCGATGCCTGAGTCCACCCCCGCCCCTGAGGCCCTCGCGACCGTGGAACCCGGGCCGGTGAGCCAGTGGCTGCGGAGCCAGGGCTTCGAGCACGAGGCTCTGCCCCCAGACCACCTCGGCGTCGAGGTGATCGGCGTGGAGCCGGCCTTCCTGCCCCTGCTGGCCACCGCCCTCAAGGCCGATGGCTTCGACTACCTGCAATGTCAGGGCGGCTATGACGAAGGGCCTGGCGGGCGCCTGGTGAGCTTCTATCACCTGGTCAAGCTGGGCTGTCTCGCCGACAGCTGCGCCGGTCAGGCCAAGCTGCCCGCCGAGGTGCGGCCCCAGGAGGTGCGCCTCAAGGTGTTCCTTCTCCGCGACGGGGCCCTCACCATCCCCACCCTCTACGGCCTGTTCCGCGGCGCCGACTGGCAGGAGCGCGAGACCTTTGACATGTACGGCATCCAGTTCGAAGGCCATCCCCATCCCAAGCGGCTGCTGATGCCGGAAGACTGGAAGGGCTGGCCGCTGCGCAAGGACTACGTGCAGCCTGACTTCTACGAGATGCAGGACGCCTACTGAGCCGCCATGAAATGGCGCGGTCGGCGCGGGCCTCCCTGCCGCACCTGCGCCACGCTCAGCGGCCCTTGGGCCAGCCAGGGGTAAAAAATGCTGAAGTCGTCGGCATAGCGCTGGCGCAGCAGCCGCACGAGCTGCGGTTGGGCCAGCAGCTGCTCCAGATCCGTGCTCTGGCCCTGACGCCTGCTGTTCTTGTCGGGCAGTTGCCGCATCAGGCCGGGCACTCCGGCGCGACGGGCCCGCTGCACCAGGAAGGGCCAGTGCAACTGAAGGCTCTCGGCGTAGCCCACCCAGGTGGGCAGGAGCTCCCTGCCTAGGCAGAGGATCTCCGACTGGGGCAGCACGTGGACGTCCAGATCGGCCGACTCCGCCGCGCAGATGCGCTCGATGAACTCGGGCAGCGCCATGCCCCGCTCCACGCCGATGGCCCGCAGCCGGGACGTGCAGCTGGGGTTTTCGATCACCTTGTTGTTGTAGGCCGAGAGCAGGCGATCAAAGGGGTTGCGCACAAGCGCGAAGCTGAAGCAGTGAACCCGCAGCTGCCTGGCCGTGGCCCGGTCAACGGGGCGGGCGATCGTGCTCGGCAGCAGATCCCAGAACTGGTCGACCTGGGAGGAGTGGGATTGCCAGGAGCGCTGGGGCCGCACAGCCCGCAGCAACCGCTGCCCCAGGCCGCGGCGGCTGCGCTGCAGCTCTGGCCGGATCAGTCGGGTCAGAGCTGCCTTGACGCTGCTGTTGGCCGCCTTGGGCACGCGCCCGTAGAGCAGGTGGTGGCCGGGCAGGTGCAGGAAGTGCTGGTCGGAAACCGCCATGGGCGGAGGCTACCTGGCTCTGGGCAGGATCCCTGGGCCTCCGAGGACGGGGCGATCAGGAGTCGCGGGGCGGGGCGGGGCGAAGTGCACTCACCGGCCGCAGGCTGCCGCGGCAGCTGCGATAGAAGCGCATCACCGCCACCGCCAGGCTGCGGGGGTCGTGGCGCAGGGTGGCGGTGGGGCGCGCGCCCTGCAGGGGCGCCTGCATCACCTGGTAACCCTGGCGCTGCAGCTTGCGGGCATCGCAGCGGACGGGCTCGGCACCTTTCTGGCGGTAGCGATCCAGCAAGGGCGTGTCCTCCAGATCCTCCTGGGCCAGCACGGCATTGAACAGGCGCCGCTCGACGCCGAGGCTGGCCAGCTGGGCCTCGATCGCCCGCAGATGACCCTCCACATCGAGGCGGTCCGTCTCGCCGGGCTGGGTCATCAGGTTGCAGATGTAGAGGCGGGGCGCCTTGCTGCGGGCGATCGCCGCCACCAGCTCAGGCACCAGCAGGTTTGGGAGCAGCGAGGTGTAGAGGCTGCCGGGGCCGAGCACGATCAGGTCGGCGTGGGCGATGGCCTCGATCGCCCGAGGCAGGGCCGGTGGGTGCTCGGGCGAGCAGCCCAAGCGCACGATCGGGCTCTGGGCATGGCCGATCGCCGATTCACCCTCGATCCGCTCGCCGCTCTCCAGCTCCGCCCAGAGACGCACGTCGGCATTGGTGGCGGGCACCACCTGGCCCTGCACCGCCAGCACCCGGCTGCTGGCGGTGATCGCCGACTCGAGACTGCCTGTGATCGCCGTGAGGGCCGAGAGGAAGAGGTTGCCGAAGCTGTGGCCCTCCAGCCCAGCACCCGCCTGGAAGCGGTACTGGAACAGCCGGGTGAGCAGGGGCTCCTCCCTGGCCAGGGCGGCCAGGCAGTTGCGGATGTCGCCGGGGGGCTGCACGCCCAGTTCGCGGCGCAGCACACCGCTGCTGCCGCCGTCATCGGCCACCGTCACGATGGCGGTGAGGTTGCTGCTGTAGCGCTTGAGGCCACTGAGCAGGGTGGAGAGGCCGGTACCGCCGCCCACGGCCACGATGCTGGGGCCCCGGTTCAGGCGGCCCTGGGCGGCCAGGGCATCCACCAGATGGGTGCCGCGGTCTGGGGCGAGGGCCTGCTGGATGGTGCCGAAGCTGCGGCTCTGGCCCAGCCAGATCAGGGCGGCGCCGATCGCCAGGACCAACGGCCCGGTGATCCCCCTCGGCAGCACCGTGGTGAGGTTCTTGAGCAACCACTGGATACCGGCGATGGTCCAGTAGATCGGCTGCAGATCGGCCCACACCGCAGCACCCAGCAGGGCGATCAACAGGCCCAGACCGGAGGTGAGCACCCAGCGCTTCACCACCAGACCTGGCTGCAGCCAGCGCACGGCCCGCCGCGAACGGCTCACCAGGTCGCGCTGGCGCAGTTCACCCCGGCCAACCCAGCTGGCCCGTGGTCTGAGCCGGCGGGTCCGCCGCGGCCTGGAAGCCGGCGCAGGGGGAGGCGAAGGCGTGGGACTGTGCTCACGGAGCCAGTTCACTGTAGTTGGACCCGCAGGCGCGAGAATGGGGACTGATCGCGTTGCCGCCGCTGGACTGCCCAGCTCCACCCCTGGCCGAACTCCGCAACCTCAGCATGCGCTGGGGCAGCACCACGGTGCTGAATGGCGTGAACCTCAGCCTGCAGCCCGGCGAGCAGCTGGTGGTGGTGGGGCCTTCCGGAGCGGGCAAGTCAACGATCCTGCGGTTGCTGGCGGGCCTGCTGATGCCCAGCAGCGGCACCCTGCTGCTGCACGGCGAGCCCCAGACCTACCTGCGCATCGACCAGGAGAACCCCCCCGACGTGCGGCTGGTGTTCCAGAACCCAGCCCTGTTGGGTTCGCTCACGGTGCGGGAAAACGTGGGCTTTCTGCTCTACCGCTACGGCCGTCTCAAGGAGAGCGACATCCGCCAGCGTGTGGCGGAAGCCCTCGAAGCTGTGGGGCTGGGCGGGATCGAGGAGCGTCTGCCTGGGGAACTGAGCGGTGGCATGCAGAAGCGCGTCAGCTTTGCCCGCGCCCTGATTCCGGCTCCCCAACTGCTGGATTCGTCCCAGATGCCCTTGCTGCTGTTCGATGAACCCACGGCCGGGCTTGATCCGGTGGCCTGCACCCGCATCGAGGATCTGATCGTGCGCACCACGGCCGTGGCCCGGGCCAGCTCCGTGGTGGTGAGCCACGTGCACAGCACGATCGAGCGCACCGGAGGCCAAATCGTGATGCTCTACGACGGTATTTTTCGCTGGGCCGGCGACCTTGAGGCCTACCGCCGCACGGACAATCCCTATGTGGTGCAGTTCAGGAGCGGTAGCCTGCGCGGACCTATCCAGCCGGCAGAGGCCTGACCAATGCGCCGAACCGTGCGCGAGGCGATTGTGGGATTCTCCCTATTGGGGGCGATCGTCTCAGCAGTGGGCTTCTCCTTCTGGCTGCGGGGCCTCTCCCTCACCCGTCAGTTCTGGACACTCAAGGCCAGCTTTCAGCAGGCTTCGGGCCTGGCCGCCCGCTCTCCGGTGGTGTATCGGGGGGTGATGGTGGGCAGCGTGCGCTCCGTGCGCGTCACCCCGGGGGCTGTGGAGGCCGACCTGGAGATCACCAATTCCAGCCTGAGGCTCTCCCTGCCGGTGAGGGCGGAGGTGGTGCAGGGGTCGCTGCTGGGCGGCGAGGCCCAGGTGTCTCTGATCAGCACCGGACCAGCACCGAACGACTCGGCGCCGCCGCCCCGAGCGCCAGACTGTCCACGCCAGGAGATGCTCTGCGACGGCTCGTCGATCACAGGCAGTGAGGCCGCCAGCCTCTCCACGGTGACCAACCTGATGCAGCAGCTGCTGGAGCAGGGCGACCGGGAGCAGTTGATCGAGAAGTTGGCCGCTGTGGCCACGAGCGTGGACCAGACCTCCAGGGAGGCCACCGCCTTCCTCAAGGACGGCCAGGTGCTTGTGGGCAAAGGGGAATCGCTGGTGAGCAGCCTCGACCGCTCGGTGCAGGAGACCCAGCCCACCATCGCCAACCTCAATGCCAGCTCGGCCCATCTGCGGCGGCTGATGGCGGCCCTGGACAATCCCAAGACCGTGGCGGAACTGCAGCAGACGGTGAGCAACGCCGAGCAGCTCACGGCCCGCTGGGATGCGGTGGGCGGCGATGTGAACCAGCTCACCTCCGATCCCCGCTTTATGGATGGGCTGCGCAACGTGACCGTAGGCCTGGGCAAGTTCTTTGAGGAGCTCTACCCCGCCCAGACGGGCGCCGCCCGTGACAAGGCTGCCCGCAACAAGACTGCTGCAGAGGAGGCTGGCGCAGAGGGCACCGCTGCCGCCAGGGAGCCTGCTGCAGGGCCGGCCACCGGCGGCGGCAAAGCGCGGCACGGCCGCGGATCCCAGCGGCGTCCGAACGCTCCGGAGCAGGCTCCCGAGGCCTTCCCGATGCCTACACCGCGTTGATCGCCTCCATGGCGATGGCGGCGATGGCCTGATCGCTGGCCTTGGGCAGCTGCACATACTTGCCGCCGGCCGCCTCAGCCAGCTCCTTGCCCATGCCGCTGCCGATGAACTTGCGCTCGGTGTCGATCACCAGCAGCTTGAGGCCGAGGGCGCGGTAGCGGCTGGCCACCTGCTTCACCTCCTCCTTGAGGTCCACCGGCTCCTCCCCCTCCAGCTCCGGCTGCCCCAGGGAGCGGCCCAGGGGCACGTTGCCGCGGCCATCGGTGATCGCCACCACCACCACCTGGCCCAGGTCGCCCGTGGCCAGGGCGTTGGCCCCCACCCGCGCCGCCTGGGAGAGGCCGTGGGCCAGGGGTGAGCCGCCGCCGCAGGCCATCGCTTCGAGCCGGCGGCGGGCGGCAGTGATCGAGCGGGTGGGCGGCAGCAGCACCTCGGCCTGCTCGCCGCGGAAGGGGATCAGGGCGACTTCGTCGCGGTTTTCGTAGGCCTCGGTGAGCAGCCGGATCACGGCACCCTTGGCGCTCTGCATGCGGTTGAGGGCCATCGAGCCGCTGGCATCCACCAGGAAGATCACCAGGGCACCGGCCTTGCGCTGCAGTTGCTTGGCCCGCAGGTCGCCGTCCTCCACCACCACCTTGCGGTGGGGCTGGCGCTCGCGGCGGCTCTTCTGATAGGGGGCCGCGGCCCGCAGGGTGGCATCCACGGCGATGCGCTTCACCGGACCGCGGGGCAGCATCGGCTTCACGTAGCGGCCGCGGGAGTCGCTGAACACCACGGCCCTGCTGCCGCTGCCGCCGGAGCGGGCCTTGGCGGCACCGAAGAGCAGCAGCTCGGGATCAATGGCCACGGCCTCGGGATCGAGCATGAACTCCTCCGGCACCGAGGGGGGCGCCTGGTCCTCGGGGGTGTCGTCGTCCTGGTCGGGCTGCTCAGGATCACTGTCGTCCTCGGGCTCCGGCTCGCTCTGGTCGGGTTCGGGCGGCTGCTCCGGCGGCTGCTCGCCCTGGGGCGGCGGTGGCGGCGGCGGCTCCAGGGGCTGGTCGGGATCGGGGGGCGGCAGCTGCAGGGCCCGCGGAGCGATCACCAGCCGCACGGCCACCTGCAGGTCGTCGGCCTCAACGCGATCGCGGCCACTGAGGGCCGCATGGGCGCGGGCGACGCGCACGGCGTAGAGCTCGGAGCGGTGGCCCTCCACACCGCCGCGCACGGCCTCGGTCACCAGGTAGGCGATCTGCTCGCGGCTGATCTGCACATCGGGCAGCCACTGGCGGGCCAGCAGCAGCTGGGTGGCGAGGGCGTCGGTCTCCTCCTGCCAGCGGCCCCGGAAGTCCTGGCCCGACTCGGCATGGTCGAGGGCGGAGCGGGTGATGGCCACCCGCTGCTCCAGCTCCAGCGCCTGGTTGGCACTGAGGCAGATGGCGAAGCGATCGAGCAGGTGGTCGCGCACCGCCCCCTCCTCGGGGTTGAAGGTGGCGATCAGCAGGCAGCGGCAGGGGTGGGCCAGGCTGAGGCCCTCGCGCTCGATGCGGTTCTCGCCGCTGCCCACCGCCGCCAGCAGCAGGTTGGTGATGCCGTCGTCGAGCAGGTTGAGCTCATCCACGTACACCACGCCACGGTGGGCCTCGGCCAGCAGCCCCGGCTGGAACACCGCCTGGCCGCTGGCCAGGGAGGCGGCCACATCCACCGAGCCCAGCAGCCGGTCTTCGGTGACGCCCAGCGGCACCTGCACGAAGGGGGCGGGGATGACGCGGGTGGGCAGCAGGGCCTGGGTGTCGCGGCCGCTGGGGTCGGCGCCCAGCTGCTGCAGCCGCTCGCGCACGGCCTCGTTCCAGTCGTCGGGACGCTGGGGATCCACGTTGAGGGCCTGCACCGCCGCGCCGCCCAGATCGAGCACGTCGATGGGCGGCAGCAGGGCGTGCAGGCCCCGGGCCAGCACCGACTTGCCCGTGCCGCGACCGCCGGCGATCACCACGCCGCCGAGGCCGGGATCCACGGCGGCCAGCAGCAGGGCGAGCTTGAGGGTGCCGTGGCCGGTGATCGCCGCCAGCGGGAAGGAGCGATCAGCACCCTGGCCGGCCGGGGCCGGAGACGCTGCTGAGCCGCTGACAACCATGGGGCGCGGGCCATAGGGAGAAGGCAGGCCAGTCTCGCCGATGGGCCTGCCGGGAGAACCACGGCGGCACAGCCCTTAGCCTCAAAATCATCTGATCGGCCGGGTCGTCCCATGTCCCTCTCCATGCATGCGGCCGCGGTGCCGCCCCTGCAGCGCACCCTCACCAACCTGGCGGCGGTGCTGGCCAAGGCCGAAGCGCACGCCGAGGCCGGCGGCATCGATCCGGCCGTGCTGCTGGCCAGCCGCCTCTACCCGGACATGTTCCCCCTGACCCGGCAGGTGCAGATCGCCGCCGACATCGCCCGCCGCGGGGTGGCCCGCCTCGCCGGCGTGGAGGCCGTCGCCGTGGCCGATGACGAGACCACCTTTGCGCAGTTGATCGAGCGCCTCGAGGCCGCCGTCAACGAGCTGGGCGGCTACGCCCCCAACCAGCTGGAGGACAGCGCCGAGCGGGAGGTGAGCGTGCCGATCGGCCGCGGGCAGAGCATCACCATGATCGGCTGGCCGTTCCTCTCCGGCTTCGTGCTGCCCAACGTCTACTTCCACACCACCACCGCCTACGGGATCCTGCGCCACAACGGCGTGGTGCTGGGCAAGCGCGATTTCCTGGGGGAACCCTGAGAGCAGGCGGGGTGAATCCAGCTGCTGCCAGCGCCGCCGGGCCCTGCACGGCCATCGCCCTGGGGGCCAACCTCGGCGACCCGCTGGCCACGCTCACGGCGGTGCGGCCGCTGCTGGGCCAGGTAGTGCAGCACTGGGCGGGAGCGCACGGGGCGGTGGGCCCCTGGCGGCTGCGCTGGTCGCCCCTGTTCCGCACCGCTCCCGTGGGGGGTCCAGCCGGCCAGCCGCCCTATCTCAATGCGGTGCTGCTGGCCAGCGGGCCCGCCGGGAACGGAGCAGCCACGGGGGCGAACCAGGGCGAGCCGCTGCCCCTGCTGCTGGCCCTGCAGAGCCTGGAGGCGACCTTCGGCCGGCAGCGGCTGCAGCCCTGGGGCCCGCGCAGCCTCGATCTCGATCTGCTCTGGTGCGGCGGCCATCGGCGCCAGAGCGCCGCCCTCTGGCTGCCCCATCCGCACTACCTGGAGCGGGCCTTCGTGCTGGCCCCGCTGGCGGCCCTGGCACCGGAGCTGGTGCCGCCCGGTGCGGGGCGCCGGGTGTGCGAGCTGCTGGCCGATCTGTTGGCCGAGCTGCCGGAGGATGGCAGCCCACCGCCACAGCGGCTGGCCCCCCAGGCGAGCTGGCCGGAGTGACGCTGGCCCTGGAGACACTGGCCTGGGGGACCTTGGCCAAGCTGACGCGCAAGGCGGCCCGGGCAGCGGCGGCCCTCTTCAATGGAGTCGCCGCTCCCCACCCACCGATCGCCAGCCTCCTTCCACCCTCGCGCTGGCGCAGCGCCCTGGCCATCGGCCTGGTGATCACGGCCGTGGCCCTGTTCGACGGCAATCTGGACGACAACGAGGCCGGCAAGCTGGCCCTGGCCCGCCAGGCCGTGGATCCGGGCTGGATCCCGGCGGACTGGTATCTGAGCAACAACCAGAACTACCAGTGGCTGTTCCAGCAGCTGAGCGGGCGGATCGTGACCCTGCTGGGCTTCGGGCCGGGCTCGCTGCTGGTGCGGCTGCTGGGCTATGGCATCTGGGCCTGGGCCCTGGCCGGCATCAGCGTGCCCCTCGGCCTGTCGCCGGCGCTGGCGGCCCTGGCGACGGGATTGTTCAGCCTCCAGCAGGGGGTGGTGGCCGCCGAGTGGATGGTGGGCAGCGCCGAGCCGAAAACCTTCGCCTACGCCGCCGTGCTGCTGGCCTACGCGGCCTGGCGGCAGCGGCGCTGGTGGCGCTGCGGGCTCTACAGCGGCCTGGCCTGCTCCTTCCACCTGCTGGTGGGGAGCTTCGCCGTGGTGTCGCTGGCGGGGATGGCGCTGGCCAGGCTGGTGCTGGAGGCCAGAACCAGGCGCAGGCTGGGCTGGGCTGGACTGGGCCGCTGGAGCGCCGGGGCTGTTCTGATGGCCCTGCCGGCGGGTCTGGCCGTGGCCCAGAAGCTGCTGGCGCCCAGCCTCACAGCCACCTGGCGCACCAACACTTCCCTTCCCTCCGCCGGCTGGATCTACGTGGTGCTGCGCAATCCCCACCACCTGCTGCCGGGCAGTTGGTCGGCCGGCGACTGGGCCCGCGTCGCCCTGGTGCTGGGCCTGTTCGTGCTGGCGGCTCTGGCGGCGGGCGGAGGGTGGCCACGGCGGAGGCGCGGGGGTTGGCAGGGGAACGACCCGTGCCAGAGGGCCAGCCGTGACCTCGCCCTCTGGGTGGCGATGAGCTGGCCCCTGGCGCTGCTCGGGCTACTGGCCAGCCGCCTCCCTGCCGCCCCCCAGTACGCCCTGCTCAGCCTCTACCCCTTCCGCCTGGCCGACACACTGCAGATGCTGGGCTTGTGGCTGTTGCTGGCCGCCGCCCTGGCCAGCGCCGTGCGCCGCTGGGGGCCGGGCCGTCAGACCCAGCGGCGGCTGCAGGGGGGAGTGGTGGCGCTGGTGCTGCTGATCAGCCTGGGGGGCCTGGCCCGCGACCTGCCCACGGCGGCGGCGGGCTGGCCCCGCCAGTTCGGGGACAGCCCGGAGCAGGCGGAGCTGTACGCCTGGATCCGGGGCCACACCCTTCGCAGCGCTCTGGTGCTGACGCCCCCCGCCGGCTTTGAAGACCTCTCCCTGCAGACGGGGCGGGCCGGCTTTGTGCAGTTCAAGCAGATCCCCACATCGGCGGCGGCCATTCAGGCCTGGTTTGAGCGCCTCACGGCCCTCGCCGGCGGCGAGCGCGCAGTGTGGCAGGGCCTGGGCGGCTGGGCGGCCCGCGATCGGCTGGTGGCGGCCTACGGCGCCTTGCCACCGGCCGCCCTGGGCCGCCTGGCCGACGACCAAAACGCCACCGTGCTGATCACCGGCCCCGAGCAGGGCGGGCCCGAAGGCTGGGCGCCGGCCTACCGCAACGGGCGCTGGGCGGCCTGGCAACGACCCTGAGGGCTGCTGCTGGCCCCCGGGCGCCATGCTGGGGACCAACCCACCTCGCTTGCCATGGCGCCCCTGCCCGCTCCCGAGCCCGCGCGCCATCTCGACACCATCGCCACCCTGCAGGCCCGCAAACTGCGCTTCGAGGTGAACCGGGTGGCCCTGCCCATGGGGCTGGAGGCCAGCTTCGGCGTGATTCGTCATCCGGGAGCCTCCCTGGCGGTGCCGGTGCTCGACGACGGCCGCCTGGTGCTGCTGCGCCAGTACCGCTTCGCGGTGGCCACCCGGTTGCTGGAGTTCCCCGCCGGCACCCTGGATCCGGGCGAAACGCCCTTGAGCACGATGCGCCGGGAGCTGCAGGAGGAGGCGGGCTACAGCGCTGAGCGCTGGGATCCGCTCGGCACCCTGCTGCCCTGCCCCGGTTATTCCGACGAGGTGATCCACCTCTTCCTGGCCCGCCAGCTCACCGCCCTCACCGACCAGCCTGCCGGCGACGACGACGAAGACCTGGAGGTGCTGCTGCTGCAGCCCGATGAGCTGGAGGCGGCCCTGGCCAGCGGCGATGAATACCTTGATGGCAAGAGCGTCAGCGCCTGGCTGCGGGCCAAGCAGCTGCTGGGGCTCTGATGGCTACAGCGCAGAAGACTTCTGAGCGCTGGCTGTTCTGGCACCGCCGCGACCTGCGCCTGGCCGACAACCTCGGCCTGGCCGCCGCGGCGCGGGCCACCCCGGCCGTGACCGGCGTGTTCGTGCTGGATCCCGGCCTGCTGGAGGCGCCGGACCTGGCCCCCGCCAGGCTGTGGTTCCTGGCCGAGAGCCTCAGGGAGCTGGAGCAGCGCTGGCGCCAGACCGGCAGCCGGCTGCTGGTGCTGCGCGGCGATCCAGCCCTGGTGCTGCCGGCCCTGGCACGACAGCTCGGCGCAGCGGTGGTGGCCTGGAACAAGGATGTGGAGCCCTACGGACGCGAGCGCGACCGGCAGGTGGCGGCGGTCCTGCAGAGCCAGGGGCAGCGGGTGCTGGTGGACTGGGACCAGCTGCTCATCCCGCCGGAGGCGCTGCGCACCGGCCAGGGCGATCCCTACCGGGTGTATGGCCCCTTCTGGCGCAACTGGCGCGGCCAGGTGGAAACCCGCTCCGGCCAGCGGCCCAGCAGCAGCGGCGGCCTCGAGCCGGTGGACGCTCCCACCGCTCTCCAGGACCTGACTCCACCCGAGCTGACGGCACTGCTGGAAGGCGCGGACGGGGTGCTGGCGCTCGTGCCCCCCGATCCCCACACCGGCCTCCACCTGCCCCACAGCTTCAAGGGCACCGAGCTCTGCCCCTGCCGCCCCGGCGAAGCCGCCGCCCTCAAGCAGCTGCAGGCCTTCTGCGATGGCGGGCCGCTGCTGGGCTACGAGCCGGGCCGCAACCTGCCCGGCGAGGCCGGCACCTCCGGGCTGAGCGCGGCGCTGAAGTTCGGCACGCTCAGCCCACGCCAGGCCTGGGCCGCCGCCCAGCAGGCCCGCCAGCTGGCCCGCAGCAGCGAGGCCGAGCAGTCGATCACAGTGTGGGAACAGGAGCTGGCCTGGCGCGAGTTCTATCAGCAGGCCCTGTTCCATTTCCCCGAGCTGGCCGATGGGCCCTACCGGGCCCAGTGGCAGCGGTTCCCCTGGGAGAACGATGCAGGGCGGTTCCAGGCCTGGTGCGACGGCCTCACCGGCGTGCCGATCGTGGATGCGGCGATGCGCCAGCTCAACGCCAGCGGCTGGATGCACAACCGCTGCCGCATGATCGTGGCCTCCTTCCTGGTGAAGGACCTGATCTGCAACTGGCGCTGGGGCGAACGCCAGTTCATGGGCCTGCTGGTGGATGGCGACCTGGCCGCCAACAACGGCGGCTGGCAGTGGAGCGCCAGCAGCGGCATGGACCCCAAACCGCTGCGCATCTTCAACCCCTTCACCCAGGCCACCAAGTTCGACCCGGACGCCCACTACATCCGCACCTGGCTGCCGGAGCTGCGGCACGTGGCCACGGCCGATCTGATCAGCGGCACGATCGCCCCCCTGGAGCGGCGCGGCTACCCCGAGCCGATCGTGAACCATCAAGTGCAGCAGGCCAGGTTCAAGGCGCTGGTTGCGGCGTTGGGGCGCTGATCATCCCTGAACCTTGAAGGCACCAGCCCCGCCGGGGCTGTTATCGCTGCAGCGACTCAGGGAGTAGACCTTGGCGCTATTACTCGCTGCATCACTGGCTACCTTTAGAAGAGGTTTCGGCTTGCTCAATTGAGGCCTAAGTCAAGATAGGCATCCTCAGGCGCCCTATAACAACCTCAAGCACTCCAGCGCTAGCCCATGAAGCCCACCCGTTTGGTCTCCGCGATCACGGTGAACGGCAACCAACTGGTGCTGCGCTTCAGGAGGAGGGCCAACACCAGGGGCCTCCGAGGCCGTGCGTTCACGGTGCGCATCAACGGGCGGCGCATCAGAGTCACCGGTCGGCCCAGGCTCGGTGGCAACCGCCTCACGCTCAGCCTCGCTTCCGCCGTGGAGGCCGATGCGGTAGTGACCCTCAGCTACAGGGACCCCAGGGGCGATCAGAGGAGGGGGGTGATTCAGACACGCAATGGCCGCGACCAGAGAACCATCAGGAACAGGAGCGTTACCAACCTCACCGCCCCAGAACCTCCAACTCCGCCACCGCCAGCACCTCCAACGACTCAGCCGCCACCACCGGCGGAGCCTCCACAGCCACCGGTAGACACCACACCACCGGGCGTTGCGATCACCTCCCCTGACCGCACCTCCGACACCACTCCGGTGATCAGCGGCACGGCCGAGCCCGGCAGCCTCATCACCCTCACCATCGGCGACGCCACCTACAGCACCACCACAACAGCCGGCGGCACCTGGAGCATCGACACCGGCAGCGCCACGCCCACCAGCGGCACCTTGGTGATTGAGCCACTCACCAGCGTGACCGCCACGGCAACCGATGCGGCGGGAAACACCTCCGACGCGGTGCAGCAGTCCCTGCGGGTCTACGTGCCGATCGACCTCTCGGCGATCGCCGCCGGCGACGGTGGCTTCGCGATCAATGGCGAAACGTCTG
>NZ_JBSJOW010000005.1:0-252676 GCF_056633055.1 Paraciimarium castrense LEGE 11436 | reverse complement strand
ATCGAGGACGTCGAACCATCCCCGCTGCGGCAAGCGTCCTGCAGCGATCGTCATGAGAAGCGCACTTCATGAAGCGTTACACCCGAATCGTAAGGGGCGGGGACCCGAACTGCGCCTCGTAGGGGCACGATTTGGGTACAACCACTCAGCTCCCCGCCCATCAGGCGCTCGCTTCTGCCGCGGCCCCCGCCGCCAGAGGCCAGAGTGGGCACCAGTCCCCCACCAACCATGTACGTCGTCGAGCTCTCCATCAAGCTCAGCCCCATGCCCGTTGCGGTGCAGCGCAAGGACCTCGCCGATGCCCAGAGCCTCTACGACACGGTGCGCCAGAGCCTTGAAGGCCATGGTCCGCGGATTCTGGAGCTCACCTGCGAGAAGGAAACCGACAAGAAGGTGAGCCTGCTGACCAGCGAGGTGGTGGCGGTTCAGGTCTATGAGAAGTCGGCCAGCGCCAGCAGCGGCAAGCGTCCAGGCTTCAGCTTCGAGGGCTGAGCCGAGCGCCATGCCCTCAGCCCAGGCACCGCCGCTCACGGTGGAGCGCCTCAGCTTCTCCTGGCCCAATGGCCAGGCCGCCCTGCGGCACTGCGCCCTGCAGATTCCCCGGCCTGGCCTGTGGATGCTGGTGGGCAGCAACGGCAGTGGCAAGAGCACGCTGCTGCGTTTGATCGCCGGCCTGCTCGAACCGCGTTCCGGGGCGATCACCAGCCTGGCGCGCCCCGCCCTGGTGTTCCAGAACCCCGACCACCAGCTGCTGCTGCCGAGCTGTGGCAGTGAGCTGCTGCTGTCGATCGATCCGGGCTTGCAGCGCCCCGAGCGGGAGGCCAGGCTGCAGGAGGTACTGGGGGCCGTGGGGCTGCCCGGCCTTGCTGCCCGGCCGATTCACACCCTCAGTGGCGGCCAGAAACAGCGCCTGGCGATCGCGGCGGCCCTGGCCAGCGGCGCCAACCTGCTGCTGCTCGACGAGCCCACCGCCCTGCTCGATCCAGACAGCCAGCAGGAGGTGCTGGGGCTGATCCGCCGACTCACCGCGGACGCGGGGCGCGGCCTGACGGCCCTGTGGATCACCCATCGGCTCGAGGAACTGCGCCACTGCGATGGCGCCGCCGTGATGGAGCGCGGCCACGCAGGACCCTGGCAGCCAGGCAGCGAGCTGGCGCAGCGCCTGGGCAGCCCCTTGCAGGGCGGCAAGCCCGAGGGGTAAGGTCTCTTGGCCGGTGATGCCGGCCGAACCCTGGTGGTTCGCCTTCCTCGGTAGCTCAGTGGTAGAGCGGTCGGCTGTTAACCGATTGGTCGCAGGTTCGAATCCCGCCCGGGGAGCTTGAGTGAGTCGTCTGGTGCCCACAGCCCGGGTCCTTTGACCGTGCTGATGACCGTGCTGAATGGCAACAGTGGCTCCTTTGGTGTGGCTGGGGGCTCAAGCCCCGGACGAGCCAAGCGACGCCGAGAGCTGAGCTGCTCTCAGGGGCCACTAGGGGAGCAAAATTGTCAATGCATGCCAGAAAAAGCCTGGAGTTACAACGAAGTTTTCCTAAGAAATCCTGAAGAAAACGGCTCTGGCTGGGGCCGGTAGCGTCCCAGAACGCCCGCCTGCACTGGAAACTGCCTGGACGGCCCCTGCGGGCAGGGCTTGTCCAACAGGTGCTGATCGCCCCATCCGCGAGTCCAGCGGGGACAATGGAGCCGCCGCCCTGCTCTGAGCCGCCAGGCCCAGGGCTGAAAGCGATGACCTCGTCCGTTCCCCCTGCTTCGCCCTTCATCAGCCATGAAGCCCTGCATCCTGCTGATCGAGGACGACGCTGACATGCGCGACCTGGTAGCCGGACACCTCGAGCACGGCGGCTTCGATGTGCAGAAGGCCGAGGACGGCATCAAGGGCCAGGCCCTTGCCCTGCAGTACGCCCCGGACCTGGTGCTGCTCGACCTGATGCTGCCCAAGGTGGATGGCCTCACCCTGTGCCAGCGGCTGCGCCGCGACGAGCGCACCGCCCGCATCCCGATCCTGATGCTCACCGCCCTGGCTGACACCAAGGACAAGGTGAGCGGTTTCAACTCCGGCGCCGACGACTACCTCACCAAGCCCTTCGACCTTGAGGAGCTCACTGTGCGAGTCAAGGCGCTGCTGCGCCGCAGCGAGAACGCCCCCCTCTCCACCAAGCACAACGAGATCCTCAGCTACGGACCCATCACCCTGGTGCCTGAGCGGTTCGAGGCCATCTGGTTTGACCAGGCCGTGCGCCTGACCCATCTGGAATTCGAGCTGCTGCACTGCCTGCTGCAGCGGCACGGCCAGACGGTGTCACCTTCCCTGATTCTCAAGGAGGTGTGGGGCTACGAGCCCGACGACGACATCGAGACCATCCGCGTGCACGTCCGCCACCTGCGCACCAAACTGGAGCCCGAGCCCCGCAAACCTCGCTTCATCAAGACGGTGTACGGAGCCGGCTACTGCCTGGAGCTGCCCAACGACGCCGAGCTCGCCCAGCTCACCCCGCTGGTGGCGCAGTCCCGCGCGGCCGTCCAGGCCAGTTAGGGGCCCAGGCCCTCATCCCGCGCCGGCCAGCTCGAGCAGCGCCACTTCCCAGGCCAGGCGGGGCTGCACATGGCCCAGCAGCTGACGTCTGAGCTGTTCGAGGCGCTGCACAGGCCAGGACTGATGCCGCTGGCGCCACAACAGCAGCTGCCACCACTGCAGCAGCCAGAGTTGCTGGTCAGTGTCGAGGGCCTCGCTCAGATCCCTGGCCAGCCCCAGGGCTTCGAGCGGATCGGCGCGGTGGGGCAGGGCCGCCAGGCGTTCCGTCAGCCCCGACGGCAGGGCCTGCCACTGCAGCCGGTGGGCCAGCAGGGCCCCCGGCGATCCGGCCGCCAGCTCCAACAGTTCCGCCGAGTCGGGTTCTGAAGGCTCGGGTTCAGCCACCAGCACCCTGGCCAGGCCCGCCGCATCCAGGCGGGCGAAGCGGATCTGCTGGCAGCGCGAGCGGATCGTGCTGAGCAGCTGCTCCGGCGCGGCACTGAGCAGCACCAGCCGTCCCCGGCCCGGTTCCTCAAGGGTCTTGAGCAGGGCGTTGGCCGCGGCCTCGGCCATCGCCTCGGCACAGCTGAGCACCACCATGCAGCCCGGGGCCTCCACGGGCGCGCGGGCCAGGAAGCGGGAGAGGTCCCTGATCTGCTCCAGGCGCAGCTGGGGCGGCTGGCGGCGACTGACGCCCCGCTCCAAGGCCTGGGAGGCCGGCACCAGCTGACCCTTGTCGAGGTAGGTGGGCTCCACCCAGAGCAGGTCCGGGTGATTACCGGCCTCCAGGCGGCGGCGCACGCTGGCGGACCCTTCGGGCCCGGCGATCATGCCCTCCAGAAAACGCCGCGCCACCAGGCTCCTGCCCACTCCTTCGGGCCCACTGAACAGGTAGGCCGGCGCCAGATGGCCACGGCCCAGGGCGGCCTCGAGCAGGGCCACCGCCCGCTCCTGGCCGTGCACATCGGCAAACAGGCTGGTCTTGGTGGGGGTCATGGCACTGGCCATGGCAGAGCCGCCAGCTGCCGCAGGGCCTGGCAGCAGGCCTCTGTGACCAGCTGGGACGGGGCCGCGGCATCGATGCGCCACCAGCCCGGTTGACGGGCCTGCTCGGCAAAGCCCCGGGCCACCCGCTCCAGAAACAGGGGACCCTCCGCCTCGATCCGATCGGCAGGCCGTGGCCCGCGGCGCCGCAGCGATTCCGCCAGGGGCAGATCGAGCCAGAGGGTGAGATCGGGCCGCAGTCCGCCGGTGGCCACCTGCTCCAGGGCGGTGATCAGGGCCAGATCCAGGCCGCGGCCATGGCCCTGGTAGGCGGCCGTGGAGGCACTGAAGCGATCGCTGAGCACCCAGTCGCCGGCGGCCAGGGCCGGCCTGATCGTCTGCTCCACGTGCTGGGCCCGATCAGCCGCGTAGAGCAGCAGCTCCGCCGTGCTCACCGGAGCCGCCTCACCGGGGGGATGGAGCAGCAGCTGGCGCAGGGCCTGACCCAGCGGCGTGCCGCCGGGTTCGCGGGTGACCTGCAGGCTGCGGCCCTCGGGCAGGCAACCGCGCCCCTCTCCCCGCAGCCAGCCCGCCAGGGCCTGCAGCTGGGTGCTCTTGCCGCAGCCATCGATGCCCTCCAGCACCACGAAGCGGCCGGGGCCGCTCATGGGCTGGAGGGCGCCAGGGGTTCGGCGGAAGCGCCGGCCTGGACGCGGAGGGCATTGAGCCCCAGGGCATTCAGCACCACCGTGATCGAGCTCAGGGCCATCAGCAGGGCCGCCAGGGGAGGGCTCAGCAGCAGCCCCCGGCTCGGCAGCAGCACGCCGGCGGCGATCGGCAGCACGATCAGGTTGTAGCCGAAGGCCCAGAAGAGGTTCTGGCGCACCTTGGCCATGGTGCGGTCGGCCAGCTCCAGGGCCTGGGGGATCCCATCGAGACGCTCCCCCAGCACCACCAGAGCTGCCGTGTCCTGGGCCACGCTGGTGCCTGTGCCCACGGCCACGCCCAGGTCGGCGGCGGCCAGGGCCGGGGCATCGTTGATGCCATCGCCCACCATCGCCACCGGGCCAGCGTGGGCCTGGAGGGCCTCGACGGCGGCCAGTTTCTGTTCAGGGGTCTGCTGCCAGGCCAGCTCCTGGGGGGCCAGGCCGAGGCTGGCGCCGAGGCGTCGCACCGGTTCGGCCCGATCCCCACTCAACAGGCCCAGGCGCAGACCGCGCTGCCGCAGGCGCGCCAGCACCCAGGCGGCCTCCGGCCGGCAGGGATCGTCAACGGCGATCAATCCCAGCAGGCTCTGGCCACTGGCCAGGGCCAGCACGCTGGCTCCCTGCCGCTCGAGCTGATCGCGGTGCTGGCTGGCCTCAGCAAGGCTGGCTTGACTCGCCCCTGGCAGCACCCAGTCGAGCCGCCCGAGCCGGAAGCTGACGCCTGCGATCACCCCCTCCACGCCGGCGCCGGCCCTGGTGTGGGCGCTCTGCAGCGGCAGCAGGGGCAACCGGCGGGCATCGGCCTGCTGCTGCAGTGCAAAGGCCAGCGGGTGGCGCGTGCCGGCCTCGAGACTGGCCGCCCACTGGAGCAGCAGCTCTGCCGAGGCCAGAGGCGCAGCGGGCCCGGCCGGGACACCGGGAGCAGGGGGCGCCGCGGCCAGCGCCACCACCGCCCGCACCAGGGGGCGTCCGCGGGTGAGGGTGCCGGTCTTGTCGAAGAGGATCGTGCGCAGCCGCGAGGCGGTTTCGATCGCGTCGCCGCCGCGGAACAGCAGCCCCTGCCGGGCGGCCACACCCGTGCCCACGGCAATGGCCGTGGGCGTCGCCAGCCCCAGAGCACAGGGACAGGCCACCACCAGCACGGCGATGGCGAGCTCCAGGGCGAGCGACAGGGGGGTGCTGGCCCCCGCGCCCAGCAGGCCGTGGGAGCCATGCACGGCATGGACCGCGCCCTGGGCGCCGGCGGGCTGCAGCACCTGGGGCCACAGGCCGGTGCCCCACTGCCACCAGAACAGGAAGGTGGCCAGGGCCAGGGCCAGCACCACCAGGGTGAACCGGCCCGCCACCCGGTCGGCCAGCCCCTGGATCGGGGCCTTGCGGGCCATGGCCCGCTCCACCAGCTGAACGATCCGGGCCACGGCGCTCTCCGATCCCGGGCGGCGCACCTCCAGCAGCAGTGGCCCCTGCAGGTTCAGGCAGCCAGCCCCCAGCTCGGCCCCTGGCTGCACCATCTGGGGGAGGGGCTCGCCTGTGAGCCCGGACACATCCAGGGACGACTCGCCCTCGAGCACCGTGGCATCGACGGGCAGCCGATCCCCCGGCAGCAGGCGGATGCGGTCGCCGGGGCGCAGGCCCCCGACACGGACCTGTCGCGCCGGACCGTCATCGATCACCAGCAGGGCCGTATCGGGCTGAAGCGCCGCCAGTTGCTGGAGGGCCTCACCGGTGCGGTAGCGGGCCCGCTCCTCCAGAAAGCGGCCGAGCAGCACAAAGCCCAGCAGCATCACGGGCTCGTTGAAGAAGCAGGGCAGGCCAGTGGACGGCCAGAGCAGGCCCACCAGGCTGGCCAGGTAGGCACTGATCACGCCGAGGCCCACGAGGGTGTCCATCGAGGGCAGCCCGGCCAGGGCGGAGCGGGCTCCGGCGATGAGGATGCCGCGGCCTGGTCCGGCCAGAGCCAGGCTGGCCACCACGGCATGGGGCCAATAGGAGCCGGGCTGGGGAGCCAGATGGCCGAGTGCTGACAGCAGCAGCAGCCCCAGGGCCGCCAGCAGCTGCCGCCAGCGGCTCCACCAGCCCTGCTGCTGCCTGCGGCCGGCCAGCGAGAGGTCCTGGCCGGAACCCTCCCGTAGCCGGGCCTCGAAACCCAGGGCCGCCAGGGCCTCCTGCAGCCCGGACACGCTGGCCTGGGAGCCGCGGGCGCTGGCCGGGCTGGGCTCGAGATCCACCCAGGCGGTGCGGGTGAGCAGGCTGACGCTGGCGTGACGCACCTCGGGCTGGGCCAGCAGCCGCCGTTCCACCGCCCGCACGCAGCCGCCGCACTTCATGCCTTCGATCTCCAGCAAGAGGGGCTCGGGCGACAGTGGAGGCAGGGGCGCAGCCAGACCCGGTGCAGACAACTGGGATCAGGCTAGGCCGCACGATCAGGCCTGGCCGATCCGCCGCCACCAGATCGGCCAGGATGGAGCCACTCGAAGCTCGCTGACCCGCCGGTGCCCCGCTCCCAACGCAACGACAACTTCATCGACAAGAGCTTCACGGTGATGGCCGACCTGATCCTCAAGGTGCTGCCCACGAACCGCCGCGCCAAGGAGGCCTTCGCGTACTACCGCGACGGCATGAGCGCCCAGGCCGATGGGGAGTACGCCGAGGCCCTCGAGAACTACGAGGAGGCCCTCAGCCTGGAGGACGACCCCAACGACAAGGCCTTCATCCTTTACAACATGGCCCTCGTGTTCGCCTCCAACGGTGAGCACCAGAAGGCGCTCGACTTCTACGGCCAGGCGCTGGACCTCAACAGCAAGATGCCCCAGGTGCTCAACAACATGGCGGTGATCCACCACCACCTGGGCTCGATCGCCGAGGAGAAGGGCGATGCGGATGAGTCAGACCGCTGCTACGACCTGGCCGCCGAGTGCTGGGCCAAGGCGATCCGCATGGCCCCCAACAACTACATCGAGGCCCAGAACTGGTTGAAAACCAGTGGCCGCGGCAGCGTGGACGTCTACTTCTGAGGTTCGCCGCGAGGGCCTGCCCCTGCTTTCAACCGGGCTCGTCCTCCTCCAGGCTGACCCCCAGGGCCGCCACCAGGGCCTCCGCCACGCTGCCCGCCTCCAGCACCTGCAGCCCCGCCACCCGGCCCGATCCGGCCAGGCCGCTGGCCCGGGGCACCACGGCCCGGGCAAACCCCAGCCGCTCCGCCTCCTGCAACCGCAGCTCCAGCTGGCCCACGGGCCGCAGCTGCCCCCCCAGCCCCAGCTCGCCCACCAGCACCGTGCCCGGCGGCAGCACCAGATCGCGGTAACTGGCCACCACCGCCGCCGCCACGCCCAGATCCGCGGCGGGCTCCTCCACCTCCAGCCCTCCGGCCACGGCCAGGTAGCAGTCGAAGCGCGACAGCGGCAGGCCCAGATGCTTCTCCAGCACCGCCAGGATCTGGTGCAAGCGGTTCACCGCGATGCCCGTGGCGCTGCGGCGGGGACTGGCGTAGCTGGTGCCGCTCACCAGCGCCTGCAGCTCCACCAGCAGGGGCCTGGTGCCCTCACAGGCCACGATCGTGGCGCTGCCGCTGCTGGGCTCCGCCCCCCCCAGGAACAGCTCACTGGGATTGCTCACCTCCGCCAGCCCCTGATCGCGCATCTCGAACACGCCGAGCTCGTGGGTGGCCCCGAAGCGGTTCTTCACGGCCCGCAGCAGCCGATGGCTGGCGAAGCGGTCGCCCTCGAAGGTGAGCACCGCATCCACCAGGTGCTCGAGCACCTTGGGGCCGGCCAGCATGCCCTCCTTGGTCACGTGGCCCACCAGCAGCACGGCCGTGTCCTGGCGCTTGGCGATGCGGGCCAGAGCGGCGGCGCACTCGCGCACCTGGGCCACCGAACCCGGAGCACTGGCGAGCTGGGCGTCGTGCAGGGCCTGGATGCTGTCGATGATCGCCACGGCAGGACGCAGGGCCTCCAGCTCCTGCAGGACCAGTTCGAGATCGGTCTCGGCGAGCAGCTGCACATCGGCCTCAGCGGCCTGCTCGGCCATCGCCAGGCGGCGCCAGCGCAGCTTCACCTGCTGGGCCGACTCCTCGGCGCTCACGTAGAGCACTGAGGCCTGCTCGGCCATCGCGCGGGCGCTCTGCAGCAGCAGCGTGCTCTTGCCGATGCCGGGATCCCCGCCCAGCAGCACCAGGGAGCCCGGCACCAGGCCGCCGCCCAGCACCCGGTCCAGCTCGCCATAGCCGCTGGCCAGCCGCTGCAGCGGCTGATCGCCGGCGGCCTGGATCGACTGAGACCGCCGCGGGCGTACCGCGGAGGCGGCCCCGGGGGCAGCGGGGGTGGCCCTCAGGCGGCGGTTGTCGCTGGAGCCGGCCTGCTCCACCAGGGTGTTCCAGCTGCCACAGGCGTTGCAGCGCCCGAAGAACTGGCGCGACTGGGCCCCACAGCTGCTGCAGACGTAGATGGAGAGGGGCTTGGCCACGGGCTGGCGGGCGGGGACTATGAAGAAAGGTGGCTTTGCATGAAATAAGAGCCCCTCTGGCCTTTTCAGTAGGGCGATCTGATGTACAGGCCGAACGGAGGAGATGACGGCGTCACCCACCAGTCCAGTTCGAGAGAAAGAGACGATCCTGGTCGTCGATGACGAGGCCAGTATCCGCCGGATCCTCGAGACCCGGCTGTCGATGATCGGCTACGAGGTGGTGACCGCCGCCGACGGGCTTGAGGCCCTGGAGCGCTTCCGCGAGCAGCCCCCCGACCTGGTGGTGCTCGACGTGATGATGCCTCGGCTGGATGGCTACGGGGTGTGCCAGGAGCTGCGCAAGGAATCCGACGTGCCGATCGTGATGCTCACCGCCCTCGGCGACGTGGCCGACCGGATCACCGGCCTGGAGCTCGGCGCCGACGATTACGTGGTGAAGCCGTTCAGCCCCAAGGAGCTGGAGGCCCGCATCCGCTGCGTGCTGCGCCGGGTCGAGAAGGAACAGGTGGCGGGCATCCCCAACTCGGGGGTGATCGGCGTGGGCGACCTGCGCATCGACACCAACAAGCGCCAGGTGTACCGCGGCGATGAGCGGATCCGACTCACCGGCATGGAGTTCAGCCTGCTGGAACTGCTGGTGAGCCGCAGCGGCGAGCCCTTCAGCCGCGGCGAGATTCTCAAGGAGGTATGGGGTTACACCCCCGAGCGTCACGTGGACACCAGGGTGGTGGATGTCCACATCTCCCGCCTGCGCTCCAAACTGGAGGATGATCCGGCCAACCCCGAGCTGATCCTCACGGCGCGGGGCACCGGCTACCTGTTCCAACGCATCGTCGATCCCGTTGCCCCCGAAGGAGCCTGAGAAGCGCACCAAACCGCGGCGGGCGATCCGCCGTCTGGTGATCTGGTATCGCCGCAATGCCGCGGTGACCTCCCTGGTCGGCACCGCCAGCACCGCCGCCAGCACGGCGGTGTCAGGGGCGGGAAGCGTGGCGGGTGTGGCCAGCAGCGCCGCCAACACGGTGCTGCAGCCCCTAGTGGTGGACCCCCTGCGGCGCCTGCAGCGGGGCCTGGGCGGGCCCGATGAGGACGTGCCCATCAACGACGCCGACCGCCTCTGGGTGGCCGTGGACGGCATGGGCGGCGACCACGCGCCCGGACCGATCCTGGAGGGCTGCCTGCAGGCCGTGGAGCGCCTGCCGCTGCGCATTCGCTTTGTGGCGGAAACCACCCCGCTGCAGGCTGCTGCGGCCGAGCTCGGGCTGCAGGGGAGGCTCCAGGACGCCATCAGCGCCGGGCTGGTCCAGCTGGTGCCCAGCGGCCCCTCGGTGGGCATGCACGAGGAGGCCACCGTGGTGCGCCGCAAGCGCGATGCCAGCATCAACATGGCCATGGACCTGGTGAAGCAGGGCCAGGCCACGGCGGTGTACTCGGCCGGCAACTCCGGCGCCGTGATGGCCGCCGCGATCTTCCGGCTGGGCCGGCTCAAGGGCATCGACCGTCCCGCCATCGGCGCCCTGTTCCCCACCAAGGACCCCGAGCAGCAGGTGCTGGTGCTGGATGTGGGCGCCAACATGGACTGCAAGCCCGAGTGGTTACTGCAGTTCGCCCTGCTCGGCAACATCTACAGCCGGGACGTGCTGCAGGTGGCCCAGCCGCGCATCGGCCTGGTGAACATCGGCGAGGAGTCCTGCAAGGGCAATGAGCTCTGTCTGCGCACCCACGGGCTGCTGAGCACCGAACCCCGCTTCCGCTTCGCCGGCAACTGCGAAGGGCGGGACATTCTCTCCGGCGCCTTCGACGTGGTGGTCTGCGACGGCTTCACCGGCAACGTGCTGCTGAAGTTCCTGGAGAGTGTGGGCAGCGTGCTGCTGGATGTGATCAAGGTGGAACTGCCCAGGGGGCGCCGCGGCAAGGTGGGCTCGGCCTTCCTGATCAACAACCTGCGCCGCATCAAGAAGCGCCTCGACCACGCCGAGCACGGCGGCGCTCTGCTGCTCGGCGTGGACGGCGTGTGCGTGATCGGCCATGGCAGCAGCAAGGCCCTCTCGGTGCTGAGTGCCCTGCGGCTGGCCCACTCGGCCGCCAACCACGGCGTGATGGAGAATCTGCACGCGCTCAGCCAGGAAAGCGGCGCTGTGGCCTGTGGTTGACTGAGCCCACTTGTGGGTAGCCCGCCCTTGGCCCTCGGCGTTTCGCTCTCCCAGGCAGAAACCCAGGGCAGGGCCACAACGGGCATGGCCCTGGTGGGCTGTGGCAGTGCCGTGCCCAGCGCCAGCGTCAGCAACGAGGATCTGAGCCTCCGGGTCGATACCAGCGATGCCTGGATCCGCTCCCGCACCGGCATCGGGGCGCGCCGGGTGTCGGGGCCGGATGAGCCGCTGACGGTGCTGGCGACCCAGGCCGCCGCGGCCGCCCTGGCCCATGCCGGCTGGCGGGCTGAGGATCTCGATCTGATCCTGCTGGCCACCTCCAGCCCCGACGACCTGTTCGGCACGGCCCCCCTGGTGCAGGGTCAACTGGGCGCGGTGAACGCCGTGGCCTTCGATCTGACGGCGGCCTGCAGCGGCTTTCTGTTCGCCCTGATCACCGCGGGGCAGTACATCGCCGCCGGGTCCGTGCGCCGGGCCCTGGTGATCGGCGCCGACCAGCTGAGTCGCTGGGTGGACTGGGACGATCGGGGCACCTGCGTGCTGTTCGGCGACGGCGCCGGCGCCGTGGCGGTGGAGGCCTGTGCGCCTGAAGCCACGGGACTGCTGGGCTTCCGGATGCGCTCCGACGGCTCCCGCAACGCCTGCCTCACCCTGGCCCAGACCGACGAGCAACAGCCGCTGCTGGATGGGCTCACCAGCCAGCGCGGCGGATTCGCCGCCATCCAGATGAACGGCCAGGAGGTCTACAAGTTCGCCGTGCGGGAAGTGCCCGCGATCCTCGCCGAGCTGCTGGAGAGCACGGGCACGGGGCCGGCAGAGCTGGACTGGCTGCTGCTGCACCAGGCCAACCAGCGCATCCTCGATGCCGTGGCGGAGCGCTTCGCCGTGCCCCGGGAGCGGGTGCTGAGCAATCTCGCCGCCTATGGCAACACCTCGGCCGCCACCATCCCGCTGATGCTGGATGAGGCCGTGCGCGATGGCCGGGTGCAACCGGGCCAGCTGCTGGGCAGCAGTGGCTTCGGAGCGGGCCTGAGCTGGGGGGCCGCCCTGCTGCGCTGGTCTGGTCCCCAGGCCGGCACCAGCCCCGAGCTCTGAGGGTGTGGGTGGGGCCTGGCCGTAGCCTCTGGCGTTGTGATCAGGGGCAGCGGGATGGGAATTGCCTGGGTGTTTCCCGGCCAGGGTTCGCAGAAACTGGGCATGGCCGCAGGCCTGCTGGAGCTGCCCGGGGCGCGACAGCGTTTCGACCAGGCCTCGGCGCTGCTGGGCCGAGACCTGCTGGCGATCTGCGCCGGTGAGGCCGAGGGCGAGCTCAGCGACCTCAACGACACCCGCAACACCCAGCCGGCCCTGTTCGTGGTGGAGAGCCTGCTGGTGGATGGCCTGCGGGCCCAGGGGCGGCAGGCCGATCTGGTGGCTGGACACAGCCTCGGCGAACTGGTGGCGCTCTACGCCGCCGGAGTGTTCGATGTGACCACCGGCCTGGAGCTGATGCGCAGCCGCAGCAGCCTGATGGCCTCAGGCGGCGGTGGGGCGATGACGGCGGTGATGGGATTCGAGCGCGCGCTGCTGGAGAAGCTGGTGGCCGCCAACCCGGCGGTGGTGATCGCCAACGACAACAGCAGCGCCCAGGTGGTGCTCTCGGGAACGCCCGAGGCCGTGGCGCAGGTGAGTGAGGCGCTGCACTGCCGGCGCGCCATGCCCCTGGCGGTGAGCGGAGCCTTCCACTCCCCGTTCATGGCGGAGGCCGCCGAGGCCTTTGCCCGCCAGCTCGAGAACGTGCCCTTCGCCGATGCCAGCGTGCCCGTGCTCAGCAACACGGACCCCACCCCTGAAACCCGCGCTGAAGCGCTCAAAGCCAGGCTGGGGCAGCAGATGACCACGGGCGTGCGCTGGCGCGAGACCATGGCCCAGTGTGAAGCGGCCGGCATCACCACGGCCGTGGAGATCGGCCCTGGGGCGGTGCTCAGCGGACTGTTGAAGCGCAGCTGCCCCGGCATCAGCACGGCCCAGATCGCCGGCCCTGCCGACCTGGGCCTGTGAGCCGCTCCGGACTGCGCCCGGGCAGCCGGCCGGTCAACGCCGTGAAGCGGGTGCTGCGGCGGCGCAAGCGCAGCGAGCCACCGGCCCTGATCCGCACCCCCAGACCCAGCCTGGTGTATCGGCTGATCAGCTATCTGCTGGTGTTTCCGATCTACCGCCTGCTGTTCCGGGGACGCACCGCCGGCAACGGCCATGTGCCCCACGAGGGGGCGCTGGTGGTGGTGGCCAACCACGGCTCTCATCTCGATCCGCCCCTGCTGGGCCATGCGCTCGGCCGGCCGGTGGCCTTCATGGCCAAGGCCGAGCTGTTCCGGGTGCCGCTGCTGGGGCCGATCATCCGGGCCTGCGGGGCCTATCCCGTGGCCCGCGGCGCCGGCGATCGGGAGGCGATCCGCACCGCCACAGATCGCCTCGAGGAGGGCTGGGCCACCGGCGTGTTTCTCGATGGCACCCGCCAGAGCGACGGCCGGGTCAACAATCCCCTGGCGGGGGCCGCCCTGCTGGCCGCCCGCAGCGGCGCAGCCCTGCTGCCGGTGGCGATCCTCAACAGCCACCGGGCCCTGGGGCCCGGTGGCTCCGGCATCCGACTGGTGCCGATCCACATCCGCATCGGCACGCCGATTCCCGCGCCCAGCTCCCGCCGCCGGCCCGATCTGGATGTCGCCACCCGCGCCTGCCAGGAGCAGATCAATGCCCTGCTCGACCAGGGGCTGATCGGCAGGAACCGCCTCAGCGGGGCTTCAGACTCAGCCGCTCTGCCGCCCAGCTCCTGAGGTCGCGGCCGCTGATCACCCAGAGGGCGGCCCGCAGGCCATCGCCCCAGATCTTCTGGCGGCTCTCGGGGCTGCAGAGGTCGGCACAGTCCACCGGTTCAGGCGTGAGGTGGATGCCCCTGCTGCCGGCCACGATGCGGCCCACGAGCAGGGCGCGGTCCATGTGGTCCTGGCTGGTCACCAGCAGGGCGTGGCGGATGCGGGCCCGGCGCAGGTCGTCCACCAGCGAGGTGAAGTTGGTGAGGGTGTCGTTGGCGCGGTAGTCAAGCTTCACCTGACCGGGCTGCAGGCCCTGGCGCTGCTCGAAGAGCCAGTGGGCGAATTCGGGATTGCTGCCGCCGCTCACCACCACGGGGAGTCCCTGCTCGGCAGCGATCTCCGCCGCATGGCGCTCCCGCTCCACATCGCCGCCGAGCACCAGGATCATCTGGGCCGGTGGCGGCGTCGGCCACCACCAGCCCCGGGAGAGCACCGCCAGGCCGGCCGCCAGGGCCAGAAACAGCAAGCGCTTGCCCCCCCGGCGGCGCCTGGGGGGCCTGGGCCGCGGCTGCCGGCGGGAGGCAGGGGCCATCAGAGCGTCACCGGGGCGGTGGGATAGAGCGGCAGCACCGGCTCCCAGGGCGCCGCCACAGCGGCGGCGTGGGCCTGGGCGCTCAGGGCCAGCAGCTGCTGCACATCCCGCTCCACATCCACCTCCGCCGGCAACACCGGCAGGTCGGGCTCCGCTGCGAGCAGGGCCTCGGTGTCCCCATAGAGCCGGGGCTCACGCCACTGCGCCATGCCTCCCAGGGCGTCGGGGCAGGGACCATAGACCCCAGCCACGACCCCCCGGCGCGGCAGCTCCTGGCTCAACCAGGCGGGCCCGGCAAGCTGCCGGCGCCGCGCCGCCAACAGGAAGCTGCCATGGCCATCGAGGGGAATCCCCAGCTGCTGAGCGAGCGTGCGGGCCAGCACCACCGTGAGCCGGGTGCCAGTGAAGCCGCCGGGACCCGTGGCCACGGCCAGACGCGCCAGTTGAGGCCAGCACGAGGCGGGAAGCAGCGACTCGACGCTCTCGAGCAGACCGCTGGAGAGGTTGCGGCCGAGGGGGAACAGCCTCACCTGCTCAGAGCTGCCGCCATCGAGACGGCGCAGGCCCACGCCAAGCACAGGGCTGGAACTGTGCAGGGCCAGGAGCCAGCTCATGGGGGGCAGACCTCCCCGGGGCGCAGGCGCTGCCAGCGGCCGGGGTCGGCCGCGAAGGAGTCGCAGCCGCGCACGTCCCACTCCACCCCCACACCCCCGGCCGCCAGGTCGAGCACCTGCACGTGGATGCGGGGCTGGGAGGGGCGGAAGTCGGGCTCGGCACTGAGATGGGGCACGCCGTGCTGCCGCTCCACCGCGTGGTAGGCCTGACAGCGGTCGACCCAGCGGCAGTTCACGCAGATGCACATCCCGGCCAGGCCGCGCCAGGCGCCCATTGTGGCGGCCAATCTGCCGGCTGACGAGCTGGCGGTGCGGCTGTGGGAGCGGCTGGCGCCCCGGCACTGGCCGGTGCCCCTGGACCGCTTCCCCGCCGGCTGTGCCCTGGTGGGGGGAGCCGTCCGCGATGCCCTGCTCGGCCGCTTGGCGGCCTGCCCCGACCTCGACCTGGTGGTGCCGGGCGGGGCCATCCCCCTGGGCCGGCAGCTGGCCCGCCGCGGCGGCGGCACCTGTGTGGTGCTCGACGCCGAGAGGGACATCGCCCGACTGGTGCTGCGGGGCTGGACCCTTGACCTGGCCCGGCAGGAGGGCAGCAGCCTCGAGCAGGACCTCCACCGGCGCGACTACACCGCCAACGCCATCGCCCTGCCCCTGGCCCCCGGCGGCCCCCTGCTGGATCCCACCGGCGGCCTGGGCGACCTCAGGGCCGGCCGCCTGGCCGCCGTGAGTGAGGCCAACCTGCTGGCTGATCCGTTGCGGCTGCTGCGCGGCCTGCGCCTGGAGGTGGAGCTGGGGCTCGTGCTGGAGGCGCGCAGCCGCAGCTGGATCCAGCGCCACGGGACGAGGCTCGCCGAGGTGGCCGGTGAGCGGGTGCTCGCCGAACTGGAGAAGCTGGCCGCGGCCCCAGGCGGCGAGCGGGGCCTGGCCGGATGTGCGGCCCTGCAGCTGCTGGCCCCGTGGGGAGCCGACCCCGGGGCCGAGCCCGCCCTGCTGGCTCTCAGCACCCAGCACGCCGAGGCCTGTGGGCTGGACAGCGCCACCGCCTGGGCCCTGCCGCTGGCCCGGCTGGCGGCGCTGCTGCCGCCTGAGGCCCTGGGCCTGCTGCGGGCCAGCCGCCAGCTGCAGCAGCGCTGCGGAAGCCTGCGCCAGTGGCGAGGGCGGCTGGCGCAGGCCGCGACGGGAGCCGCGCTCACGGAGGCCGAGCAGCTGCAGATGCACCTGGACCTGGAGGCGGACCTGCCGGCCCTGCTGCTCTGCCTGCCAGCCCCCCAGGCGCAGCAGCAAATGGAGCGCTGGCACCTGGCGGCAGACCCCCTCTTTCACCCCAGCGCTCCCCTCAACGGCGTGCAGCTGCAGCAGGCCCTCGACCTGGCCCCGGGGCCCGAACTGGGAGCGCTGATCAGGCATCTCACCCTGGAGCGCGCCTTCGGGCGAATCCCGCCGCAGGGTCCGGAGGCCGGTACTGTGGCTCTTGGAGTTGCCCGGGCCTGGCTGGACCGTCGGCATGGTTAACTTCCAGATGTCATAGGCGTGTGCCTGAGGTTTTCCTCGCCTGCGAAACGTTTCCCTATCCCTTCCCCTGCCATGAGCATTCGTCTCTACGTCGGCAATCTGCCGCAATCTTTTGATGCCCAGGAGCTCGAAGCTCTGTTCACGGCAATCGGGGAAGGGGTGCGCTTCAAGGCCGTCAACGATCGCGACACGGGCGCCTGCCGTGGTTTCGGCTTCGCCAACGTGGACGACCAGAAGCTGGCCGATGCCGTGATCGAACAGCTCAATGGCAAGGATTTCGGTGGCAACACCCTGCGTATCGAGGCCTCCGAGCGCCGCGACGCCCGCGGCACCGCCCCCAGCTCAGACCGCCGCGCAGGTGCCGGCACCGCCCCCCAGCGCAAGGCCGTGAACAAAGTGGTCCACGCCGACCAGGTGGACAGCGAGGCCCCCGACCCCCGCTGGGCCGGCGAGCTGGCCAAGCTCAAGCAGCTGCTCGACAACCAGAAGGCCGCGGTCTGAACGCGGCTGGAGGCGGTCGGCACCCATCCGTTCCCCGCCCCAGCCCGATGGTCACCTCTCCCTACCCCTCGGCCTGGCTGGCGGCCACGTCCTGGGGCGGATTGAGGATGGCATACCTGGCTGCACCATCCCTCAGCAGCACGCCGGCGCCGCCCGTGCTGCTGATCCACGGCTTCGGTGCCTGCAAGGAGCACTGGCGCCACACCGTGGAGGCCCTGCGGCAGCAACGGCCGGTGTATGCCATTGATCTGATCGGTTTCGGGGCCAGCGACAAGCCGCCCTCCCGCCTGGGCGACGAACCCGAGCTGCCGGGCTCCCTGCGCTACGGCATGCAGCTCTGGGCCGATCAGGTGGTGGCGTTCATCGCCTCCCAGCAGCTGCAGGCAGTGCAGCTGCTGGGGAACTCCATCGGCGGCGTGGTGGCCCTGGCCGCCGCTGCCCAGCTGGAGCGCAGTGGCCGCCCCGCCCTGGGCGTGGTGCTGGTGGATTGCGCCCAGCGCGCCCTCGATGACAAGCGCCTGATCGACCAGCCCGCAGCACTGCGCCGCCTGCGCCCGGCGCTCAAGGCCGTGGTGCGCCAACGCTGGCTGACCCAGTTGCTGTTCCGCTCCTTCGCCCGGCCGGAGGCGATCCGCCGGGTGCTGCTGCAGGCCTATCCCAGCGGCCGCAACGTGGATGGGCAACTGGTGGAGTTGCTGCTCACCCCCGCCCAGCAGCCCGGCGCCAGCGAGGCCTTCCGCGGCTTCGTGAATCTCTTCGACGACTGTCTGGCCCCTGACCTGCTTGGCCAGCTGACCACGCCCGTGACCCTGATCTGCGGCCAGGCGGATCCCTGGGAACCCGTGACCGAAGCCCGCCGCTGGCAGCGCTTCGCCTGTGTGCGCCGGCTGCATGAACTGCCGGGGCTGGGCCATTGCCCCCACGATGAGGCCCCGGAGCAGGTGAACCCTCTGCTGCTGGAGGCCCTGGCCGAAGCAGACCAGGGACTGGGCCCAACCGCTGGCTAGCGCACCTGGGCCACTACGAAGGAAAGCGGCAGGTCGAGCAGCTTGCCGGTGCGGGGCACGAAGGCCCGCTTATTGAACACGTCGTAGTTCTGCTGCTCGATCACATCGAGGATGCCACGGTAGAGCCGCAACGAGGCCCACACTGGCCAGCGGGCATCGGGAGCCAGCCAGCGCACGCCGGCCTCAGAGCGCGCAAACCACTGGCGGGCCCGGGCCACCTGGAAACGCATCAGTGCCCGCCAGTTGTCGTTGAGCACGCCCGCCAGAAGCTGCTCCTCGCCGTAGCCAAACCGCGCCAGCTCATCCTGGGGCAGGTAGATCCGCCCGCGACTGCGGTCTTCTCCCACGTCGCGCAGGATGTTGGTGAGCTGGTTGGCGATGCCCAGGGCCACGGCCGCATCCGAGGTGTCCGGAGCCGCGCTCCAGGGGGCCGAGGTGTAGGCCGCATCCCGGCCCATCACCTCCTGGGTCATCAGGCCCACCGTGCCCGCCACCCGGTAGCAGTAGAGCTCCAGCTCCTCAAAGCTGGTGTAGCGCTGACGGCGCAGGTCCATGCGCTGGCCCTCGATCATGTCCAGGTAGGCCTGCAGCGGCTGGGGATAGCGCTCAAGGGTGTCCCGCATGGCCACATCCAGGCCGTCATGGACCACTCCGTTGAACAGCTCTCTGGTGCGCAGTTCCCAGGCATCGAGCCGTTCGGCCAACTCCTGCTCAGGGCGCGCCTGGGCCTCGGCGCTGTCCATCAACTCGTCCGTGCGGCGACACCACACGTAGATGGCCCAGATTGCCCGGCGCTTGGCCAGCGGCATCAGCAGGGTGCCCAGATAAAACGTCTTGGCCCACTCGGCCGTCTCCCGCCGGCAGTCTTCAAAGGCCTGAGCGAGGCTGGGAAGCACCACAGGTCGGCTGGGTCGCTGGCCATGGTGGCAGAGCTGGAGGGTCATCCCCGCATCGCCGGCAGAGGACGGCAATCCAGCGTCATAGGCGTCGAAGCCACGGCAGGGCCCAAGGCTGCAGCGTGCCGGAGGGACTGGGCCTGGGGGGATGCGGAGGTGATGGCAGAGCGGCTGGGGAGAAAGGGTGGGCCCGGGGTTGCGCCGGGGCCGGGCCTGGAGCGGAGCACCGCACCAGAGTCGTCAGGGCACCATCCTGACCCACGCCAAGCCGACCGTTCAGGCTGCGGGGGTGAGTTGGCGTGGGGCGTCGCTGGGCTGGAGCCGCTCGGCTGCCGCTGCCACCGCCTGGGCGCACTGCTTGCCGCTGAGCACGGCCCCCTCCATGGAGGCCAGATAGCGCTGCATGGTGTAGTCGCCAGCCAGAAAGAAATTGGCGATCGGCGAGGCCTGATCCGGGCGCAGTTTCTGACAACCCGGCACCGTCTTGTAAACCGAAAGCGGTGTCTTGACCACAATCGACTTGCGCAGCTGGGCCTGGTTCTCGCCGGTGAAGTGCATGGGGAACAGGCGCTTGAGCTCCTCCATGGTGGCCGCCACAATCTCCTCGTCCGGCCGGCCGATCCAGTCCTTGGCGGGGGCGAACACCAGCTCCAGCATCGAGCGGTTCGGGTCTTCGTATTCGCGGCAGGTGTTGCTCATGTCGGCATAGACACTGAGCAGGGGGCTGCGGCTGAACAGCAGGTGATCGATTGTGGTGAGCTTGCGGTCAAACCAGAGGTGGATGTTGATCACCGGCACACCCTTGAGGCCATCGAGCTTCTGGAAGTAGGGCATGGCCGTCCAGGGCTCCGGCAGCAGCAGCTTGAAGGGATCCACCGGCAGAGCACTCACGTAGGCATCCGCCTCCAGGGTGTAGGCCTCCTTGCCTTTGATGCCGGCGATGCGAAAGCCCTGAACCGTGCCGTCAGGGTTCAGGGCAATCTCCCTGAGGGGCGAGTCGAGATGCACCTCCCCACCGCGGGCGGTGACGTAGTCGACGATCGGCTGACAGAGGCGCTGGGGCGGGTTGCCATCCAGGAAGGCCATCTTGGAGCCGTCGCCCTCCTGCAGGAAGCGATTCAGGGCAGTGAGCACCACGGTGCTGGAGATCTCATCGGGATCGATGAAATTGAGCGCCTTGGCCATGGCGATGAACACCTCATCATTCACCCGCTCAGGAATGTTGTGGATCTGCAACCACTCGGTCCAGGAATACTTATCACACTCTTCCACATAACCTTGCCCCCGCAGCATCGCCGGCACCAGACCCAGCCCGAAGGCAATCTTCTCCGGCCAGCTGAGCATGTCGTTGTTACCCAGGATCGCAGCCACACCGTTGAAGGGCGCTGGAATCTCCGGAAAATCAAAACGGCTGTAGGTGCCTGGCGTTTCCTTCTGATTGAAGATCATGGAGTGACTCTTCCACTGCAGCCGATCTTCAATGTCCAGCTCTTTGAACAGCTGGCGCATGTTGCGGTAAGCACCGAAAAAGATGTGCAGCCCGGTCTCGTACCAGTCGCCGTCCTCGTCCTGCCAGGCAGCCACCTTGCCACCGAGCACGTCGCGGGCCTCCACCACCACAGGCGTGTGGCCGGCATCGCAGAGGTACTTGGCAGTGGCCAGACCCGCCAGTCCGGCACCGGCGATCGCGACCCGCATAGCCCAGGGAACAAAGGAGGTCAACCTTAAAGGTGGCTGCCCGACCAGCGCGGCGCCGGACGCACGGCTGGGTGGGCCGAGGTGTTCCTAAAGTCAAGGCGTTGGCCGCGCCCCGCGTCACCCCATGGCTGATTCCAGTTCCGCAGCCACGCTGCTGAAATCCACCACCCGGCACGTGCGCCTGTTCACGGCCCGCATCGATGGCCAGGACCTGGTGCCTGATCCCCACCAGCTCACCCTGGACGTGGACCCCGATAACGAGTTCCTGTGGGATCCCGCCGCGCTGGAGAAGGTGCAGCAGTGCTTCCGCGACCTGGTGGCGGCCCACGCCGGCGCCGAGCTCAGCGAGTACAACCTGCGCCATATCGGCTCCGAACTGGAGGGGCTGATCCGCCAGCTGCTCCAGGCCGGCGAGCTGCGCTACAACCCTGACTGCCGGGTTCTCAACTACTCGATGGGCCTGCCCCGCACCCCTGATTCCCCGTGAGTCGCGCCCCCCGCAGCTACGACGACGAGCGCCCCGGCGCCTACCGCCGCGGCGACAGCCGACCCATGCGGCCCGACGACCGCTATGACGGCCGAGGTGGCCCTGATCGCTTCCGCCGCGACCGAGCCGAACGCGAGTCCGAGCGCTACGAGGCCGAGGCGACCCGCAGACGCGGCGGAGGTGGCGGCGGCGCCGGGCCAGGCGGTGGCGGCAGACCGGGAGGCGGTGGCCCTGGGGGCGGGGTGCCGATTCAGCTCAACGTGGCCACCGTGGCCGTGCTGGCCGGCGTGCTGGTGGTGGGCATCGGCATCGGCACCGGCATCTCCAGCACCACCCAGGGCAACCAGGGGAACATCGCCAGCTCCCAGCAGCTCGACATGGCCGTGCCCGATCCGGAGTTCTGCCGGCAGTGGGGAGCCAGTGCCTTCGTGATGGACATCGAGCTGTACACCACGATGAACCCCAGCACCAGCTTCGTCACCCAGCCCGCGCTCAGGCCCGGCTGTGTGATCCGGCGGGAGAACTGGAGCGTGCTGGAGCGGGAGGGCGCCGTGACCGCCGAGCAGATGCGCCAGTGCAAGCAGCGCATGAACACGTTTGCTTACATCGGCTCGGTGAAGGACCAGCCAATCGTGCGCTGCGTCTACCAGACCGACATCAGCGAGAACAAGTTCCTCACCAAGGGCGTGGCCGACGATACGGTGGGCATCACCCCGGAAGCCGACCAGTTCTGAGCCTGAAGCGCCGCTAGGTGGCCGCCGCCGTGGGGCTGGCCTCAGGGGCGGCCTGCTGCAGCGGGCGTCTCAGGGGGCTGTCGGGGCTGGCGAAGGCGGGCAGCACTTCCCGCCTGAAGGCCTCCGAGGCCCTCGAGCAGTAGCGGGCAGGGTGGCTGATCAGTTTGAGCTGGCGACGCACCGACAGGTCGGCCACCTGGACCCGATGCAGGGTGGAGGCTGAGAGCTCCCTCTCGATCGACACCACCGGCAGAAAAGCCGCCCCCAGGCCCGACTGCACGGCGTTCTTGATCGCCTCGAAGGAGTTCAGTTCCATCTCGATCTTGAGGCGGCTCAGATCGAGGCCGGAGCGGGCCAGCAGCTGGTCCACCATCTTGCGGGTGGTGGACTGGGCGTCGAGGCAGACAAAGCCCAGCCGGTAGAGGTCTTCCTTGGTGAGTTCCTGAAGGCGGGCAAGCGGATGCTTGGTGGGGAGCACCAGGGCCAGTTCGTCACTCGCGTAGGGCACCACCTGCAGCAGCTCGTTGAGCTCAGGCGGCAGTTCGCCGCCGATGATGGCGAGATCCAGCTGGCCGTTGGCCACGCTCCAGCCGGTGCGCCGGGTGCTGTGCACCTGCAGCTGCACGGCCACATCGGGGTATTTGAGCCGGAACAGGCCGATCATGCGCGGCATCAGATAGGTGCCGGTGGTCTGGCTGGCACCCACCAGCAGGGAGCCCCCCTTGAGGTTGTGGAGATCCTCAAGGGCGCGGCAGGCCTCCTGGCACTGGCTGAGGATTCGATCGCAGTAACTGAGCAGCAGGTGCCCCGCCTCGGTGAGCTGGGCCTTGCGGCCGCCGCGGTCGAACAGGGACACACTGAGCTGCTTCTCCAGGTTCTGGATCTGAAGGCTCACGGCAGGCTGGGTCACATAGAGGCTGTCCGCAGCCTTCTTGAAGCTGCCCTCACTGGCGATCGCCCGCAGGATCCGGAGCTGGTCAAGGGTGAAAGGCAGATCAGCCATAGGGCCCGCCGGCCAGCACCAGGGTGCAAGCCGAGACTCTAGGGGGCCTGCCGGACGCCAGAATCACCAGCTTCACAACTTCCCCGGCCCTTGCCCTCCAGCTCTCTCCACCACACGACCTGGATGATGCTGGCCCTGCTGCTGGCCTTCGCCGTGCTGCACAGCGGCGGCGCCTCCCTGCGCCAGTGGGGCGTGGCCCGCATCGGCGAGCGGGCCTGGCGCCTGATCTTCGCCTCCCTCAGCATCCCCGCCGCGGTGGTGGTGGTGGGCTACTTCCTGGCCCACCGCTACGACGGCGTGCGGCTCTGGGACCTGCAGGCCCAGCCCTGGATCGTGCCGGTGGTGTGGGTGGGAACGGCGATCAGCTTCCTGTTTCTCTATCCCGCCACCTACAACCTGCTGGAGATCCCGGCGCTGCTGAAGCCTCAGGTGCGGCTATACGCCACCGGGATCATCCGCGTCAGCCGCCATCCCCAGGCCGTGGGCCAGGTGCTCTGGTGCGCCACCCACCTGCTCTGGATCGGCACCAGCTTCACCCTGGTGACCTGCGCCGGCCTGATCGCCCACCACCTGTTCGCGGTGTGGAACGGCGACCGCCGCCTGCTCAACCGCTTCGGCCCGGCCTTTGAGGAGCTGCGCGCCAGCACCTCGGTCCTGCCCTTCCGCGCCGTGCTCGACGGCCGCCAGCGCCTGGTGGCAGCAGAGTTTCTGCGCCCGGCCCAGCTGGGCATCGTGATCGCGGTGGGCCTCTTCTGGTGGGCTCACCGCTTCATCGGTTTGGGGGCCACGGCCTTTTCCCGCACTGGCCTGGGGCACTGGCTGGCCTGAGGACCAAACGACCGGCCCGTGCTGGCAATCCCCCATCGGCAGCCGGCGCCGCCTGGAGCACTGCCTACACTCGGCCCAGCCCGTGCCCGCCGGATGCCTTCAACCGCTGAACTCGCCTGGTTGATCCCGGTGTTGCCCCTGGCAGGAGCCTGCCTGGTGGGCCTGGGTCTGATCAGTTTCAACCGCACCGTGAACCGGCTGCGCAAACCCGCCGCCCTGCTGCTGATCAGCTGCGTTGGAGCCGCCGCCGTGCTCAGCTTCGCCGTGCTGGCGGAGCAGCTCTCAGGGGCGGGCCCCACGGAGATCCTGTTCAACTGGGCCAGCGCCGGCAGCTTCAACCTGCAGATGGGCTTCCGTGTCGATCCCCTCGGCGCCGTGATGCTGGCCCTGGTCACCACCATCGCCCTATTGGTGATGGTGTATTCCGATGGCTACATGGCCCACGACAAGGGCTATGTGCGCTTCTTCACCTACCTGGCCCTGTTCAGCAGCTCGATGCTGGGGCTGGTGATCAGCCCCAACCTGCTCGAGATCTACGTGTTCTGGGAGCTGGTGGGCATGTGCTCCTACCTGCTGGTGGGCTTCTGGTACGACCGCGACGGTGCCGCCAACGCCGCCCAGAAGGCCTTCGTGGTGAACCGGGTGGGCGACTTCGGCCTGCTGCTGGGGATCCTGGGGCTGTTCTGGGCCACGGGCAGCTTCGGCTTCGAGGAGATCGGCACCCGCCTCAGCGAGGCCGTGGGCGCGGGCACCATCAGCGCCGGCGTGGCGGTGATCCTGTGCCTGCTGGTGTTCATGGGGCCGATGGCCAAGTCGGCCCAGTTCCCCCTGCACGTGTGGCTCCCCGATGCGATGGAGGGCCCCACGCCGATCTCGGCCCTGATCCATGCCGCCACCATGGTGGCGGCCGGGGTGTTCCTGGTGGCCAGGCTCCAGCCGCTCTACGACGCCTTCCCGCTGGTGAACCTGGTGATCGCCGTGGTGGGCACCATCACCCTGTTTCTCGGGGCCTCCATCGCCCTCACCCAGATGGATCTCAAGAAGGGGCTGGCCTACAGCACCGTGAGCCAGCTCGGCTACATGATGCTGGCGATGGGCTGCGGCGCCCCCGTGGCCGGCATGTTCCACCTGGTCACCCACGCCTTCTTCAAGGCGATGCTGTTCCTGGGTTCCGGCTCGGTGATCCATGCCATGGAGGAGGTGGTGGGCCATGAGCCCGTGCTCGCCCAGGACATGCGCCTGATGGGCGGCCTGCGCAGGTTCATGCCCGTGACCAGCACCACCTTTCTGATCGGCTGCGTGGCCATCAGCGGCATTCCTCCCCTGGCCGGCTTCTGGAGCAAGGACGAGATCCTGGGCCAGGCCTTCAACAGCTTCCCGCTGCTCTGGGCCATGGGCTTCATCACCGCCGGGATGACCGCCTTCTACATGTTCCGGCTCTACTTCCTCACCTTCGAGGGCAGCTTCCGCGGCAACGACGCCGCTCTGCAGACCCAGCTGCTGAGCGCCGCCGGTGGGGGCTCCAGCGAAGGCGACGAGCACGGCCACGCCCACGCCGAACATCCGCACGAATCCGGTTGGCAGATGGCCCTGCCCCTGGCCGTGCTGGCGGTGCCTTCAGTGCTGATCGGCCTGCTGGGCACCCCCTGGAACAGCCGCTTTGCGGCCCTGCTGGAGCCGGAGGAGGCCGCCGAGATGGCGGCGCAGTTCAGCTGGGGCGAGTTTCTGCCCCTGGCGGGAGCGTCGGTGGCGATCTCCAGCGCCGGCATCGGCCTGGCGGTGCTCGCCTATGCCCTGCACAAGATCGACCTGGGCCAGGCCGTGGCCGGCCGCTTCCCGGCCGTGAACGCCTTCCTGGTCAACAAGTGGTATCTCGATGCCATCAACGAGAAGCTGTTCGTGAAGGGCAGCCGCAAGCTGGCCCGCTCGGTGCTGGAGGTGGACTCGAAGGTGGTGGACGGGGTGGTGAACCTCACCGGCCTGGTCACCCTGGGCAGCGGCGAGGGGCTGAAGTACTTCGAGACCGGCCGGGCCCAGTTCTATGCCCTGATCGTGTTCGGGGGCGTGGTGGGCCTGGTGGTGCTGTTCGGCTCGCTCGGCTGAGCCGATGGCCTGCCGGCCTTGCGTCTGATCCCGTCAGCCCTACGGACTGTGTGCCTCCCCCCACCGTAGGAGTGTTCACCTAGCGGGCATTTCTACACTCCGCCCAACGGAACCCTTGCCTTCAGTGCCTTTCCCCTGGCTCAGCGCCGCGATCCTGTTCCCGATCGGTGCGGCCCTGCTGATTCCCTTCGTGCCCGACAAGGGCGATGGCAAGCAGGTGCGCTGGTACGCCCTCGGCATCGCCCTCACCACCTTCCTGATCACGGTGGCCGGCTACCTCAACGGCTACGACCCCTCCGTGGAGGGTCTGCAGCTGGTGCAGCGGGTGGAGTGGCTGCCGGATCTGGGGCTGGCCTGGTCGGTGGGAGCCGACGGCCTCTCGATGCCGCTGATCCTGCTCACCAGCTTCATCACCGCCCTGGCCGCCCTGGCCGCCTGGCCGGTGACGTTCAAGCCGAAGCTCTTCTACTTCCTGCTGCTGGCCATGGACGGCGGCCAGATCGCGGTGTTTGCCGTGCAGGACATGCTGCTGTTCTTCCTGGCCTGGGAGCTGGAGCTGCTGCCGGTGTACCTGCTGCTGGCCATCTGGGGCGGCAAGAAGCGCCAGTACGCCGCCACCAAGTTCATCCTCTACACCGCCGGCAGCTCCCTGTTCATCCTGATCGTGGGCCTGGCGATGGCCTTCTACGGCGGTGACGTGAGCTTCGAGTACACGGCCCTGATGGCCAAGGAGTTCGGCACCAAATTCCAGGTGCTCTGCTACGCGGGCCTGCTGATCGCCTTCGGCGTGAAGCTGCCGATCGTGCCCCTGCACACCTGGCTGCCGGATGCCCACGGCGAGGCCACGGCGCCGGTGCACATGCTGCTGGCCGGCATCCTGCTGAAGATGGGCGGCTATGCGCTGCTGCGCTTCAACGTGCAGCTGCTGCCGGAGGGCCATGCCCAGTTCGCGCCGCTGCTGGTGGTGCTGGGGGTGGTGAACATCATCTACGCCGCCCTCACCTCCTTCGCCCAGAGGAACCTCAAGCGCAAGATCGCCTACAGCTCCATCAGCCACATGGGCTTCGTGCTGATCGGCATCGGCAGCTTCAGCGACCTGGGCACCAGCGGCGCCATGCTGCAGATGATCAGCCATGGCCTGATCGGCGCCAGTCTCTTCTTTCTGGTGGGTGCCACCTACGACCGCACCCACACCCTGCAGCTCGATGAGATGGGCGGCGTGGGCCAGAAGATGCGCAAGATGTTCGCCCTCTGGACGGTGTGCAGCCTTGCCTCCCTGGCCCTGCCGGGCATGAGTGGTTTCGTGTCCGAGCTGATGGTGTTCGTGGGCTTCGTCACCAGCGAGGCCTACACCCTCAGCTTCCGGGTGGTGATCGCCGCCCTGGCTGCCGTGGGCGTGATTCTCACCCCGATCTACCTGCTGTCGATGCTGCGCGAGATCTTCTTCGGCAAGGAGAACGCCGAACTGGCCTCCCACACCAACCTGGTGGATGCCGAGCCCCGCGAGATCTATGTGATCAGCTGCCTGCTGGTGCCCATCATCGGCATCGGTCTCTATCCGCGCATCATGACGGACAGCTACCGCGCCTCGATCGAGGCCCTGGTGCTGCGGGAAAACGACGCCATGGCCAGGGTGATCGCCCCTCCCGCCAGCCGCCTGATCCGTCAGCAGCTGCTGCAGGCCCCTGTCCTGCCTCTGCCAACGGCCCCCGCCTGAGCAGCCAGGCTGCCGGCCGTGACGGCCATCCGAATTGTGCTTAAGCTGCCGCCCACGCCCTGGGGTGGATCGACATGAAACAGCTGAACTTCCTGCTGATCTTCAGCTTCGGTCTGGCCATGGTGATGTTCACCCTGGAGAACACGGCCGCCACCACCGTGCACTTCCTGCCGGGACTCAACGCCACCCTGCCCCTGGCCGCCTTGCTGCTGGTGGTGGGAGGCATCGGGGCGACAGCCGCCTGGGTGTTTGCCGTGTGGACCGGGGTGGTGCGCAAAGTGGAGGCCCTGCAGAGCCAGAGCGACTACGAGGCCCAGCAGGTGCGCATCCAGGAGTTGGAGAACGACCTGCAGCGCTACCGCGCCACCGTGGATGCCCAGTTGGCCCTGCTGCCCGCAGCCGGCGAGAGTTCCGCCCCTGGGCCCTCCCACGCCACTGAGGCCCCTGAGGCCATGGGCGCCGAAGACTCGAGCCTGGCCTCCTGATCAGGAGCGCTGCCAACGGGGTGGTTGAGCATGGCCAACGCCGGTAGCGTGCAACCACAGACCTTTGCACCACCGGGACGGGATTGGCAGACGGCGGCGCCAGACTGGCCATCCGGCTCTTGCAGGATGCGGCCGTGCGGGGGGATCTCGACCCCTGGGATGTTGATGTGATTGCCGTGATCGACGGCTTTCTGGACCAGCTGCGCCAGAGGATCGCCGTGCCCCGGCTGGTTTCAGCGACTGGAGCCGGCCGTGGAGGCAGCTATGAGCACGACCTGGCAGAGGCCAGCGAAGCCTTCCTGGCCGCCTCGGTGCTGGTCAGCCTCAAGGCCGAGGTGCTCGAAGCCAGCACCCTGCCCCTGGAGGAGCCCGCCGACGACGGTTTCGACGCGGCCTTCGACGCCGAGGGGGCCGACTGGGCTGTCGATCCTGGCCTGCAACTGCCGCGACGGCCGGAGCGTCACCTCTGGCGCCGCCCGGTGGCGCCGCCGCCCCTGCAGCGCCCAGTGACCCTGGGCGAGTTGATCCGCCAGCTTGAAGAAATTGCAGAGCGGCTGGAACGGGAGCCTGCTGGCCCCGGCCGCCAGCGTCACCGCCCCCATCGCTACAGCGATCGGGCGGCGATCGCCCAGGTCACGAACCTGGCCCACCGGGAGAAGCTGCCGGAGACCACCGCCGCCCTCAGCCAGTTCATGCTGAGCTGGGGCCCCGCCAACACCTGGGTCGACTTCGAGGAACTCGTGGGCGCCTGGGCCGAAGCACCCCAACCGGTCGGGATGGACGACGACCTGGACCGGGACCGGGTGGGGGTGTTCTGGGCCCTGCTCTTCCTCTGCCACCAGGGCAAGGTGGACCTGGAGCAGCCCGGCGGCCTCGATGCCTGCCTGAGCCTGCGACGCTGCGTGGAAGGGGCCCATGGCGGCAGCGTGGCCCAGCTCTCGACAGCAGGGCCGCCTTCCCCGCCGACTGCAGAGCAGCTGGTGGCCTGATCCTGCGCGTAAGGTGGGGCCCCCGACCTAAGTGAGTACGCCCAGATGAAGGCGATGATCCTGGCGGCTGGCAAAGGAACAAGGGTGCGGCCGATCACGCACACCATCCCCAAGCCGATGATCCCCATCCTGCAGAAGCCAGTGATGGAGTTTCTGCTCGAGCTGCTGCGGCAGCACGGCTTCACCGAAGTGATGGTGAATGTGTCACACCTGGCCGAAGAGATCGAGAATTACTTCCGTGACGGCCAGCGCTTCGGCGTGGAGATTGCCTACAGCTTTGAAGGCCGCATCGAAGACGGCGAGCTGATCGGCGATGCCCTGGGCTCTGCCGGAGGCCTCAAGAAAATCCAGAATTTTCAGAAATTCTTCGACGACACCTTTGTGGTGCTCTGCGGCGACGCCCTGATCGACCTCGACCTCACCGAGGCCGTGCGCCTGCATCGCGAGAAGGGAGCGATGGCGAGCCTGGTGACCAAGCGGGTGCCGAATGATCAGGTGAGCAGCTATGGGGTGGTGGTGACCGATGACGACGGCCGGGTGCTCTCCTTCCAGGAGAAGCCGCCACAGGCGGAGGCCGCCAGCAACATGATCAACACCGGCATCTACATCTTCGAGCCGGAGGTGCTGGATTTCGTGCCCAGCAACCAGCCCTTCGACATCGGCTCCGATCTGTTCCCGAAGCTGGTGGCCGCTGGAGCCCCATTCTTCGCCCTGCCGATGGAGTTCGAGTGGGTGGACATCGGCAAAGTGCCCGACTACTGGCAGGCCATCCGCAGCGTGCTCCAGGGCCACGTGCGGCAGGTGCAGATCCCCGGCAAAGAAGTGCGGCCTGGGGTGTACACCGGGCTCAATGTGGCCGCCAACTGGGATCGCATCCGGGTGGAAGGGCCGATCTACGTGGGCGGCATGACCCGCATCGAAGACGGCGCCACGATCATCGGGCCGGCCATGATCGGCCCCAGCTGCCAAATCTGTGAGGGCGCGGTGATCGACAACTCGATCATCTTCGACTACTCCCGCATCGGGCCCGGAGTGCGGCTGGTGGAGAAGCTGGTGTTTGGTCGTTACTGCGTGGACCGCAACGGCGATCACTTTGATCTCCAAGAGGCCGCGCTCGACTGGCTGATCACAGACGCCCGCCGTCAGGACGTGGTGTCACCCAGTCCGCAGCAGAAGGCACTGGCGGAACTGCTGGGCAACGATCTCACCCTCAACCAGGACCTGGTTCAGCCGCAACGGGGCCCCGGGTAGGGCTGGGCTCCCGACGGCCCCAGCGCCGCCGCGGCCGCTGGGGCCGTCGGGAGCGGCGAGGCGCCAGGGCCGCCAAGCTCCAGCCCGCCTGCCGGCAGCAGCGGAGCCAACCCGGCCTGGGCGAGAATTCGGGGGATGAGCGCTTCCGCCTTGATCGCCATCACGTGAACTCCCTGGGCGATCTCCAGGTAGTGCGCCACCTGTTCAGCGGCGATGGCCACTCCCTCCGCCGCGGGATCACGCGCTGCGGCAAGCCGATCGATCAGGCTTTGGGGGATGTTGGCTCCGGGCACCACCCGGTTGATGAACAGGGCATTCTTCGCCGATTTGAGCAGAAACACACCGGCCAGCACCGGCAGCCCCAGCGGGGCGGCGATCTCGTCGACGAAACGGCGCAGGGCGGCAGCGTCAGTGACCATCTGGGTCTGCACGAAGCGCGCTCCGGCGCGCTGTTTGCGGCGCACACGGCTCTGAAGGCCGCTCCAGCTGGGGCTCTGGGGGTCAGCGGCAGCTCCGGCGAAAAAGGCGGTGCCGCCATCCGGCAGCAGGCCACTCACGGGGTCCTGGCCGCCGTTGAGCTGTGCCACCAGCTGCAGCAAACGCACCGATTCGAGCTCATTCACGGGCCTGGCCCCGGGCTGGTCACCAGCCCCCACCGGGTCGCCCGTGAGGCAGAGGAGGTTGCGCAGGCCGAGGGCATGGGCTCCGAGCAGATCGGCCTGCAGGGCTATGCGGTTGCGGTCGCGACAGGCCATCTGCAGCACCGGCTCCAGGCCGATGTCCAGCAGCAGACGGCACAGGGCCAGGCTGCTCATGCGCATCACCGCCCTGCTGCCATCGGTGACGTTGATGGCATGCACCCAGTGGCGCAGGGCTGCGGCAGCGGCCAGGGTGCGGCTGGGGTCTCCTCCCCGCGGCGGAGTCACCTCGGCCGTGATCGCCGGTTGCCCACTGGCCAGGGCCTGTTGGAGCAGCAAGCCAAGCTTCCCATCGCAGGCCCCATCATGCGGCAGGGGCCTGCCTAGAGTGAAGAAGTGCCTATGGGCCTGGCGGAGATGGGCAGAGAGCTCCAGCAGCATCAGCCCCAGGAGCGTGACCTTTCCGAGCGGGAACTGGAAATCATCGCCCTGGTGGCTGAAGGACTCACCAATCAGGAGATCGCGGGCCTGCTCACGATCAGCAAGCGCACCGTGGACAACCACGTGAGCAACATCTTCACCAAGACCGGCGCCAAGAACCGCGTGGGCCTGCTGAACTGGGCCATGGACCGGGGCAAGATCTGCCGTGATGGCTTCAACTGCTGCTCGCTCGAGCAGCAACCTGAAGAAGGCAGTTAAGCAGGCCTCAGTTCAGGTTCAGGCCACCCTGCCGTGCGCTCCTTTGCTGGGGCCCGACGAACCCCGGCGTCAGACCCGAGCCAAGGCGGCTTGCTGATGGCCGGAATGGCTGCCGCCCACCAGCACCGCCACGCTCTCAAGGCTGTAGCTGTCCTCAGGCAGCGCGAAGAGCTCGGCGTAGGCGAGACAGTCGTCGCGATCCCGGCCAGCAAAGCGCAGCACACCCTGGCTGTCGTAGAGACCGAGCACGCCCAGCTCCTTAAGAAAGTCTGTTGATTGTATCCGATGCCACCGCCCCCCACTGCAGCCAGTCCGGCAGGATGCGGCGCCGTTCAGGGCTCCAGCCCTGCAGCGGCTCGCGGGCCAGGGCGGCATTGCTGAGCTCGTGGCGCCCGGTCACCTCCCGGCCGCACCAGGGCGGCAGGGGCGGCGACTGTTCCGCCGACGCCAGCTCCACCTCCGCCAGCACCAGGGGAGCATTGGCCCCTTCAAACACATCCACCACCCAGTCGCCACCAGGCAGGGTGAGGCTGTAGCGCCACTTGCTGATCTGGAAGGGAGCCAGGGCCAGCAGGGCCTGGGCATCGGCGAGAGGGATGGCGTATTCGAACTCCTGCCGCACCAGCCCATCTGGCGGCGCCGGGGGCTGCCCAGGCGCAACTGAAGCCTCGCCGGCCATCACAGGAGCCTTGAGGGTCAGCCAGGCCTCGTCAGCCCCCGGCTCTGCGGCAGCCTCCGCCCCCGCCGGAGCCTCCGCCCTGCTGGAGCGCACCCGCAAGGTGAGCCCACCGGTGCCGCTTACCAGGTAGCCCTGCAACAGATGGGCCCGCCCGGCGATGTGCTGACGCCACTGGTCACCGTGCACCAGGAACCGACGCTCAATCTCCAGGGCCATGGCTCGGGTCAGTTGTGGGAGGGTTCGCCGGCAATCAGGCTGCCGGCCCAGTGCAGCTTGTGGGTGAGGGTGCGGTAATAGGACGGGCTGCGCTCGAGCACCAGCAGCAGCGCCGGATGGCCCGAGCGCTGCACCAGGGCCCGGTCCCCCGGCTCGAGGGTGGTGGCCTGGGCTCCGTCCTGCCAGAGGTTGACCCGGCGGTTGGACTCTCCCAGGGGCCACACCGAGAGCTGGGCCCGGGGGGGCACCACGAGGGCGCGGCTGGAGAGACTGATCGGGCAGATCGGCGTGACCACGATCGCCTCGATGCCTGGGTGCAGGATCGGCCCACCGGCCGCCATGGCGTAGCCGGTGGATCCGGTGGGGGTGGCGATGATCAGCCCATCGCCACGGAACTGATCCACCACCTCGCCATCGATCTCCAGCTCCAGCACGCAGGTGGGCGAGCGTTCATCGAGGCCCGGTCGGAAATAGACATCATTGAGGGCGAGGTGGGTCAGCTCCGCAGCGGCCTCCACCCCATCGCCGCGATCGATGTGGGCCTCCAGCATCATGCGCTGCTCCACTGCGAAGGCGTCTTCGCGCAGGATGCCCCAGAGGCTGCGGGGGTCGTCGGAGGGAGTGCCGCGGCGGGGGGCCTCGCCATCGAGCCGCAGCAGGTTGCGGTTGTGGGTGAGAAAGCCCAGGTGGCCGCCCACGTTGAAGCAGAGGATCGGGATGGACAGCGGAGCCAGGTGGCGAGCGGCTCCCAGCACCGTGCCATCACCCCCCAGCACGATGGCCAGATCCGGCAGCTCAGGCTGCGTGGCCAGCAGTCCCGGGAAGGGGTTGTTGACAGGGCCACTGGTGGCCATGGTCACAGTGGCTCCCTGGCTGCGCAGGTCAAGGGCACAGCGCTGGGCCTGGCGCTGGGCGGCCTGGCTGCCGGCCCTGGCGATCAGCCAGATGCGATCGAGCCGCATGGGGAGAGCTCAGGGATCACCAGCGCAGCAGATTGAACCGCTCCATGTCCACGGTTTCGCGGTTGCGATACAGAGAGAGCAGGATCGCCAGACCCACCGCTGCCTCTGCAGCGGCCACGGTGATCACGAAGATCGCAAACACCTGGCCGCGGATCAGCTGACCATCGAGATAGCTGGAGAAGGCCATCAGGTTGATGTTCACGGCATTGAGCATCAGCTCAATACTCATCAGCACCCGCACCGCATTGCGGCTGTTGATGAGCCCCCAGACGCCGGCGCAGAACAGCAGAGCCGCCAGCACCAGGTAGGCCTGGAGAGGAATGGTGGCGGAAAGACTGGACTCCATGGTGGGCTGGTGGTGACGGAGGGTGCGGAGGTAAGGCGGAACGGAGGGTGAATCAAGGCAGCCTTAAGGGCGGCATCAGAGGGTCCACCAATCCAGGTCAGGAAGACGGCTTGTCGAGCAGCAGGGGATAACGGGACTGCTCGATCAGCTCCTGATCGGCGGCCTCGCCCGTGCCGATGTCCGAACTGAAGACATCGCGCCGGGCCAGAACAATGGCACCGATCATGGCCATCAGCAGCAGCACGGAGGCGAGCTCGAAGGGCAGCAAATAGTCGGAGAAAAGATGTTCACCGATGCGAATGGTGGCCTCCTCCCCGATCGGCATCGGGCCAGGCAGGTTCCAGGGGGTGGTGACGGCCACGCGGAAGAGGAGGGCAAACAACCCGCCGCAGACCAGACCAGACAGACCCCGGCGCAGGGCCAGACCCTTGATCACGGAGAGGTCCTCCCGCTTGTTGACCAGCATGATCGCGAACAGGATCAACACGTTCACGGCCCCCACGTACACCAGCACCTGGGCCGCAGCCACGAAGCTGGCGTTGAGCATGAGGTAGAGGCCGGCAACCGAGAGAAAAACCCCGGCCAGCAGGAAGGCGGAATAGACGATGTTGGGCAGCAGCACAACGCCCAGGGTTCCAGCCACCAGCGTGGTGGAGAGGATGGCAAAGCAGATGAACTGGGTGGTGGAGGCAATGGTCATCAGCTGTCACCCTTGGAAGCGGACTGGTCCTTGGAGGTCTGGGCTGAGGCCGGCATCGAGGCGAGCACCTGCTCAGGCAGCTGCCCCACTCGAGGCGTGGTGTCGGGAACTCCATGGGGGTCCATCACCCCCTTGGGCAGGTAGGCGAGTTCCCGCAGGGCCACGACAGCGGGATCACTGGTCACGCTGGTGGGCAGGCGTCCAAGCGCCACGTTGTCGTAGTTGAGGCTGTGGCGATCGAAGGCGGAGAGCTCGTATTCCTCTGTCATCGAGAGGCAGTTGGTAGGGCAGTACTCCACACAGTTGCCACAGAAGATGCAAACTCCGAAATCAATTGAGTAGTTACTGAGCTCTTTTTTCTTGGTGGCTTTGTTCATCGTCCAATCCACTACAGGCAGATTGATCGGACATACCCGCACGCACACTTCGCAGGCGATACACTTATCAAACTCGAAATGGATACGGCCGCGATAGCGCTCCGAAGGAATCAGCTTTTCGTAGGGATACTGAACCGTGACGGGCCGCCTGCGCAGGTGGTCAAAGGTGACCGCCAGCCCCTGAGTCATGTATTGGGCGGCACCCACCGCGTCGCGGCTGTAATCGCCGACTTTTTTGAGAAACCCGAACATGATGTGAAGGGGATGGGAAGACGGTGCTGGTCTGAGCGAAGCCAGACCATGATGACTCAGGAGAGCCGAAGCTGAAGGTTCAGCCGCCGAAGACGGCCGGGAAAGCAAGCTTGAGGCCAGCGGTGACCAGCAGATTGACCAGGGCGATCGGCAGCAGGAACTTCCAGCCCAGATCAAGGAGTTGGTCGATTCGCACCCGAGGTGTGGTCCAGCGCAGAAGGATCGCCAGGAACACCAGCAGGTAGGCCTTCAATACGGTCATCACGATGCCCACGGACCCCGTGATCACCTGCACCAGCGGAGCATCAATGGGCTGACCCAGCCAGCCCGCCAGCCATTCCACCGGCAGCGGGAAGCCCCAGCCCCCCAGATACAGCACCGAGACCAGCAGGGCAGAGAGCACCAGATTGATGTAGCTGCCCAGATAGAAAAGGGCAAACTTCATACCGGCGTACTCGGTCTGGTAGCCGGCCACCAGTTCCTCCTCGGCCTCGGGGAGATCGAAGGGAAGGCGCTCGCATTCGGCCAGCACGCAGATCCAGAAGATCACAAAGCCCACGGGCTGGCGCCAGATGTTCCAGCTGAGGATGCCGGCCCCGTTCTGCTGAGCCACGATGTCCACGGTGCTGAGCGAGTTGCTCATCATCACCACGGCCAGCACGGCCAGAGCCAGCGGAATCTCGTAGCTGATCGACTGGGCGGCCGCCCGCAGACCACCCAGCAGCGAGTACTTGTTGTTGGAGGCGTAGCCACTCATCAGCAGGCCGATGGGCTGGATCGAGCTCAGGGCAATCCAGAGGAAGATGCCGATACCCACATTGCTGATCACCAGATGCTCCCCGAAGGGCACCACCAGCCAGCTGAGGATCACCGGGATCAGCACCAGCACCGGGCCGAGGGTGAACAGCAGGCCGTCGGCCCGGGCGGGAATGATGTCCTCCTTGAACAGCAGCTTGAGGCCATCAGCCATGGGCTGCAGCACCCCCAGGGCGCCTGCGTATTCGGGACCGATCCGCTGCTGCACAGCGGCGGAGATCTTGCGCTCCAGCCACACGTTCACCAGCACCCCAACCACTGCGGCGACCAGCACCAGCAGCATGGGTAGGGGCAGCCAGAGCAGACGGGCCGCGCCTGGACTGAGTCCGAGGCCCTGGAGCAGAGCAACAAAACTGGCTTCGAGGTCGAGGCCTGGGTCAGGTGGGAGGGCGGCGGCCGGGACGAGCCCCAGCACCGCTGCCAGACCTGAACCTGAGGGGCTCAGCATGACGGCGTCTCAGATCGCAGCAACTTAGCGGGCTTCCAGGGGGATCCACTCACGTGGTGCAGCCCCGGTGTAAATCTGCGACGGTCGGAAGATGCGGTTTGCACCAAGCTGCTCCTTCCAGTGGGCCAGCCATCCAGCCGTGCGGGCAATGGCGAACACGGGGGTGAACAGATCGCGGGGGATGCCGAGCTTGCGGTAGACGAGGCCGGAATAGAAGTCCACATTGGGGTAGATGCCCTTGGGGCCGAGCCGGGAGCTGGCCTCCTCCTCCACCTTGCGGGCCAGGTCGTAGAGGGGATCGTGGCCGAAGCGGTCGAACAGCTGTTCGGCCAGCCCCTGCAGGATCACGGCGCGGGGATCCTTGACCTTGTATTCGCGGTGACCGAAGCCCATGATCTTCTGCTTCTCGGCAATGGCCCGGTCGAGCCAGGGACCAACCTGTTCCTCGCTGCCGATCGCTTCCAGCATGGCCAGCACGTCCTCGTTGGCGCCGCCGTGCAGGGGGCCGGCCAGGGTGCCCACCGCCGAGGCCACCACGGCATAGGGATCGGTGAGGGTGCTGGCCGTCACCCGGGCGCTGAAGGTGCTGGCGTTGAGGCTGTGCTCGGCGTGCAGGATCAGGCAGGCATCGAAGATGCGGGCCGCCAGGGGGTCAGGCTCCCGCTCCATGAGCATGTAGAGGATGTTGGAGGCAAAGGCGAGGTCGTCGCGGGGCTGGATCGGGTCCTGGCCTTTGCGGATCAGCTGGAACGCCGCCACCATCGTGGGGATCTTGGCGATCAGCCGCACCACCGCCTCGGCGATGTACTCGGGGTTGTCGAGGGCGCGCCGCGAATAGAAGAGGCCCAGGGAGGCCGCGCTGCTCTGCAACGCATCCATCGGGTGGCCGGTGGCCGGGAAGCACTTCATCATGTCGCGGATGCGGAAGCTCACCCGGCGGTGCATCTGCACCTCCTGCTCGAACTGGCGCAGGCCTTCGGCGGTGGGCAACTCCCCCCAGATCAGCAGGTAGGTGGTTTCCAGAAAGGAGCTGTTGGCCACCAGGGTCCCGGCGTTGAAGCCCCGGTAGGTGAGCAGCCCGCGCTGGCCGTCGATGTCGCAGATGGCCGACTGGGTGGCGGGCACCCCCTCAAGACCAGGGCGAAACGGCGGTGGGCCCGGCTGGTCGGTGACGCCGGCGGGTGGGTGGGTGGTGACGCGCTCTGCCATGCCTCGAGGTCCAATGGGCCAGAACCTACGGCTGGGGGCTGGCCCCGCGCGGTGCCCGCTCGCACAGCAGCTGGCGCGGGGCAATCAGCAGCCGCAGTTGCCAGCAGCCCGGCGCCAGGGCCTCGGAGCTGCACAACAGCGCCAAGCCGGCCTTCTTGAGGGCAATGCTGCCACTGGCCGCTCCGATCAGGTGGGCGGCCAGGCCGCCGAGATCGGGCTCGTGGCCCACCAGCATCCACCGCTGGGCCACTGCCGCAGTCTGCAGCCGGGCCAGCAGCAACGCCAGCGTCCTTCCGCCCGGAGCCAGCGCCTCGCTTTCCTCCAGGCCGGGTGCCAGACCAGCGGCGAGGGCGATCTCGGCAGTCTGGCGGGCCCGGGCCAAGGGGCTGGTGATGAGCCGGTCTGCCCCCAGGCCGAGGCGGCTGAGCCGCTCCACCACCTCCCGGGTGCGGCGCCGCCCCTCGGGGGTGAGCTGGCGCAGCGCATCGTCCCGGCCGGGGCAGCGCTCCTCGGCGATGCCGTGGCGGAGCAGCAGCAGCTCAGCCAAAATCAAGATCCAGCCTGAGATGCAGGCCATCGCCGGGTTCCGGCTCCAGCCCCAAGGCCAAGCCTTCCACGGCAGCATCGAGGGGTTGGCCGGCGAGGCTGGTGAGCAGCCGCCAGGTCGGCCAGCGGCGCAACCGGGCCCTGGCGGTTTCTGGGCCGCTGGCCCACTGCAGGGGCGCTTCGGGCAGGTCCAGGGCGTCCAACGCCCGCAAGCGATCCCGGGGAACGGGCCCTGCCTGGCGCCGCTGCTCCAGCACGGCCAGGGTCTGCCCCCACCACGCCTGGCCCGCCTCCACCTCCCGCGCTCCCGCCAGGCTGACGCTGAGCTGGGGGCCGTTGCGGCGCTGGCGCCCAGCCCCCTCCTGAGCGTCGAGCCTGGTCCACACCTGCTGGCTGCCCCCATCCGGGCGCTGCAGCGTGGCGGTGATCAACCCCAGCTGATCCAGGGCAGGCTGCAGCGCTGCCGGTTCAGGCTGATCGGCCGGGGTGGCCAGCATCCAGCCCTCGGGTCCCTGGCTCCAGAGCAGCGGGCCCGCATCGGCCGCCAGCACCGCACCCGGCAGGGGTCCCCCGTCAGGCTGCTGCAGCAGTTGTTGCAACAGCTGGTTCCAGGTTTCGGGCCAATGGGCCGGATCCTGGAGCAGGGCCAAACTGTCGGGGTCGCCCCGCAGCCCTGCCATCAGTGCAGCGGCTCGGGCCGGATCGAGGCGGGAGGTCCAGGCGGTCTGGGCTGGGGCTTGGGCGGGAACCGGCTTCGCGGGATCGGCAGGTGGTGGGGGATCTGTACGGAATGCAAGTTCTATGGGTTCTGCCTGGTCAACCTGGGGAGAGACCTGCAGATCGCGCTGGGGCGATGGTTCGGGGGTCAGCGCCAGCAGGGCCTCCAGCTCCAGCCGCCGACCGCTGGGGCGCAGGGCCAGCGTCCCCGATTGCAGCGGCAGGGCGGCGGACCTGGCTGCGCCCCCGGCGGCCGGCAGACCCAGCCACGCTTCCAGGCCCGCCGGCCGGAGCTGCAGGAGCAGGGTCCCCTGCCCCAGGCGCTGCACGGCCTGGCGGAAGGAGGGATCGGCGGCCAGGTTGAGTTCGTCGATCTGGGACACGTCGAGGGCCTGCTCCAGCACGCCCCGCCCGGAGGCCAGCAGCACGAGGTCGTCGTCGATCAGCGCCGTGGCGATCGGCACGGGCTGGCTGCCCAGCAGAGCGCCCCGGCCACTGATCATCCCCATGCCGCGGTAACTCGACACCTGCAGATCCGTGCCAGCCAGACTGCGGGTCTGCCAGAAGCGCTGCAGGAAACGGCGGGCACCGTCACCATCGCGGCTGTGCAGAGCCAGCAGCCAGCCGTCGGGGGGCTGACCGGGTTGGCTCGCCACCAGGGCCAGTCCGGTTTCGGCGCCGAGCCAGCCGGCCAGTTCGCCCTGGTAGTCGAGGCCGGCGGCCGCGAAGGCCCCATCGCGCAGGCGAGCCACGGCCTCGGCGGCCTGGCGGCGCTGGCGGATCGGCGCCTGGGCGCGGGCGTAGTCGACGGGCTGCTGGGGATCGCTCAGCAGGAACAGCCCCAGGGCGGCTGTGCGCGGCACGAAGCGGGCTGAGCCGGGCACCACCAGAGTGCGCACCTGGAGCTGCAGGGGCGAGAGCTGCCAGAGCAGCCAGCCCGCGCCAGCCGCCGAGCCCAGCAACAGCAGGGCAACCGCCAGCACCACCGCCAGGAAGGGACGGGCTTTCATGCGTCCAGGCAGGCCGTCATGCAGACGCAGCAGGATGCGCCCATCCTGCACCGAACACCAGCCCGTGGACACGCCGATCAGCATCAAGGCCCGCGACCTGCAGCAGCGCCTGGCCGCCGGAGAGGCCATCCAGCTGGTCGATGTGCGCGAGAGCGAGGAGCTGGAGCTGGCCCGACTGCCCCTGCCAGTGATCCATCTGCCCCTCAGCCGCTCCCAGGAGTGGCTGGGCGAGCTGCCCACCCGGCTGCAGCGCGACGCCCCGGTGGCGGTGCTCTGCCACGCGGGGGTGCGCAGCTGGCAGTTCGGCTGCTGGCTGATGCAGGAACACGGTTACGACGTCGTGTGGAATCTGGTGGGCGGCATCGATGCCTGGAGCACCCAGGTGGATCCCTCCATACCGCGCTACTGAACACCGCGCCACTGAGCTCTACCCAGGCCTGCGTTACCGAGAGCCCACGGCGACGGCGCAATCCAGCCGGCTCTCCCTACCATCCAGCCACTCCGGATCGGGGGCTCGTCTTGGCGCAGAACCTCTCTCCCCGTCAGCAGGAGGTGCTGCGCCTGGCCGTGCGCCACTACGTGGACACCGTGGAACCGGTGGGCAGCCAGACCCTGGTGCGGCGCTTCGCCCTGCCGGCCAGCTCCGCCACGGTGCGCTCGGCCATGGGCGTGCTGGAGCAGCGGGGTCTGCTGACCCAGCCCCACACCTCGGCCGGCCGCATCCCCAGCCAGCTGGGCTACAGAGAGTATGTGGACCGGCTGCTGCCGGCGCCGGGGGCCGCGGCCCAGCAGCTGGACCGGGAGCTCGCCGGCCTCAGCCTGCACTGGACGGCCCTCGACGATCTGCTCGTGCACCTCGGGCGGCGCCTGGCGGACCTCACCGGCCTGCTGAGCCTGATCACCCGCCCGATCAAGACGCAGCAGCGGCTTCAGGAACTGAGGCTGGTGGCCAGCGGCGACCGGCTGATCGTGTTTCTGGTGAGCGGCTCGGTGGCCGGCGGCAGCCTCAACCTGCGCCTGCCTCCTAAGGCCACTGCCGAGCTGGCGCGGCTGGAGGACTGGACCAACCGGCAGTTGCGGGCCCACCCCGAGCAGCCGATTCCGTGGCAACAGTTGCCGCAGGAGCTGCGCAGCAGCGGCCACCTGCTGCGCCAGGCGCTCGACCAGCAGCAGCCCCTGGCAGCGCCGGGCGCCAGTGCCGTGGCCAGCGGCATGGGGGGGCTGCTGGCCCAGCCCGAGTTCAGCCAGACCGCCTCCCTGCGGCCCCTGCTGCAGCTGGTGGAGGCCACCCCCCACGAGCTGCTGGGTCCCCCGGCCGACGCCATCTGGATCGGCCAGGAGCATCCCCATGGCGCCCTGAAGGCCTGCGCCGTGGTGCAGGCCGGCTACAGCAGCCTGGACGGGGCCCGCGGCCATGTGGCCCTGGTGGGGCCGATGCGCATGGCCTACGCCACGGCCCGGGCCGCCGTGCAGTCCGTGGCCGCCACGCTGACGCGGCTGCTGAGCTGATCGGCTTGCGGGCTGCCAAGCTGAAGAAGAGCAGCAGCTGAGCCCCTCACCCCCAGCGCCCGATTCCATGGACCCCGCCCCTGCCGCTGGCCACAACGCACACCGGCAGACCCCACACCGGCAGAGCGTTGAGGCTTCCGCCCGCCCGTTCGGGGTGCAGGCATGACCTATTGCGTGGCCTTTCTGCTGGATTCCGGGCTGGTGTTCGCCTCGGACTGCCGCACCAATGCCGGGGTCGATTACATCTCGACCTACAGCAAGATGCACGTGTTCCAACCGGCACCGGACCGGCTGTTCGTGCTGCTGGCCGCTGGCAACCTGGCCACCACCCAGGCCGTGCTGAACCAGATTCAGCGGGAACTGAGGGACCAGGGGGTAGGACCGATCGGTGCCACCCAGCCGGGGATGCCTGTGGGCAGCGGACTGGGGCTCAGCGGCGAGGCGGGCGATCCGCCCCCGCAGACCAGGGTGTTCGCCGGGCTGGAGGCCGCCAGCCAGGGGCTGCCCACAGCGAAGGTGCAGGAGGCCGGCCAGCCCCCTGACGCCGCGGTGCAGCGCTGCGAGGCCCCCAGCCAGGAGGCTCAGGACAGCCCGCCCGAGCCCAGCGCTCCTGGCCCGAATCTGCTCACGGCCCGCTACCTCTTTGAGGTGGCCGACTACGTGGGGCGTACCAGCGTGGCGGTGCAGGACCGCCACAAGGCGTCGCTGCACCAGTCAGGCGCCAGCGCCGAGGCCACCTTCATCCTGGGCGGCCAGATCGAGGGGGACCGCCATGGCCTCTATCTGATCTACCCCCAGGGCAATGCGGTGATGGCCACGCGCGAAACGCCGTTCCTGCAGATCGGCGAGAGCAAATACGGCAAGCCGCCCCTCGACTTCGTCGGCCACTGCGGCCTTTCGCTCGAGGACGCCGCCCGGCTCTGCCTGATCTCCCAGGTGATCACGCGCCGCTCGAACCTCTCGGTGGGGCCGCCCTTCGAGCTGGCGCTGATGCCCGCCAATGAGCTGCGCATCTCGCGGCGCATCAAGCTCAAGAAGGGAGCCCCCGAGATCAGCCGCTCCATGGAGGTGTGGGCCGGCTGCATGCAGGAGGGCCTGCAGCGGCTGCCGCGCTTCGCCTGGGAAGAACATCCGCTGTAGCCAGCCGCCAGGTCCGGCAGCCGGCCAGCGGTCTCAGCCCCGCAGCTGATCGCCCAGCCGGTCGGCCACGGTGTTCACATCCTTGTCGCCGCGGCCGGAGAGGTTGAGCACCACCTCGGTGCCGGGCGCCAGGGTGGGGCAGAGGGCGTCGAGGGCCGCGAAGGCGTGGGCGGTTTCCAGGGCCGGGATGATCCCCTCCAGCTCGCTCACCAGCCGCAGGGCCGTGAGCGCGTCGTCGTCGGTGACGGCGAGGTAGTCGGCCCGGCCGATCTCGCGCAGGTAGCTGTGCTCGGGGCCGACGCCGGGGTAGTCGAGGCCGGCACTGATCGAATGGGCCTCCTGCACCTGGCCCTCGGCGTCCTGGAGCAGCAGGCTCATGGCGCCGTGCAGCACGCCGATGCGGCCCTCGGTGATGGTGGCGGCGTGGCGGCCGCTGGCCACGCCCTCGCCGGCCGCCTCCACACCGATCAGGCGCACGGCGGTGTCCTGCACGAAGGGATGGAACAGGCCCATGGCGTTGGAGCCGCCGCCCACACAGGCCACCAGCACATCCGGCAACCGCCCGAAGGCCTCCTGGCACTGGGCCTTGGCCTCCTTGCCGATGCAGGCGTGGAAGTCGCGCACCAGCATCGGATAGGGATGGGGGCCCGCCACCGAGCCGAGGATGTAGTGGGTGCTCTCCACGTTGGTCACCCAGTCGCGGATGGCCTCGCTGGTGGCGTCCTTGAGGGTGGCGCTGCCGGCGGTGACCGGCTGCACCGTGGCGCCCAGCAGGCGCATGCGGAACACGTTGAGGGCCTGGCGGCGCATGTCCTCGGCGCCCATGTACACGACGCACTCGAGGCCGAAGCGGGCGCACACGGTGGCGGTGGCCACGCCGTGCTGACCGGCGCCGGTCTCGGCGATCACCCGCTGCTTGCCCATGCGCAGGGCCAGCAGGGCCTGGCCGAGGGCGTTGTTGATCTTGTGGGCGCCGGTGTGGTTGAGGTCCTCGCGCTTCAGCCACAGGCGGGGACCGCCCTCGGGGCGGGCGTAATGGGCCGTGAGCCGCTCGGCCTCATACAGCGGGGTCGGCCGGCCCACGTAGGTGCGCAGCAGGTGATTGAGACGGCCGGTGAAGGCGGGATCGGCCCAGGCCTCGGCGGCGGCGGCCTCCAGCTCCGCCAGGGCCGGCATCAGGGTTTCCGGCACGTACTGGCCGCCGAAGCGGCCGAAGCGGCCCGCCGGGTCGGGGCGCACGGCGGGCACCAGGGAGGGCGCCGGGGCTGGGGGGACGGTGCTGGTCACGCTGGGGCCACCGGAACGGATCAATGAGCTCAGCGTAGGCAGGAAGGCAGCCCGAACCAGCCCAGGCTGCGGGAGGATGGGGGCCACCGGCTGCAGTGCCGGACTGAAGGGATTCAGCGGGAGGAGGCGATGGGCAGCAAGGGCAGCTGGCAGGAGTTCGAGAGCCTCGAGCGGCCGGCCAGCCTGGAGCGCCCGACCGCGGCCCCCACCCCCAGGGCCCAGCAGCGGGTGCGGGTGCAGCGCACCAAGGCCGGCAAGGGCGGCAAGCTGGTGACCGCCATCAGCGGGCTGGAGGCACCGGAGGCCGAACTCAAGGCCCTGCTGAAGCAGCTCAAGGCCGCCGCGGGCACGGGCGGCAGCGCCAAAGCCGGCGTGATCGAACTGCAGGGCGACCAGGTGGCCACGGCCCTCGCGGCCCTGGCAGCGGCCGGCTACCGGCCCAAGCAGGCTGGGGGCTAGCTCCGGGAGCTCCGGGGGGCGGCGGCGCTAGGCCAGCTTGGTTTCGACCAGGTGGGTGGAGGACAGCCAGGCCCCGCGGGCGTCGTAGCGGCGGATCAGGCGCTGACGCTGCGTGGGAGAGGAGAGCCAGCCGGCCTCGACCTCGAAGGACTGGCGATGGCTCACCTGCAGCGGCACCCGGCTGAAGCCGCCATCGGGCAGGAGATGGAGGCGCTGCGGCGCCGGCGCCTCAATCGCCACCGCGCTGCCCTGCACGGTGCCTTCCAGACTGACCAGCTCGCCGCCGAGATCGGTGCTGATGCGGAGGCCATCGCCCGGCAGGTGTTCGATGCGGGTGGTGCAGGGCACCGTGCTGGGCACCGGCCAGTCGGCCTCCACCGTGGCGGCCTGGCCCTGCCAGGTGCCGATCAGATGCTCCGGGCTGAGCGGAGGGAGCTCGCCGGCGTTGCTGCCGGCCCGGGTCTCGCGGATCAGCACCAGCGACTCGAAGACCCCCGACTCACCGTGCAGCTGCACCAGCCGCCAGCGGCGATCCGGGCCCACGAAGCCGAACTCGGCGCCGGAGCGGGTCGACGGGGCGATCTGCAGCGATCCCTTGGAAAAGCTGCCGTTGTCGAAGAAGGTCACCTGCTTGCCCAGGGAGCGGTACTCCTGCTGGTGGTCGGAGCTGGGAGGCCCGCTGGTGTCGCCGCCTGCGAAGCGGCGCAGGCGGAACTGCACGCAGGCACCCCCTTCATGGCTCTCGAGGCTCAGGATCGAGGCTGTGGAGTGCAGCAACGCCCCGTGGGCGTCGAGGTCGGCGAAGCTACCGTGCCACTCGCCAAGGTTCTGGAGAAAGTTCTGCCACTGGGTGCCCATGGCTGCGGCCACTGGCGGCTCAAAGGGGGGGATGCTAACGATGTGGTCGATTCCAAGTCCCAGGGCGGCGCCACCGATGGCCAGGGTCCAGCACCTGCGGCGGAAGCACGGCCTGCTCACAGCCCAGGAGAGCCAGCGCTGGTGGCGCCACTGGCGGGAGCCCTATCTGCTGGCGCTCTCGCTCTCCTGGCCCCTGTTTCTGGGCCTGCTGGCCCTGGTGTACCTGGCGATCAACCTGCTGTTCGCCAGCCTCTACCTCGCCGACCCGGCTGGCCTGGCCGGGACGGCCGCAGGCCGCGCCAGCTTTGCTGAGGCCTTCTTCTTCAGTGTGCAGACCCTGGGCTCGATCGGCTATGGCGCCCTCCATCCGCTGAGCCTCTACGTGAACCTGCTGGTGGTGGCGGAATCGTTCAGCGGCGTGCTGTTCATTGCGCTCAGCACCGGCCTGGTGTTTGCCCGCTTCTCCCGCAGCACCGCCCGCATCCGCTTTTCGAAGCTGGCCGTGGTGCACCGCTACAACGGCCTTCCCACCCTCAGCTTCCGCCTGGCCAACGAGCGCGGCAACAACATCCTCGAGGCGCGGGTGCGGGCCTTCCTCTCGGTGGATGAGATCAGCCAGGAAGGTCACCGGATGCGGCGGCTGCTGCCGTTGCCGCTGGAGCGCGACCAGGGCGTCTCCTTCCTGCTGGTGTGGACGGCCCAGCACCGCATCGATGCCACCAGCCCGCTGCACGGACTCACGCCGGCGGAGCTGGCCCGTCGGCGCGCCGAGCTGGTGGTGGCCTTCAGCGGCGTCGACGAGACGATCGAACGGTCGATTCACAGCCGCTACAGCTGGCCCATGAGCCGGATCGGGCTGGGCCTCTGCTTCATCGACATGGTGGAGGTGGAGCAGGTGGAGGACGGGGGCGACCTGCACCACATCGATTGGTCGGCCTTTGATCGCACCCGCCCCTGCCCGCTGGGAACGGCCTGAGGCCCGCGGGCAGCCCTCTACGGATTCAGGGGGGACCAGGCCATGGTGGCGTTGAACTGCTGGCACCAGATGATCAGGGAGCCATAATCCGCCAGATCGAAGTCGGCCGGGAGTTCATAGGTCTGGGCTCCGGAGACGGCCCGCAGGGGCGCGATCACGGTGTAGGTGCCCTCCTCGAGCGGGTAGGCCGGAGGCCTGCTGTTCGAGAGCGGGTTGGCGGCCCGGCCGAAGGTCACCTTGAGATCGGGCGCCGTGCGGCTGGTGCTGAAGTCCTCGCTGAGCATCAGCAGGGTGCGCTGGCCCTCCCGGCGGATGCTGAAACCGCCCTCCACCGGTTTTTCAGCCTCGAGGAACGATCCGCTGTGGAGCGGCTTGGCGGGCTTGCCGGGCATGGCCGCCACAAAGGCGGCCTCGGGAGTGGCCGCCACTGGAGCGGCGGCCTCCTTCTGGGAAGCAGTGGCGCAGCCCGCCCCCCCGAGCGCCAGGGCGAGGCTGAGCAGCAGGGCAGGGCGTGGGGAGAGAGACACAAGGAGATCGGCAGACAGTCAGAACAACTACCGCCCAGCCCCACGACTGGATGGTCCACGCCTACGGGCGGCCCGGATTCGCGGCGGGCCTTTGGATCCAGACTTACGGTCTGTAGCTTTGTCGCTCCGAGCTGCTGATGGCGAACCAGGCCTTTTCCACCGTCCATCGCATGGTCTGGAGCAGGGTGGTGGCTGCCCTGGTGGTGCTGTATCTGCTGGTGGCGGCCCCCCCGCCGCTGCTGCCCGGCTGGGCGCTGGAACTGGGGGAGGCGGTGGGCTTGATTCTGTTGGCCACGGCCGCCTTCGGCAGGCTCTGGTGTCTGCTGTTCGTGGCCGGCCGCAAGAATGAACAGGTGGTGCGGGAAGGTCCCTACTCCGTCGTCCGCAACCCGCTCTACGTGTTCAGCCTGCTGGGGGCCGTGGGCTTCGGACTGGCCGTGGAAAACCCTCTGTTGGCGGCTGTGCTGGGGCTTGGCTTCATCGCCTACTACCACTTCGTGATCCGCAGTGAAGAGCGTTTTCTGCTCTCGGCGTTCGGCAAGAACTACAGCGCCTACCTGAATCAGGTGCCCCGCTGGATTCCCAGCTTCAAGCTCTATCACTCCCCCAGGACCATTGAGGTGGATACCACCAAGGTGCTGCGCGGCATCGGCGATGCCATGTGGTTTGTGTGGGCCTTTGTGCTCTGGGAACTGGTGGAGGTGATGCGCTCCTCGGTTCTGCCGATGCTGCGCGCCTGACCGGCAGGCAGGGGCCAGGCCACCGCGGTTGCCCGGAACAGTTAGTATCGAGATATACATTCCCGCTTGGCGGGGCCACTGGTATCCCTGCCCGGTTCTGGCGATCGGCAGACCATTCGGTCGTCTCCCCTGAGTCTTCAGAACCGAATCAACCCCGTGGTCTCTTCTTTCAGGGCCCTGCGTGGACCGATGGTGCAGGACGCTCCATCGATCCCCAGGGTCGTCGCTTCAGCCTCCCCAGCCGCCGGCATCCCAGCGGTGATCTACTGCGAAGGGCAGTTCGGCCTGGCCGATGGCAAAACGGCCCACGGCCTGATGCGGCACAGCGAACGCTTCAGGATCGTGGCGGTGATCGACAGCCTGCTCACGGGCCGCGATGCCGGCGAGCAGCTCGATGGAGTGGCCAATGGCGTGCCCGTGGTGGCAGACCTGGCGGCCGCCTTTGCCCTGGGCGGGGCACCCCCGCAGGCCCTGATCTACGGCATGGCCCCCGCCGATGGCCTGTTCAGCCCGGTCGACCGCCTCGTGCTGCTGGGCGCCCTGCGCGCCGGCCTCAGCCTGGTGAGTGGCATGCGCGAGTTCCTCGGGGATGACGCCGAGTTCGCCGCCACCGCCAAGCGCCACCAGGTGACGATCGAGGACGTGCGGCGCCCGCCGGCCCTCAAGGATCTGCGCCTGTTCAGCGGCACGATCGCCAGGGCCAACTGCCGGCGCATCGCCGTGCTCGGCACCGACGGCGCCATCGGCAAGCGCACCACCGCCACCGTGCTGGTGCAGGCCCTCAACGACCACGGCATCCACGCCGTGCTGGTGTCCACGGGCCAGACCGGCATGATCCAGGGCGGGCGCTACGGGCTGCCGCTCGATGCGATTCCCTCCCAGTTCTGCTCCGGCGAGGTGGAGGCCGCGGTGGTGCAGGCGTTTGATACCGAGCGGCCCCAGGTGATCGTGATCGAGGGCCAGGGTGCCCTCAGCCATCCCGCCTACCTCTCCTCCACGTTCATCCTGCGCGGCAGCCAGCCCCAGGCCGTGATCCTGCAGCACGCGCCGATGCGCCGCCAGCGCTGTGATTTTCCTCAGGTGGCCATGCCCACGCCCCAGAGTGAGATCGCTCTGATCGAGGCCTTCGCCCCCACCCGCGTCATCGGCATGACCCTCAACCATGAGGGAATGGACGTGGCTGAACTCCCCGCCGCCATCGCCCTCTACGAGGCCGAGCTGCACATTCCCGTCAGCGATGCCCTGGCCTGCCCGCCCGGGCGGCTGGTGCAGATGGTGATCCGGGCCTTCCCGGAACTGGGAGCACCGCTGGCGGCGCTGGCGTGAGCGCCCCGCGGCTCGAGATCGATCTCGGCCGCCTCCATCACAATGCCGCCACCATGGTGAGGCGCCTGGCCCGCCAGGGAATCGCAATCACGGCCGTGGGCAAGGCCGTGCTCGGGCTGCCGGAGATCGTGGCCACCTGGCTGGCGGCGGGGGTGGGCTCGATCGGCGACGCCCGCCTCGACACTCTCGAACGCCTGGAGCGCAGCGGCGTGACCGCCCCGATGCTGCTTGTGCGCACGCCGATGCTCAGCCAGGTGGAGCGGGTGGTGGCCGGGGTCAGCGTGAGCTGCAACAGCGAAGCGGTGGTGCTGGAGGCCCTGGCGGCGGCGGCCGAGCGCCAGGGGCGACGCCACGGCGTGCTGCTGTTGGTGGAGCTGGGCGATCTGCGCGAGGGGATCCTGCCCCAGGACCTGGCGGGGATCGCGGCGCTCACCCTGGGGCTGCCCTGGCTGAGACTGGTGGGGATCGGCGCCAACCTGGGCTGCCAGCACGGGGTGGCTGCCGATGCCACCAACATGGCCGAACTCTCGGCCCTGGCCGAGGCCCTGGAGGCCCGCTTCCACATCCATCTGGAGCTGATCTCGGGGGGCAACTCCGCCAACCTTGCCTGGCTGGCCGGGGGCGGTGATCCCGGCCGGATCAACCATCTGCGTCTGGGGGAGGCCCTGCTGCTGGGCCGCGAACCCCTGGGGCGGCGCCCCATCCCCGGACTCCACACCGATGCCTTCCGTCTGGTGGGCGAGCTGATCGAAGTGAAGACCAAGCCCAGCCGGGCCTGGGGCCGCCGCGGCCTCACCAGCTTCAGCCCCGAGGGCTGTGCCCAGCCCGCTCCCCTTCCCCCGGACCGTGGCCCGCAGCAGCGCGCCCTCGTGGCCCTCGGCCACCAGGATGCCGATCCGGCCGGGCTGGAGCCTCCCGCCGGCATGGCGATCCTGGGGGCCAGCAGCGACCACCTCGTGCTGGAGGCCGATCGCCCCTTGAGCGTGGGGGAGGAGATCGGCTTTCGCCCCAGCTACAGCGCCCTGTTGCGCGCCATGACCAGCCCGTTCGTGGCCCGCCAGTGCCGGGGCCTCAGCGCTGGCCCAGCAACTCCAGCCAGCTTGGGGACGGCTCGCCGGCGATCGGGATCGTGAACGACTCGAGCGCAAAGGCGCCGGCTTCCAGGCTGCAGAAGGGCCCACTGGCAGGCCAGGGGGGCAGGTCGATCGGCGGGGTGAGCACCACGGGACGTGGCGTGGAATCAAGGTTGAACATGGGCAGGCCTCATGCCCACTCAGGCTGGGCGGGGCCCTCCGCCCTGGCTGCTGCCTGGATGGCGGCTCCACGGTGTCGCCGCACACACGGGCCTGCGGCAGCGGACCCCCCTGGCGCTGGCAGTCTTGGGCCATGGCGGCCCCGGTTCCACAGCAGACCTCAGCAGAAGCCCCCAGCCTCTGCGTGGTGGGGGTCGACGTGGGCGGCGAGCGCAAGGGCTTCCATGCCGTGGCCCTGCGGGGCGCCGGCCTGCAGGGCCTCCACACCACATCCGACGCCACCGAGCTGGCCCAGTGGTGCCGCAGCCTCGGCGCCAGGGTGATCGGCGTGGATGCTCCCTGCCGTTGGAGCACCGATGGGCGCGCCCGGCCCGCCGAGCGGGAGCTGATGGCCGAGGGGATCCAGTGCTTCGCCAGCCCCAGCCGCGAACGGGCCCTGGAGCACCCCAGCAACTACTACGGCTGGATGCTGCGGGGCGAGGCCCTCTACCGGGCCCTGGAGCCCAGCCATCCCCTGGCCAGCGGCCTGCCCAGCCCAGGCCAGCGCTGCTGCTTCGAAACCTTTCCCCATGCGATCACCTGCCAGCTGCACCGGTCCCTCGGCCTGGAGCCGGCGGCAGCGTCGCGAAAGCGCTTGGAGCGGCGGGCCCTTCTGGAATTGTGCGGATTGGCCTGTGGTCAGTTCTCCAGCATCGACTGGATCGATGCTGCCCTTTGCGCCCTTGCCGCCGATCAGGCGGCCAGGGGTGGCCCCTGCCGCGTCTATGGCGAGGTAAGCAGCGGCGTGCTGATCGTGCCGACTCAGGTGCCAAGCCGCCCCAACCCTTGAGCCAAGCCATGAAAGCCTTCCTCTATCACCACTACGGCTCTGCCGATGTCCTCCGGCTGGAGGAGATCGATCAGCCCGTTCCCCGGGCCAACGAGGTGCTGATCAAGAGCCATGCCACCACGGTCACCTCCGGGGACTGGCGCATGCGCAGCCTGGAGGTACCTGCCGGTTTTGGCTTGATCATCCGATTGGTGGCGGGGCTGAGGCGGCCCCGGCAACCGATCCTGGGATCGGAGCTGGCGGGGGTGGTGGAGGCGATCGGCCAGGACGTGACGCGTTTCCAGGTGGGTGATGCGGTGTTCGCGTTCAGTGATCTCGCCCTGGGATGCCACGCGGCCTACCGCTGCCTGCCGGAGGACGGCGGCGTGGCTCGCAAGCCCAGCGGCCTCAGCTTTGAGGAGGCCGCCGCCCTCTCCTTCGGCGGCACCACGGCCCTGGATTTCCTGCGCCGGGCCGGCCTGAAACGCGGCGAGCGGGTGTTGATCCATGGCGCTTCCGGGAGCGTCGGCAGCGCCGCCATCCAGCTCGCCCGCCACCTGGGGGCCGAGGTCACCGGCGTGTGCAGCAGCGCCAATCTGGAGCTGGTGCGCTCTCTCGGGGCCCACCAGGTGATCGATTACAGCTGCGACGACTTCGCCCGCAACGGCCAGACCTATGACGTGATCCTCGATGCCGTGGGCACGGCTTCCTTCTCCCGCTGCCAGGCCTCGCTGCGGCCCGGAGGGCGGCTGCTGCTGCTGGTGGCAAGCCTTCCCGCCCTGCTGCTCAGTGGCTGGCAGACCCTCACCACGGACAAGCATGTGATCGCCGGGCCAGCCAGCGTGAAGCCCGGCGACCTGGAGCAGCTGGCGCAGCTGGCCGAGGCAGGGGTCTTTCGGCCCGTCGTCGGCCGCTGCTATCCATTCGAGCAGCTCCCGGAGGCGCACCGTTACGTGGACAGCGGCCACAAACGGGGCAATGTGGTGATCAGCCTGGAGGCCTGAGCCCCAGAAGCAACCGCTCAGGCCAGGGAATGCAGCCCGATCGGATTGCCTTCGGTGTCGATCACCACCGAGATGAAACCGAACGCTCCGATCGCCATCTTGGGACGCAACACCGTGCCACCTGCTGACCCCACCCTGCCCTCTTCGACGGCACAGTCCTGACAGGTGAAGTACACCATGGTGCCGCCCTTGCCGGGCTCGCAACCCTCCATCTGCATCAATGCTCCGCCTGCTCCCACCTGGTCGTCCTGCATCGGGAAGCACCAGTAGGCCATCCCCGGCGTGGAGAAGTCTTCAAAGCCCACCTGGAACACAGCCGTGTAGAAGGCCTTGGCGCGCTCCATGTCGGAAACATTGAGCTCGAACCAGGTGATGGGGTTAGGAGTCATGGCTCACGTGTGTAGTCTTTGACATGAAATTAGGCCTGCCGGAAGCTCGCTTCAAGCCTGCAGAACCAAACGTCATGGCGCGTGCGAGATGCGAGCGCAACCGCAGTGAAGGTTGCAAAGCTGGTGAGTACAAAACCTGCCAGATCCGTTGCTCCACCACTCATCACAACGGCGAGCGGCATGACATCCATGCCAAACCTGATCAGGGAGAAGCCATCGGGTCAGCGCGCGAGCAGCCAGCGCAGGGCAGAGAGCCCGATGATCAGCCCGATGCCGCTGTTCCACAGCAGGCTGCGGTGCCGGCGCAACCGCTCCAGCCAGTGCGGCAGCCGACTGCCATTTTGCAACAGCAACATGGTGGCGACCAGCAGCAGGGCAGTGGGCAGCAGCAGTGCCAGCAGCAGGTCTGCGGCCATGGTGGTCAGGGGCGACAGCCTCCCCAGCTTGGCTGCTGGGCTGGATGGCGCCATCGCTTTGCCTCGGACCAGGGCTTCGGGGTCAGCCCCCCAGACCCGAACTCGGCCCCTTGCGCGCCAGGGCCGGGCGCAGAGCTGAAACAATGCCCCCCACACCCCCTGCTCCTCGCGCTCCTGATGGCCGCTGCTCCCGCTCCCAACCCCGCCTACGGCGCCCTCACCGACCAGGGCAAGTCGACCAACATCGTGTGGCACCATTCCACGGTGACCAGGGAGTCCAGGGCCCACCAGCGCGGCCACCGCAGCGCCATCCTCTGGTTCACGGGGCTGAGCGGCTCAGGCAAGAGCACCCTCGCCAACGCGGTGAACTCTGCCCTGTTTGAGCAGGGGCTGGCCTGCTACGTGCTCGATGGCGACAACATCCGCCATGGCCTCTGCACCGACCTCGGCTTCTCGGACGCCGATCGGGTGGAGAACATCCGCCGGATCGGCGAGGTGGCCAAGCTCTTCCTCGATGCCGGCGTGGTGGTGCTCACCGCCTTCGTGTCACCGTTCCAGGCCGACCGCGAGCGGGTGCGGGCCCTGGTGCCCGCAGGTGATTTCATCGAAATTCACTGCGACGCCGACCTCAGCGTCTGCGAGGAGCGCGACACCAAGGGCCTCTACGCCAAGGCCCGCGCCGGTGTGATCAAGGAGTTCACCGGCATCTCCAGCCCCTACGAAGCCCCCGAATCCCCGGAGCTGAGGGTGGACACGGGCCATGCCGAGCTGGAGGGCTGCGTGGCCCAGGTGCTGAGTTTCCTCGATGCCAATGGGGTCATCCCGGCAGCCAGCTGATCCAGGCCAGAGCGGGGCTCAGGGGTTGAGCGGCGCCGGCGGCGGAGGATTCAGGCGGGCCTGGAGGCTGGCATCCAGGAAGGTCTTGCAGCAGCTGGCCACGGGCACGGCCAGGAGCAGCCCCAGCAGCTCCCCGAGCCCCAGCAGACCGCCCAGCCGAGCCCCCACCGGCAGGCTGATCAGCAGCCAGGCCGGCTGCAGGCCCACGATGCTGCCCATCAGGCGTGGCTGGATCACCTGATCCACCACCTGCCCCACGCTGATGGCCGCTGCGAGCACCTCCAGGCCGGTGCGCGGGTCACTCAGGGCCAGCAGGGCACTCACCAGCAGGATCGTGACGGCACTGGCATAGGGAATCAGGGTGGTGAAGCCGATCACCACAGCGAACAGCACCCCGTAGGGAATCCCCAGCAAGGTGAACACCAGGATCTGCAGGCCGCTGAGGATCAGGGCCAGCACCACCTGGCCGGCGAAGTAGCCCCGGAAGGTGCGGTTGAGGGTGTCCACCACCAGGGGCCGCACTCCGCCGGGGAGCCACAGGGCCAGGCCGCTGACGACGCGCTCTCCACCCAGCAGCAGGAACACCGCCAGCACCAGCACGATCACGGTGTTCACCGTGAGGCCCACCGTGGCGCCGAGCAGACTCAACAGCCGCTGACTCAGCTGGCTGGCCAGCTTGCTGAGCCTGGTCAGCAGGTCGCTGCTGAGCTCACCGAAGTCGGTGGGGATCCCCTGGGCGCGGGCCCAGCCCTCGAGGCTGTCCAGCCACACCTCACCCTGGGCCAGCCAGCCCGGCAGGGCAGCGATCAGCTCAGCGAGCTGATCGATCAGCCGCGGCACCAGCCAGATCACCGCCAGGGCGAGCAGCCCCAGGGCCACACCCAGCACCAGGGCCATCGCCAGGGGCCGCGGCAGCCCCCGTCGCCGCAGCCAGAGGCTGGGGATGTCGAGCAGGAAGGCGATCAGGGCTGCCGTGAGGAACAGGGCGGGGAAGGGGGCCAGGGGCACCAGCAGCTGGCGCAGCACCCAGAGGTTGAGCACCAGCAACGGCAACGCCAGACCGGCCTTGAGCCAGGGCGGCAGCACCAGGGAATCGAGCATGGGCCGGGCGGCAGGGAGCGGAACAGCGGGGATTGGGGCGGCAGGGGGGAGGCTGGGGTCTTGGGGTGGTGCGTCAGTCCATCTGGGCCAGGTAGGCCTCGCTGCCCAGCTGGCTGAGGCGCCCATCCTTGGCACGCACCTGGCCATGCAGTTCAGCGCGGTAGGCCAGCAGGGCCTCAGCCAGCCGGCCATCGGCCGTGGCCAGGATCTGCACCGCCAGCAGGCCGGCGTTGGTGCCGTTGCCGATCGCCACCGTGGCCACCGGAATCCCGGCGGGCATCTGCACGATCGAGTGCAGCGAATCCACCCCGGAGAGGGCCCGGCTCTGCACCGGCACGCCGATCACCGGCAGGGTGGTGAGCGCCGCCACCATGCCCGGCAGGTGGGCGGCACCGCCGGCGCCGGCGATGATCACCTTGAGCCCCCGCCCAGCTGCCTGCTGCGCGAAGGCCACCATCTCCAGCGGTGTGCGGTGGGCGGAGAGCACCCGCACCTCGACCGCCACGCCAAAGCGCTCCAGCATCGCCACCGCCGGCTGCATGGTGGGCAGATCGGAATCGCTGCCCATCACCACGGCCACGCGGGGTTCGGAGCTGGAACGGTCGCTCAAGGGGCCGGGCGCAGGATGGTCGCATTCTCCCGTGTGCCGCTGCGATGCGCTGGATCCGCAACGTCCGCCTGCCCCAGGCCCGCCGCTGCAGCCACGGCCGGCAGCAGCGCTGGCGGCTCGGGCTCGACGCCCACGACTGGATCGAGGTGCTGGAGCCCATCGACCCTGGCAGCAGCGTGGCCGGCGACGACTGGCAGGGCGACTGGCTGAGTCCTGCCGGGGTGGACCTGCAGATCAACGGCGGCCTGGGCCTCGCCTTTCCGGAACTCACCCCCGCTGACCTGCCCCGGCTGCTGGAGCTGCTGGAGCTGCTCTGGTGCGATGGGGTGGAGGCGATCTGCCCCACCCTCGTCACCTGCGACGCCACCGCCCTGCGCCAGGCCCTGGCCGTGCTGGACCGGGCCCGCCAGCAGCACCGCGACGGCCGCTGCCAGCTGCTCGGCGCCCACCTGGAGGGGCCCTTCCTCCACCCGGCTCGCCGGGGCGCCCACCCCCAGCAGCACCTGGTGGCCCCCAGCCTGGAGGCCCTGGCAGCGCGCATCGACGGCTTCGAGGACCAGATCGACCTGGTGACCCTGGCCCCGGAGCTGGAGGGCGCCGGCGCCGTGATCGAGGCCCTGCGCGAGGCCGGCGTGGTGGTGAGCCTGGGCCACAGCAGCGCCGATGAGCACCAGGCCGCCGAAGCGTTCAGCGCCGGCGTGGGCATGGTGACCCACGCCTTCAACGCCATGGCGGGCCTGCAGCACCGCAACCCGGGCCCGATCGCCGCGGCCGTGCTCGATGGCGGCGTGGCGCTGGGGCTGATCGCCGATGGGGTGCACGTGGCACCGTCGATGGCGCTGCTGCTGCAGCGCCTGGCCCCCGAGCAGCTGGTGCTGGTGAGCGATGCCCTGGCCCCCTACGGCCTGGGCGAGGGCCGCCACCGCTGGGATGAGCGGGTGCTGCTGGTGCAGAACGGCTGCTGCCGCCTGGAGGACGGCACCCTCGCGGGGGTGACCCTGCCGCTGCTGGAAGGGGTGCGGCGGCTGGCAGGCTGGGGCGTCGCTGCCGAGCAGGCGATCGCCGCGGCCACGATCACGCCCCGGCGGGTGCTCGGGGATGGGCGCGACATCGCCACCATGCTGCTGGGCTCACCCCTGGCGGAGACCCTGCGCTGGAGCGGGGGCGAAGGGGAAGCCCTTGGCTGGCGGCGCTGCGCCTGAGCAGCCAGGCGGCGGCGGGGCCAGGAGCCGCTCCTTAGGATCCGAGCCACATTCTTCTGCCCCGATGCCTGCTGAGTCCACGGCCGCTGAGAAGGACGAGGTGAAGGGCTACTTCGAGACCACGGGCTTCGAGCGCTGGAACCGGATCTACAGCGACAGCGAGGACGTCAACAAGGTGCAGCGGAACATCCGCCTGGGTCACCAGAAAACGGTGGACAACGTGCTCGTCTGGCTGCAGGAGCAGGGTGATCTCTCCAGCCGCAGCTTCTGCGACGCCGGCTGCGGCGTGGGCAGCCTCAGCCTGCCCCTGGCCGGGCTCGGCGCCGGCAGCATCGCCGCCAGCGATCTCTCCGAGGCCATGGTGGCCGAAGCCGCCCGCCGCGCCGCCGCCGCCGGCCTCACCACCAGCCAATTGCAGTTCCACGCCTCCGACCTGGAGAGCCTCACGGGGCGCTACGACACGGTGATCTGCCTGGATGTGTTCATCCACTACCCCCAGGCCGCCGCAGAGGAGATGGTGGCTCACCTGGCCGCCATGGCCGAGAAGCACCTGATCGTGAGCTTCGCCCCCTACACCCCCCTGCTGGCCCTGCTCAAGGGCATCGGCCAGCTGTTTCCGGGTCCCAGCAAGACCACCCGGGCCTACACCCTGCGGGAGGAGGGCATCGTCAAGGCCGCCGCTGCAGCCGGCTTCACTCCCATGCGCCGCAACCTCAACCAGGCCCCCTTCTACTTCTCGCGGCTGATCGCCTTCGAGAAACAGGCCTGACGGCTGAGCTCAGCAGGGTTCCAGGAGCAGTGCCTGGCTGTCCTGGAACAGGATCGGCTCCCGGCCGGCCAGCTGCACGGCACTCGGCTCCAGCCCGGGAGAGGCGAGCAGCAGCCGCCAGGGGCCAGGCTGCTCCGGGAAGAGCTCGGGCAGGCCCAGAGCCATCGCCGCACCGCCCATATGGGCCACCAGGGCCACGCTGGAAGCCTCAGGAGCTGCTTCACCATCCTCGGCGGGTTCCCCGGCGGGCGCCCGCCGCAGCCCGTAAAAGATCGTGGTGGAGGGCGTGGTGAGAAGGTCCAGCCGCTCGACGTTGCTCAGGTTCTCGGCCAGCCAGGGCCGGGAGCGGCGGAACTGACGCAGGGCCAGGTTGAAGCCGGCCTGCACCGGATCCACCCGATCGGCATGGAGCCAGATGTTGCAGGCGGCATGCATGTCTTCCATGAAATGGCGGGCAAAGGCCTTCAGCCAGGCCACGTCCACCACCGCCGTGGTGCCGTCGTCACCGGTGGGCACCCCGGCCTGGCAGGCCAGGGCGATCTGCTCGAGGTCGTAGTCGCTGGCGGCGATGGAGCCGGTCAGCAGGGCCAGAAACTGGCGCAGCTGGGCCAGCTCAGCGAAGCCCAGCTGCTTGATCGCCTGGAACAGCCCGTCAGCGGCGTACAGCTCGGCAGTGAGCTGCCAGTCGAGGAAACCCGGGGCCTCCTCCGCCACCACCTTGACGCCGAAGCGGTCATCGGTGTTGCGGAAGAAGCCCCAGGGCGCCCGCATCAGGCAGTGGATGAAATCCATGGGCAGGCCCGGACCGAAGCCATAGGTGAGGGCCCCGATCGCACCGTTGTCGTAGGCGTTGGCCAGCACCTCCGGCAGCGTGCTGCCCAGGTGAGGATTGATCGGCTCGCCGGGATCCACCTGGGTGCCGCGCCGCAGGGTGTCGTGGTTGCCGCAGCCGGTGACCCAGCGGGACCCCAGCTGCATCTTTTCGCAGACCCGCCGCCACTTGCGGGCCCAGAAGCCGTGCAGGGCCGGGGTGTTGTGGGCAAAGATCATGGGGCCCCACTGGAAGGCGTCGGGACGCTGCTCCACCAGGTCGCGGTAGCTGGACACCTCTTCCCAGCCCTCGGCCGGCCAGGGCCGGCCGTCTTCATAGATCACAAAAGGCCGCCAGCGCGCCGCGCCGATCACCTGCACCAGATCGCCCATGCTCAGCAGGTAGGGGTCGTCGTAGGCGACCCGGCCCGTGATCGGGTCGAAGTACTTGAAATCCTGGCCGCCGTCGATGCGGATGCCATCGGCGCCGGTGTTGACCTTGCGGCGCTGCATCTCCAGCAGGATCGCCCGCACCACCGGGTTCTGGTGGTTCACATCCTGGCCGTACATGTTCGGCCCCTTGAGAAAGCGGCCGTTCAGCAGGTCGATCGCCTGGTTGTCGGCGTGGCCATAGACCAGGTCGTACACCACCCGGATCGGGCCGGTGGGGAAGGTGTGAAGTTCGCTGATGAAGGCCACCAGCTCATCGGGCCGCAGGGTTTCGAGCAGGGCCGGATTGGTGGCGGCGCTACCGAAGATCACGATGTCGTAGCCCCAGTTCTGCAGATCGGGGCGCCGCAGCCTCACCCTCACATCCCCTGACTCGGCCACGATCCCCTCGGTTTCTGGATCGAGCACGTCCTCATCGTCAGGCCGCAGGCTGAAGTGGTCGTCGTCACCCCCCTGCCCGGAACGCACCTCCACCGTGGGTTCGGTGGGCAACAGCTGCACGGCGTCGTAGCCGATCAGGTTGGTTTCGGCGGGGGTCAGCGCCTCGCCGCAGCGCAGTTTCGCGGCCAGCTTGCGGTAGAGCTGCGTGAGCCCGGAGAGGTAGCCATTGGGTGAGGCCGTGCGCACATGCAGCTGCAGGATGTTGCAGGGCGCCGGGATGGTGACGGGCTCATCGGCGATGAGGGCGTCGTAGTAGGCGCGATCGGCCCGGCGGGCCTGCAGACCCTCCAGGTCATAGATCTCGGCGGGGGCGTAGACGCCGTAGGGGAAGGAGTTGCCGAGGCAATCCCCCAGGGCGGTCACGGCGTTGGTGTCGGGGCTGAGATAGCGCAGCCAGTAGAGCGAACCGATCGTGGTGGCATCGCCAGCCCGCAGGCCACTGAGCACGCCCCAGTGGTAGTCACCCCACTTCTCGAGCTGCAGGTAGTCACGCTGGAAGCGCACCGTCTGCTCGGCCAGGGAGGGATCGATCGTCTGGCGGGGGGTGAACACTTCCAGCTGGATGTTCTTCGGCTGGATCACATCGCCGGAGAGTTCCGGGGTCCAGAAGCCGATCTCCACCAGCCCGTCGGGGCGCACGTGGGCCCCGAGCCGCGTGGCCAGCAGCCGCGCCTTCTCGAACAGGGTGCCCTCACCGGCCTCCACCGCCTCGGCCCAGGCCAGCAGCGCGGCGGTGGGCTCGGATTCCAGCTGGATGGAGGCGTCCCGTTGGAGGCTGGCAGTGGGGGGCTGGGGCATGGCCTGGCGTCGGGAACAGCCGGGGGCTCACCCTGGCATGGGGTCGGGGTCAGAGGCGCTGGCCCCATCGGCGGAACCGAGCAGGGGCGGGGGCAGCGGCGCCTCCAGCGCCAGCACCTGCCCGCCCGGCAGGGGCAGCCACAGCCGGTGGGCGTGGAGCCGGTAGCCGCCCTGCCCCGGCAGCACCGTGGGCCGGAACCCGCCCCCCGGCAGGTAGAGGGGATCGCCCAGCAGGGGGGCGCCGAGGGCGGCGGCATGGATGCGGATCTGATGGGGCCGGCCGCTGGCGATCACCACAGCCACAAGACAACCCTCAGCGCGGCGATCCAGCAGGGTGAAGACGCTCTCCGCCGCCAGGGCCCCGTCGCCGCCAGCAGCCCAGATCCGGCCCAGCAGGGGGTGCGGGAGCCGGCCAATCGGGGTGGTGACCCGCCGGCAGGACCCCACGGCCAGCGACGCGGGCAGGGGAGCCGTGAGGGCGCGGTAGAGCTTGCGGCATCTCCCCGGGGCAGCCCCGGCGGCCTGGGGAGCCGCGGTGTTGTCCCGCAGCAGGGCACTGAGCCAGGCCCGGGTGGCCTCACGGCGGGCACACACCAGCAGGCCTGAGGTGAAGCGACCCAACCGGTGAACCGGGCGGGGCAAGCCGGCGGCAGCGTCGAGCTGGCCCTCCGCCACCTGCCGCTCCAGCAGGCGCAGCACGGTGTGCTCCAGGAAGCCACCGGCCGGCAGCACCGGCAGACCGCTGGGCTTGTCGATCACCAGCAGGTCGCCGTCATCGAACAGGGGACTGGGCAACCCCGGCACGGCGGCCTCCTGCCAGGGGGGCCGATGCCACACCAGCCGATCCCCCGGGGCCAGGGGCCCATCGGCCTGGAGGCACTGGCCGTTCCTGCAGATCTCCCCGGCGGCGAGCCGCTGCAGCCACACGGCCCGGGAGGAATGGGGGTAGCGGCGGGCGTAAAAGCCGCTGAGGCTGGGTTGGTGCAGGGGGTCGCCAGACGGATTCACCAGGTCGGTCGGCCCTACCCGGTCGCGATAGGCGTGCCCCCGGTTGAGGGCGACCGGCAGCCACTGCCTGGGCTCCAGGCTGGCCCTAGCGTCCACTCTCGTGCTGGGCTCCAGGCTGAGCGGAGCCCTGGTCGGTGCTCAGAAAAGGCGATTCCCCCTGCTTTTCGCGCAGCGACCAGTGCGTCTCCACCGGCAGGAAGTGGATGCTGCTTCCCACCTCAACCTTGCCCACCAGCTCCTGGAGCGGAATGACGCGCAGGGTGTGGTCGAAATCACCCCCCTTGAGGGTGTCGCGGAAATGGCCGGGGCCGTAGTCGAGCCAGATCGAATCACATTCCCTGGCCAGAAGGCGCCTCTGCACCGTGTCCCAGAGCGCCACGAGGAAGGGATGCCTGGGCCGATGGACATAAATCACCCCGTTCCAGCACTGGGGCGGCACCATGTGCGGGCGCCGCAGCATCACCAGCCCATCGCTGCGATCGAGCCAGCTGCCCAGGGGCGCCTTGCAGACCGTGCCGGCGTCCACCCAGAGGCCCGAGCCCTCAAGCAGGCGACCCATGCGAAACACATCGGACATCATCGAGGGCATGCGGATGTCGAGGAAGGCCTCCCGCACCGGCTCCCCGAACGCCCTGCCCAGGTAATCGGCTGCGAGCTGGCGGTCGTAGACCTCGTAGCGCCAGTCTGGATTCAAGCGGCGCCAGGCCTCCATCCTCTCCACCAGAGCTGAAGAGGGGTTGCCGTCGTGCCAGAAGCGGATGATCGTTCTGGAGCGGTGGGGACGTCGACGTCCGGAGCGCTTGCGCCGGGGGGGTCGGGGGACACCTGTTGCTGGCGGCTCTTCAGGCTTCACTCCACCAGGCCATGTTCCAGGGCGTAGCGCACAAGCTCGGTGCGGCTGGCGGTGCCGGTCTTGATGAACAGGCGGCTCACGTACTTCTCCACGTTGCGGATCGAGGTTTCCAGCCGCCGGGCGATCTGCTTGTTCATCAGCCCCTCCGCCACCAGCTGCAGCACCGAGGCCTCCCGGGGGGTGAACACCAGGTCACTGCTGCCCATGGACGGCTTCGCCTGGCCACCGCTGGCCAGCAGCGAGCGGATCTCGGTGATCTGCTTGGCCATCTGGCCGATGTCCGCATCGGCGAAGCGGGCAGCCTCGGCCAGCAGCCGCTCCTGGCGGCGCACGGCATTGCGCACCCTGGCCACCAGCTCGTCGGGATCGAAGGGCTTGGGGATGTAGTCGTCGCAGCCGGCCTGGAAGCCGGCGATGCGGTCGGCGGTCATGCCCTTGGCGGTGAGGAAGATCACCGGGGTGCCGCCCAGGCGTTCATCGGCGCGCAGCTTTTTGAGCAGGCCGTAGCCATCGCAGCGGGGCATCATCACGTCGCTGATCACCACATCGGGCAATAGCTCCTGGGCCTTCTCCCAGCCCTCCTCGCCGTCGGCGGCGGTGGTCACCGCGAAACCCTCGTCCTCGAGGTAGGCCTGCACGGCGGTGCGCAGGCCGGGCTCGTCGTCGACGAGCAGCAGGCGCGCCGGCGCCGGGGGGGCGTCGGGGCTGCTGGGGTCGGGCCCGGCGTCAGGGGAGGCGGGCGCTGCGAGGGGATCGGTGCTCATGCGGTGCAGTCTGCAGAGCCTCAGCGGGGTCGTCCAGGCAGCACCTGCTCGGATTCCCGCAACGTGGTGCTGTAGCCCAGCTCGAGGGCGGTGGCCTTGAGCTCGGAGGGGTCGCGGCCCGCCTGCTCCGGATGGCAGACAGCCCACCACACCAGGTGATCCACCCGGTTGGCGGGGGTGATCACGCCGCCGGGGTTGAGGGAGCGGATCACCAGCCGGCCCCCATCCTGGGTGATCCACATCGGCTCGTCCTTGTCGCAGTGCACGGTGTCCGTCTGGATCGACACCTCCACCCCCAGCTGCCGCCAGAGCTGCATCCGCCAGAGGCCGGGGGTGGTGGGATCGGCCTGGGGGCTGAAGACCCCAAGCACCAGGCCCCCCTCCGGACGGGGCCGCTCATCCAGCACCACCAGGCCGGGCGGCCGCTCCACCGCCGTGGCCTGGGCCTGTGCAGGCCCAGGCGACATCCCGCACATCAGGGCAAGGCCGCCGGCCACCAGAGCCGGCCGGCGCCAAGGCCCCCAGTTCGTTGGCAGCATGGTGGGCGGCACGGCCCTCCATGCTCGCCTATCTCGACCACCACGCCAGCACCCCCTGCGATCCGGCGGTGCTGAACGCCATGGAGCCCTGGTGGCGGGAGCACTGCGGCAATCCCTCCAGCCGCCTGCACCGTGAGTCCCTGGCGGCGGCGGCGGCCCTGGAGCGGGCCCGGGCCCAGGTGGCCGCGGCCCTTGGGGCCGAGACCAGCGGTGTGGTGTTCACCAGCGGCGCCACCGAGGCCAACAACCTGGCGCTCAAGGGCGTCTGCGAGGCCGCCCTGGCCCAGGGCGGCGAGCGGCGGCGGCTGGTGACCCTGGCCACCGAACACCGGGCCGTGCTGGATCCGCTGCGCTACCTGGAGCGCCATGGCTTCCCGCTCACGGTGCTGTCGGTGGATGGCGACGGCCTGGTGCAGGAGGAGGTGCTGGCGGCGGCCCTGGGCCCGGATGTGCTGCTGGCCTCCGTGATGGCGGCCAACAACGAGATCGGCGTGCTGCAGCCGATCGCGGCGATCGCCCGCCTCTGCCACCAGCACGGCGCGCTGCTGCACGTGGATGCCGCCCAGGCCGCAGGCCACATCCCGCTGGCGATGGCGGAGCAGGGGGTGGATCTGCTCAGCCTCAGCGGCCACAAGTGCTACGGGCCCAAGGGGGTGGGAGCTCTTCTGGTGCGCGAGGGGGTGGCCCTGGCGGCCCAGCTGCACGGCGGCGGCCAGGAGGGGGGCCTGCGGGCCGGCACCGTGGCGGTGCCGCTGGTGGTGGGCCTGGGGGAGGCTCTCAGCCGGGCCGTCGCCGATCAGGAGCCGCGGGCGGCGCGGCTCGGCAGCCTGCGCGATCAGTTGCGCCAGGAGCTGCTGGCACTGGGTGGGGTCACAGTGAACGGTGCCGCGGCGGCGCGTCTGGCCCACAACCTCAACGTCACGGTGGGCGGGGTGGACGGCACCGCCCTGCACCGGCTGCTGCGCCGCAGCATCGCCGTGAGCAGTGGCTCGGCCTGCAGCCAGGGCTCCCCCTCCCACGTGCTGGCGGCCCTGGGCCGCAGCCGCAGCGAGGCCGCCGCCTCGATCCGCTTCGGGCTCGGCCGCAGCACCGGCGCGGCGGAGATCGAACGCGCCGTAGCCAGCGTGGAGGCGGCAGTGCGGCAGCTGCGCCCCTGACGGCAGCTGACGCCAGGCCTAGGTTCCAGACACTTCAGCCGCGTCTGCGATGGTCACCACCCCCGGTAGTCCTGGTCGCCTGCAGATCCTCCTGGCCGTGCAGGAGGGCTGGAGTGCCTTCTGCCGGGCCCCCTGGCCCTTCGTGCTGTTCACCCTGGTCACCGGGGCACTGTCGGTCCTGTTCCAGAGCCTGGCCAGTCTCGACATCCTGCCGGCCGCCTACCAGCCGCCTGTGCTGGTGCAGGTGCTGGGGGCCGTGGTGGGAACGGTGGGTAGCGTGATCGTGAGCCTCTGGGGCACGGTGGGGCTGCTGCGCGGCTCCTGGATGGCCCTGCAGGGCGGCCGGCCCGACTGGGCCACCTTCAGCCGCTGGGACAACGGCGCCGCGGGCCGCCTGCTGATCCGGCAGCTGGCGCTGGGGGTGCTGCTGCTGCTGCTGATCGGTGTGGCGGCCCTGCTCGCCCTGGGCTTCGGCCAGGTGGTGGACGCCCTGGCGGCCATCCCGGCGCTCGTCGCCTTCGTGGTGCTGGTCTATCTGCTGGTCAACCAGACCTTCCTGCCCTGGCTGGCGCTGCTGGAGGGTGAGGGCCCCCTGGCCACCCTGCAGCGCGGCCGCGAGGTGGTGGACCCCCAGTGGTGGCCAGTGCTGCTCCTGCTGCTGGTGCAGGGAGCGATCGTGCTGGCCGGTGCCCTGCTCTGCGGCGTGGGGTTGCTGGCGGCGGCCCCCCTCAGCCTCTGTGTGGCCAGCGCCGCCTATCGCCAGCTGTTCGGTGGCGAAGACCGCACCGGGCTGCTCAAACCCGCAGGCTGGTGAGCAGCACAAAGCCGGCGGCGCCCACCAGGGCCAGCAGGGCCTGGGCCACCTTGCTCACCAGCATCCCGGCCACCACCGCCAGGCCCACCACCAGGGACCGCCGCAGCCGCAGCAGCCCGATCGGCCCCAGGGCGGTGGGGGCCGTGATCAGCTCCCCAAGGCTGGCCCCGAGCAGCGGGCCCAGCAGGGCCCCCAGCAGCGGACCTCCTACGGGCAGCGCCGGCAGCAGGCCCAGCAGCCCCACCAGCAGGCCGATGCCGGCGCCGATGTAGGCCCAGCGGGTGGCCTTCAGCCGCGCCGGCCCCAGCACCAGCCCCAGGGCGTCGGCGCCCCAGCCCAGCAGCAGCAGCAGGCAGGCGAGGGCGAAGGGGGGCCAGGCGGCACTCCAGCCCACCGCCCAGACCCACAGCCCAGCCCCCAGGGGCAACAGCGCCAGCCCCGGCAACAGCGGCAGCAGGGTGCCGGGAATGGCCAGCAGCTGGATCAGCAGCGCCGCCCACCAGAGACCATCCACCAACGTGAGCGCAGGCAGTGTGAGCCCTCCCACCGCAACGCCACTCATGGCCGCCGGCGCGCCAGGCGGGCCTTGGCCGAACGGCTGCGGGGATTGGCCTCGGCCTCCTCGGCACTGGCCACCAGCGGCTTGCGGCTGATCCGCTCCAGCCGTGGATCGCTGCGGAAGGCCGTCTTGACCCGGCGGTCTTCGAGGGAATGAAAACAGATCACCGCCAGCAGGCCTCCAGGCACCAGCCAATGGGGTACCAGCTCCAGCCAGCGCTCGAGCACCCCGAGCTCATCATTCACCGCGATGCGCAGGGCCTGAAAGGTGCGGGTCGCCGGATGCAACCGGCCCCGGCGGGCCGCCGGCGGGTAGCAGCCACCCACCAGCCAGGCCAGCTCGGCGGTGGTGCGCGGCTGGCGCGGGTCGTCCCACGGCCCCTGCTCCTTGATGCGGCGGGCGATGCGCCGCGACAGCCGCTCCTCGCCGTAGCCATAGATCAGATCGGCCAGGGCGCCCTCGTCGAGGCGATCCAGAAGAGCGGCGGCCGTCTCCCCGTCGCCGGGGTTCATGCGCATGTCGAGGGGACCCTCGCTGCGGAAGCTGAAACCCCGCTCAGCCACGTCCAGCTGGGGGCTGCTGACGCCGAGGTCGGCGAGCACCGCCAGGGCGGGTTCGGGAGGCTGGTAGTCGGCGAAGTTGGTGGCCACGATCTCCACCCGGGATCCATAGGGGGCGAGGCGCTCGGCGGCGGCGGCGCGGGCACTTGGGTCCTGGTCCAGCCCGGTCAGGCGCAGGCCGGGATGGGCTTCCAGCAGCAGGGCGCTGTGGCCGCCGCCGCCGAGGGTGCAGTCGATCAGCAGGCCGCCAGCGGGGTGCCGCGCCAGCAGCTCCCCCAGCGGCTCAAGGCCCGCCAGCACCTCGGCGGCAAGCACGGGCCTGTGCTCAAAGCCAGAGGGATCAGTGAACAGCTGAGGTGGCAGGGGAACAAAGCGGGGCGCCAAACCTTCCTAAGATCCCGACACTCTTTCTCCGTTCCCTCGGCCCCATGACGCAGCTGGAAACGCGCACGGAGCCGATGGTGGTCAACTTCGGCCCCCACCACCCCTCGATGCACGGGGTGTTGCGGCTGGTGGTGACCCTCGACGGCGAGGACGTGGTGGACTGCGAGCCGGTGATCGGCTACCTGCACCGCGGCATGGAGAAGATTGCCGAGAACCGCACCAACGTGATGTTCGTGCCCTACGTGAGCCGCATGGACTATGCGGCGGGCATGTTCTACGAGGCGATCGTGGTCAATGCCCCTGAACGGCTCGCGAACGTGCCGGTGCCCAGGCGCGCCAGCTACATCCGGGTGCTGATGCTGGAGCTCAACCGCATCGCCAACCACCTGCTCTGGCTTGGCCCCTTCCTGGCGGATGTGGGCGCCCAGACGCCGTTCTTCTACATCTTCCGCGAGCGGGAGATGATCTACGACCTCTGGGAAGCGGCCACCGGCCAGCGGCTGATCAACAACAACTACTTCCGCATCGGCGGGGTGGCCGCCGATCTGCCCTACGGCTGGCTGGAGAAGTGCCTCGACTTCTGCGACTGGTTCGGCCCCAAGATCGATGAATACGAGAAGCTGATCACCAACAACCCAATCTTCCGCAAGCGCATCGAGGGGCTGGGGGTGATCAGCCGTGAGCAGGCGATCAACTGGAGCCTCTCGGGGCCGATGCTGCGGGCCTCCGGCGTGCCCTGGGACCTGCGCAAGGTGGATCACTATGAGTGCTACGACGACTTCGACTGGTCCGTGGTGACCGCCCAGGAGGGTGACTGCTTCGCGCGCTACCGGGTGCGGGTGCAGGAGATGCGGGAGTCGCTGAAGATCCTGCGCCAGGCCTGCGCCATGATCCCCGGCGGCCCCACCGAAAACCTGGAGGCCAGGCGCATGGCCGAGGGCAAGGGCGGCGAGGCCAGCGGCTTCGATTACCAGTACGTGGCCAAGAAGGTGGCTCCCACCTTCAAGATCCCCTCCGGCGAGCTCTACACCAGGCTGGAATCCGGCAAGGGCGAGATCGGCGTGTTCATCCAGGGCAACGACGACGTCACCCCCTGGCGCTTCAAGATCCGCGCCGCCGACCAGAACAACCTGCAGATCCTGCCCCACATCCTCAAGGGCGCCAAGGTGGCCGACATCATGGCCATCCTCGGCTCCATCGACGTGATCATGGGCTCGGTAGATCGATGAACAGCACAGACCGCTGAAGCGCCTTCTGCGCCGCCTCCAACACGCTGGCTTCCTGCTGCCTGCGTCCCTCACGGGCTATCTGTGGCTCAAAGGCGCCCATCCCGCCCTACCGGGTTGGCCATGCCCGCTACGGGCCTTCACCGGCATCCCATGCCCCACCTGCTTCCTCACACGGGCCACCAGCCTGGCGCTGCATGGGGAGCTGGCCACTTCCGTGCAGTGGCATGCCTTTGGGCCCATCGTGGCGGCGACCCTGCTGGGCTGGTCGGTGCTGGCTGTGCGTCAGCAGCGGCTGATGCCCCGGCCTCTGCGTGGCTGGCGACTGGGGGGAGCCACCGCCGCGGTTGGCCTGGTGGGCTACTGGGGGGCTCGGCTGGCCCTGCAACTGGGCCTAGGCTGGAGCAGTTTTCCAGAGGACTGATCGGCCTAATAGGGGAGGCACTCCTGGTCCCAGTCAAGCCCGCGTCGATTTCCGCTGAACTCAGCAGGAGCCCGCGCAATCCCAAAGCAGTTCATATCAGCAGGGCGCGTCGTCTTGACGAGCACGGCGCGCGTGATTGAGCTTTGACCATCGGCCCCTAGCACATTGCATCGAGAATCCATATCCTCAGGAAGACGCTGCGCACAGTATTCCAGGTAGCGGTGCACAGCGGCAGGCCTGGCCAGAAAAGCCTTTCCAAATCCTGTAAGAAACAAGCTGAGCCGATAGGGACTGGCATCGAGGTACCGGAACACAGCTTGTGTCACCTGGGGGTACCAAGGAGAGAAAAAGTCATCAACGCAGATCACCCCATCTTCCATGAGCAAGGCCTCCGCAGCCTCAAGGTCGGCGTGTAGATAGGCTCCGGTATGATTGCCATCGACATGAATGAATCGGAAATTATGCTGTGAATCTCGATAGAACTGAAGATTCTTAATCAGCCGAGAGGAACCCTCGAAAAGATCCACCTTGAGCGGAGAATCGATTAATCGAAGCGCAGTGGCGCCCTTCAAGACCTCTGAAATGGAAACTCGATCTGGGGTTGTATCCATCAGGTGGAGCACCTCCTGTTCACACTGGTGCACTCCCCACAGGCCTGCAGACTTACCCTTCCAGACACCAATTTCAAGGAAGTGACCCGAGATCGCCTCTTGCTCCTGGAAACAGAGTAGACAGTCGCAGACACTCGCAGCCATGGAGTCAAACCAACCCTCTGTTGTAGACCACAGCTGATTCATGTAGGCGGAGAATCGCAGCAGATCAGATTCCGGCAACGCAAAGTCAGCTCAATAGCTCCAACCATAGCTCCTTCACGGGGCGTGAACAGCTTCAGCGTGTGGGGCACCAGCACCGAAGCAGGTGACAAGATCAAGGAAAGCCAATAGGATCAGAACGGCAAAAGCGCCAGGATGCATCAACCCTCTGGGGGCTGCGAGCAGGAATCCACGATGTTGAGCAACGAGGTTGGCCAGCAGTCCGATGGCACTGAACTGCTTGAGAGAACCAACGGATTCTGTCTATTGCCGTGGACCCATCTGCATGTGCGCCCGGATGGCATGGTGGCAGCCTGCTGCGACTTTGAGGGCGAGCTCGGCAACATTCGAAAGCATGATCTGGGCTCTATTCTGGACGGCGGAGCCATGCGAGAGCTACGCCTGAAAATGCTGCGCGGCGAAACGGTGTCCGGGTGCAGGCGCTGTGCTGATCGCGAAAGCAGCGGAGCTCTGAGCATTCGGCAAACCATGAATGGCGCATTGGCACACCATGTCGGCGCAGCATTGACCACAGAACCAAATGGGCATGCACCACAGGCACGGCCGGTCTACTGGGACATCCGCTTTTCCAACGTCTGCAATTTCCGTTGCCGCAGCTGTTGGCATGGGGCCAGCTCGCGCTGGTTCGAAGACGCTGTGGCACTGGGTCGGCAAGTCGGCGACCAGCCGATCATCCATGCTGATGATGACATCGACCGCCTCATGGCAGAGCTCGATTCCTTCCTGCCCGTCGTGGAGGAGATATATTTTGCGGGTGGCGAACCAATGCTCATGGAAGAGCATTACAGACTGCTGCACAGGTTAATCGCAAAAGGCAGAACCGAAGTCAGTCTAAAATACAGCAGTAATTTATCCACACTTGCCTACAAGGACATGAAAGTTCTCGATGCATGGCAACACTTCTCCAGGGTGCAGCTACTCGCCAGCGTTGACGCCATGGGGGCCCGCGGCGAACTCATGCGCAAGGAACTCAACTGGGAACAGTTCGTAACTAACCTACAGGCCGTGCAACAAGCTTGCCCCCATGTTGAAAGGAAGACCTTGACCACGGTATCGATTTTCAACGTGTTGCATCTCGCAGAGCTGCAACGTTTTCTTCATCTTCAGTGTGGCATCGGCTTAGGACAAATCCAATTACATATGCTTCAAGTGCCTAGTCATTACAGTATTCGCCTGCTTCCCTCAGGCCTCAAGAAGATTGCAAGTAGCCAGCTCAGGGCCCATCTCGCCTGGCTCGAGCAGCACACGGATGATGACGCTGCCGGGGTAGAATTCCAGCAACGTCAGATCAACGCAGTCATCAAAGAGATGGATGGTAAGAGCTCTACCGAATCACTGGATAACTTTCGCAAAGAATGCGCAGAGATTGATGCCTTACGCCAGGAATCTGTGGAGGCAACCTTTCCGGAGCTGGCAGAGCTCTTCAGCGCTTCAACAGCAAGCATAAGCCCATCATGTTAAGATAAGCAAGCTGAAGGTAGTTTCCAATGGGCAAAGTTACACTGCAAGCGCAGTGCAATGGGCCCGAGCTTGCAGCCGTCGGGATTGATGATCAACTCGACGCACTATCGGTATTGCGTGCTCAGGTTGAGGAACATGGCGAGAGAAGACTAACCCTGGTAGGCGCCAATGGCAAACCAACCAACATTCTCACCTATGACCAGATCTGGAACAAGGCGGCTTGCCTCCATCATGGACTGCTGAATCACCACTGCGAACCTGGAGATTTGGTGATCGTCGCCCTTGCAGAACTAGGCGATCTGATTTCTGCTCTGTGGGCCTGTTGGATGGCGGGTGTAGTGCCTCTGGCAGCCCCGCTCAGCAGCACACGGTTGACTGACTGGAGAGAAGATCTGGATCGGGCCGTAGGCCAATTGGTCCGTCAACAGCGGTTCCGAGCTCTGATCCATGATCACAGCACGGCCAGCAAACTTTCCGCACCTGGCTTCCCAACGTTCAGCCTCGAAGCCCTCGCCGCCGAGTCTCCGGAGTTCAGCTTCAAGCGCCTGCCAGGAAGCACCCCAGCGGTTCTGTTCAGCAGCAGTGGCTCCACGGGAGTGCCCAAACTGGTGCTGCTGAACCGCCAGGCCCTCGCAGTCCGGCTGCAGCTATGCCGCACCTCGGGGCACAGCTCCAGAACCGAGGATGGCGGCGGGTTGTACTGGCTACCGCCCCATCAGGCCGCCACCTTCCTACGAGTGATGACGCCGGATGGAATGCCAAAGACTGTGCTCAGCACCGAGGCCTTTCTGGCCAATCCATGCCAGTGGTTCGATCTGATTGAGCAGCACAGGATCGGCACATCGATGATGACCAGTTTTGGCATGGGCCTGTTGTTGCAGGCCACTGAGCAAGCGCCAGAACGGGGCTGGAATCTTTCCTCCCTCCGTAATCTCGGCATCGGAGCAGAACCAATCTCCCCCCATACCCTGCGCCGTTTTCTGGCTCTCATCGAGCGTTTCGGGATCAGTCCGGAGCGGGTGTATGCAGGGTATGGAATGACAGAAGCGGGTACCGTCACCAGCGGGCCCGCCAGGGTGGAGGCTGGTGACGGTAGCGATGGGCAAGCCATTGCCGTGGCTGTGGGCCAACCCTGTGCTGGCTACGCCGTTCGTGTGGTGCGCAGCAACCACAGTCTTTGCAGCATGGGTGAAGTGGGGCAGATCGAGGTGTTCAGTCCTACCGCCGCCGAGGGCTATCTCGGCAAGCCGCGGGCGAGCAGACGGTTGCGCTGCGTCGACCGCTGGTTGCGTACCGGTGATCTGGGACTGATCCAGGGTCAACAACTCACCGTGACTGGCCGCTGCCAGGATGTGGTGATCATGAATGCCAAGAAATATTCTTGCCACCACATTGAATTGGCCCTGCAGCAATCCCTGAACTGCACCGATGCGGATGTGGTGGCCTGCGCGGTGCGCGAGGCCTCTGACCACACTGAGGCGCTGCTGATCTTCTTCAATCCTGGCGCGCCCGTTTTTGTCAGCCATGCGGGCGCCGGAGATTCAGCTTCCAGCGCAATGCTCGACCAGACTGTCACCCAGCTCCGCCGCAGTCTGCTGGAGTCGACCGGCCTTACGGCTCGCGCCTTCATTCCGCTGGCCCCGCAACACATCCCGCGCACACCGGCAGGGAAAGTGAAACGATCGGCACTCACGCAAGCCTTTCTTGACAGCAGCTTCACCAGGGCAGAAGGTCTGCCTCAAGACCAGGCAGAGCAGGACCCCCAGGCCTTGCAGGCCGACGTCGCAGCGGTACCGGACAGCTCCAAGCGTTTGCTGGCAACCCCCTCTGAGCAGCTGCTGCTGGAGGTCTGGGGTCAACAGTTTCCTGGCCAGAACGTAGGACTCCACGACGATTTCTTTGACCTCGGCGGTGACTCGATCACCGCTTTGGCGCTGCTCGCGGCGATCGAACAGCGCACGGGCTGCCGTCTGGCCATGGCCAACCTTGCTGCCTTCACCACGATTTCCGCCCTTGCCGTTCAGATGGATGCCCTGAGCAACGGTGAGAATCTTGCTGCCAAGTCGACCCTTGATCCCGAGGTGGAGCAGCAGTTACGGGGGTATCTGGGCGGCTGGCCCGGCCCACGCAGCTCCGCCGATGCTCTGCTGGTGGGCTGCAACCTGGAGACCGGTGCGATGCCTCTGTTCTGGTGTTGTCAAGGCTTCCAGGAGCTGCAGGCGCTGGCACAGGAGCTGGGCCCGGAACAGCCCGTCTATGGCATGCGTTCCCTCCACCTGATTGCGCCATGGGATAGCCAGCTGGTGACACAACTCGCTCATCGCTACTGCGAAGAAATCATGGCCATCGCCAAGGGGTCGAAGGTCGCCGTCGGCGGGAATTGCCAGGGCAGCTACGTGGCCCTGGAGCTTGCCCGGGAGTTGCTGAGACGGGGGCTGGAGGTTTCAGTACTGTTCCTGCTGGAACATCATCGCCCAAGTCCTTATCCGGGGAGAGTGGTATTATTGCATGGCGCCGATAGCTTTGCTGATCCCCACATTCAGTACATCAATCCCGAACTCGGATGGAGAGCAATTTATCCGGCTGGATTTTCCGTGTCCAGGATCAACTGCAAGCACGGTCAGTTCTTTCTTCCGCCCAATCGTTCTGCCTTGACTGAGCTGATTGGCGCTGGCCTGAAGGCCGCTGCCGCATCTCCATCATGGCCGGCCAGCTGTGCCTCCCCTTCACCCCTGGCGGCGATTAGGTTTGAGGCTTGCGTGCGACTGCTTGAACCCGCTCAGTCCAACGCACCGCCCAGCTGGCCAATGGCTGTAGCGGTGACCAATCGCAGCTCCACCCCGTGGCCTCCCACTCACGCCAGTGGGGTGAGGCTGGGGGCCATGGTTGAGGCAGGCGATGGCGGCTTACGGCGCCTGTCCGTGGCAGGGGCTGATCTCCTGGAGGCGATCATGCCTGGAGACACACGCTGCCTTGAGCTGAGCTTGGCCCTGGGCGAGAATCTGCCGGAGCCGCCGGGTGAAGGGCTCCTGACCATTGACCTCGTTCAGGAGGGGGTCAGCTGGTTTCGGCACCGAGGCGGCAGGGCCTTGCAGCTCAGCCTGAACCAGGAGCCCCCCCTTGATCAGCCGCCATCCGGGGGGCCTGATCCTTGACGATGGTCACTCCCAACACGATCCTCGATGTCTCACCACAGACGGGGAACGAACAAGCTGCTGGCCGCAGGGTCGAGCCCAGGATCAGTCCTGCTTCATTGCTGGTCTGCCTGACCCTCTACAACGAATCGGCCCCCAGCCTGGCAGCGTCGCTAAGCGCCCTGGCTCGAACCTGCGCCGCAAGCCGTGGAACTGTGATCACCAAGTCTGGAGGGAATGGTGCGGCGCCCTCCGTCGTGATCGCGATCATCGCCGATGGCGCCGAGGCCCTGGCTCCCTGCATGCGGGAGTTCCTGGCCCATCTGATTCGGGACGCTCCCGGCGGAGCCGAAGCAGCTGACGTTCCCATGGTGAAAGGGGTGGGGCACAGCGCGGTGGCGCGATTCAGCGCCGGCCAACTGGCCCACTCCTGCGAGCCATGGACTCGGAACAGCAGGCCTGCATCTGGCTCTGGGTGGATGGATGGCGGGCAGGGAGCGCAGAACCTGGATGCAACCACTGGAATGGACTTGCATCTGTTCATCAAGCCACAGAACGTCGGCAAGCTCGATTCCCACGTGCTGTTCTTTGCCCAGATCTGCCCTGATCTAGAGCCCCAATTCTGCATTCAAATGGATGTGGGTACGATGCCCGATCCCGAATGTCTATCCAGGCTGATGGCTGAACTCTGGGCATCCCCGGATTGCATCGCCTGCTTTCCCACAATCATGTCGGATAGATCCCAACCCAGCACACTGGTCAGGTTGCAACACTACGACTACCTCCTGGGCAACGCGCTGAGATGGTCACTCCAGTCACTGTTCAACTATGCTGAGGTCATTCCTGGGCAGTTCTGTGTTCTCCGCTGGAATGCCCTGAAGCAGGGTTCACCGAGCCTGATTGATCGCTACCTTAAGTCTGGTCGGGGCAGCTCTCCACTCGAGGCCCTCATGTTTCTGACTGAGGATCGTGTCTTGGCGATGGACCTGATGTTGGCTGATCACGGCCGCTCAGGCCCATTCACATCCCATGTGGTCGATGCCATTGCCATCACAGACCCCTGCCTCTCCTGGCCCGAATTACTGCAGCAGCGGCGCCGATGGCTGAACGGCTCCGCCGCCGTACACGTGGCCATCCTGGCTGCACTGCTATCCATGGTGTTAGGCAGGGATAACCCAGCCGCGAGACCGAAGGGGTGGACGTTAACCGCAGGCCTGCTCAGCGCAGTCTCCCTGCTGGGCTACTGGGTGGGAGGAGCCCTGCCTCTGGTGCTGGTGGTCTGCCTGCTGGACCTGTTGGCCGAACCAACCTGCGTCCTGGGTGCGTGGTGGTGCTCGGCTGGCCGGCTGGCCTGCCTGGGGTCTGCATCACTCTGGTTGGTCCAGGCCTGGCTGCTGGCCAGGCAAGGCGACAGGCTCGCCCGGGGGTTAGGCCTGATCCTCTGGTGCAGTCTGGCCCAGGTAGTGGGACTGGCCGCTGTGTTAACGCTGGCCGCCGCCGCCGATCGTCGCGTGCTGATCGCCAGCCTGGGCCTGGCCATCAGCTGTGCCGCTGCCGAACTCGGAGCAACAGGGTGGTATGGCTCCTCCAGAGCCCGAGGCTGCGGAGGGCGACGACTGCACTGGTGGCCGCTGATGCTGCCGATCATGCGAAGCAGCCTGGCCACCTATGCCATCGCTCACTTCACCGACCACTCCTGGGGCACCAAGGGGTTGACCCAGACCAGGCGAGGCCCTGGCCCCAGACCACGGCTGCTGAGCGCTGCGGGGCTGGTTGTGGTGGGGCTGACGATGGGACTCATCGGCTTCGGGTGGCCCACCTGGTGGGTTGAGCTGCTGGTCTGGCTGCTGCTGGCCTCCCTTGGCCTGCTGGCCCTGCTGGCCAACTATCCCTGGCTGCGCGATCGCCTGGACCCGAGATGGTCTGATCCATGGCCGATCTGGTTGGCCAGCACTGCGGCTCTGCTGCTGCTTCTGCAACGCCTCCAGAACCAGCAGATCCTGCTGGACCTGATCGCGCCGATCCTGGTAGGAATCAGTGGCGTGGTGTTGATGGGCTCGGTGGCCAGCCTCTGGCGTCTGCGCCAGCTGGGTCAGCGACGGGCAGCCCAGTGAAGCTCTACTACTTCCGCCGTAGCGATGGCATCAGCAATTTCGGTGATGATCTCAATCCCTGGCTTTGGCAGAAGCTGCTGGGGGATGTGCTTAATGACGATGACCGCGTCACCTTCGTGGGGATCGGCACGCTGCTGAATGACCAGCTTTCTGCTCGCTGCGGCCATCCGCAGCTGCATGTGATCTTTGGATCTGGAGTGGGCTATGCCCACCCGCTAAGACTGAAGTCCAACGATCATTTTCGCATCGATGCCCTGCGCGGCCCGGTGTCGACAGCCGTGCTGGGTATTGATCCCGATCTGGCGCTGGTGGATCCCGGCCTGCTGCTGCGTCGGTTTGCCAACCGCCGGCAGCCAGGGCCAAGGGCAGCAGCCTTCATGCCCCACGTGGAGCAAGCCATTGTAAACGAAGAGATCTGGGAACAGGCCTGTGCCGTTGCCGGAATCAGCTTCATTGATCCCCGCGATCCGATTGACACGGTGCTCTCGGCTCTGGCCCAGCATCAACTGCTGCTGGCGGAGGCCATGCATGGAGCGATTGCCGCAGAAGCCCTTGAAATTCCCTGGGTTCCATTACGCATCTCCGATGGGATTCTGGAGCTGAAGTGGCGTGACTGGTGCGGTTCATTGCGCTTGCCTTACACTCCTATCAGCTTTGATCTTGGTGATTTCACCCTTCACGGCAACTCCGCTCTGCCGCCTTCGCTAGAGCCGCTCTCACCCTGGGCCCTGGATCGACTGGCTGAGCAGCTGGTCCGGATCAGCCAGATGGCCGAGCCATTTCAAGGTGATTCAAGTCATACCAATGGGCTGCTCGAAAGGCTTGAAGAACGGCTGGAGACACTCCGCTGCGACGCTGTATCAGGCAAGCTCAGCTGACTTCTGCATGGGTCAAAAACAGGGTCATAGGCAGGAACATCTGCCAAAGCCAGCTTACGAATAGGCGGAAAATGAGTAGTTCACTGTTCCCTACCACCACCTGCCGATGAGCTTTCTTGAGAGCCGTGAAAGCATGCTTCAGTTCCTGAAGCAACACGTGATACAAGCCTGGTTTCCCCGCTGCTTTAACCCGGAGGGGTCTGGCCTGGTGGCAGATTTTTCCGCCGACTGGCAATGGCTTGGTCCCCAGCCCCGCCTGCTCGAATTCAGTGCAAGGCAGGGTTGGGCTGCTTGCGTACTGGGCCAGTATGTTCCTGAGCAGGCTGAGCTTCTGTCCGAAGGCATCCGGCGGGCCCATGAGGATCTCGACCGCACCTTTTCTCAACCCTCCACAGGGGGTTGGCGCCAGTGGGCCGAACCAGCGGGCGAGAGGCCCCAGGCTTCGGATGTGCAATTGCATGGCATCGCCTACCTCATCTCCTTTCAGACCAGTTACGAACTGAGCCATCCCGGCCAGGGAGGGCTGGAACGGGCCGTGGACGCCTGGAAATGGCTAGAGAAGCTACCGGCAACGCACCCGTTCTCCCTGCTGCGTCTGCCCCCTGTACCCAAGACCTGCAGCGATCCCTGGGGCACCGTTGACGGAGTCGGAACACCACTGGCACTCTGTGACCTGAACCATCTGGGGGATCTGTTCGAGGCGTTGCATCTGCTGCATCAGGTGTGGCCAGAATCGCGTCTGCTTCCCACACTGCTCCAATTGCGTGGCCAGATGCTGGCCCAGATCCATGCTCCAAGCGGCACCTTAAGGGAGTATTTCCTGTCCACGGGAGAGCCTGGTCCGGGGCATCTGTGGACGGTGGGGCGTGCCTGGCAGCTCATCAAGCGGCTATTGCTGGCGCAGAACAGTTTGCCCCTGGGAGAAGGGGAAGCAGAACTGATCGAGCAGTTAATCCGTGGGCTGCTGAACCGTGCCATGGATCAGGGTGGCTGGGTTTTTGCCATGCCTCACCATCCGCCCTATGTGATCGAAGGACACGATCTGGTGGTACGCAGCAAAAGCTGGTGGGTGCAATTCGAAGCACTGGCTTGCCTTGCCCTGATCGCCGACTCACCCTTGTTTGGCCTTGATCTTCGTAGCAGGGCCCTAGAGAAGTATCACCAGAGTGGGCAATTCATCGAGAGCCACTTAGTGGATAAACAGCATGGAGGGATCTTTCACTGCGCCCCGTCTTCAACCAGTCTCAAGATAGCCTGCCACAAGGGCAGCGCCTGGAAAGATGCTTCTCACGAAACCCTCTGCCTAGACGTTCTCCTGCAAAGGCTGGGGCAGTGATCAGGAGCTGTGCCCTAGGGGATAGTCAATAGCTTGGGCATGATTCAACACTTCCCGGCAAAGCGATCGAGGCGACTCACGCAGACTTTCGACATAACCTGATCGAATCGAATCATATTTTTCAGAGTCGAAGACTCGTTGGTATCTATCCCGCACCCCTAGCATTTCAAGAGTGAGCTGAGTGCGTGCGCATTTCCAACACAAAGAACAGTTTGACTGATCATCCTCAGGCTGAACACAGACGTTCAGGAAGTCGTAAGACAACGGAAATCTTGAGACAATCTCAGTTTTTTTAATACGGGAGTACTGACACCCGACAACCAGAGATTGCATGGATTCGGTGGAGAGCAGGTGGATGGCCATAGGATCCATCGCCCCACCATCAGTCGAGGCAACAATGTCACAGGCTTCATAGGAATAGGCAGAGGAATAAAGAAAGCGTCGAAATAAGCCCTGAAGCATCAAAACGCCAGAAAGATGCCGCAGACTATGGGTTGAGCAGAAGTCTGTCACCAGGTGCTCATCCAAGTTGGAATCAATCGCGATCAACGGCAGCCCCAGATGGCTGGCACAAACCTGCAGCTGCTGGCAGCGTGCGTTGAACAGGGCCCGTCCGCCAGGCCCGTGCGAGCCTACATTCAGATGGACGAGATGGGTGATCTGATAGCCACTGGGAACATCTTCATGGCGATGTTCTGCCACAGTGCAAAAGGAGTCAATGCCACCGGTAAACCCGGTGCCCACCCCATCCTGGATACCGCCATCAGCAACAACAAGGCTTTGTGGCCATAGCTGAATTGGGGCAAGCTCTGGCAACAGAACGCGGAGTATGGGAATTAAAGACCGGGTTATATTATAGAATAATTGCTCAGAAATGGGCGCTAAAAGTCGGATATTCTCCTTGCGACTCATCGCCAGAGTGAGTAGGCCCACCAGGAATCCATCGCATCGGTTGATGCAGAGAAAAGGAGCGTAAACAGCATCAACCTCGTACCAGAGCTCTCGCCGAAGCCCTCCACTGGTGAACCAGCAGCTGAGTCGAGCCCGCCCATGGCAGTCGCTCAATCTGGGACACTCAATTGTCATCCATGAGGTAGCCACTTGTGGCTCCAAAGCAGCTCCCCCTTGAGACATCCTGATCACCGAATGACCGAACAAGCCTAACTCTGCGGCACTCTAAATAACAGGAAGATTGTCGCTAGGGTCAGGCTCTGCTGATGGAAAAGAGTGTTTGCATCAAGCTTGACCAACAGCAGGTAGACAAGCTTAACTGGCGGTCAGCCTGGGGTGCACGAGATGGGGAAGCAAAGCCATTGAATCGATAGCCCCCTCGTTATCTTTCATCATGTACTATATCATTCATTTTCGTAATGTCCATGGCGACAAGACAAAGATGGCATTTCTGCTGCATCGCAGTCGCGCAACCAACCAATTTATTTGGTTGTCTCAGAACGACATCGCCGATGGCAAAAGCGTAGACCAAGACGAAGGCTACAACTTCGCGATGGCGTATGGACGCGATGCTGCAATCAGCTTATCGTCAAAACTAAACGAGGGCATTGATGCTTTTAATGCAATTCAACAACAGGAGTTCAAGTTTAGGATCCAGCCCTTCAGGTTCAGTGGCGATCCACTCAAAGACAGGCAATTGCTGAACCGGCAACATGCTGATTTTGAATTCTTCATCGGTCGGCTACATGAAGGGAATACAGCTATTGGAAGCAACTCAGAAAGCAGAATGAGAGCAATCAAGTCTGCAGGCTTGGATAAGACTCCCACTCCCAAATGGAATATTGCCAATCACGAGCGGCAATCCAAGTATCATCTCAATGCCATCAACAAGTTGATCCACGGACTGGAATGGAAGCTGCACACGTACTACAGCAATGACAGCAGCGTTGTCAGCGCCTCTATGGCCTATAGGGTGAAAGACGGCAACAGAGTCGAGAACACCAAAGACTATCACAAGTATTTTACGCTAGGCAGTGATTTCGGCTTGTTGATGATGAGCTATGCCACTACCGGGAAGAATCTTTCTAGTCTGTATCTAGATAATGATGTCACCTATTTGCAGAAGGGTGGCAGGGCTACAGCTCAGCAATACATCAACTCCGGTGTGCTCGCCCTGTTCAGTGGCACAGCCGAAAACAGACTAAGTGACGACAATTCGACTTCTCATCAAGAGCGAAAAGCATCTTTTGATCACTGGTTTGAAGCGAATAACATCGCGCACTTTGGGTATGACATGGATTGCGAGAGCAATTGCCTCGGCTACATCCCCCTAGGCACATATTGCCCGACTGATCAATTTAATGCGAATACGAAGCTCCACGAGATCGTGGACCACTACAAGGAGCATCCGATTTTCAGCCATTATGAGTTATCAGAAACCCTGGAAGCCTGAACACTCAGAAGGGTTCTGGCTGCCAAGCACTCAACGCGCCTGGCAGGCTGGTCATCGGCAGGCCGCCAGGGGCACTCAGCTCAGCACGCCCCGGTGATAGGCCACGTTCTGGATGTAGAAGCTGGAGACGGGAACCGCCACCAGGGCCCCCAGGCCGCAGGTGGCCACGGACACAACGGCGACGACCAGGCCCGTGAGGATCTCGATCCCCACGAACTCCCAACCTCGCTGGGAGCGGTAGACGGCCTGAAACGAAGTCCGCAGGGCATCGAGCACCGGCAGGTCGGTGTTGAACACCTTGTTGATGTACACGGGCCCCACCAGGGCCACGGCAATCCCGGGCAAGACGCACAGCAGCAGGCCGATCACCACGGCGACGCTGAACAGCACACCCGCCAGCAGATAGCGCCAGGGGCGGGCCCACAGGGCCTGGAACGCCGCCTCGATGCCGATGGTGTCTCCCGTGGCGTAGTGAATGGCCGGGACGGCGGTGAACAGCACGCCCACCAGGCTGGAGAGGATCGAGAAGGGCAGCTGACCCAGCTGGCCCACGACCAGCGCCGTTCCGGCAGCGGCATCGGACATGTCCTCGCCGCCGGCAGCGGCGAACACGATCAGGTTCACGATCAGATAGATCGCCACCCCTACCCCACTGATCACCGCCGTGGCCACCCAGATCAGCAGCATCGTGGGCACATGGGCCAGGAAGGCTTCCCAGGCCCGGATCAGGGTGGGCTGTTCGGAGGCGGCGGGGGAAGCCAAGGGCTTGGAGGCGCACTGGGGCGACTGTACGAACCCCTGGCGGGACTAAAACGCTGGGGTGACCACCGCCCGGCGTCATGGATCGTTCCGATTGGTTGCAGCTCAGCCGCACTGTGCGCTTCGGGGACACCGACGCCGCCGGGGTGGTGCACTTCCACCGCCTGCTGGGCTGGTGCCACGAGGCCTATGAGGAGAGCCTGGAGCGCTTCGGCGTGGCGGCGGCGGAGGTGTTTCCCACCCCCGGCAGCTCCCTGGCCGTGGCCCTGCCGATCGTGCACTGCCGGGCCGATTTCCTGCGGCCCCTGGTGTGCGGCGATGGGCTCAGCCTGGAGCTGAAGCCCAGGCGGCTCGATCCGGCCAGCTTCAACGTGCACTACAGCTTCCGCTGCAACGGCGCAGCCGCGGCTGAGGCCCTCACCCGCCACCTGGCGATCGAGACCAGCAGCCGCCGGCGCTGCCCCCTGCCGGCGGCGCTCAACCGCTGGCTGGAGGCCTCGAGCCTGGGGGGGGTGCAGCCGCTGTAGCCCAGTACAGGGCCGCCAGCTGCAGGGGCAGCAGGCTGGCCAAGACAGCCAAGAGGTGCAGGGAGCCGTCCTGGGGAATGGCGCCGAAGGCCCCAACGCTGATGCCTGCCGCTGCCAGCAGGATCAGGCCGGTGAAGCGCCGGGCCGGTTTGGTAGGAGCCAAGATCAGAACCAGTCCTTGACGGCATCGATGTAGGTGACCTGGAACTCCTCGTTGGTCTTGGTGAGATAGAGGATCCCCTCGATCAGGCCGATCACCCCCATCACGAAGCTGGCGATGCCACAGGTGACGACGCCACCGGCCAGCGACACCACCAGCATGATGATGCCCGCTTTGGTGTAGCCGAGGATGAACTTGTGCACGCCAAAGGCACCGAGGAAGATGCCAGTGAGGCCGGCAGCCAGTTTCTTGTTGCTCAGTTCGGCATCACTCAGAGTGGTCATTGCAGGGTGGTCAGGCAGTGGATTCCTAACCAGCTTCTAGCGATTCAAGCCAACGCTGCCAACGGGCCCGGGGCCACTTCCCCAGGCCTGTTGGTGCCAGCGTGGGGCAGAGCAGCCAGGTTCGGGGCCGCTCAGCGGGTGACCACACGGCCACGGCGGCCTTCAGCTGGGCCAGCAGGGCCTCGCCATTCGCCGCAGGCTGAGCCCGCACCAGGGCCACCAGGCGCTGGCCCCAGAGCGGATCGTCCACCCCCAGCAGCAGCACCTCCCCCAGCGGCAGGTTCGTGCTGGCGGCGAGGGCCCGCAACCTCCCCTCCAGCTGTTCGGGAAACACCGTTTCGCCGCCGCTGTGGATGGCGCCATCCAGCCGCCCCAGCACCTGCAGGCCATCCCCACTGAGCCGGGCGGCATCGCCGCTGCGCCACCAGCCCCCCGCCGCCAGCGGCAGCGGCTGCAGCACGCCGTCGCACAAATAGCCCGGGCTGAGCCTGCCGCAGCGCACCTCCAGGGCGCCGCCCTCCGCCGTCAGGCGCAGCTCCACCCCCTCCAGGGGCGGGCCACAGCCGGCGGTCCCGGCCAGGAAGCCCTCCGGGTGAAGGGCGGTGACCATGGCGGCGGTCTCGGTGGCGCCGTAGCAGGGGGCCAGCCGCAGACCGGCCTGGCGGGCCTGCTGGGCCAGGGCCGGCGGCAGCGGCGCGCCACCCACCCAGATCACCGCCAGACGCTGCAGCCAGGCCAGCCCGGCCGGGTCGGCCAGCAGACGGGCCAGCTGGGTGGGCACCAGCGACAGCAGGGCCGGCGACTGCGTCGCGATGGGCAGATGGGCGGCCAGAGCCTGGGGCTGGCGCATCAGTTCGGGGGAAATCGGCCGGTGGGCGCAGCCCCAGCGGCGCGAGCGCAGCCAGGGCAGCAGGCCGCTCACGTGGTGGCTGGGCAGCGGGTTGAGGTGTACGCAGGCGGCGGGATCGAGGCCGATCCCCTCCAGCCAGCGGCCCGTGGCTGCGGCCGAGGCCTCCAGGTGGGCGAGCGGTTGCAGGCACCAGCGCCGCCCGCCAGGGCCACGGCCCGGGCCGCTGTTGCCACGGCTGCCGCCGCTGCCCAGCACCACCCCGGCCCCCCAGCGCTCCGCCAGCTGATGCAGCGTCCTGCCCCCCGCCTCACCAAGCGCCAGGGCCAGCGCCTGCTGCTGCTGGGGGCCGGCCAGGGCCACCAGCTCACCGCGACGCCAGGCCGCGTCCAGCTGCTCTGGCCCCAGGGGTTCCCCGGGCCTCACTGGGCCGCCCGCCACACCGCCTCCGGGCTGGCCGAGCCCAGGCTGCCCAGGGGCTGCCAGGCCCTGGCCAGGCCAGGGGCCACCGGGGTGGGGCCGCGCCACTGCAGGGCGGCGAGGTGCTCCAGCCAGCGGCGGCCGATGCCGGTTTCAAAGCCGCTGCTCAGCATCAGGAAGGAGCTGCCCCGCTCCAGGGCCGCCAGCAAGGGCCTTGGATCGCCCTCCTGGCTGGGACGGCGCACCTGCCAGGAGGGCCAGTCACCGGCCAGCTCAGGGTGGCACTCCAGGGATTCATCCAGGGCCACCGGCAGCTGGCGGACCAGCAGCTCCAGCCCCTCCCGATCGGCCGGGGGCAGGGGCTGCTCCAGCCACTCCAGCCGCGGCTCCTGCCGCAACCGCTCCGCCCAGGTCCAGGCGGTGGCCCGGGTCCAGCCCCCGTTGGCATCGAGACGCAGACGGGCCGAGGCGGGCAGGCGCTCCAGCAGCTGCTCCAGCACGCGGCGCTCCACGCCATCAGGCTCGGTGGCCACCTTCCACTTCAGCACCAGCGGACTTGGGCAGGAGTCCTGAGCCAGTAGACGCTCCAGTTCGGCCAGGGCCGCCTCCCCGGCCGGCAGCAGCGCTGCCCCGGCGGGGGCTGCCAGCCAGCGTTCCTCGGGCAGTCCGTCGAGCTCCGCCAGGGCAGCCCCCAGGGCGAAGGCCAGACAGCGCGGACAGCCGGGCTGGGCCAGCAGGGCCTCCAGGGCGGCGCGGTCACAGGCGCCGGGGAGGGCATCGATCGCCTGCTCAAGGCTGCGGGGGTCCCCCTCGAGCAGGGCCGCCTCGCCCCAGCCCAGGGCGCCATCGCGGCGAGCCTCCAGGCGCAGCAGCCAGCCCTGCTTGGCGTCGATGCGGCCCCGGGCGGTGCGCAGCGGCCGGGGCAGCGGCGCCCGGAACCGCCGCCACTCCAGGTGGAGCACCTGGGCCGCCGCCGACTCTTCACGCAGGAGAGGGGGCTGGGCCATGGCCTTCAGAGCCAGCGCCCGAGGGCCAGGCCCAGAGCCAGGCCGAGGCCGTTGAAGGTCTGGAAGCGGAGGGCCAGAAACTTGCTGCCCGCAATCGCACTGGGGCTGTCGTGCTGCTGTTGGAGCAGACCGATCAGCTGACGGCCGGGGGCCAGCGCCAGCCCGCCGAGCAGGGCGGTGAGGGGCCAGTGGCCCAGCAGCACCGGCGCCCACTGCAGCGCCAGGGTGAGGGCCACGAACCAGGGCACCAGGCCCGCAGCGGTGGCGGTGCCCAGCTGCACCACCGGGGATCGCTTGCCGTGATCCGCATCCTCCTCCACCTGATGGAAGTGGGAGCAGAACAGCACCAGGCTGGTGGCCACGGCCGCTCCACTTCCCAGCAGCAGGGCGGTGCGCCAGGGGATGCTGCTGGCGGCGGGGCCCAGGGCCAGCAGCGCCGCCGCCGTTGCCAGAGGCCCGAAGGCCAGCCAGCACAGCGGCTCCCCCAGGCCGTGATAACCGAGGCGAAAGGGCGGGCCCTGGTACAGGTAGCCGAGGGCGCAACAGCCCAGCACCAGGGCCAGCACCAGCGGCGTGCTGCGCCAGGCCACGAGGGCCATCAGCAGAAGCCCGGCCACCAGAGCAGTCCGGGCCCAGCGGGCCACCGTGGCGCGGCGGCCGGTGAGGTTCACCAGGGAGTGGGGCTTGCCGTGGGTGTCCACGCCGGTGTCGGCGTCGTGGACGTCATTGGCGAGGTTTTCCCAGGCCAGCAGCAACACGGCCGCCAGCAGGAACAGCAGCAGCTGGTCGAGGCGCAGCACCTCGCCCTGCCCCCAGCGCCAGCCGGCCGCCAGCAGCGCCGGCATCACCGCCACGGCATACATGGGCCACTTGATCGCCGAGCGCCAGAGGAGTCGCCGCTGCTCGGCCGCGCCCGCCGCCTGCCCTGAACCCACGGCACCCAGCGCCGCCACGGACCCGGGCGCTGCGGCGTAACGGCTTGCGACGACCTCGGGCTCAGGCATGGGGACCGGGGGCGGCAACCGCGACAGGACCCATACATTTGAGCAGCTCTTCGCGGCGCCCCGGGCCCCAGCCGTTGCCGGCTCCTGATTCCTTCACCGATCTGCTGGCCCTGGCCAGCGAGGGCGCCCGCCAGGCGGACGAGGAGGGCGTGCTCAGCCTGGCCATGGCGATCGCCCCGGGGGATCCGATGGCCCTGCTGCCCCACCTGGAGGGCGGCGACAGCTTCCGCTTCCTCTGGGACGGCGCCCCGGGGCTCTGCATCGCCGCCAGCGGCCGCACCAACAGCCTGGAGCTGAGCGGTCCGCGGCGCTTCGAGCTGGCCCAGCGCTTCGCCAGCGCCAGCCTCAACCGGCTGGCCGGGGCCCAGGTTGCCTGTCCGCCCCTGGCCAGGCCCAGGGTGCTGCTGGCCTTCGGCTTCTTCGACGCCCCCCTGGACACCAGCGTCGCCGCGATCCCGGGGGTGCAGGCCGTGCTGCCCCGCTGGCAGCTGAGCCGCCATGGCCAGCACTGCTGGCTGCGGCTGCAGCGGCCCCTGGGCGGCGGCGTCACGGCCCGCAGCCTGGCCGAGGAGCTCTGGGAGAAGGCCCGCCAGCTGGAGCGCCACAGCCACGCCTCAGCGGCCAGCGCCACGGTGGCGGTGGCCCTGCGCACGCCCTGGCAGGAGAACTACCGCCAGGCGGCGGCCCAGGCCCTGGAGCTGGTGGAGGGCGGCGCCCTGCAGAAGCTGGTGCTGGCCGTGCGCCAGCAGCTCACCCTCAGCGCCCAGCCCGATCCCCTGGGCCTGCTCGCCCCCCTGCGCCGCCACCAGGGCGGCAGCTGCCGGCTGCTCTGGCAGCGCTGCGCCGGATCAGCCCTGATCGGCGCCTCGCCGGAGCGGCTGCTCACCGTGCGCCAGGGCCAGCTGCGCAGCGATGCCCTGGCCGGCACAGCGCCCGCCGATGAACGGGCCGCCAGCCTGCTGCACTCCACCAAGGACCGCCTCGAACACGAGCTCGTGGTGGACACGATCACCGCCGTGCTCAGCCGGGCGGGCCTGAACCCGCGGCGGCCTCGGCATCCCCGCCTGGCCCGCCACGGCCAGCTGGTGCATCTGCACAGCCCGATCAGCGCCTGCCTGGGACGGCAGCAACCCCTGGCCATCGCCGCCGCCCTGCACCCCACGCCGGCGGTGGCGGGCCTGCCGCGCCGCGAGGCCATGGCCTGGCTGCGCAACCTGGAGCCCTTTGAGCGGGGCCACTACGCCGCCCCGATCGGCTGGATCGACAGCGCCGGCGACCTCGACCTGCGGGTGGCGATCCGCAGCGGCACGGTGGAGGGCCGCCAGCTGGAGCTCACCGCCGGCGCCGGGCTGGTGCCGGGTTCGGCGGTGGACCGGGAGTTGCAGGAGGTGGCCCTCAAGCTGGGGGTGCTGCAGCAGCAGCTCAACCTGCCCCAACCCACGCGGCTGACAGGGCCTGCCTGATCGATACCCCTCCATGACACAAACGCTTCATGCCCTGCTGGCCAGGGCCCTCGCCGGCTCAGGGGTGCTGGCGGGCCTCGATCCCAGCCGCATCACCGCCCTGGGCCCCAGCCAGATGGCCCTTGAGGAGGGAGAGCTCCTGTTCCGGCAGGGCGATCCCGGCGACCACGCCTATCTGGTGCTCACGGGGGTGGTGGGGCTGCACACCGGGCCGCCGGGCCAGCCGGAGGGCTTCTTCCGCAAGGTGGTGCCCGGGGAGCTGGTGGGGGACTACGGCCCCCTCAGCGGGGAGCCCCGCTCCGCCTCGGCCCTGGCCCTCACGGCGGTTGAGGTGCTGCAGTTCGACGGCGACCAGCTCAAACAGCTGCTGGAGTGCGAGCCCGGGGTGCCATCCCGCTTCATCACGGCCCTGGCCGAGGCGGCCTCCGTGGGTCGCGACCCCGGCCGCTTGCCGCTGCAGACGATCGTGATCCACGACGCCTGCCCCGGCTCGCCCCTGACCACGGCGGTGCGGCGCCTGCTGCCGGAGCAGCTGCAGCGGCTCAGCCAGGGCCTCAACGGCCTGGACGACCTCAGCATCAGCGCAGCCTCCGAAGCTGACGACGACCCCGAAGCCGGCCTGCACGCCCGGCTGGTGGAGGCCACCCGCACCGGCCGTCCCGAGGTGATCGTCAGCGACGATCCAGCCGCCCTCAGCCGCCGCAACCGGCTGCTGGTGGATCGGCTGCTGATCCTCAGCGAGGGGGAGGCCAGCAGCATCCGTCTGCCCCAGGCCGAAGCTGGCGAGGCCCTGCTGGTCAGGCTCTGGCCAGCCGAGGAGCAGAACCCCCGCTCGCGGGACTGGGCCACGGCCCAGCCCTTCGCCCAGGTGCTGAACCTCAAGCCCGAGCGCCCCGATCACCTGGAGCGGCTGGCCCGGGCCACCCTGCGGCGCCAGCGGGTGCTCGTGCTCGGCGGCGGCGGCGCCAGGGGCTTCGCCCACGTGGGCGCGCTGGCGGCCATGGAAGAGCTGGGCCTGCGCGACTTCGACATGGTGATGGGCGTGAGCATCGGCGCGCTGGTGGCCTCGCTGGTGGCCTTTGATCTGCCCGCCAGCGAAATCCTCAGCAATCTGGAGCGGGTGATCATCAAGGCGCGGCCCTACTCCTTCACCGTGCCGCGGGGCTCCCTGTTCACCCTGCGCAACTCCCGGCTGGAACTGGACCGCTTCTTCGGCACGGCCCGGCTGCAGGACAGCTGGCTGCCGCTGCGCACCTTCTCCACCAACCTCGCCACCAACCAGCTGCAGGGCTGGGGCAGCGGCGACATCGCCACGGCGGTGATCGCCAGCATGTCGGTGCCGGGGATCTTTCCCCCCGTCGCAGACGGGCAGGGCCAGCTGAACGTGGATGGCGGCATCCTCAACAACCTGCCGGTGGCCGAGGCTCGCCGGCGCAGCAATGGCCGCGTCGTGGCCCTGTCGCTCGATCCCGATCCGGAACTCAGCGCTGAAGCTGGGGCCGGCAGCGCGGCAGCGCGCGGCAGCGAGCGCCAGCCCCCCTCCCTGGGGCGCACGATCATCGACGCGATGATGTGCGGCTCCCACGCCACCACCCGGGCCCAGGAGCGGCTCGCCGATGTGATCCTGCGACCCGATATCGGCAGCTTTCCCTTCCTCGACTGGAAGCGTTACCAGGAGATCCACACGGTGGGCTACGAAGAGGCCAGCCGGCAGCTCCAGGCTGGCTGGCCGGAGAGCGGCTGAGGGCTAGGGCTGCGGCGGCAGGCCTGCCACCTGGGGCAGCACCGGCGCTTCCGGCAGGCCCACGGCCTGGCGCCAGCCGGCCAGGGGCCGCGTCCAGTCGCGTTCCCAGCGCTGGGCCAGCAGCGGCTGGGCCTTGTAGCCCAGCTGGTAGCCGTGGCCGATGCCCCCCAGCACCGCGCCCATCTGTTCCGGGTCCTTGAGCAGATAGCGCAGCAGGCCACCGCAGGTGATCACCGCCGCCATGGGCCGCCAGGTCTGGGCCAGTTCAAACGCCTTGAGGGCGATCTCACCAATGCGGTCGGTGCCGATGCCGCTCACCACATGCCAGATGTCGTGGCTCTGACGCATGCGCATCAGGATCCAGTCGAGGTCGCTGTTCACCGCCACCTTGCGGTAGTAGTCGGGATCGAAGCCGTGGTCCTGGAGGTGGCGGGCCAGCGCATGGCCGAGGCTCTCGGGGGGCATGGCGGCCAGCTCCTCCACGTTGAGGGGCTGGGCCAGGTAGCGCTCCTGCATCAGCTCCTCCACCCCTGGCAGGGAGCGCACCCGCGCCTCGAAGCTGTCCATGGCACCGCTGCGCTTGAGGCCGTCCTCGATGTCGAAGACGGATTCGGTTCCCTCGGGGTTGCGGATCATGCCCACCACGCCGCTGAGGGTGCGCAGGTAATTGATCTGGTGGCGGTGCCGGAACTCGGCCATGGCGTAGCCCCTGAGAACACAGTGCTGGCGGGCGGGCCCGGGGGCCAGCCGACCAGCTGCAAGGTATCAAGGCCGGCTGAGTCGGGCCACGGTGAGGTCGGCGAGGGGCACCCCGCCGAGGCGCTCCACCTCGCGGATGCCGGTGGGGCTGGTCACGTTGATCTCGCTGAGGCGGCCGTCGATCACATCGATGCCCACGAAGAACAGCCCCTCGGCCCGCAGGGCCGGAGCCAGCTCGGCGCAGATGCGGCGCTCCTGGTCGGTGAGTTCGGTGGCCTGGGGCGCTCCCCCCACGGCGAGGTTGCTGCGGAATTCACCACCGCTCGGCACCCGGTTCACGGCCCCGAGCGGCTCGCCATCCACCAGCAGGATGCGCTTGTCGCCCGCCTTCACCCCCGGCAGGAAGGCCTGCACCATCACCGGCAGCTGTTCCTGGCCCGTCACCAGCTCCAGCAGGGCCCGCAGGCCGGGGCTGGAGGCCGAGGCGAACACCACCCCCTGGCCGGCCCGGCCGCCCAGGGGCTTGAGCACCACCTCGGCGTGCTCGGCGGTGAAGGCCGCCAGGGCCTCCACCCGGCTGGCCACCAGGGTGGGAGCCATCAGGTGGCTCCAGCGCAGGGCACTGAGCTTTTCGTTCCAGGCCCGCAGGGCGGCGGGCCGGTTGATCACCGCCACCCCCTGGCGCTCCGCCAGATCGAGCAGGTGGGTGGCATAGAGGTAGGCCTCGTCCACCGGCGGGTCCTTGCGCATCCACACGTGGGCAAAGGCCGTGAGCGGCAGCAGCTGGGGCTCCCCCAGGCGATACCAGGGCTCCGGCACGATCCAGCCCTCGGGCCCCAGCGCCATCGGCTCCAGGGCGATGGGCCAGGCCCGCACCCAGGCCTGATGGCCTGCAGGGGCGGCGGGGTCAGCGCAGCGGGCCGAGAGGTCGGCCGGGGTGGCCACCCACACGGGCCGGCCGGCCCGCTGGGCCGCCTGCATCAGGGCGGCGGTGGAGTCCTTGGCGGGGTTGAGGCGACCGATCGGATCGATCACGAACAGCTGGGCGCCCTCCTGCTGGAACGGCATCGCCACCGTCAGGAGGCCAGCAGGGCGTCGAGCCTGCCGCTGCGTTCGAGGGCGTGCAGGTCGTCGCAGCCGCCCACGTGTGCGCCGTTGATGAAGGTCTGGGGCACGCTGCGGCGGCCGCCGCTGAGTTCGGCCATGGCCGCACGGGCCCGCTCATCGCCGTCGATGGCGAATTCGGTGTAGGCCACACCCTTGCGATCGAGCAGGGCCTTGGCCCGCACGCAGAAGGGGCAGGCCCGCCACGTGTAGATCTCGACGGTGGGGGCCATGGGCACTCGCGGCTTGATGAAGGAATCCTAAAAGCGGCCCCAGCCCCTCGCTGGTACGGTCGATTCACCGACCGACCGTGCCCGGTGCTCGATCTCACCGACTTCAAACGCGACCTCTCCGAGCTCACTGACCGCCTGGGCAACGCCCAGGACTGTCTTTGACGTTCCTGCCCTGAACGCCCGGCAACAGGACCTCGAGCAGCTCGCCTCCCAGCCGGAGTTCTGGAACGACCAGCAGGAGGCGCAGAAGCAGATGCGCCAGCTCGACGACGTGAAGGCCCAGCTGCAGCAGCTGCAGCGCTGGCAGACCGCCGTGGGCGACGCCGAAGCCACCCTGGAGCTCTACGAGCTGGAGCCCGACGCCGAGCTGCTGGAGGAGGCCCATGGCGGCCTGGGCCAGCTGCGCAGCGAACTGGATCGCTGGGAGCTGGAGCGGCTGCTCTCCGGCCCCTACGACAAGGAGGGGGCCGTGCTCACCATCAACGCCGGCGCCGGCGGCACCGACGCCCAGGACTGGACCCAGCTGCTGCTGCGCATGTACACCCGCTGGGCGGAAGACCACGGCATGAAGGTGAGCGTCGATGAGCTCAGCGAGGGGGAGGAAGCAGGCATCAAGAGCTGCACGATCGAGATCGAGGGCCGCTACGCCTACGGCTACCTGCGCAACGAGAAGGGCACCCACCGGCTGGTGCGCATCTCCCCCTTCAACGCCAACGACAAGCGCCAGACCAGCTTCGCGGGGGTGGAGGTGATGCCCAAGCTCGATCAGGAGGTGAAGCTCGACATCCCCGACAAGGACCTGGAGATCACCACGTCACGCTCCGGTGGTGCCGGTGGCCAGAATGTGAACAAGGTGGAAACGGCGGTGCGCATCCTGCACATCCCCACCGGCCTGTTCGTGCGCTGCACCCAGGAGCGCTCCCAGCTCCAGAACAAGGAGAAGGCGATGGCGCTGCTGATGGCCAAGCTGCTGGTGATCGCCCAGGAACAACGGGCCTCGGAAATCGCCGACATCCGCGGCGACATCGTGGAGGCCGCCTGGGGCAACCAGATCCGCAACTACGTGTTCCATCCATACCAGATGGTGAAAGACCTGCGCACCCAGCACGAAACCACCGATGTGCAGGGAGTGATGGACGGCGACCTCGACCCCTTCATCCAGAGCCTGCTGCACGCCGGCGTGGCCGGGGTCGCCGCCGAGGGCGAAACCGATGGCTGAGCCCAGCCCGGACGCCAACCCCAGCTTCGTGAAGCTGGCGATGCGCAACATGGTGCGCAAGGGGCGCCAGAGCCTGCTGCATTTCGGGCTCACCGCCGTTGGCCTGATGGCGTTTCTGGTGCTGGTGGCCTGGCTGGGCCGGCCCCAGCTGCCCGGGGGCTGAGCCATCGAGCTCGATCTCGCCTTTGACGCCTCGGCCACCGGTGCCGCTGAGCTGGCCGATCCCGAAGCTGGCGCAGCGCTGTGGCAACAGCAGCTGGAGCACTGGCTGGCCCTGCTGCAGCCTGAGCTGCCCGCCGCCCTGCAGGCTCCGGCCTACAGCCTGGGGCTGAGCCTGGTGACCGATGCGGCCATCGCCGCCCTCAACCAGGACTGGCGCGCCCTCAGCGGCCCCACTGACGTGCTCGCCTTCGCCGCCCAGGATCCAGACCTGGACGGCCTGCCGGCTCAGCCGGCCCTGCCGGCCGACCCCGACGGGGCAGCGGTCGCCCTGGAGCTGGGCGACATCGTGATCTCCCTGGACACGGCCGAGCGCCAGGCCCCGGAGCACGGCCACAGCCTGGAGCGCGAACTGCTGTTCCTGGCCAGCCACGGCCTGCTGCACCTGCTGGGCTGGGACCATCCCGACGATGAGGCCCTGGCGGCGATGCTGGCCCGGCAGGAGGCCCTGCTGAGCGCCTGCGGGCCCCAGCGGCGGCGAGTCGCTGGCGTAGCCGGCAGGCCTGTTCAGAGCTGAGAACGGCGGTAAGGTGCGGCACAGTCATGACCAGTCCTCGCCCAGTACCCGAACCCCGTCCCCGGCTGATGGAGGCGCCCCCGCCAGTGTCACGCAGGAAGGTGCCCAAGCGGATCGGAGCCTGGCGGGTGGCCGGCGATCTGCCCTCGAGCTTTCGCTACGCCGCCCAGGGCCTGGCCTACGGCCTGCGCAGCCAGCGCAACTTCCGCATCCATACGGCCACCGGCGCGGTGGTGTTCGGCCTGGGGTTGTGGCTGCAGCTCAGCGCCGACCGCATGGCCCTGCTGGTGCTCACGGTGGCGGCCGTGCTGGTGCTGGAGCTGCTCAACACCGCCACTGAGGCCGTGGTGGACCTGGCCATCGGCCGCCAGTTCCACCCCCTGGCCCGGGTGGCGAAGGACTGCGCCGCCGCCGCCGTGCTGGTGGCGGCCATGGCGTCACTGGTGATCGCAGCCCTGCTGCTGGTGCCGCCGATGCTGAGCCGCTTCGGCCTCTGAAGCCGGCTCGGCCTTTGAATGGGCCGAGGCCCCGAGCGTTCATGCTTCTCGTTCTCGACAACTACGACAGCTTCACCTTCAACCTGGTGCAGTACCTGGGCGAGCTGGCGGCCGACCATCCCCTCGCCGCCGAGGTGCGGGTGGAGCGCAACGACGCCCTGAGCCTGGAGCAGATCCGTGCCCTGCAACCGGCGGCGATCCTGATCTCGCCTGGGCCGGGGGATCCGGATCAGTCGGGCGTGTGCCTGGAGGTGCTGCGGGAGCTCAGCCCCACGGTGCCCACCCTGGGGGTGTGCCTGGGCCACCAGGCCCTGGCGCAGGTGTACGGCGGCCGGGTGGTGCGGGCCCGGGAGCTGATGCACGGCAAGACCTCGCCGGTGCTGCATGAGGGCGCCGGGGTGTTCGAGGGCCTGCCCAGGCCCCTCACGGCCACGCGCTATCACAGCCTGATCGCGGAGCGCGACTCGCTGCCCGACTGCCTGGAGATCACCGCCTGGCTGGAGGACGGCACGATCATGGGCCTGCGGCACCGCAGCCATCCCCACCTGCAGGGGGTGCAGTTCCACCCCGAGAGCGTGCTCACCCAGGGCGGCCACGCCCTGCTGGCCAACTTCCTCAACCAGGCGGCAGGCTGAACCCCGCCGGCCAGCCAGGCCTGGCAACGCTGCTAGTTTCGCGCCAGCAAAGCGGCCCGATCCGATGCTTAGCGCCACCCAGACCCGCCGGAGCCGGCCGCGGCCCAGCCGCAGCGGCAGCGCCCTGGTGGCCCTGGCCCTCGGCGCCGGCCTGGGGCTGAGCCCGGCGGCGGCCCTGGCCGGCAGCGGCGTGAGCATCACCAGCTACGGCCACAGCGCCCTGATGATCCGTGGCGGCGGCGCCAGCGTGCTGCTCAACCCGTTCAAGGCCGTGGCCTGTGCCGCCGGGCTGGCTGAGCCGCGGGTGAGTGCCACGGTGATCCTGGCCAGCAGCCGCCTGCTGGATGAGGGAGCGCCCGTGGCCAGCGGCAAGTTCCTGGTGGATCCGGGCTCCTACCGGGTGGGCAGCCTCAAGATCGAAGGCATCGGCGGCCCCCACGACCGGGTCGGTGGCCGCCGCTTCGGGCAGTCCACGCTGTGGCGCTGGCAGCAGGGGGGGCTCACCTTCGCCCACCTCGGCGGCACCGTGGCCCGCCTCAGCCCCGCAGACAAGGTGCTGCTGGGCCGCCCCGACGTGCTGATCATCGGCGTGGGTGGCGGCGCCAAGGTGTACGACGGCAGCGAGGCCGCCGAGGTGGTGCGCGAGCTGCAGCCGGCGGTGGTGATCCCGGTGCAGTACGTCTCCGGCTCAACGCCCGCCGACTGTGATCAGGGCAGCGTGGATGGCTTCCTGCAGGCCATGGGCGGCGTGCCGGTGAAGCGGCCGGGCCGCAGCCTCAACCTGCCTGGCAGCCTCAGCGGCGGACCGGTGATCCAGGTGATGCGCTGAAGCCGCACCGTTGCTCAGTGCACCAGTGCTGAGTCAGGCGGAGGTGATGGCCGTGTAGGCGGCCCAGAACTGCTGCATCTGGGCGGTGGTGCCGAGGCTCACCCGCAACGAGCCCCCGATCAGCGGCTTGCCCGCCATGGAGCGCACCAGGATGCCGGCCTCCCTCAGACGCCGCTCCACCTCCTCAGCCGGGCGCTCGGGCCAGAGCAGCAGGTAGTTGCCGCCGGCGGCGTGGTGGCGCACGCCCTGCTGCTGGAGCTGGCTCACGAGCCAGTGGCGGGCCCGCAGCACCTCGGCCACGTAGGCATCGGTGTAGGGCTGATCGGCCAGGGCCGCCAGGGCGGCCGTCACCGCAAAGCTGTTGATGTCGTAGGGGCCGGTGACGCGGCTGAGACGATCCACCACTGCCTCAGCACCGATCGCAAAGCCGATGCGCAGCCCGGCCAGGCCGGCCGTCTTGGCCAGGGAGCGCAGCACCAGCAGGTTGGGCGTGGCGGCGAAGTCGGCCGTGGGCAGCACGCTGTCGCCCGTGAAGGCCTCGTAGAGCTCATCCACCACCACCAGCGTGGCCGGCGCGGCGGCGGCCAGCTCCAGGATCCGCTCTGGCGCCAGCCGGGTGCCGGTGGGGTTGTTGGGGTTGCAGAGCAGCAGGATGCGCGGGCTGGGCTCGGCGAGCAGGGCCTGGCGGATGGCCTTGAGCGGGAAGGCGAAACCGGGCAGCTCATAGGGGATGGCGGTGATCGCCATGCCCTGCATCTGGGCGCAGGGGCTGTAGTAGCCGAAGGTGGGGCTGGTGGTGAGCAGCCGGTCGCCCCGGTTGCCGTAGGCGTGAAAGAGGGCATGGATCGCCGCATCCACCCCGTTGAACAGGCCGACCTGGGCCGGGGCGAGCGGCCTGGCCAGGCCTGAGGGGGAGGCGCTGAGATTGGCCACCACCGCCTCGCGCAGGCCGTCGTACTCGGGATAGATGGCGTAGTGATCGGCCGGGATGGCGCGCAGCGCCTCCACCACGCGGCGGCTGGGACCCACGGTGTTCTCATTGAAATCCAGCCGCAGCAGGCCGCGGCGGCCCTCCAGCGGGGCGCTGTAGGCCTGCAGGCTTTCCACCTCGGGCCGGGCCGGGGGGCCATCTGGCAGGCAAGGGATCAAGGAGCAGCCGGCGGGAACCATGGGCAGCGTAGAAAGCGGTCTGCGGCGTGGAAATACTGAAGAGGAAGCAGTATCAACCGTCATGCAGCCCAAGCCATCCCCTCCAGGGCTGATCCAGCGCTACCGGGAGGAACTGCAGGTGCGGCACTACGCCCGCCGGACAGTGAACACCTACGAACAATGGCTCAGGCGCTTTCTGCGGTTTCACCACCTGCGCCACCCCAGGGAGATGGGCAGCGACGAGGTGAATGCCTTCCTCAGCCATCTGGCTGTGCAACGGCAAGTTAGCGCCTCCACCCAGAACCAGGCTCTCGCGGCTCTGCTGTTTTTGTACCGGCAGCTGCTGGGTCGGGATCTGGAGCTTGAGGGGGTGGTGCGGGCGCGCAAGCGCCCACGGCTACCCGTGGTGCTGACTACGGATGAGGTACGTGCCGTGTTTCAAAGACTGACTGGCGTGGAGGCGCTGGTGGCTGGCCTGCTGTACGGCAGCGGGCTACGACTCATCGAAGCCCTGCGCCTGCGGGTGCACGATCTCGACTTCAGCCGACACGAGCTGATGGTGCGTGATGGCAAAGGGGGCAGGGATCGCCGCACCTTGCTGCCGGACCGCCTCGGAGCCCGGCTGAGGGGGCACCTTGCGGAGGTCAGACAGATCCATCGGCAGGATCTGGCCCAAGGGTGGGGGCGGGTCGTGTTGCCCCACGCCCTGGGCCGCAAGTATCCCAATGCCGGGGTGGAGTGGGGCTGGCAGTGGGTGTTTCCCCAGCATCAACGATGGTGCGACGCCTCAACTGGCGAGCAGGGGCGACATCATCTCGACCCCAGTCTGATCCAAAAGGCCGTACGCCGAGCCGTGCTCGCGGCTGGCCTCACCAAGCCAGCCACTTGCCACACCTTCCGCCACTCCTTCGCCACCCATCTGCTGGAACGGGGACAGGACATCCGAACGATCCAGGAACTCCTGGGACACAGTGACGTCAAGACCACGATGATCTACACCCATGTGCTGAACAGGGGAACGCTGGGGGTGAGCAGCCCTGTGGACCTTCTGTAGCCAACTGAACAGATGGTTAACGGGTCCGCATAAACTGCCGAAGGCTTGAGGTCTTTTACCCAGAAGTCAGTAATGGCCGCTACTCTCAGCCTTAGCAAGGGCCTGGCCATGTCCTTAGTCTGGTTAGTGTCCCACCAAGGAGGCGGTTACCGGACCCGCCCAATCAGCGTTAGGCGTTTAGGATGTCAGCCATGACAGAAGTCAATTTGAGCGGAAGCTGCCTGTGCGGAGAAGTGAGATATCTCATAGCGGCTGAGCTTGATGAATTCTACTTTTGTCATTGTCAACAATGTAGAAAGCTTTCCGGAACGGCGTTTGCTTCAAATATCCTGGCAAAACCCTCGCCGATTCTATGGCAATCCGGTTCGGAGCTTGTAAGACGCTTTGATTATCCCGGCGAACGATCGTTTACTCGGGCATTCTGTGTTAAGTGCGGATCGGCACTTCCCTTTCTAAACAAAACGATGTCGTCTCTGATCATCCCAGCGGGAGGGCTTGACAGCGATGTTTCAATGCTGCCAGACAAGAACATCTTTTGGGATGACAAGGCGCCTTGGCTTGGCGCTGGCACTGTGGCTCAACGATATGGTGGCTTTCCATGAAGATTCTAGTTCAATTAGAGCTTGCCAAATACAGTATCTGATTTGACTGATTCCGTACTCTTTTGTAAGCCGCCCTTGGCCTCGTAGGCTACAGTCACAAGCGCCGCTAGCTTGTAAACGTCGTATTTGAAAACCCATGCCCTATGTCAATGTGCAGATCACTAAGGGTGCCACGCGCGAGCAGAAGGCGCAACTAGTGAAAGATATTACGGATTCTCTTGTTGCGGTACTAGGCAAGAAACCCGAGCACACTCATGTCGTAATTCAGGAGATCGATGATGAAGACTGGGGCTTTTCAGGCTTACTTACTGACGAATGGAAGATAAGGACAGGACACAGCAGCTGACGCCTAACATCAAGATTCAGCGGACGGAGGCAAAGAATTTATTCTCCGGAGTGCCTTCCTCCCGCCGCTGATCTTGAGCGTTAGAGAGATGGGGTCGAAGCGGCTGCATCACAAAGCTGGTATGGTCCTGGTTTAGACTCATTATTGCCATGCAAATGCGTTTTCAGAAATGGGGAAACAGCCTCGGTGAGCGGATTCTGTGTGGTCTAGCTGAGTAACCTGGCCTCGTTGCTGGTTCTGAAGTGAGCCTGCCCGCTAAGGTCGGGGAGTATGTCGCCACTGGTGGGCCTTGTGTTGGAGTTGTTGGGATTACGACTATGTAGTAGGCTGTCAAGAAGTATGCCATGGGGTATCTGTGAGCAGCGATTTCCTGCCACCCTTGCCGCCACCTCCGCCAGCGCCGGGACAAGGTGCGACAAATTTCTCCACTCCAAGGGCAACCCCAGACAATGGTCCATTTGGTCTGCAGAAAGGATTAAGGAAAGAGGACATAGACGCCCAACTTGCAGAAGTTAAGCCCTGCATCTATCGAGCTGAAACGCTACCAAAGAAACACTCTGCCTTTGCATATTACTTCCTCCAAATATCACCAGTGCAGGGTTTGGCGTGGGTGAAATCTGTTGGCAATACAATTACCACCAATCCCTATGGAGTAGAATTAAGGAGCACTTTCAATGACATGAAAGGCAAGCTAGAAAAGATTTATGGGAAGTCTAAACTCATAGACTTCTTAATGTACGACAGCATCTGGAATAAACCCAGAGACTGGATGCAAGCAGTTAACAATGGAGAAAGAATACTTGCTGCTCAATGGGATAATAGTAATCAAAAGAGTCTTGCGTCCGATTTGGAGTCGATCTTCCTATGCGTGGCTGCGTCTAACAAATATAGTGGGTTTATCGCAATTGAGTATGCCTTTAATAATTACAGCGAGTCCAAGCAGGAGATTGCTATGCAGGAAGACGACGCCCTCTAGAAAGCACTTATGTCTGCATGAACAACAAGTCCAGACTATTCCTTTCTGCTCATAGAAAGTGCCTGACCGAATATTCCGCTAAAAACCTAGATCCCAGTATTCCCAGTGCTCTTGGCGCAATTTTTCTCGATATCGCTCACCTATATTTGCATACAGTTCCAGGTGCGGATCAGAGTGATTACTGGATATCGTTTGTTTTCGACACTTGCTGTTGCGCTGGCATGTGCTCAGAGAGGTATATCACTTTTTTGAGTGTCGCGCAAAAGCGGGGCTACATCAGAAAGACCCTTGAAGCGAGATTGTTAACAGTTGACGCCTCACTATCAAGAGCAGATACGCTTGCCAAGCGGATTGTTGACTTTGCAGCATCTGAAATGCGTGCCCATAGTCTGTTACAGATCAAGCAGAAGGATGTGACAAATGCAATACTAGATTACGCGCACATTCTGATATCAATTGACAGGAGAGTGGATCAGGAGGAAGAGAGTTTCTTCAACATCCTGAGGGATGGAGTGTATAGAGGAATGGGATGGCGTCAGGATTCAGTGAAGACATCCATAGGGGGCGCAGGAATAACTGTGGGCAACTCCTCCGACGCGAATGAACCAAGTACTCACGATCGAACCGTTGAACAGGTCTTCGCCGAGATAGATCAGATGACTGGCCTGGATAATATTAAGGATGAGGTCAGATCACTTGTCAACATACTTCGCGTTCAGAAGTTAAGAGCGGAAGCGGGTCTTCCAAATCCTGATGTTTCAAACCACATGGTCTTTTACGGTAATCCTGGAACTGGGAAGACGACTATTGCTCGCAAGCTTGGGGAGATGTACAGTATACTTGGTCTCCTCAGTAAAGGACATTTTATCGAAATCGACAGAGGCGGTCTAGTTGGTGGATATCTCGGACAAACGGCTATCAAGACGACAGAGGTCTTGGACAGAGCATTGGGAGGAATTCTATTTATAGACGAAGCATATAGTCTGTCAGCCTCAGATGGCACTGATCAGTACGGTCAAGAGGCAATAGACACTATACTGAAGTACATGGAGGACCACAGAGAAGACATAGTCGTAATAGTCGCAGGGTATCAAGAGCCTATGGCAAGATTCATGTCATCAAATCCTGGTCTGAAGTCCCGTTTCAACAAGTATTTCTGTTTTGAAGACTACTCGAGTAATGAATTGCAAGAAATATTTATCTCTATCGCCGATTCCTCTAATTACAGACTAGGTGAGGACGCGAGGGGCAAACTATCTCGTGTAACAGACGAACTGGTGCGATTGAAGGCGCATAACTTCGGGAATGGGCGAACCATGAGAAACCTGTTCGAGCGCTCGATCTCCAATCAAGCAAATCGAATCATCATGCAGAATACAAGCACAAGAAGCGATCTCACTATCATACTGAGCGAAGATATATCCTGGAAGGATGCTCAAGATCTCTCCCGGTAAATCCAAGTCAGTACAGGCTGCATTGCGCTTGTCATGTAATCCCTCCATTGTGTCGACTTCGGTGGACGTGTTTTTAATCTTATTTCTTCCTTGTGCGCACTCTGCATATGTCATCTCCACTGGAGACGACGACACGATCACCGTGGGGGAGGGCCAGTCAACGGATCAAGGTCCGCTTTGCCTGTAAATATGTTTCTGATACATCCCAATCCACATACAGAATAGAGCCCCGTAGATCACTACAATCACTGCTGCCCATCGGATTGGACATCACCGTTAGGACCAAGGCAGTGGACCGCTACGGGTGGAGCGTTGCTGAGGTGCTTAAGGGTGCCATTAACCCCCCAGACAGGTAGTGAGCAGGCTGGGAGGCATCCTGCCTTGGTGATCTCACCGAAGGCCTACAACGCCAAGGCTGGCTTGGCGCTGTTCTGTCCAGTAGTTTTCCTGTAAAGGGTTATCCCATTGAAGTGGCCTTGCCAGAGGAGAGCGGTGTGAGTGGTGTCGTTCTTGCAGATCAGCTGAAGAGCGTTGGCTGGCGTACGAGAATAGCCAAGTTGATTAAGACAGCGACGGCTGATGTTCTGGCGATGGTTGCATCAAGGATCCTTCCTCTGCAGGATCCTGACAATGCGGCCACTCTCTAACACGGCCATTCACCTGACCCGCCACCAGAGATTCTCTGCCCCCTTGGGGGATGCTTTCGCATCGTCTCTCTACAGGCAGGTGATGGCCAGCGTTAGTTCTCTTCTAGGGCTACAAGCTGTGATTCTTACGGGCGGGGAAGGAATCACCTCCGGATAGCGCTGAATGACGAAGGGGAAGCTTGCGCTGGGTTGGCCAGACCAACCCCGTTGTTGATACAATTGTTGCGTGGCGGCAACAGAGCGATGGACTCCCAGAATCCGATCAGGATTTCTTCACCTTCCTGCTCAGGGCCGTGCTCCTATCGATGGGGGCGTTCCTGTTCTTTAACGAGGTGATGGTGAGTTCGGAACCCATAGGCCGACGCCTCCGCTTTGGTCAGGGCTTTAGGCGCTCCTTGTGGGGCGACTATGGGACGGGATTCGGTGGTAGTGGCAGGGGAGGCGGCTTCGGGGTGCCCCTCGGCTTGGCCGACATCTTCGGCCTGATGATGATGCCGCTGGAGATCTAGGTTTGACTGCTGTTCGCGCTGCCCAATCAACGCTGGGGCTGGTTTCAGGTTCTGGCCTAGGCGGCGGGGGGGCCGCAGACGCTGATCATGGGATTCCCCCACACTACGTTTTGGGACTTGCTCACGAAGGTGGTCCTGATCGGCAGCCGCGGCGGCCTGATGTTCCGTTCGCTCAAGGGATACGACGATGACAAGAAACAAGAGGACCGTTGAGGATCTGATCAGCGAGATGGAGGGGCTGGCGTCTGCCACCAAGGGGTCTCCTCAAAACAAGCCTCCTGGTAGCCAGGCCCGACTTCCGTCTGCGGAGTCTCCCGGCTTCCGAGGCCGGTGGCTGCTGGCCGTCGCAGTTCTGGCCCTTGGGTTCGGGGCCGGTTGGACCGCGGCGGGCCTGCGGCCACCGGCAGACGGTGCTGCTGCGGCAAAACCAGGCAAAGAGACCCGACAGGATCTGCTGGCGGCCGGCTGGCAGGAATCGGATCAAGGAGTGTTCACCCGCCAGTGCCAGGACAACTGCCGCCGGCCCGTGTTCTATGGCGGCGGCATGGCCGACGTGATGGAGGTGAACTGCCTGGAGCGCCCCTGCGGAGAAATCAGGGCGGAGTTTGCTGTGCTGGATGGGCGCGGCCAGGTGATCGATCAGATCAAGGAGCTCCGCCCCGGCCGGCAGGGTGAGCGCCTGCAACTCGTGCTCGAGTCCCAGCTTCCGGAGGCTCGCCGCTTCGTGCTGCAGTCATTCAGCGCCAAGGCCCGTCTGGACTGAGGTTCTCTCCCGCCGACTAACAAGGCCATACCTGAGCCACCACCGAAAGCGTCAGAATGTTCCCAGTAATCCCTGCGACCTGGTAATGGCGGACATTATCAGTCATGCCTTGGCCGGCAGACTATACCTCTGATCCGTATAGTCGGCCGGGCTTGAACCAAGACAGCCGATTCCTCAGCGGAGCACCACCTCCATGGCCCAGTCAGTTCAGACTCTTCTGGATCAGATTCACTTGCTCGGAGAAGAGCAGTTTCAAGTGCTCCAGGCAGTGCGAAACCTTGTCAGGGAAACCATCATTCCAATGACAGAAGAGGTCAAGTATGGAGGCATTCTTTTCACTTCTGACGTCCAGTTCGGTGGTGTTTTTGCGTACAAGGAACATGTCTCCGTGGAGTTCAGCCTGGGCGCCAACATCAAGGATGAGGACGGGTTCCTGGAAGGCGGTGGCAAGCGGCGCCGTCACCTCAAGCTCAGGCATCTTGACGACATAGCGGCTAAGAAGTTGGGGAAGTACCTTCAGATGGCCCTGGAGGCCGCCAGGAGAAAGCCGTGATTTAACCTGCTAAGATTATTTTCTTTCGCAACTGAGAGGACTTTCAGTGGCAGTAAACAACATGTCTGCACATCCAATCCATCTGGGTCTTGGTGCAACCGCCGAGGTTGAGCCTCTGTTCACCGGTGACATGGATTGGTACACAGAATACATCAGCCGCCATAGCGAAGACGGTGCGGAGGGGCGACTCTTAAGCATGCATCAATTCAACGCCTCGTGGGACATGTGGGAGATGCATCCGCACGGGAGCGAAGTTGTTCTTTGCACCTCTGGTGCCATGATCCTCTATCAGGAAGATCCTGATGGCCGTCACTCCTCCATCACACTGGGGCCAGGCCAGTACGCCGTCAACCCTCCAGGCACCTGGCACACCGCTGATGTGGAGCACGAAGCAACGGCACTGTTCATCACCCCAGGATTGGGCACTACGCACCGGCCGCGATGAGCACTGTTTGATCCATCCACAACGGCAAGTCGATGCGGAACTCCCCTTACCTCCTCGGGCACTCTGATCACGAACTCAATCGCCTGCGCAGCCAGGCACGGTTGCTGGAGCCGATGACCAGGCAGCTGCTTGGTGAGGCGGGCATTCGGCCAGGCATGCGTGTTTTAGATGTGGGTAGCGGCGCCGGAGATGTGGCGTTTCTTGCGGCTGAACTCGTTGGTGAGGCTGGGAGCGTGGTGGGCGCCGATCAGGCAGCTGCCGCCGTGGCCGCAGCGACCTTGGCGGCTCGAGAGCGTGAACTGCCAAACGTTCAGTTCCGCAAAGGCAATCCAGCGGAGATGGCGTTCGATGGGGTCTTCGATGCCGTGGTTGGACGCTATGTACTCCTGTTTCAGGCTGACCCTTGTGGCCTTCACCGGCGCTGATCTTCCAGCTCCAACGATGCGCCTGCACACCTTCCTGGCGGGTGATTCCAAGGCCCGGGAATGGCTGCTGGGAGTGGTCGATATCGTTGAAACCCTGCTGCCAGCCATCAGTGGGGCTGGAACAACGCCCGCCACTGCCGCTCCTGCAGCTCGGCCTCACGGGTGCCCTCGGCGGGGAATTGCGGCAGGAAGTCCTTGTCCCTGGAGGGTTGGTACGGGCCCTGCTTGAGCTCGAACATCACCGCATCGGCGCTGAGGGCCACGAGCGTGTGGAACTGGCCTTCGGCCAGCTCGATGCCCTGCACCGGCCCGCCGGCCTCGAGGCGCAGGGTCTGGGTCACCTGGCCGTGCTGATCCAGCAGCAGCAGGCCGATGGCGCCCTGCAGCACCAGGAAGCACTCGAAGCCGCTGCCGGGTTGCTCGCGCAGGTGCCTGTGCGGCCGCACGTAGGTGCCGGGCTGCAGGGCGTTCAGAAACCGGTGCACCAGGTCGGGCAGCTGGTGCAGGTTGTGGTTGCGGCGGCGACGCGGCGACGCCGAGGCCTGCCGGCTCAGCTGATCGAGCAGGGCCTGATCCATCAGCTGCAGGGCAGGCCGCTCAGCCGTTGGCCGTTCAGGATGGGGCAACGGTTCAGGGCATCGGGCGGAAGGCGGCATGGGCACAGACCGGCAGTACACCAGCTTTGCCGACTTCTACCCCTTCTATCTGGGCGAACACGCCAACCGCAGCTCCCGGCGCCTGCACTTCCTCGGCGCCAACCTCGCCATCGTGCTGGTGCTGCTGGCCCTGCTGACCCAGCGCTGGTGGCTGCTGCTGCTGGCCCCGCTGCAGGGCTACCTGCTCGCCTGGGCGGGACACGGCCTCTTCGAGCGCAACCGCCCCGCCAGCTTCCGCTATCCCCTGTTCAGCTTCCGGGGCGACTGGTGCCTGTGGTGGGAGATTCTCAGAGGCAGCATCGAGCTCTGAGCTTCAGAGCCCCGTGGGCCGCACCCGCAGCAGGCGGCCCTGCTCCTCATCGGTGAGCACATAGAGCGCTCCATCGGGCCCCTGGCGCACATCCCTCACCCGGGCGCCGATCGGAATCACGGATTCGGCGATCACGGCACCGTCGGCATCGAGCTGCAGGCGCCGCACCCCGCCGGCCACCAGACCACCGGCGAACAGGTTGCCGCGCCACGGCGCCACCCCCTCGCCCTGGAGCAGCGCCAGGCCGGAGGGGGCGATCGTGTCCATCCACACCCGGCTGGGGTCCACGAAACCCGGCGCGCTGCTGGCTGGCGCCACGGGTTCGCCGCTGCTGTATTCGAGGCTGTGGGCCACCACCGGCCAGCCGTGGTTGGCGCCGGGCCTGATCAGGTTGAGTTCGTCGCCGCCCCGGGAGCCATGCTCCGTGGCCCACACCCGCCGATGCACCGGGTCATAGGCCAGGCCCTGGATGTTGCGGTGGCCGAGGCTCCACACGGCCGGGTCAGTCCCCGCCTGGCCCACGAAGGGGTTGTCGGGGGGGATGGAGCCGTCGTCCTGGATGCGGATCAGCTTGCCCAGGTGGCTGGCCGGGTTCTGGGCCTGGAGCCGGATCCAGGCGCCATCGAGGCTCACGGGCGGGTTGCCGCCATCGCCGATCGACACCAGCAGCGTGTCATCTGGCAGCCACAGCAGCCGCGAGCCGAAGTGCTGGCCGCCGCTCTTGTCACGGTTCACCGTGAAGATCACCTGCCAATCGCTCAGGGCCCGGCCATCGAAGCGGGCCCGGGCCACACGGGTGCCGTTGGCCTCCTGGCTGCCATGGGCGTAGCTGAAATACACCCAGCGGTTCTGCGCAAAGCGGGGGTGCAGGGCGATGTCGAGCAGGCCCCCCTGGCTTGAGGCGAACAGCTGGTTGGCGGCCACATCGGCCACGGGCGCCACGCCGGGCACCGGCTCTGGATCCAGCACACCGGCGCGCACGACCCGGAGCCGGCCGGGGCGCTCGGTGATCAGCAGATCGCCATTGGGCAGCCAGGCCACGCCCCAGGGGCGGTTCAACCCCTGCACCACAGGCTCCAGCGCCACAGCCTCCACAGGCAGCCGGGCCGGATCCGGACTCAGCAGCGCCGCTGCGCCGCCGGCTGAGCTCAGGCCCGCACCGCCGCCCGAATCGCCGACTTCGGCCTGCCCGTCGCCCGGCTGGGCCCCGCAGCGGGGCAGACCTGCCATCGCCAAGGCCCCGATGGCGAGGGACATCACAAGCGGGGCCAGAGGCCGTTCATGAGGGGGGAACCAGGGCAGGGAGGGTGCCACGCGGGACTGGGGCTTGAGGCCCCCAGTCTGCTGGCTTCAGCCGAGGGCCTTGGCCTTGGCCACCACGTTGTCCACCGTGAAGCCGAACTGCTCCATGCACACCGGACCCGGGGCCGAGGCGCCGAAGCGGTCGATCGACACGCTGCCGCCTTCGAAGCCGGTGTACTTGTGCCAGCCGAAGGAGCTGGAGGCCTCCACCACCAGGCGCTTGCGCACCGCCGCCGGCAGCACGCTCTCGCGGTAGGCGGCGTCCTGCTCCTCGAACAGCTCCACGCAGGGCATCGACACCACCCGCACGCTCTGGCCATCGGCCCGCAGCTGGGCCGCCGCCTTGACGCAGAGGTCAAGCTCGGTGCCGGTGCCGATCAGGATCAGGTCCGGGGTGCCGTCGCTGTCCTCGAGGATGTAGCCACCCTTGGCCACGGCAGCCGCGGTGGAGCCGGGCTGGTTGGCCATGCCCTGGCGGCTGAGGATCAGGGCGGTGGGGCGCTTGCGGTTGGCGATCGCCACCTGGTAGGCACCGCTGGTCTCGTTGCCGTCGCCGGGGCGGATCACCAGCAGGTTGGGCAGGGAGCGCAGGGTGGCGAGGGTTTCGACCGGCTGGTGGGTGGGGCCGTCTTCGCCGAGACCGATCGAGTCGTGGGTGAGCACGTAGATCACACCCAGCTCGCTCAGGGCCGAGAGGCGGATGGCGCCGAGGGCATAGCCGGCGAACACCGCAAAGGTGCCGCCGTAGGGAATCAGGCCACTGCCGTGGTAGGCGAGGCCGTTGAGGATCGAGGCCATGGCGTGCTCGCGCACACCGAAGTGGAGGTAGCGGTTGGCTTCGCCGCCCTTCTGGAAGCTGGCCTCACCCTTGATGTCCGTGAGGTTGGAGTGGGTGAGGTCGGCCGAGCCGCCGATCAGCTCGGGCAGGTTGGGGCCGATGGCGTTGAGGCAGTTGAAGGAGTGCATCCGGGTGGCCAGGCCCTTGTCCTCCGGGGTGTAGCTGGGCAGGGCGGCATCCCAGCCCTGGGGCAGCTCGCCCCGCAGCTGGCGCTCGAACTGGGCGGCCTCGGCGGGGTAGGTGCTGCGGTAGGTGGCCAGGGTTTCGTTCCAGGCGGCCTCGGCGGCGGCACCGCGGCTGATCGCCTGGCGCCAGTGGTCGTACGACTCCTGGGGCACCTCAAAGGCGCCGTAGGTCCAGCCCAGATTGTTGCGGGTGAGCTCGGCCTCATCGGCGCCCAGGGCGGCGCCGTGCACGCCGGCGGTGTTGGCCTTGTTGGGGGAGCCGTAGCCGATCGTGGTGGTCACCTTGATCAGCGAGGGCCTGTCGGTGACGGCCTTGGCCTCGGCGATGGCCCGGGCAATGCCGGCCACGTCCGTGTTGCCGTCAGCCACATGGATGGTGTGCCAGCCGTAGGCCTCGTAGCGCTTGAGCACATCCTCCGTGAACGACACCTGGGTGTTGCCGTCGATGGTGATGTGGTTGTCGTCGTAGAGGGCGATCAGCTTGCCCAGGCCGAGGTGGCCGGCCAGGGAGGCGGCTTCACTGCTCACGCCCTCCTGGTGGCAGCCGTCGCCCATGATCACGTAGGTGTGGTGATCGATCAGGTCGCAGCCGGGGCGGTTGAACCTGGCCGCCAGATGGGCCTCGGCCATGGCCAGGCCCACGGCGTTGGCGATGCCCTGGCCGAGGGGGCCGGTGGTCACCTCGACGCCGGCGGTCTCGAAGGTTTCCGGGTGGCCCGGGGTCTTGGAACCCCACTGGCGAAACTGCTTGAGGTCGTCGAGGCCCACCGAGTCGTAGCCGGTGAGGTGCAGCAGCGCATAGAGCAGCATGCAGCCGTGGCCGGCGGAGAGCACGAAGCGGTCGCGGTTGAACCACTTGGGGTTCTTGGGGTTGTGCTTGAGGGTCTGGTCCCAGAGGGCGTAGGCCATGGGGGCGCAGCCCATGGGCAGGCCGGGGTGACCCGAGTTCGACTTGTTGATGGCATCGACAGCCAGGAAGCGGATGCTGTTGATGCAGAGCGTTTCCAGCTGGCTGGCGGGGGCGGTGGAAGTGGTGGGGGTGGCGACCATCGGGAAGGAGCTAGGGGGTAAGGGGGATCAGGCTTGACGCAACGGGCGATGCCGGGCGGTGGGGCTAACGGACCATCAGCTCAGACGCCGGAAGGCCAGGCAGACGTTGTGGCCACCGAATCCGAAGGAGTTGGAGAGCACTACGTTGAGTTTCCGTTCTCGGGCCTGGTTGGGCACGACATCCAGATCACAGGCGGGATCCGGATTGTGGTAATTGATCGTAGGCGGCACCAGGCCATGCTTCATGGCGAGCACCGCGGCGACGGCCTCGATGCCGCCGCTGCCGCCCAGCAGGTGGCCGGTCATCGACTTGGTGGAGCTCACCGGAATCTGCTGGGCCCACTCGCCCAGGGCACTCTTGATGGCGGCGGTCTCGTTGCTGTCGTTGGCCTGGGTGCTGGTGCCATGCGCATTCACATAGTCCACCGCTTCCGGCTCCAGCTGGGCATCCCGCAGGGCGAGCCGCATCGCCTGGGCGCCACCGCGGCCGCCGGGGGCGGGTGAGGTGATGTGGTGGGCATCGCAGCTCATGCCGTAGCCCACCACCTCGCCCAGGATGGTGGCGCCGCGGGCCTCGGCATGCTCCAGGCTCTCGAGCACCAGCACCCCGGCGCCCTCACCGATCACAAAGCCGTTGCGCTCGGCATCGAAGGGGCGGCTCGCCGTGGCCGGGTCGTCGTTGCGGAAGGAGAGGGCCTTGGCACTGGCGAAGCCCGCCAGCCCCAGGGGCGTGATCGCCGACTCGGCGCCACCGCACACCATGGCGTCGGCCAGGCCCAGCTGGATCAGGCGGTAGGCATCGCCGATGGCGTTGGAGCCCGCCGCACAGGCCGTGGCCACAGCGGAGCTGGGCCCCTTGGCGCCGAGGGCAATCGCCGTGAGCCCGGTGGCCATGTTCGGGATCATCATCGGCACGCAGAACGGGCTGACCCGGTCGGGGCCGCGGTCGGCCAGCACGTGGGCCTGGCTCTCCATCATCAGCAGCCCGCCGACGCCGGAACCGATCGCCGTTCCCACCCGCTCGTCGTTGCTGGCATCGATCGTGAGGCCGGCATCGGCCACGGCCTGCTTGGCCGCCACCACCGCGAACTGGCAGAAGCGATCCCAGCGTTTCGACTCCTTGGGCTCGAGCCAGGCGCTCGGGTCGAACTGCTTCACCTCGGCAGCGAAGCGACAGGCATGGCGGCTGGCGTCGAACAGGGTGATCCCCGCGACGCCGTTGCGGCCGCTGCTCAGCCCATCCCAGTAGCTGGAGACGTCATTGCCGATCGGTGTGACCGCGCCGAGGCCGGTGATGACGACCCGCTGGAGACCCTGGACCATGGAGCGGTTCAGGCCTGCTTGTCCTGGATGTAGGTGACGGCATCCCCCACGGTGGTGATGCCCTCGGCGGCCTCATCGGGAATCTCGATGTCGAAGGCCTCCTCCAGGGCCATCACCAGCTCCACGGTGTCGAGGGAGTCGGCCCCGAGATCGTTCTGGAAGTTGGACTCAGACTTCACTTCTGCGGCGTCGACGCTGAGCTGTTCAGCAACGATGGAGCGCACTTTCTCGAAGATCGCTTCCTGGGACATGGCCGCTGTGTTGGTCGAGGCACTCTACGGGTCGCCCCGCCGGGGGCCCATCAGGGGCTGCGCTCTGGCGACTTATGAACAAGGGTGACGGCCATGGCGTCGGCAGTGATCCCACCCGAGCGGCTTGGGTACCTTTGCCACACGCCGAGTCTCAGCACACCGGAGTTCAGATGTCTCACGCCGTCAAGATCTACGACACCTGCATCGGCTGCACCCAGTGCGTCCGTGCCTGCCCCCTGGACGTTCTCGAGATGGTGCCCTGGGACGGCTGCAAGGCCTCCCAGATCGCCTCCTCCCCCCGCACCGAAGACTGCGTGGGCTGCAAGCGCTGCGAAACCGCCTGCCCCACCGACTTCCTCTCGATCCGCGTCTACCTGGGCGACGAGACCACCCGCTCCATGGGCCTCGCCTACTGAGATTTGAGCTGTCGCCCAGCCGCCCTGGGCCCTCCCACCAGCTCCCATAAGCTCATGCCCGGCCCCCGCCGGGCTTTTTTTGTGACTCCTGGCCTATGTGCGGCATCGTTGCCCTGATCGGTTCCCGGGAGGCGGCTCCCCAGCTGCTGGAAGGGCTGCGCCAGCTGGAATACCGCGGCTACGACTCCGCCGGCATCGCCACCGTGGAGCTCCGCGGCGAAGGCCCCGAGGGGCAGCTCCACTGCCTGCGGGCGGAGGGCAAGTTGGTGAACCTCACGGGCCGCTTTGAGCAGCAGGGCGCGCCGGGCCACTGCGGCATCGGCCACACCCGCTGGGCCACCCACGGCAAACCCGAGGAGCGCAACGCCCACCCCCATCTCGATGGCCGCGGTGAGCTGGCGGTGGTGCAGAACGGCATCATCGAGAACCACCGCAGCCTGCGCGAGGGCCTGCAGCAGGAGGGGGTGGTGTTCCGCTCCGACACCGACACCGAGGTGATTCCCCACCTGCTGGCGCGGCGGCTCGACCAGCTGCTGGGAGAGGGTGCCGAGGCGGGGCCGGCGCTGTTGCTGCAGGCGGTTCAGGAGGTGCTGCCGCTGCTGGCCGGGGCCTACGCCCTGGCGGTGGTGTGGGGCCGGGTGCCCACAGCCCTGGTGGTGGCCCGCCGCGCCGCCCCCCTGCTGATCGGCCTCGGCGAGGGGGAATTCCTGTGCGCCAGCGACACCCCCGCCCTGGCGGGCTTCACCCGCACCATCCTGCCGATGGAAGACGGCGAGGTGGCCCTGCTCACCCCCCTCGGCATCGAGCTCTACGACGCCGCGGGCCAGCGGGTGCAGCGGACCCCCAGCCTGCTGAGCGGCACCCAGCACGTGGCGGACAAGCGCAGCTTCCGCCACTTCATGCTCAAGGAAATCCATGAGCAGCCCGAAACCGCCGCCCTCTGGGTGGCGCGCCATCTGCCCCCCGAGGGGGAGGCGCGACTCGTGGCCCTGGCCCTCGACGAGGGCGTCTACGAGGGGGTGGAGCGAATCCAGATCCTGGCCTGCGGCACCAGCCGCCACGCCGCCCAGGTGGGCGCCTACCTGCTGGAGCAGCTGGCCGGCATCCCCACCAGCGTGTTCTATGCCAGCGAGTTCCGCTACGCGCCGCCGCCGCTCAGCCGCCACACCCTCACGATCGGCGTGACCCAGTCGGGGGAGACCGCCGACACCCTCGCGGCCCTGGCCATGGAGCGCGACCGCCGCCAGCAGGTGGCCGATCCGGCCTACGCGGCCCGCCTGCTGGGGATCACCAACCGGCCGGAGAGTTCCCTGGCCCGCATGGTGCCCCACCTGCTCGACATCGGCGCCGGCATTGAGGTGGGCGTGGCCGCCACCAAGACCTTCCTGGGCCAGCTGCTGGCCTTCTACGGCCTGGCCCTGGCCTTCGCCGAGCGCCAGGGGGGCGCCCCGGGGGTGGGGGAGCCCGAGCAGTTGCGCCAGCTGGTGGGCCAGCTGCGCCAGCTGCCGCTGCTGCTGCGCCAGCTGGTGAACGACCACGACCAGCGCTGCGAGGCCCTGGCCCATCTGTTTGCCGACACCCAGGACGTGATCTTCCTGGGCCGTGGCATCAACTTCCCGATCGCCCTCGAGGGCGCCCTCAAGCTCAAGGAGATCAGCTACATCCATGCCGAGGGCTATCCGGCCGGAGAGATGAAGCATGGCCCGATCGCCCTGCTCGATTCACGGGTGCCGGTGGTGTCGATCGCGATGCCGGGGCCGGTGTTCGAGAAGGTGCTCAGCAACGCCCAGGAGGCCAAGGCCCGCGATGCCCAGTTGATCGGGGTGGCGCCCCAGGGGCCCGACACGGACCTGTTCGACGTGCTGCTGCCCGTGCCGGAGGTGTCGGAACTGCTCAGCCCCCTGCTCACCGTGATTCCGATGCAGCTGCTCAGCTATCACATCGCTGCCCACCGGGGCCTGGATGTGGATCAGCCCCGCAACCTGGCCAAGAGCGTCACGGTGGAGTGAGCCATCAGCCGCTCTTCACCACGACATCACTGCGCCCGTAGCGGTCTTCGAAGCGCACGATGTCGTCTTCGCCGAGATAGGCGCCGCTCTGCACCTCGATCAGCTCCACGGGGATCTTGCCCGGGTTGCTGAGCCGGTGCCGGGACCCCAGCGGGATGTAGGTGCTCTGGTTCTCGCCCACCAGCTCCTCCTGGCCGTCCTTCTCCACCACCGCGGTGCCCTTCACCACCACCCAGTGCTCGGCCCGGTGGTGGTGCATCTGCAGCGACAGGCTGGCACCTGGATTCACCATGATCTTCTTCACCTGCCAGCGCTCGCCCTCCACCACGCCGTCGTAGGAGCCCCAGGGGCGGTAGATCTTGCGGTGCGCCCTGCTCTCGGGGGCGCCGGCCCGCTCCAGGAGTCCCACCACGGTCTTGACGTCCTGGGCCTTGTCGCGGTGGGCCACCAGCACCACGTCGTCGGTCTCGACCACCACCAGGTCTTCCACCCCCAGGCCCACCACCAGCCGGTGCTCGCTGCGCAGGTAGCAGTTGCGGCTGGCCTCGCTGATCACCCGGCCCCGCAGCACGTTGCCGGCGCTGTCCTGGTCAGCGGTTTCCCACAGGGCACTCCAGCTGCCCACATCACTCCAGCCGGCCTGCAGGGGCAGCACACAGCCCAGCTCGGTCTTTTCCATCACCGCCACGTCGATGGCCACCCCCGGGCAGCCGGCGAAGGCCTCCCGTTCCAGCCGCCGGAAATCGAGGTCGGCAGAATCGTGCTCCAGGGCGGCACGGCAGGCGCTCACCACCTCGGGGGCCAGGCGTTCCAGTTCCGCCAGAACAGCGCTGGCGCGGAACAGGAACATGCCGCTGTTCCAGGTGAAGCGCCCCGAGGCCAGGAAGCGCTCCGCCGTGGCGGCATCAGGTTTTTCCACGAAGCGGGCGATCGGCACCGGCTGGGGGTCTGCGGCCCCGGCGGCGGGCAGGGGTTCGGCCGCCTCGATGTAGCCGTAGCCGGTTTCAGGTGCCGTGGGCACGATCCCGAAGGTCACCAGCTGGCCCGCCATGGCGGCCCCCAGGCCGGCCTCCACCGTGCGGCGGAAGGCGGCGGCGTCGCGCACCACGTGGTCGGCCGCCAGCACCAGCAGCAGGGGGTCGTCGCCTCGGGCCGTGGCGTGCAGGGCTGCCACCGCCACGGCGGGGGCGGTGTTGCGGCCGATCGGCTCCAGCAGGATGCCGCCGGGGTCCACCTCGATCTGCCGCATCTGCTCGGCCACGATGAAGCGGTGGTCTTCGTTGCAGATCAGCAGCGGCGGCGCCAGTCCCGGCAGGCCCGCGAGCCGCTGGTGGGTCTGCTGCAGCAGGGTCTCCTCGCCACTGCCGCCCAGGGCCCAGTACTGCTTCGGGTAGCTGGCCCGCGAGAGGGGCCACAGGCGGGTGCCGGTGCCCCCGCAGAGGATCACGGGAACCAGGTTGGGAGTGCTGCTCATCGCTGTCCTGCCGTGCCGCCATTCAAGGGCAGCCTGCCAAGCTGGTGGGGTGGCACTGATGCAGAGCCGCTGGCGTCAGAGGTCAAGCAGACCTGGAGGAGGGGTGATGCCGATCCAGCCCTCGGCCAGCCGCACCTCCGGCACGATCGCCTGCACGAAGGGGATCAGCAGCCGGCGACCGTCGCTGCGGGCCACCTCCAGCAGGTCGTTGCCCGCGTGGATCAGGTTGGTCACGGTGCCGAGCACGGCGTCTGCCCCGCTGCCGTTCTCAGCACCGCCCTCGCTGCCGCGCTCAAGCAGGCGCACTTCGAGGCCCACCAGATCCAGCAGGTAGAACTCGCCTGGGGCCAGCCTGGGGCGGTCGCTGGCGGGCACCAGCAGTTCCTCGCCCACCACGGCCTCGGCGGCCTCGCGGCTGTCCACCCCGGCCAGCCGCAGCACAAACAGCTCCTTGCCCGGCAGGGGCCTGCCAGAGAGCAGTTCCAGGGGGCGAGCCGCTTGGCCGCGCCGCTGCAGCCAGCGGCGCCCGGGCCGGGTGAAGCGCTCGGGGAAGTCGCTCATCGGCAGCACCCGCACCTCGCCCTTCAGCCCCTGGGCGGCCACCAACCGGCCCACCACCAGCAGGTCTTCGGTTTCCGTCATCGCTGTGGCTCGTCAATCGCAGTCATCGCTGGCGCTGATGGGTCCGGGCCGTCACTGCTGCCAGTTGCGGCGCTTCCAGCCGATAATGGCGCCACGCCGGTTTCTCACCATGACTGACCTTCCAATCCTGCCGGGCAGCACCGTGGTGGTGCGTGACGGGCGCTCGATCTACAACGGCTACAAGGGCTTTGTGCAGCGCATCAGCGGCAACCGGGCCGCCGTGCTGTTCGAGGGTGGCAACTGGGACAAGCTGATCACGGTGCCCCTGCTCACCCTCGAACAGCTCTGATGCGGGCGAGGGCCAACCGGGCCGCATCCTGCTCAGCGGCCCGGCGCGAGCCGCCCCAGCCCTCGGCTGGCTCCGCCCCGCCGGGTTCGAACCAGACGCGGCAGTGAAACCGCCGGGGATCGCCGTGGGCCGGGCTGGCTTCACGGCAGCTGTAGCGCGGCAGCCCCAGACCCTGGCCCTGGGTCCACTCCTGCAGCGCCGATTTCCAGTTGTGGCGGTCGGGGTCGGCCAGCAGGGCCGTGCTGCTGCGCTGCCAGTGGGGGGTGAGCCAGCGGTGCACCGGCTCCAGGCAGCCCCAGGCCTGGTAAATGGCGCCGATCAGGGCCTCGCACAGCTCCGCCCGCACGGTGGCCTCGCCGGCGCGGTCGCCCTGGGCCATCGGACCGATCAGGGCCACGCTGGCCACGCCACACTCCTGGCCCAGTTCCGCCAGCCAGCGGTCACTCACCAGCTGGCTGCGCAGGGCGGCGTGGCGGCCCACGCTGAGGCCGTGGTGGTGCTGACGCAGGTATTCGGAGGCCGCCAGCCGCAGCACGGCGTCGCCGAGGAACTCCAGCTGCTCGTGGTTGCGGGGCAGGCGGGCGGAGGTGTGGGTGAGGGCCTCATCCACCGGGGCCAGGGCCACTGCCGTGGATCCGGGACCGCCGGGAGCATCCGGATCGAGGCCAAGGGCGGCCAGAAAGGTCACCAGTTGGCGGCGGCGGTCGGGGGTCACGGCATCGGGATGGGGCGGGGCGGCGCAGGGCAGCCGAAGGGGTGAAAGCAGGGCGTAAGCCGGGTTCTGTTCCGGAGCCGGGCGGACCCTGGCTCCGGGGTGATCATCTGTCTGGGACCGCCGTCTCCGACGGCCTCGAGCGGCGCACTTGTGGCGGGACGGGTGTCATGGCCAACCGTTGTCCCTGGGCCTTGCTCCCAGCCGGGGTTTACCGAGCCAGCACCTCTCGATGCTGCTGGTGCGCTCTTACCGCACCTTTGCACCCTTGCCTGTGCACGGGGACAAGCCCCGGCCATCGGCGGTGTGTTTCTGTGGCACTCTCCTCGCGGTCACCCGCACTGGGCGTTACCCAGCAAGCCTGGCCATTGGGGAGCCCGGACTTTCCTCAACCGGGCGGACCGGCGGCCCGAAGACCGCCGCCCCCCGATCGCGATCACCTCGCCTGCTTTCACCCCCCATGATGCCTGTCGGTCCGGCGGCCAGGGCTGCAGCTCCGGTGAGGCCGGGGCGCGGGGTCGGTCGCATAATGGCGTGGCCGGGGGCTGTAGCTCAGCCGGATAGAGCGGCGGTTTCCTAAACCGTAGGTCGTGGGTTCGAGTCCCGCCAGCCCCGTTATTGCCTGCCCAAGGCGTGCCCCAGCAGCTCGGCAGGCCAAGGGAGCACGGACCAAGGCCAGACGAAAGGATCGCAGAGCCGATGCGTCTAGCTGCCTGTAGCGACAGAGGGTGCAGTCGTCCGGGCTCGATAGCGCCGGCGAAGGGTACTCAGACCCGCAACCGGCAGGAGAAGCAGGGCGGAAAACGGCGCTGGAACGGCCACCAAGGCTCCACTGACAGAAGTGAAGATCGCCCGTTCGCCTCCACTGCAATTCCGACCAGCGGTCGGACCGGAGGTGGGTTGACTGGCACTGCAATAGAACCCACCAACAGTGAGCGGCCTCACGCCTGGGGAATCGGTGAGGGGTCCACCAGAAAAGGTGATCTGCAGTACATCCACATCACTGTTTGGAAGATTATTGAAAATCAGCGTGTCGACTCCGTTGTAGAAGAGGACGCTTGTGAAGGTCGTCGTATTACCTCTGCTGGCCGGGGTTGGGCCGAAGAAATCACAGGGGTCGCTTTGTCCACTGGGCCCTTCAAAACAGACTGCGGTCACAGAGAGGTCTGTAAAGGTGGGGTTATTTCCTCCGGGGTTCGTGAAATTGAACGATCCGGAAATTGTTCCGTTAAACGTCGAACTTCCCACAGGGTTTTGATTCGACGGGTCATTGTCCACAAAGGTGGCCCCGGATGCCGTTCCAGTGAACACATACTGAATGGCCTGGGCTGGCGCGCTGACACCCACCACCAACAAGGCGGCACATCCTGCTACTGCACGGATTCCAATCCGAAGCGAGGTTCGCAACCTGGAGAGCTGCACCGAAAGATCTGAGGGGCGATTGCTGGGCAAACTTATAGAGCCACAAGTATTGGCAATGGCCACAAGTATTTTCAATCGCCAACAACGATAGTTATAGCTTGCCATGGCCCGCAGGCAATGGGATCTTCATTTCAGCTGAGTATCTGCTGAACAGTTCATGTGAGAACTCCAAGAATTGACCCGTTCAATCCTGCGGGGATCTGGCCAGCCAACCTCGCAATCCGGCCCCACTCGGGCTGCTCGCTCAAGGCCCGCCGCTGGGGACAGACCGGGGAGCCCCGGGGGACGGGGGGACGGACTCCTCCAGCACCAGGTCGATTTCGCCGATCCAGAGCACCAGTCCCGCCAGGCAGGCCAGGGCAGCAAGCAGCAACCACCAGTGGCGACGGTCCATGGCGACAGGGCACAGGAAGGCCGTGACATTGGAACACGCCATTGACCTGTGCCCGGGGCGAAGGCCTCGGCGCTTCAGCGGCCCTTGAGGCTGCCCACCCACTCGCGCAGTTGCTCGGCCGCCACCTCCCGGCCGCCGAGGCCGAAGGCCACCGCTGCGGCCACGGCCAGGGACCCCAGCACCAGGCCGAAGGCGAGGCCCACGATGTTCGGAGCAACGCCGATCTGCTGCAACGCCATGGCGCCGCTGAAGCCGATGATCGCCACCCGGGAGATCTGGGCCAGAAGCGGGGCCTGGTGGCCGCTGGAGCCGCTCACCAGGTGGTGGGCCAACTGAGCCAGGTAGAGGCCTACGGCGAACACAACCAGGCCCGAGAGAATCTGGCCGAACAGCAGCAGCAGACCCTCCACCACCACAGCCAGGCCAGGCAGGTTGAGCACATCGGTGGCGGCCACGGCCGCGAACAGCACCACACCCACCTGGGCCAACACCCCCAGCAGCTCCGAGGGACGCCGGCCGATGGGGTTGTCGCCGTCGCGGTTGAACCCCTCCAGACCCATCCAGCTGTAGAGGCGATCGAAGCCCACCCCCGCCAGCAGCCGGCTCACCAGCTGGCCGATGAAGCGGCCCGCCACCACACCCAGGGCCAGCACCAGTGCAGCGGTGAAGATCAGGGGAAGGGCCGAAAGGATGCTGTTCAGCATTGCCGTGGCGGGCGTCGAGATCGCCGGGATGGCCAGGGCGTCGAGGGCGGCGGTGGCGGTGGGAATCAGGATCAGCACGTACACCACGGTGCCCACCAGCCAGGAGAGCTTGCGGCCGCCCTGCCTGGGATCCAGGCCGAAGCCCGCACCCACCTGGTCGATGCCGCTGGAGGCGAGCAGGTTGGCCACCAGCAGGCGCACCGTGCGGGCCAGGAACCAGCCCACGGCCGCAATCGCGGCGGCCTTGGCGATCTGGGGCAGGGCACCCAGGAAGCTGTCGAACAGGTTCACCACGGGGGTGACCTGGGAGCCCAGGTTGAGGGCGTTGAGGATCAGTGGCAGGAAGAACAGCAGCACCAGCCAGTACACAACCTCGGCCAGGGTGTGACCCACCTGGCCGACCAGGGCAACCGGCTGAGCGGCCTCAGCAGTCGTGGTGTCGGGGGCGGCATCGGCACCGGCCTCCGGGGCTGCAGCGGCAGCAGCCAGAGGCCCAGCCTCCGGTCCGGGGCTGGGGCTGAGCCCCTGGGTGACGCGCCGCAGGGCAGCCCTGGCCAGGGAGGCCAGCAGCCAGCCCACCGCGGCCAGCACGGCGGCGGCGCCCAGCTGGGGCAGGAACGAGAAGATCTGATTGAGGAACTGGTTGAGCGGCTCCGAAACCGTGGTGAGCTGCAGCACGTTCAGGGCCGCCACGATCGAGAGCACCATCACCACCCAGAACACCACCCCGGAGAACAGGCGGTCGAGCTGGGGCATCGAGCCCGTGCCGTCAGCGCCCACGGCACCGGTGATGCGGCGGTCCAGACCCATGCGGCGCAGCAAGCGCCGCACCCCCCGGGCCAGCAGGGCGGCCACCACGTAGCCCAGCACCAGGATGGCCAGGGCACCGAGCAGGTTGCCCACCAGGCCCAGCATCTGCGGACCCACCAGAGCCTTGATTGGATCGGCCATCGGCTCTCTCTGGTGCGGGGGGCTCAACTTCAACCCTGTTCAGAGCTTCCCCAGATGTCAAGCAGCACCGGCGAAGGGGCTTCCCGTAGCTGACGCTACCTATGGTGCCCTGTCGATTTCCACCACTGCCGCTAGCGTGTGTTCAACGTCGGGACCTCCATGACGCAACTGCATGATCTGCGCCTGCGCCTGTTGGTGCAGCAGGAAAGTGAGCGCATCGCCGACGGCCATCTCGACGAACTGGATCTCTCGGTGGTGCAGGCCCGCTGCCTCTGCTGGCTGGCGCTGCTGGCCCAGGCGCACGAGGAGCAGGCCGGAGACGCCGAGCAGCGCGGCGACACCGAGCAGGCCATGGGCTGGTTTGCCGACTCGATGCGGCTGAGGGATGTGATTCAGGTGGTGAGCTCAATCGAGATCCCGATCCCCTCCGCCTGCGATGACAGCGACGACGACGATGGCGCCAGCGACTGCCTCCATGGAGACGGCCTGGCGGCCTGAACCCCGATTGGCGGCGGCCCTGGCCCACGGTGCCATGATGGGGACTGACTTCCCTGGGGAGCGCGGTGCCCGAAGAGCCCTGCCAGTGCCCTGATTGCCAGCGGTTCTATCGGGAACATGACCGATTGATCCGGGAGAACCCCACCCTGCGCCAGCAGCAGGAGCTCAACTGGGCTGCCCTGCAGTCCTTCCGGACGCTGGCGGGCCGGGTGATGGATGAATTGCAGAAACAGGCCGATGCCGCTGAGGAGGGGGCCCCGGCTGCCGCCACTCCTCCGCCCGCGGACAGTGGCGGGGCTGCGGTGGCGCCTGAGCAGGAGGCCCCGGAGCCGGACGCCTTCCAGCAGGCCCTGGCGGACCTGGAGAACATCAACGCCCACCTGTTCTCGATCGAGGCGCTGATGGAGCGCATCTTTGATGTGCGCATACCGGATGAGGTTGAGCAGAAGTTCCGCGAGGTGGCTGGGGAGCTGGCCCCGGACCCCCTCAACGCCGATCGGCTGCGGCTGAACCGACTGCTGCACCAGACCCCCGATCTCCCAGACCGGGGCTGACGGGGCAGCGTCAGTCAGGCATCGCGTCGGTCTCGCAGGAGATCTTCACCGGGTAGGGCTTCACCTGCCAGATCTTGTCGGCGTAGTCCTGGATGGAGCGGTCGGAGGAGAAGAATCCGCTGCGGGCGGTGTTGAGCAGGGCCATGCGGTTCCAGCGGGAACGGTCAGCCCAGGCCTCACCCACGCTCTGCTGGGCGCGCAGGTAGTCGTCGAAGTCGGCCAGCACGAAGTAGGGATCCCGGCCGGTGAGGTTCTGCAGCAGCGGTCGGAACAGCTCTCCGTCACCATTGCTGAAGTGCCCCTGCTCCACCAGGCGCAACACCTCAGCCAGCTCGGGCATGGAGCCGATCAGCTCCCAGGGGCGGTAGCCGCCGCTGCGCAGCTCGGCGATCTCTGAGGTGGTTTTGCCGAACAGGAAGAAGTTGTCTTCCCCCACCTGCTCACGAATCTCCACGTTGGCGCCATCAAGGGTGCCGATGGTGAGGGCGCCATTCATGGCGAACTTCATGTTGCCGGTGCCGGAGGCCTCCATGCCGGCTGTGGAGATCTGCTCCGAGAGGTCGGAGGCGGGATACACCCTTTCGCCCAGCTTCACGTTGTAATCCGCCAGGAAGATCACCCGCAGGCGGCCCTCCATATCGGGGTCTGAGTTGATCGTTTCGGCGATGCCGTTGATGAACCGGATGATCAACTTGGCCATGTAATAGCCCGGCGCAGCCTTGCCGCCGAAGATCACCGTGCGGGGCGGCAGATGGTCGCCATTGCCGTGCTTGATGCGCAGGTACTGGGCCACCACCTGCAACGCGTTGAGATGCTGGCGCTTGTACTCGTGGATCCGCTTCACCTGCACGTCGAACAGGGAGGCCGGGTCCACCAGCACGCCGTTATGGCGATGGATATAGTGACTGAGCTGGGTCTTCACGGCCAGTTTGGTGGCATCCCAGCGCTCCAGGAAGGCGCTGTCCTCGACAAAGCCCTCCAGCTGCTTCAGCTGGCTGAGGTCGCGCACCCAGCCTTCACCGATCGTCTCGTTGAGCAGCTCGCTCAGCCGCGGATTGGCCAGGGCCATCCAGCGCCGGGGGGTCACACCGTTGGTGACGTTGGTGAACTTCTCGGGCCAGAACCTGGCGAAGTCCGGGAAGAGGTCGGTGGTGACCAGCTGGCTGTGCAGGGCCGCCACCCCATTGACGTGGTGGGAGGCCACGGTGGCCAGGTTGGCCATCCGCACCGCCTTGCCGCCGTCCTCATCGATGATCGACATCCGCCTCAGGGCGCCCTCATCGCCGGGGTAGCGCAGGCGCACCTGCTGCAGGAAGCGGCGGTTGATCTCGAAGATCAGCTCCAGGTGCCTGGGCAGCAGCGAGCCGAACAGGTCCAGGCCCCACTTCTCGAGGGCCTCAGGCAGCAGGGTGTGGTTGGTGTAGGAGAGCGAGCGGCTGGTGATGTCCCAGGCCCCATCCCAGGTGAGTTGCTTCTCATCGATCAGCAGCCGCATCAGTTCGGCTACCGCAATCGAGGGGTGGGTGTCATTGAGCTGCACCGCCCAGTGCTGGGGAAACTCCTCGATCGGCAGGCCGCGGCCCTCCAGGCTGCGCAGCATGTCCTGCAGGGAGCAGCTCACGAAGAAGTGCTGCTGCTTGAGGCGCAGGCGCCGGCCCTCGTCGGTGCCGTCGTTGGGATAGAGCACCTTGGAGAGGGTTTCGCTGCCCACCTTCTCCTCCACGGCGCCGTAATAGTCGCCGATGTTGAAGGCGTAGAAGTCGAAGCTCTCGGTGGCATCGGCGCGCCACAGGCGCAGCCGGTTGCAGGTGTTCACCCGGTAGCCCAGCACCGGCACATCGTGGGGGATGCCGATGGCATGCTCGGCAGGAATCCAGCGCGACCGCTGCACGCCGTTGCTGTCGCGGTAGGTCTCGGTGCGGCCACCAAAGCCCACGAAGCAGGCCTGATCGGGCTGGGGCAGCTCCCAGGGCCAGCCGGCCTTGAGCCACTTGTCGGTGACCTCCACCTGCCAACCATCCCGGATCAGCTGATCGAAGATGCCGAATTCGTAGCGGATGCCGTAGCCGGAGGCCGGGATCTCCAGCGAGGAGAGCGATTCGAGGAAGCAGGCGGCCAGTCGGCCCAGGCCGCCGTTGCCCAGCCCCGGCTCCTCCTCCACGTCCAGGATCTGGTGCAGATCGTCGATGCCGAAGCGCTTCAGGGCCTGGCTGGCCGACTCCTCGATGCCCAGCATCAGCAGGTTGTTGCCCAGCTGGGGACCGATCAGGAACTCGGCCGAGAGGTAGGCCACCACCCGGGTGGGGGCGGCCCGCAGGGCCTCGAGGCCGGCCAGGTAGCGGGTCATCAGCCGGTCGCGCACCGCGTAGCTGAGGGCGACGTAGAGGTCGTGGCGGGTGGCGGTGGGGGCGAGCTTGCCGAGGCTGAAGAACAGGTGCTCGGTCATGCCGTCGAACACGTCCTCCGGCCCGGAGCCGCTGCGGTTGGGGTCGGCGTAGCAGCCTGGAGTGGGCAGGCGCAGGGCCCTGGGTTGGATGGTGGTCATGCCTCGGGTGTACTCCAGCGCCAGTTGGTGATCTCGGGGGCGTCCATGCCATGGGTGTGGGCATGGGCGCGATTCGCCAGGATGGCGTTCTTCATGCGTTCTTTCACATGGGCGGCCCTTGAGCCGAGCCCGTTGACACGATCAATCACATCAATCACAAGATTGAAGCGATCGATCTGGTTGTTCATCGCCAGTTCGAGGGGGGTGTTGATGTTGCCCTTTTCCTTGTATCCACGCACATGGAAATTAGGGTGGTTGGTGCGGCGGTAGACCAGCCGGTGAATCAACCAGGGATAGCCATGGAAGTTGAAGATCACTGGCTTGCTGGTGGTGAACAGGCTGTCGAAATCCCGATCACTGAGGCCATGGGGATGCTCTGAGGGTTCGGTGAGAGCGAACAGCTTCACCACATTGAGCACCCGGATCTTCAACTTCGGGCACTCCTGGCGCAGGATCTCCACCGCCGCCAGGGTTTCCTTGGTGGGGATGTCGCCGGCACAGGCCATCACCACATCGGGCTCATCGGGATCGGTGCCGCTGTCATCGTTGCTGGCCCAGCTGAAGATGCTGATGCCCTTGGCCACGTGGGCGCGGGCCTGCTCAAGGCTGAGGTACTGGAGGTGTTTCTGCTTGTCGGAAACGATGATGTTGCAGACGTTGGGCTCCACCAGGGCCTCTTCCGCCACCGCCAGCAGGGAGTTGGCATCGGCGGGCAGGTAGACGCGAACCACCTCGCCGCTCTTGTTGCCGGCCAGATCGATGAAGCCCGGATCCTGGTGGGTGAAGCCGTTGTGATCCTGGCGCCACACCGTGGAGGAGATCAGGCAGTTCCAGGCGCCGATCGGGGCCCGCCAGGTGGCGTGGTGGATGCAGCTCTCCAGCCACTTGGCGTGCTGGTTGAACATCGAGGCGATCACATGGGCAAAGGCCTCGTAGGTGTGGAAGAAGCCGTAACGGCCGGTGAGCAGATAGCCCTCCATCATCCCCACCAGGGTGTGCTCCGAGAGCATCTCCACCACCCGGCCCTCGCGGGCCAGCTCGCTGCCGTTGAGGTCTTCGGGGAGGAAGTCCTCCATCCACACCTTCTTGCTCACCTCGTAGATCGCCTGCAGGCGGTTGGAGGCCGTTTCATCCGGGCCGAACACCCGCAGTGAATCGGGGTTGCGGCTGATGGAATCGCGCAGCAGGCAGCCCAGGGGCGCCGTGTTCTCGTGCTCAGTGGCACCCGGCTGCTCCACCGGCACGGCGTAGGCCTCCACCGGCGCCAGGCGCAACTTGCGGCGCAGCTGGCCGCCATTGGCATGGGGGCTGGAGCCCATCCGCCTGGGGCCCACGGGGGCGAGGGCCTGCAGGTCGGGCCAGAGGCGGCCTTCCCGGTCGAACAGCTCCTCAGGCCGGTAGCTGCGCATCCAGCCCTCCAGCATGGCCAGCTGCTGGGGATCGGTTTTGGGGGCCGCCAGGGGCACCTGGTGGGCCCTCCAGAAGTTCTCGATCTTCTTGTCGCCGAGGGCGGCGGGGCCGGTCCAGCCCTTGGGCGAGCGCAGCACGATCATCGGCCAGGCCGGGCGCACGGCCTCACCACTGGCCCGGCAGGTGGCGCGCACCTGCTGGATCGCATCGACGGCCTGGTCCATCGCCGCGGCCATGGCGGCGTGCATGGCGTGGGGCTCATGGCCCTCCACCAGGATCGGCTCCCAGCCGTAACCGCGCAGCAGGCTCACCAGCTCCTCGCGCGGGATGCGGGCCAGCAGGGTGGGGTTGGCGATCTTGTAGCCGTTGAGGTGCAGCACCGGCAGCACCGCCCCATCCGAAATCGGATTGAGGAACTTGTTGATGTGCCAGCTGGTGGCCAGCGGGCCGGTTTCGGCCTCGCCATCGCCCACGCAGGCCACGGCGATCAGCTCGGGGTTGTCGAACACCGCGCCGCAGGCGTGCGAGAGCACGTAGCCCAGCTCGCCGCCCTCATGGATCGAGCCGGGGGTTTCCGGGGTGCAGTGGGAGCCGATGTGGCCCGGGAAGGAGAACTGCTTGAAGAAGCGCCGCATCCCCTCGCTGTCGCGGGAGATGTCGGGGTACACCTCGCTGTAGCTGCCATCGAGGTAGGTGGGGGCCAGCACGCCCGGGGCGCCGTGACCGGGGCCGGAGAGGTAGAGCATCTCCAGGTCACGCTCCCGGATCACCCGGTTGGCATGGGCCCAGATGAAGGCCTGACCCGGGCTCGACCCCCAGTGGCCCAGCAGCCGGTTCTTGATGTGCTCGGGCTGGAGGGGCTGCTGCAGCAGGGGATTGTCCTGCAGATAGATCATCCCCACCGCCAGATAGTTGGCGGCACGCCACCAGCGGTCGATCAGGGCCAGGTCCTGCTGGGAGGGTGTGGTGGACGGGGGCGGCAGGCTGCTGGCGAGGTTCGGGATGGCGGTGGAGAGCAGTTCTCCCATCTCAGTCAGCCCAGAAACGGCATGTGCGGACGGTAGCGACCATGGCCACGGTGGAACGGCGCCGCTGGTTAGAGATCTGCGTCCGAACACCGGCGCCGGCGATCCAGTCGGCCCCAGAAGCCCGCCTCCATGACCCTGCCAGCCCTGCTGCTCGCCGTTGACAGTCACCAGTCCGAGGTGGCCGAAACGCTGATTTCCGTCGGCGAGTTCGTCGTGATCTTCGTGGCGGCCAGGGTGCTCGCCGAACTGATGGTGCGCCTGCAGCTGCCCACGATCCTGGGCGAACTGGTGGCTGGCGTTGTGATCGGCGTTTCGGGGCTGCACCTGATCGTGCCGCCCGACACCCAGGCCCAGCTCTCCGCGTGGAGCCTCTCGCTGCTGGGCTCCCTCTCCGGCCTGGAGCCGGCCAGCGTGCAGGATCTCTACGCCGAAACCTTCCCCAACCTCAAGCAGGTGTCGGAGATCGGGCTCTACGCCCTGCTCTTTCTCACCGGGCTGGAAAGTGAGCTCGATGAGCTGGTGGCGGTGGGTGCCCAGGCCACCACTGTGGCGGTGACCGGCGTGGTGCTGCCCTTCGCCCTGGGCACGGCCGGGCTCTACTACTTTTTTGACGTGCCGCTGATTCCGGCCGTGTTCGCCGGAGCGGCCATGACGGCCACCTCGATCGGGATCACGGCCAGCGTGTTCGGGGAGCTCAAGTTTCTGCGCACCCGCGAGGGGCAGACGGTGATCGGCGCGGCGGTGCTCGATGACATCCTCGGCATCGTCATCCTGGCCGTGGTGGTGAGCCTGGCCGGAGGCGGCGGCTTCGAGCTGGCCCCGTTGCTGAAGCTGGTGGTGTCCGCCGGCGTGTTCGTGGCCGCGGCCCTCTTCCTCAGCCGCACGGCCGCCCCCGGCTTCGACTGGCTGCTGGATCGGCTCAAGGCCCCCGGCGAGGTGGTGGTGGCCGGCTTCGTGGTGCTCACCCTGTGCTGCTTCGCCGCCCAGGCGATCGGCCTGGAGGCGGCCCTGGGTGCGTTCGCGGCGGGCCTGATCCTGAGCGGCTCCAAGCACACCCATGCGATCCAGGGCACGGTGCAGCCCCTGGTGGCCCTGTTCGCCACGATCTTCTTCGTGCTGATCGGCACCGGCATGGATCTCTCGGTGCTCAACCCGATGAACCCCGAGAACCACGAAGGGCTGATCGTGGCCGCCTTCCTGCTGCTGGTGGCGATCCTGGGCAAGGTGGCGGCGGGCTGGAGCTACGTGAGCAAGGAGAAGACCAACCGGCTGGTGGTGGGGCTGGGGATGATGCCCCGCGGCGAGGTGGGACTGATCTTCCTGGGGCTCGGCAGCCAGGCCGGCCTGCTCACCAAGTCGCTGGAGGCGGCCATCCTGCTGATGGTGATCGGCACCACCTTCCTGGCCCCGATCCTGCTCAGACTGGTGCTCGGTGGCCAATCCGGAGGACCCGACCTTGACCCCCTCGCCGAAATCCCCACCTGAAACCGGTGTCTCGCAGCTGCGGCGCTGGGGCCTGAGCTGGGGCGGCTGGCTCGACAACCGCCGGGGCGAGTGGTGGCTGCTGGCCCAGCTGCTGCTGATCGCCGCCCACCTGCTGCCGCCCTGGCCGGCACCGGGGGCCTGGGGCTATGCCTGGCCGTTGCCCCTGGCCCTGGGCGGTGCCGTGCTGTTCCTGGTGGGGTTGGGGCTGGCCCTGCAGGGCTTCCTCGGCCTGGGCGCCAGCCTCTCGCCCCTGCCGGAGCCGATCCCGGGGGCGGCCCTGGTCACCAGCGGCGCCTACGGCCGCTGCCGCCACCCCCTCTACCAGGCGGTGCTGCTCTGCTCCCTGGGGGTGACGCTCGCCCTCGGCAGCCTGCTGCACCTGGGCCTGCTGCTGGCCCTCGGCGCGGTGCTGGGTGGCAAGGCGCGGCGGGAGGAGCGGGCCCTGGCCAGCGCCCACCCCGACTACGCCGCCTACCGGCGCTCCACCCCGGCGATCATTCCTGGTCTTCCCTGGCTCGACTGGCGAGAGCTGTGAACAGGCCCCAGCCCACGGCGATCAGGCCGAGGCTGGAGGCCCAGCTGGGGCCGAGGGCCAGGCCCAGGCCGATCTCCGTGAGGGCACCCACCGCCACGGCCGCGAGCAGGCTGAGCCCCACCAGCACCACCTGCTGCAGCAGGGGCGGCCAGCTTCCGGCCGCCAGGGCCTGCTCCAGCCGCCCCAGGGGCAGGCTGAGCGGCAGGTAGAGGGCCAGCGCCCAGAGGGCGATCCCCGGCAGCAGGCCGATCCAGTCGATGCTGGCGAGGGGCAAGGGTGAGCTCGCGGTGCTCCTTAGCATCGGCCCTCCCTGCCGGCCGCTGCCGTGCCCGATCAGCCGATTGCCCAGCCCTGGACCCACCTGGGCCACCCCGTGCACGCCGTGGTGGCGGGGCCGGAGCGGCCGCTGGGGCCTGCGGTGCTGCTGGTGCATGGCTTCGGGGCCTCCACCGACCACTGGCGCTACAACATCCCGGCCCTGGCCCGCAGCCACGAGGTGCATGCCGTGGATCTGCTCGGCTTCGGCCGCAGCGCCAAGCCCGCCGGGCTGGCCTATGGCGGCGGCCTCTGGCGCGATCAACTGGTGGCCTATGTGGCCGAGCGCATCGGCCGGCCCACGGTGCTGGTGGGCAATTCCCTCGGCGGCTTCGCCGCCCTGGCGGCGGCGGCGGCCCTCAAGGGCGAGGCCGCGCCGGTTCGCGAGGCGGCCGGGGTGGTGCTGGTGAATGCCGCCGGCCCCTTCAGCGATGAGCAGGCCCCGCCGAAGGGCTGGGGCGCCATCACCCGCCAGACGATCGGCGGCGCCTTGCTGCGCAGCCCGGTGCTGCAGCGGCTGCTGTTCGAGAACCTGCGCCGCCCCGCCACGATCCGCCGCACCCTCAACCAGGTGTACATCGACCGCACCAACGTGGACGACGCCCTGGTGGAGGCGATCCGGCGGCCATCCCTGGATCCGGGCGCCTTCGGCGTGTTCCGCACGGTGTTCGACATTCCCCGGGGCCAGCCCCTCGATGAGCTGTTTGCCGAGCTGCGCTGCCCGCTGCTGCTGCTCTGGGGCATCCGCGATCCCTGGATCAACGCGGTGGGGCGCCGCCAGGCCTTCCAGCGCCACGCGCCCGAGATCACCACCGAGGTGGTGCTGGAGGCGGGCCACTGCCCCCATGACGAAGTGCCCGACCAGGTGAATGAAGCCCTGCTCAGCTGGCTGGCGGGCCTCAGCCAGCCACAGGAGCCACGCCAGGCAGCCGACCCCGCGCCAGTTGCTGCTTCGGATCGAACTGCCGCTTGATGGCCTCGATCAGGGGGCGGGAGGGGGCATCGAGCCAGGCGGGCAGGCTGCTGCCGCTGGGCTGCCGCAGCAGGCTGAGCGCCCCTCCGGCCGCCTGGCAGTGGCGCCGCAGGCTCTCCACGCGGTGGGCCGGCACCGCGGCAGCGCTGCCCCAGGCGTAGCCCAGGCCACTGCCGGCGCCCATCACCAGCTCCAGGCCGCCGAGGGCCCGTTGCTCCAGCAGCTCCGGCAGCCGGTCGGGCAGCACCCCCAGGCGCAGCAGCCAGGCGGGCTCGGGGTCGCCCTGGCCGCAGCACTCCGCCGCGGCCAGGGCATCGGGCTCCAGGCAGTGGCAGCCCAGGCCTTCGCCGCCGGCCTTCGCCTCGATGCAGGCGATCTGCTCCTGGAGCGTCTGGGCACTGATGCTGGCCAGGCTCACCAGCAGGCTGGCCTCGCCGCCGCGGCGCTGCCAGTCGAGCCGCTCGGGGCTGAGGCTGGAGCCGAGCAGCCAGCGGCAGAAGCTGCCCAGGGCGGGCCTGGCCCCCTCAAGCCGCAGCCCCTGGCGGTGGGGCGGAATCGGCTGGGTGCGCAGGGTGACGGACGTGATCAGCGCCAGGGAGCCCCAGCTGCCGCAGAGGGGGCGCATCAGGTCGTAGCCGGCCACGTTCTTCACCACCTTGCCGCCGGCCCGGGCGGCCACGCCATCGCTGCGCAGCAGGTGGATGCCGATCAGCTGGTCGCGCACGCCCAGGTAGCGCTGGCGGTAGCCGCCGGCCTGGCCGCGGGCCACCAGGCCGCCGACGGAGCCGGAAGCCTCGCCGGCGGGGCCGCTGCCCCAGGGCCAGTCCACGGGTAACCACTGCCCGTGGTGGGCCAGAGCCTGCTGCACCTCCACCAGTGGTGTGCCGGCCTCCACGCTGATGGTGAAGTCGCCCGGGTTGTGCTCCAGGATCCGGTTCAGCCGCCGGCAGCTCAGCACCGTGTGGGGCTGCGCCACCGGCGGTCCCCAGTCGAGGCGGCTGCCGAGCCCGGCGGGCAGCCAGGTGACGTTGCGCCGGTGCAGGTCCTGCACCACGGCCTGCAGATCGCTGGGCTCGGGAGTCATCACGGCACGATGGTGCCATGAAGGTTGTGGTGCTCGACGACGACCCCACCGGATCCCAGACCGTGCACGGTTGTCTGCTGCTGCTGCGCTGGGATGTGGCGACGCTGCGGCGCGGCCTGCAGCACCCCTCACCACTGCTGTTCGTGCTGGCCGACAGCCGCGCCCTGGCCCCGGACGAGGCGGCCGTGAGGGTGGCAGAGATCTGCCGGGCCCTGCTCGAGGCGCTCAGGGCGGAGCAGGCCGAGGGGCGTTGCCGGCACTGGCTGGTGGTGAGCCGGGGCGACTCCACCCTGCGCAGCCATTTCCCCCTGGAATGCGAGGTGATCGCCCGGGAGCTGGCACCGCTGCTGAGCGCGCCGGGGGAGCGGGAGCCCGGAGGCTTCGATGCCACCCTGCTGGCACCGGCCTTCCTGCCGGGGGGGCGCACCACCGCAGGGGGAGTGCACCGCCTCTACGGCGTGCCGGTACACACCACGCCCTTCGCCCGCGACGGCCTGTTCGGCTACAGCAGCAGCGACCTGGCGGCCTGGGTGGAGGAAAAGAGTGCGGGCCGGCTGCCGGCCAGGAGCGTGCAGCGGCTCGGCCTGGCGGAACTCGACGCGGCGGCGGCCTCGGCGGATGGCCTGGCGGCCCTCTGTGCCCGCCTGGCCGCGCTGCGCGGCAACCCGGTGGTGGTGGTGGATGCGGAGCGGCCGCAGCAGCTGGCGGCCCTGGGAGCCGCGGTGCGGCAGCTCACGGCTGCAGCGGCCAGCGAGCGCTGGGGGCGGCCGCGGCGGTTCCTGTGCCAGTGCGCCGCCAGCCTGCTCAACGGCCTGGTGCCGCTGCCCCCCCAGCCGCTGACACCCTCTGCCCTGGCGGGCCTGCGGCGCCGGGGGCCAGCCGGCCCCCTGCCGGGGCTGGTGCTGGTGGGCTCCCACGTGCCCCTGGCCGATGCCCAGCTGGAGACCCTGCTGCAGGAGCCCACCTGCCAGGCGGTGGAACTGCCGGTGCGCCGCCTGGCGCGGGTGCTGGAGGGGCCCCTGCCCGCTGAGCTGCTGGCCTCCCTGGAGGCCGACTGGCTGCAGCAGCTCGAGGCCGTGCTCCACAGCGGCCGCACGGCCGTGCTGCACACCAGCCGCGGCGAGCTGCGCTGCGCCAGTGCCGCCGAGCGGCTGCGGCTGGGGCAGGGGCTGGCGGCCCTGATGGCCCGGCTGGCCGCAGCCGTGGTGCCTCAGCTGGGCTACGTGATCAGCAAGGGGGGCATCACCAGCTCGGCGCTGCTGCGCGACGGGCTGGCCCTGGAGGCCGTGGAGCTGCAGGGGCAACTGCTGCCGGGGCTGTCGCTGGTGCTGCCGCCAGCCGAGGCGCCGCTGCCGCGGCTGCCCCTGCTCACCTTCCCGGGCAACCTCGGCGAGGCGGGCAGCCTGCGGCAGGCCTGGCTCTGGATGGAGGGCGCGCAGGCAGCGGACTGAAGCGAAACATCCGCCTGGGCCCCAGTCCGGTAAACCGGGGGAATTCCGTGCTCTGCTGCCGTGCCCCTGCCCGCCATGCTCCGGGCCCGGTTGGCTCGGCGGATCGCCTTCTGGATCTTTCTGAATTTCCTGGTGGTGGAGGCGCTGGTGCTGGTGCCCTCCGTGCTGCGCCAGGCCGACCGGCTCGGGGCGCAGCTGCGGCAGGTGAGCACCGCCAAGATCGATTGGCTGGTGGCCGAAGGCCAGGCGGGCTCATCGCCGCAGCTGCTGGCCGCGGTGCAGCGGCTGCGGAGCTCCTCGATGCTGCAGGACATCGAGGGGGCCGCGCTGTACCGGGCGTCCAGCGGGGAGAGGCTGGGCGGCTTCGGGGCACTGCCGCAGCTCTCAGGGGTCCAGGCCAGCCGGAATCGCATCGAGGGGCGCTGGTATCCGCTGCGCGGCAGCTACGACGCCGTGTGGGGGCCGGAAAGCCTGGGCGGCGACCATCTTCTGGTGATGCGCCACGAGGCCAGCAGCATCCGCGCAGGGCTGGTCAGCTACACCCTCAACATCACCCTGATCGTGCTGGGGATCGCGGCCTTCCTCACGCTGATCACCCTGGTGGTGATGCAGCGGCTGGTGATCGGTCGGATCGTGACCCTGCGGGATCGGCTGGTGCTGGCCGGGCGGGCCCTGGCCTCGGGCGCCACCAGCAACCCGGAAACCCTGCTGCTGCCCCCCGGGGCTGCCGATGAGGTGGGGGAGGTGGAGCAGGCCTTCAACCAGTCGTTTCTCACCACGGCAGCCGAAATGGAGCGCCGCCAGGTGGCCGAGCGCAGTGCCCAGCAGGAGCAGGAGCGGGCCGACCAGCTGCTGCTCAACATCCTGCCGCCGCCGATCGCAATGGAGATGAAGCGGGGACGGCGCACCATCGCCGAGACCCATGCCGATGTGAGCGTGCTGTTCGCCGACATCGAGGGGTTCACCGCCCTGGCGGCGCGGCTGCCCTGCCATGCCCTGGTGCAGCTGCTGAACCAGGTGTTCACCGCCTTCGATCAGCTCTGCGAACGCCATGGCCTGGAGAAGATCAAGACCATCGGCGACAACTACATGGTGGTGGGGGGCCTGCCCCTGCCCCGCGAGAACCACGCCGACGCCATCGCCGCCATGGCCCTGGACATGCAGGCCTGGATGCGCGACTTCCGCAGCCCGGAGGCCGAGGGCATGGCCCTGCGGATCGGCATGCACTGCGGCCCGGTGGTAGCCGGTGTGATCGGCACCAAGAAGTTCATCTACGACCTCTGGGGCGAAACGGTGAACATCGCCAGCCGCATGGAAAGCCATGGCCTCGCCGGCCGCATCCAGCTGAGCGAGGCCCTGGCCCGCAGGCTGGAGCCACGCTTCCAGGTGCAGCAGCGCGGGTCCCTGCTGGTGAAGGGGGTGGGGGCGATGACCACCTACTGGTTGGAGCCGCCGGCGCCGGCCGCCCCGGGCTCCGCCTGATCGGGGCTGGAACGCCGCGGGATCACCAGCCCCAGGCTGGCCAGGGCGAGGGCCGCCAGGCTGTTGGCGCTGTCCTGCAGCAAGGCCGCCGCCAGGAACGCCACCGACACCAGGGCGATCAACAGCGGCGCCAGCGGGTAGGCGGGCAGCCGGAAGGGGCGCTCCAGCTCGGGCTCCCGTTGCCGCAGCACCGCCAGGGCGGCGATGCCGACCAGGGGCAGGCACACGTAGAGGAAGGCGGCCATGGCCAGCAGGTGCTCGAAGGATCCCGCCAGCACCAGGGCCATGGAGGCCGCCAGGGTGAGGCCGAGGGCGCCTGTGGGGGTGCCGCCTGGGTTCACGCCCTGGGCCAGGGCCGGGAAGAGGCCATCGCGGCTGAGGCCGTAGAGGATGCGCGGCGCGGCCATCACCACGGTGTTGATCAGCCCGAGCAGGGCCACCAGGGCCACCGCCGTGATCACCTGTCCGCCGATCGCACCGCCAAGCAACTGGGCCGCCGTGGTGGCCGGCAGGCTGGAGGCGGCCAGCTGCTGCGGTGTGAGCACATGCAGCAGGGCCCCGTTGATCAGCAGGTAGAGCACCAGCACGGCCAGCACGCCGCCGATCAGGGAGCGGGGCAGGTCATTGGCGGGATCGGTGAACTCCTCGGAGAAGTAGATCGGACTGGCCCAGCCGTCGTAGGTGGTGATCACCGGCTGCAGGGCCGTGAGGGCCACCAGGCCGAGGCTGCCCCAGGCCAGGGGCTCACCAGCGCCGGCGCTGGTGTAGACGCTGGTGGAGTCCAGCGGCGGCAGCAGATAACAGGCCGCCACCAGCCCCAGGAAGGCCACCGCCTTGGCCAGGCTGAGCAGCTCCTGGCTGGCGCTGCCAGCCCGCACCCCGCGCCACTGGATCAGGCCGAACAGGGCAATGGTGAGCAGGCCGACCAGGCGCTCGGACAGGCCGGCAGCGGGCAGCAGCTGCAGCACCACTTCGCCGGTGGTGGTGGCCACCCAGGCCAGGCCGATGCAGTGGGCGAGCCAGTCGGTCCAGCCCACCAAGCCGCCGGCCCGGGCCCCGAAGGCCCGCTCGGCGTACACATACCAGCCACCGGCGCGGGGCAGGCTGCTGGCCAGCTCGGCCACGCAGAGGGCGCCGAGCACCGCGTAGAGGCCACCCAGCAGCCAGGCCGCGAGGATCAGCCAGGGATCGAGCAGCTGGGCCGCCACGATGCCGGGGGTGCGCAGGATGCCGGCCCCGATCGTGCCCCCCACGGCGCCGGCAAGGCCAAAGCCGAGCCCCAGCACCTGCTGCAGCCGGCCCGGAGAGGGCGTGCTCATCGGGCCATCAGTACAGCGACTCGCAGCTGGGCGTGGGGGTGAGCTTCATCAACGACCACAGGGCCTCGAACTGGGCGGCCGTGATCACCAGCTCCTGCTCCATGAGCTCGGCCATGGGGGTGCCCGGAGCAGCAGTGGCACCCAGCTTCTGATTGATCAGGGCCAACCCCTCGCACATCGTCTCGATGTCGGGGTTCAGGGGCTGGCGGGCCCTGGCGGCCTGGGGCTGCAGCAGGAGGGGCAGCGCGGCCACCAGCAGGGTCGTCACTGCCCTGCAGAGAGGGATCGCAGGCCGGGGGGGATGGGGCATGGAAAAGACCACACGGCAGGACCGCCTGGGGCGAGGGGTCATCATGGGCGGGCAAGGGGGACGGTGCAGCCTCAAACCCAGGTTCGGCGAGCGGAATCACAGCCGATACCATGGGGCAAGCGCTTGGGCAGGTCTGCGGTGAAGCAACTTTCTGGCCCCCTGCGCAGAGCCTTGATCTATGGCCTGGTCAGTTACTCAGGCCTTGTTCTGATCAACAACTCAGAGCTGAATCTTCCCAACATGTGGGTGGCCTACCTGCCGATGTTCATCGGCGTCTATGTGCTCACGCTGTGGCTCGATCGCAAGTTCGGGGACTGATCCCATTCAGGCTGAGCCCATCCAGGCGGTACCAGTCGGCGTAGGTGTCGATCGATCAGCGCTGCAACCTCATCGGCCCTCTCCAGGGCCAGGTCATGGGTGCCGCCGGGCAGAACCACCAACCGCGCGGCCGGCAGCAACGAGGTGAGGCGTTGTGCCACCCCCACCGGGCTGATCGGATCGGCGTCGCCCCACAGGAGCAGGGTGGGAACGGCGACGGCGGGCAGCTGCTGGGAGAGATCCACCGACGCGGTGGCGAACCAATCCGGCAGCTGGGGATGGGCGAGGCGGAAGGGCTCACGCCAGTCGGCGGCCCCGTGTTCCCTCATCGGCAGGCCGCCCGACGTGGCGGCCAGCACCAGGTGAGTGATCCGCTGGGGTGCCGCAAGAGCCGCCTGGAGAGCGAGCACGCCCCCCATCGACTGGGCGATCACGGCGCAAGGCTGATCGAGGCGGGCGAGCACCAGATCGAGGAGTGCATCGAATCCCGTGACCCGAGGATCCGCCGGCGTCGCCCCGAAGCCAGGCCAACCCAGATGGATCCGTTCAGCGGCATGGACGAGGCGCTCGGCCACGGGCCTCCAGTGAGCGGCGTTGCCGGAGGCGCCGGGAAGGAACAGCAGCCTGGTGGGAGGATCCAAAGCGTTCAAACGCCACGGGTGGAAAACCGCTTCCAGCTTGCCCCTGGCGTGGCTGGGCTGCTGGGGAGGTGAGGCCCATGCTGGTGGTGCCGCTGCGGCGGAGACCTTGAGGCGCCCTGCGGCTTGGCGGCGATGCCGCGTGAGAACAACGCAGGGCCCGGTCATACTTAGGTTCCCGGCTTCGCCTGCCATGCCGAGACCTCTGGGCCATACCGCCCTGACCGTGTCTTTGATCCAAAGCACCCTGGCAGCAACGGTTCTGGCCCCAGCGGTTCTGGCCCCCGCAGCCCTGGCCGAGTCCTGGAAGGCCTGCGCCTTCAACGACGAACTGATCGGCTGCCGCGACAGTCACTCCGCCGATGGCACGGTGCGCATCGTCTGGGAGGACGGCAAGGCGATGACCTACCGGCTGGTGCAGGAGGGCTTCCGCGAGTCGACGCTGCGGGATTCTCTGGGCGGCACCTGGGAGCGGCGGGTGTTCGTTCAGGGCAACGTGGAGTTCATCAACCTGGCCAATGGCAACCGGATCTTCGTGCCGCTGCGCTGAGCCTGGAGTGATCAGCGTAGAGGCGTCGTTTAATTCTTCTTCGCCAATCGATCATGGCTGATGCTTGACCATGGTGCGACGTAATCCCCCGCCCGTTATCGCCTCGCCGGCTCGCATTCCCGATGGATCCCTGCCCAGTAGCAGACAATATTCTAGCGGCTATTAGCCTATCCAAGCAGTCGCCGATTCGTGCTTAAATATATAAAGTAGCCACAGAAAGGAGCAGCACTTGATCAAGCGGCCTCTCCTGCTCTGTGTCTTCGCCCTGGCCCCAGCGGCTATCGCGAACACCAATCCTGCGGGCCCCTCCCAGGGGAGCGAGTCATCGACCATCCCCCTGCCGCCGCAACCAGCGACGATCAAGCCGAGCGGAGTGCAGCTGACCTCGCCAAAGAGGCCCTGAACCCGATCGCCAATCTGATCAGTGTGGCCTTTCAGAACAACACCAATTTCGGTGCTGGGCGATCGGGGGGACGGCACCCCGAATGTTCTGAATATTCAGCCTGTGATTCCGCTGCCGCTATCGAAGCAGCTGCTGTTGGTCACCCGCACGATCGTCCCGGTCGTCAATCAACCCGCAATTTTACTTCACCCCGATCTCGAAAAGCAAAGTCACCTGGGGGGTGGGGCCCACCTTTGTTTTACCCACGGCCATGGACGAGGTTCTGGGCCAGGGGAAGTGGAGTGCCGGCCCAGCGGCGGTGGTCGTCGTGTCCACCGGGCCCGTGGTGTTCGGCGCTGTGGGCAACAACGTCTGGTCCTTTGCCGGTGACAGTGATCGTGAGTCGGTCAATCAGCTGCTGATGCAACCATTCCTGAACGACAACCTGCCCAAGGGCTGGTATCTGATGACAGCTCCGATCATCATCTCCAACTGGAACGCCCCAGACGGGCAAGAGCAGTGGACCGTGCCCATCGGTGGCGGCGTTGGCCGGGGGTTCGCCATCGGTGATCAGAAGGTGAATGCCACGCTGCAGGCCTACTGGAATGCCATGAAGCCCGATGCCGCCGGGGACTGGACCCTGAGGGCACAGTTCCAGTTCCTGTTTCCCCGCTGAGCTGGCCGTGCCGCCGGCGCGAGGCTCTCGCCTGGCCTCAGTCGCAGTCGCCCTGTGAGAGGGAGCAGCGCAGCAGGGCGGAGGGCAGCACGCCATAGCTCTGGGCGAAGCTGGCCGCAAACGACGACAAATGGGTGAAACCATGGCGCCGAGCAATGGCCGCCACGGTGTCGCCGGGCTGGCCCCGTTCGAGATCGCGGCGCACCGCCAGCAGCCGCTGCTGCTTCACCCATTGCATCGGGCTACAGCCGAACCGCTGTTGAAACCGGTACTGCAGGTTGCGCGGCGAATAGGAACTGCGCCGGCTGAGCTCAGTGGGGGTGATCGGGATGTGCAGGTGAGCCTGAATCCACTCCAGCAGCTCGTCGAAGTGTCGATCCGGGCTGGGGCCTGGAACGGTCGCGTCCGCGGCGCTGAGCAGTTCCGGGCAGATGAGGGCAGCCACCAGGCGGTACAGCAGGTCTTCGAGCGGGGCACTCTGCAGCCCACCCGCCGAACACAGCAACGGGGCCTCCATGAGACGCAGGGCCAGGTGGAGATGGCAGAGGAGGTCGGCCTGCCCGCAGGGGAGGCTGCCATCCACCAGCAGGGTGCTCTCGAAGCGGGGCCTGTAGCTGCGGGCACTCCTGCCGAAGCCCCCCAGGGCGGAGGCCGTCTCGGCCAGCCTCTGCCGATCCAGGCAGATCAGCACATCCTCCAAAGGTCCGGTGCTGGCGGTGAAGGCGGCGCCGGGCAGGTAGGCGGCCATCGGGCCTCCTTCCAAAGCGAGCCGCTGCCCTTCAATCCGCACCTGGGCCACCCCAGCCAGCGGCAGCACCAGCGTGGCGAAGGGGCAATCGTCAAAGCCGATCTCCAGGGGGGAGTGGACGCTGCAGGACACCGCCACGTCGCCGACGCTGACAACCCCACTGCGGTGGAAGAAGCCCTGCTGCTGAGGCCCTTCCAGAAAGGCCGTCAGGGGCATGCTCCTGGCCACGCGCTCCATCAGGGAGGTGGGATCGTGCAGTTCCACCGCCCGGGACTCGAGCACGGTGAGGGTGGCGCGGCCGCTGGCGGGGGACTGCATCAGGGCACCGTCAGATCCGGCAGCCGGGGGGTCACATCCATCATGGCGGAGTTGAGCCAGGAAGGACTCAGCCAAACTGACCACCAAGGGGATCGCATGGAACTGGTCAGGTGTGGTTCTGGAATCGCTGGATCCTCACCACTTGACGTTCTCCCGTTGCCATGGCGATCGGAGATCTGCAAGGGCAGAAGATTGCGTTTTCACGGCAGGATTGCCGTGAGCGGTTAGCAGCCAGCCGCAAGGCGCCAGGCGCCGATCAAGTGCTGTGAAGAAAGTGATTGATCACACACTGAAACAGGCCCTTGCGAGCGAAGAATCCTGCCTTGTCCTGCTTTGCCATGAGACAAATCGCCCCCTTGCCGGTGTTGCGCGCCGATGCCGATCTGCTGGCGGTCGGGCTGCTGGCGATCGCCCTGGGGCTGGCTCTGATGCTGCTCCGGCCCGCTCCGGTTCAGGCCGCAACAACCTGCCCTGAGGGGATGGCAGCCATCCACGCTGGCCGTTACCGGATCGGGGCCGCCGGGCGGCTGCCGGAGGAAGCGGAGGCCACCGTGCGAGTGCAGCCCTTCTGCCTCGGGCGCACGGAGGTCACCAACCGGGAGTTCGCTGCATTCGTGGAGGCCACGGGCTACACCACCCAGGCGGAGCAGCCCCTCAGCACCGAGCAGTTCCCGGGCCTCTCCACCGCCGAGCGCCGGCCGGGTGCGGTGGTGTTCCGCCCGCTCTCCCCCGGAGAGCCACTGCAGGAGCTGAGCTGGTGGCACTGGGTGCCCGGCGCCGACTGGCGCCATCCGGAAGGGCCCGGCAGCTCCATCGACGCGCGGCTGGATCACCCGGTGGTTCAGGTGTCTGTGGCGGATGCCCAGGCCTACGCCGCCTGGGCCGGGGCCGGCCTCCCCAGTGAGGCCCAGTGGGAGTTCGCCGCCCGCGGCGGATTGCGCGATCAGGTGTTCAGCTGGGGCAACACCTGGCAGCCGGATCAGGCCAACACCTGGCAGGGGACGTTCCCCGTGAACAACACGGCCGAGGACGGCTACCCAGGCACCGCCCCGGTGGGCCACTTCCCAGCCAACGGCTACGGCCTCCTCGACATGACCGGCAATGTCTGGGAGTGGACATCCGACTGGTACCAGAGCGGCCATGGCCCGATCGACGGCCAGCTCGATCCGCGCCTGGAGGATCCTGCCGCCAGCAGCGACCCCCGCGAGCCCGGCGTGGCCAAGCACGTGATCAAGGGCGGGTCCTTCCTGTGCGCCCCCAATTACTGCAGCCGCTACCGGCCCGCCGCCCGGGAAGCGGAGAGCCCCGACACCGGCACCTCCCACATCGGTTTCCGTCTCGTTTCCTCACCCACCACCACCCATGGCTGACCGCCAGTTCACCGATCTGACCCGCCGGCTCCGCAGGCTCCGCGCGTTTTTCTCGGCCCAAGGGGTCACAGGCCTGGGCCGGCGCCTGGCCCTGGTGGGGATGGTGCTGGCGCTGTTCAGTTGGCAGCTCGGGGGTGTGCAGGCGATGGCCCAGGTGGTGAGGGGCACCCTCGGCTCGCCCGATGCCACCACCACCATCAGTGGCGAGCAATTGCCCGCCCCCGCCCCGGCCTTCGGCGGCGTGATCAAGGAAGACGCCCTCAACTCCAAACCATGGTGGGCGCCACGGGTGGTGCCTCCCAAGGGCGCCCCCAACGTGCTGCTGATCATGACCGACGATGCCGGCTTCGCCGTCAACAGCGTCTTCGGCGGTGTGATCCCGACTCCGGCCATGGACCGGATCGCCAAGAACGGGCTGCGTTACAACCGGGTGATGTCAACCGCCCTCTGCTCGCCGACGCGTGCGGCGCTGATCACCGGGCGCAACCATCATTCGGTGGGCTTTGGCGTGATCGCTGAGCAGGCCACCGGCTTCCCCGGCTACAACAGCGTCATCGGCGAAGAGAACGCCACCGTCGGACGCATTCTGCGCGACAACGGCTACGCCACGAGCTGGTTCGGCAAGGACCACAACACCCCCACCTACCAGGCCAGCCAGGTGGGGCCCTTCAGCCAGTGGCCCACGGGCATGGGCTTCGATTACTTCTACGGCTTCGTCGGTGGGGATGCAAACCAGTGGGGGCCGAATCTGTTCCGCAACACCACGCAGATCTACCCCTGGAAGGGGCACGAGGGCAGCCTGAAGTTCGACCGCTCGGATCCCAACGCCGAGATCTGGCCTGTGACCGGTGAGGAGCCCTCCTGGAACCTGATCACGGCGATGGCCGATGACGCCATCGACTGGATGCACCGGATTCGCCAGACCGACCCCGAACAGCCGATCTTCCTCCACTACGTGCCCGGCTCCTCCCACGCGCCGCACCATCCCACCAAGGAGTGGGTGGACAAGATCCATGCCATGCATCTCTTCGACGACGGCTACGAGAAGCTGCGCGAGCGCATCTTCGAGAACCAGAAGAAGCTCGGTGTGATTCCTGCGAATGAGGAACTGACCCCCTGGCCCGCCGACATCCTCACCCCGTGGGACAAGCTCTCACCAGAGGCCAAGAAGCTCTACATCCGCCAGGTGGAGGTGTTTGCTGCCTTCGTGGCCTACAACGATCACGAGATCGGCCGGGTGATCCAGTCATTCGAAGACCTGGGCGAACTCGACAACACGATGATTGTTTACATCAATGGCGACAACGGCACGAGCGCGGAGGGTGGACCGGAGGGCACCTTCAGCGAGGTGGCCTTCTTCAACGATGTGCGGCCTCCAGTGGAGGTGCAAACGAAGTATTTCGATGCCTGGGGCACCGAGTTCGCTTACAACCACATGTCGGCGGGCTGGTCTTGGGCCTTCGACACCCCATTCGACTGGTTCAAGCAAAACGCGTCGCGGCTCGGCGGCGTCAACCAGAACATGGTCATCTCCTGGCCGGCCCGCATCAAAGACAGAGGTGGCTTGCGCGAACAGTTCATCCACGTGATTGACGTGGTGCCCACGATCCTGGAAGTCACCGGGATTGCACCGCCCCAGCAGGTGGATGGCATCCGGCAGAAGCCGATCGAGGGCACCAGCTTTGCCTACACCTTCGATGGCAGGAATGCCAAGGCAGCTTCCCGCCACCAGACCCAGTACTTCGAGATGATGGGCCAGTGGGCGCTGTACCACGAGGGTTGGCTGTTGAGCACCAAGGTGAATCGAGCGCCCTGGGATGCCTTCGGCCCAGCCAACCCCGACCCACTCAACAACCAGGAGTTCCAGCTCTACGACCTGAACAAGAACTTCAACCAATCCGAGGACATCGCCGCCCAGCACCCGGAGAAGGTGGCGGAGCTGCGCAGGATGTTTGTGGAAGAGGCCAAGAAGTATCAGGTGTTCCCACTCAACGCCTCGGTGGCCTCCAGGGTGGCGGCCCAGCGCCCCAGCCTCACCGCCGGACGTGATGAGTTGGTCTATACGCGGCCGATGACCGGTGTTCCCCAGGGTGACGCCCCCTACCTGCTCAACACCTCCTACAAGCTCACGGCAGACATCACCGTGCCGGCCGGCGGTGGGGAGGGCATGATCGCCACGTCCGGTGGCCGCTTTGCCGGCTGGGGTTTCTATCTGCTCAAGGGCAGGCCGGTGTTCAACTGGAACCTGCTCAACCTGGACTGGGTGAAATGGGAAAGCCCCGAAGCCCTCACCCCGGGACGGCACAGCGTTGAGTTCGATTTCAAGTACGACGGCCTCGGACTGGGCACCATCCAGTTCAACAGCTTCGCCGGCGTCGGCAAGGGGGGTACCGGCACACTGAAGGTGGATGGCCAGGTGGTGGCTACCAAGCGGATGGAGAAAACGATTCCGATCATCCTGCAATGGGATGAGAGCTTCGACGTCGGCTCAGACACGATCACCGGCATCGATGATGCCGACTACCTGCCCCCGTTCCCGCTCAGCGCCAAGCTCAACAAACTGACCATCAAGATCGATCGCCCCCAACTCTCACCGGAAGACATCAAGAAGCTGGAAGCAGGCATGAAGACAGCGGCCCTCGGGATCCAATAAACCTGCCCTCGCTTATCTCTACTCAGCTCATCCTCTCGCCCTAGATTCAGCCTATGGGCAAATCAGCCCGGCCATCAAGAAAAAAGGTCCGGTGGATCGCAGCGATCCTGTCCGGCCTGCTGCTGCAGCTCAGTGCCACCCCCTTGCTGGCAGCGCAGCAGGTCACGTTCCGCCTCGGAGAACTGGAACGCTCGGTGTCCGTGGCCGACCTGGCCGAATTCGTGCGCACGGGAACGATCAGCAGCAGCATCTCCTTTCTGATCGATCCGCTGAAGCCGCGTGATCGTGAGGCGTTGCGTTTCGCGCTGAGCCACCCCTTCCCCACCACCAGCCTGGAGGTGTCCGACTTCCTGCAGACACCCATGGGCGCTGTGGTGCTGCGCCAGTTGGCGAAACTGTTTGAACGCCCCCCGGCGGAAGTGGAGCCCGCCCTGTCGGCGGCCCTGATCCTCGCGGCCTCCGGCGACGATGGACTGAAGCTGATGGATGTGCTCGAGCGCTATCCGCTCGAGGATCTCACCATCGGTGTGCCCAAGGTGATCAAGCTGGCCCACCGCCTCAGAGATCAATTCCAGATGCAGGAGCAGATCTTTCCGCGTCTGGTCACGAAGGATCCCGCCAACACGCTGCCAAGCCCCACCCTGAACGGCTACGCCAAGACAGGGAATCATCCCTACAGGCGAGATCTTTTCTCCTTTACGGGGCCTGACGGCAACACGATCGAGGCCATCGCCCTGGTGCCCACCCCGAAGGTCACAGGGGCGGCCCCGCCCGCCTCGCGGCCGCTGGTCGTACTGGCACCTGGACTGAATACAGACTTCAATGCCCTGCTCTACGTCGGCGAACACCTGGCTTCGCGTGGTTATGGGGTGGCAGCACTCAACTTTCCGGTCACCAGTGCCAACCGGGTGCAGGCCACAATCGAGGGACTCGCCACCATCCCGCCACCGAATGCCTGGTACCACCAGCCCCTTGATGTGAGCGGGCTGATCGATCAGGTCGCCCGCCGTTTTCCAGGAGAGATCGACACCAGCCGCGTCGGGGCGCTGGGCCAGTCCCTGGGGGGGTACACCGTGCTGGCGCTGGGGGGTGCGGAACTGGACTGGCCCCACCTCGAGCGCGCCTGCGCCGTGGTCGACGACCCCAACCAGGTGGAGTTCAATCCGGCCATCCTGTGGCAGTGCAAGGCGCCGGGCCAGGTGGTGAAGCAGAGCAGCTTCTCCGATCCACGCCTCAAGGCCGTGATCGCCGTGAATCCGGTGAGCACCCCCATCTTCACCGGCGCATCGATCCAGAAGCTGAAGGCTCCGGTTCTGGTCATTTCCGGCACCAAGGATATCTTTGCCCCTCCGATGTCCCAGCAACTGGTTCCCTTCACCAATGTGGCAACCTCCGGCAGCGTTCTGGCCCTGTTTGAACAAGCCACCCACCTCTCCTTTCTGGACGGAGGCAGCCGACTGCCGGCCTGGCTGATCGGACCGCAGCCACAACAGGCCCACCAGGATCTCAAGGCCCTGTCAGTGGCTTTCTTCGATCAGCACCTGCAGGGTATGGACACGATGCGCACCCTGCTGCCCTCCCAGACCGCTTTGCATCGCTCGGGGCAGTCCATGCCGTTTCAACTCAGGCGCGAACTTGGCCCCGTAGTGATCAAGTCCATCGATCCCAACTTCAACCTGGAAGCCGACGCCATCCCGCCCAGCCGATGAATGGCCTACGACACCAGGCGTTCGGATGGAGGAGCGGGCACTGGATCTGTCGCTGATCGACCAGCGAGGTGTGGAACGGCTGATGGAGACACCGAATGGCTTCCACCACTACCAAGCCCCGGGGGAGCCATGGATACGTTGAAGCTGTAGGCGTGGGGGGCGATGGCACCGGAACGCTTCTTTCTGGAGCTCGAACCCCCCGCCTGTGCGCTGCGCGACTGGCCCCATGTGGTGATCGTGGGCGGCGGCTTTGCCGGGCTCAAGGCCTGCCATGCCCTGGCCGGCAAGCCCGTGCGGGTGACGCTGATCGACAAGCGCAACTTCAACCTGTTTCAGCCGCTGCTGTATCAGGTGGCCTCGGGGCTGGTGTCTGAGGCGGATGTGGCCTCCCCCCTGCGCCAGATGGTGGGCCAGGCCCCGAACATCCAGGTGCTGCTGGGGGAGGTGGTGGACATCGACCCCGAGGCCAAGGAGGTGGTGTTCAACGACCACCGCTACGGCTACGACCATCTGATCCTGGCCAGCGGCTCCGGCAGCACCTATTTCGGCCGCGAGGAGTGGCGGCCCCTGGCGCCGCCGATGAAGATCCTCGAGCACGCCGATGAGATCCGCCGCCGTCTGCTGATGGCCCTGGAGGAGGCGGAGCAGACGCTCGATCCCGAGCGCCGCCGCTTCCTCCAGACCGTGGTGGTGGTGGGCGCCGGCCCCGCCGGCTGTGAGCTGGCCGGCTCCCTGATCGAGCTGATGCACCGGGCCATCCGCCGGGATTTCAAGCAGCTCAACCCCGACCTCTGCCGGGTGGTGCTGGTGGATCCGGTGGAGCGGGTGCTGCCCACCATGCACCCAAAGCTGTCCGCCGCCGCGGCGGGCTACCTGCAGCAGGCCGGCGTGGAGGTGCGGCTGCACACGAAGGTGGAGGCGATCGCCCCCGGGTTGGTGAGCCTGCAGGGGGCCGATGGCCTGCAGCAGCTCGAGGCCGCCACCATCTGCTGGACCGCCGGCGTGCGGGCCTCCCGGCTGGGCGCTCTTCTGGCCGATCGCACGGGATGCCCCGTGGACCGCGGTGGGCGGCTGCTGGTGGAGCCCGACTTCTCGGTGCCGGGCCACCCCGAGATCCACGCCATCGGTGACCTCTGCGCCTACCTGCACACCACTGACGGCAAACCCCTGCCCGGCATGGCCGGCCCCGCCGTGCAGATGGGCAGCTGGGTGGCGGCCCACATCCTGGCTGGGCGGGAAGGTCGCAGCCTCGCCCCCTTCCGCTTCACCGACCTGGGCAGCATGGCGGTGATCGGCCCCTGGTATGCGGTGGCCGACCTAAGAGGCCTGCACATCACGGGCTTGGCGGGGTGGGTCCTCTGGGCGCTGGCGCACCTGGCCTTCATTCCTGACACGGAGAACCGCGTCACCCTGTTCACCAAGTGGATGTGGCAGATCGCCACCCGCCAGCGCACCGCCCTGCTGATCACCGGCCGGCCCGACCAACACCTGGGCGTGGATGTGGGGCTGTTCCGGGCCGAACGGCACGCCGCCCCCGAGGCCCCTGCCGAGGAGCAGGATTCGGAACCCCTGGCAGCCTGAGAGAACGTCTTGCTGAGGGCTGAACCCCCGTGCTGCTGACCATCGCCACAGCGATTGCCCTCAAGCTGCTCAGCCTTGGGGCCCCGCTGCTGGGCGCCCAGACGTCGGCGCTGCCCCTGCCCTGCCCCAGCGACGCCGGCTGGGAGCTGGTGCGGGAGCTGGAGTTGCCCCGCCGCGGCAGGGCCTCAGAGCCGATCGGCGGTTTCTCCGCCCTGCTGCTGGATGGGCCGGCGGACCGACTCTGGCTGCTCAGCGATCTGCCCCAGGGCTCAATCGCCATCTGGAGCGGGCTGGAGGCAGCCCTGGCCGGCGTTGCCCCGCTGCGGCTGGAGCGCACCGTGCCGCTGCGCAGCGGCCTTGGCCAGACGCTGCCGCCGAAGATCGATGCTGAGGGGATGGTGCGGCTGGGTGGGCAGCTGTGGGTGGCCAGCGAGGGCCGCCGCGATGGCCCATTGCCGGCCCAGCTGCTGCGTTTCGAGGCCAGCAGCGGACTGCTGCTGCAGGCGCTGGAGCTGCCCTCCGCCTGGCAACCAGGCCAGGGACGCGGACTGGGCAGCAACGCCGGGCCGGAGTCGCTGGCCCTGCTCGACGGCGGGGACGGCAAGCCGGCACTGCTGCTGGCCGCCGAGCAGCCCCTGCTGCAGGATCCCCCCCGCCAGGTGCGGCTGCTGCGCTGGGGCTGGCGCGCTGATCAGGATCCCCGGCTCGACGCCCCCGAGGCCCGGGAGCAGGGGTCCCTGCTGCTGCCGTCCGGCGACGGCTGGGGGCTCACCGAGCTGCTGGTGCTTGATTCGGGCCAACTGCTGGCGCTGCTGCGGCGCTTCGAGCCGCCCTTCAGCTGGCAGATTCAACTGGCGCTTTATCCCCTGCCGGCAGCCACCGATGAAGCCGCGGCGCCGCCGCTGGCGCAATGGGATCTGATCGCCGCCGGCCTCAGTCCCGACAACTGGGAGGGCCTGATTCCCGGCCCGCCGCTGGCCGACGGCCGGCCGACGCTGCTGCTGCTGAGCGACGACAACCTCAATCCCCTGCAGGCCAACCGCCTGGCCCAACTGGCACCGCTGCACCCGCAGCCCCCTGCCGCCCAGGAGTGGCAGACCGATCAGCCTGGTGCTGACTGTGCCTCCAACGCAGGCGCAGGGTCGAGAACCCTGGCGGGCTGAGAACACAACGTCTTGAGCGCCCCACAGAGCTAGGTGCATCACATTTAACCTGGCCTTAACCGGGCAAGGTCCATTGGTTGAACTCCTGATTGCCGCTGCCGCCAGTGTTGGGGTTGCCGTGTCCATGGGAGATGGACACTGCGATCTGCAACCCAGGCTGTTGGGGGGTTGGGAAGCGGCTGCGGCGAATGTGTTCCTCTGCCCGGACGCCATTGAGCGCGAGGGGGCGGATCCGGAGGTGGTGCTCAGGCACGAACTGATCCATGTGATTCAGGACCGGGTGCCCGGCCCGCTGATTCCCGAACCGCTGCTCACCGTGCTGACCCGTGATCGGGTGCCCTCCGGGGAAGCGCTGCTGGTGCTGGTGGGGGAAGAGGACAGCCAGCGCGAGTTCGAATGCCGAGTACTCACCGAACTGCTCTCATCCGAAGCGGTGGCGGACTGGTTGGAGCGCACCGCAGAACCCCAGTTGAATGAGGTGGGGCTGCAACAGCTCTAGCCATGGGTGACCTGCGCTGCTCAGCTGGAGGCTTGTCCGAGCCAGCAGGCTGAAGCTGCAGTCCAGGGCACAACTGGATCCACTGGTCCAGATCCGGGGAAGCTGAATCTTCCGGGAACTCGGGGAGGGGCTAGGTGGCTGACAGCTTCGTATCCAGCCAGAGACTGCTCATTCCGCATCGCCGCGCCGCACACCAAGGGCCAAGACCACTTGAACCCGGTCAATCCCAAAGCCGGCGTGCGACACCTCCTAGAGCCAAGGAGCCGCTGGTTACCGGGTCCGCATAAACTTCCTTGCCTTGCGCGCTTCGACCCCAAAGGCCTCTCAGGGCAAAGGTTTAAAGCGATTGCCGGCCAATGCAGGAGCGCTTAGGCTGGCAATAGCGTGGCACAGGCCGGTGTTATCGGACCCGGCTAATCAGCGTTAGGATGAAGTATGAGCCCTGAATTTGTAGCAATTTTGGATGAAAGAGAACAGTTGGGGCTCTGGTTTGTCCTGCTCCCAATGTGTCTGGGATTCCTGGCTTTGCTTGTTTCAGCCGTAAAAGCTCGGAAGGGAATCGCGTTAATCCATACCACTCTCCTGGCAATAGCTTCTGTTGCAATACCTACTCTCATGGGTGGTTTTTGGTGGTCCGAATTAAGCAGCGTGGCCACAAGCCATGAAGATAGAGAATGGATATTAAATCATGATGGCGGACTGATAATTGCGCCACTCTCCGCGATCCTTATAGCTACTACATTTTGGGTGTTTTCCGTATTGGTTTTATCCATTCGGTCTGTGATTGCACGTCTTCGAAAGGCCAAAGAGAAAAAGAGCAATATCTTGACGCCAATAATTCATCCTAACAATCGCATGCAGTCGGACGCGGCGAAGCCGCGCCGCTGATGCGAAGCGTTATGCGGCCACAACAACCAACAAGATAAGGTGACCTGACATGCCCCAAGCTCTCTTCTACCCGTGGATTGACATCCGGGATGAGTCCTGGCTAAAGACATCCCTGCTTTACTGGGATTCGGTGAGAACAATCGTTCCAAACTCCATAGAATCACCATACGCGACGAATGTCGGACAGGTGCTTGAAGAGGCAGGCTTTCTCGTCCCGCTCAGGGTGCAATCGGGGATGCATGAGATTGAAGATCTTGCCGATGACGTCCTTTCGTACCTAGAATCCCCCGAAGGCGCAGAACTGCTCATCGGTGATAATGGTGGCGCAAGTCATGATATTCACGTAGCAAAGTTGCCCCAACGTCTTGGAAGATTAACTGATATCCACCCTGAGAAGTTGCCCTACGAGATTCGGCACATGATCCAAGACCTTATGTCTCCATCCGAGCGAGACAATGAGTGGCTGCGAGTGGGCGATGGGTTCGCCAACTTCTACATGACGCTGCTCGCGAATAGGCTTTCCGAACGTGTCGGCGCTCGACTCCTTACGTCTATCCCAGCTGCTGACCGATTAGCAGTGGCTGCGCGACATGACGCACAGCTCAATGGACTGATTCCGAGGAGGATGTACGATCCGTCGCGGAGATGGCGTGAGTACGAGGCGTTTGGTCCTCGCCGACGAATGCCGCGTGATTTGGCCCAAGGAATGCTGGCCAGCCTCGCGATCGAGAGACTAGCAGTCTCTGCAGACACTCCGATACACAAGCTGATCGAATTCAGGGAGCGCCATCGTGATGAGCTCGCCCTCTTCAGGACCAAAGTCGATGAACTTGCGGCATCCGTTGATGCTGACCTGCCGGTTGAAGCCCTCCGTCAGAGGATTGCTGATCTTCACGCGAATGAGGTTGCACCTGCAATATCTAATCTAAAGAAGGCGCTTACTGGGGGGAGCATCAGGTGGATGAGCGAAGGGCTGCAGAAGATTGCGTTCCTATCGGTCGGTTCATCAACGATGCTGGTAGCAGCTGGATTGGCTGTGCCTATGGCACTACTTGCCGGAGCGGGAATTTCGCTCATCGTCTCCAAAACCATCTACAATGTAGACAGACGCGAGCGCCTACGGGGGAATCCCTACGCGTACTTGCTTTCAGTCGGTCGAGAACTTGCATGATCTGCCAGCAGCCGCATAACAACATCATGCAGCGGGCGCAGCTGCGCTACGCCGCTGATGATGAGCGTTCGGTGGAGCGGCAAGGACCTACTACTAGAAAAGGGGCAACTGAGTCTGGTATGGAGCAGGAAAGACGCCAATAATCAACCACGGGTTAGGAGCTATAAAATGAAACCGGAGAGTTGTTCCCAAAAAGAAGTGAAGATCTTTACCTGCAAATTCGTCAAAGTACTTTGCCCTAACTTTTTCAATCGCTGCTTGCTCGTTCTGGCGTTGATCTCGCCACAAGCAATTCCAGAATAGCGCACCTATCTCCCAATCAAGAATCTGCAGCTGGCTTCGCTGGCCGTTTGCATCAGCGAAACGATATGAGAATTTGTAAGGCAGCTTGGGAATCACCTTAAAGGTCTTCCTCCATTCGTTGTCATCAAAGAGTGAGAGCTGATCAATGTGTGAGCGCATTGCACTGAGCTTCTTGGGATCCCATTCTCGCGATTCTTCTCTTTCAACGATAAAGTCGATAACCTTGGCAGGCTTGAATACCGCTAGCGATATCTCGTTATTCTTGGCGCCAAGAATTAACTCATCAAGCTTGTCAGAGACTTTCGCTTTGCCAAGCACTATTTGGCGCCTTTCATGCCATTGGTCTTGTGTTCCAATGTGAGCGACTGGTTGCAATTCAGATTCATCCACAGGCCTATAGCTCTCAGGCCTTCGGTCCTGTGTGTTTCGTGCAATTCGACATTCAAGCCAATCGTACTTCCTGTATTGCTCAATCTCTCCTAGACGACGAAATGGGACTGGATACAGACGCACCCATGAACCATCATCTCGCATGGCTGCTGTGCAAACTGTCTCGCCATACTTAGTTGAAAGCGTAGGATAGGTTTTAACAAGAATAAGCAGCCTTTCTTTTTTCATCTTCAAATCATAGATGCTTAACCTGAAGATTAACCGAGCAAGACTGAATGATCTTGGCTACACAACCTCGATGGCACTGCCTCACGTCTTCCTCGTAGCAGGTTAGAGCGACCCTCTCTCCTGATTCAATCCATGAGGAAATGATTGTCAATTCCTTTTCTTGTCTTGGCAGATAATCGACTGAATATTTGGCAAATAACTCATCGTAGTCTTCTTGTGAGCTAAGATTATGGCGTTTGCTTGATTCAATTCCAAGTTGTGGCATGTGCTCATATCTAATTCCAACTCGCGAGCATCCATTGGCAAGTACTCGCTTTGAAAAGCCATACTTTCGGCTGATCGGGTTACGCCTTACGTCGCACAAAAGGGTAACGCCGTCATGTAGAAGAAGATTTAGATAAGCTTCAATTGATTTCCCTTCATAGCCGATAGTCGCCAATCCAGGGATTTTGGTACTTGGCTTGCTTTGGCGTATGGCATCTAAGGCCGAAGAGTCGCTTGATAGAATTTCGCTGGCAATCTCGCTATGAGTTGCATAGTACGGGAAATGCTTGTAGGTGTAGGCAATGAGCTCCTTTCCTCTCATCCGGCCAAGACGGTTGGCAAACGAAGCTGCATCTTTTCTATAAGTAGCCTCTGGATGGATTGCGGCTTTTCCATCAGCAGAAAGTGCCCAATGATCGCTCGAACGGATCAACAGCCCCTTCTCGATGAGTTTAAGGCGATCGGCGTAGGAGGTAAATGAGAATGCGCCATACTTATAAGGCACAAATTCGTATAGAGGGGGATCGGCAGTCTCTTTGCAAAAAAGAAAAAGAAGTTTCTGAAAATCAGTATTTGATGCTTGGCCTCCAATTGCTTCGAGCAGCGCAAGCAAGTATCGATGCCTCCGATAGAGCCGAGCCACTGGGGTGCTGATGCTCACTTCTGAGACTCCAAGGCTCAGCCCATCCTAGCGGCTCAAAGCAACGGCAGGAAAAGATGTGGTCGTTGGCAACACGGCTTCAACGAGAAACCCAAGAGCTTTGGATAGTGCCTTAACTTATAGAGCCCACCGAACATCCAGATGCAGAAGACGGGGGCCGGCGTTGTCTGCCATGGCAATGCCTTCCTACCCGCTTCTGATCTGGAGCGTTAGCGGGCACCGCGGAGTAAGCCCATGGACAACTCATATCAGCATGGCTAAATTGCCGGGCAGACCCGCATGACGTGAGGCAGGGATGACAATCGAGGAAGCCATTGCCAATGCGAGTGAAGCCAAGTGCCGAGAGACCCTGGAATACATTCTTTATCAGTTTTCAAATCCTGCGTTTGGGGCGCTCCCCAAGAAGGAGATTGAGCTCGTGATGCTAGGAGCTCTCGTTCGGATTGGCTATTTAGATGAAGAGCCTAGCCTCTATGAGCTTATCCAGCGCTTAAGAGTCTCGAGGAGTAAGTCGCGGACGCTGATTTACGAGCGAGATCTTCGTCGCCTAGGCAACGCCGAACTAGACGCCCTTCTTGTGGTCGCCCTCACGAGCCCGCTTATCCTGAAACAGGGAGACTTGTTTACTCTGGAGATCGAAAATCCCCTTGTCATTGATCACGTAAAGGAGAAACTGAAGAGCCTTGGCTATGCAACTGATGGGTCCTTTTCTCCAAGTCTTGTAAAACTGAGCATCGATGCCTTCAATGCCCTACTCACAAACAGCATCCCTGTTGCGAATCAGTCAGCTGTTAAGGCGGCCCTAGTAACCGCTGGTGCGCCAGATGGTTCATTTGGCGCTGTAGTACGAGGTGTATTGGTGAGGCTTGGGGGAAAGTTTGCCGATAGCGCAGGAGAAGAGCTTGCTGGCAATATTTCAGACTATTTAGGCCCATTGCTATCTGGAGCAACTACAGAAATAACAACCAAGATCTCAGAGCTTTTCTGTGATGCTGCGTAGAATTCCCGCTTACAATGCCATACACCAGAACCGCCACCTCAAAGCCTCATACTCCGCCGGGCTTACTGCGGCCAGGTGATGGCAGCGTTATACGTATGGGTAATATGACGAGTATCAGCCCACCACGAGCCGGCAAGCCATGTACAGATCAAACCCGTCAGAAATAGCAGCTGCAGTCAAAGAACTTAGAAGGCGATGGAAGAATGTCTCTGATGCTCGACACCAGACATGGCCCGGGCATTTCAGTGGCTTGATGACCTTTATAAAAGAAAGTCCCTATCTCACGGAGATACTACAAGAAGCGGAACAAGCGAATACTATTAGCTTCAATGATTGGTGGGCCGAGTTCCAGGCGACAGGAGGCTCATTCGTAGGGACCAAGCGCTATTCAATCCCTGCAGATGAGGCAACTAGGGCAATTCTGTTCTTTAACTTTATGAACGAAGTAGAGGATGGGAACGTCGATCTAGTGAAGTTTTGTGTTGATGCGTATGGTCTGTCTAAATACCAGGAGATGACTGATACGTTTAACCGCGAGATAGTGTCCCATGTGGTTGAGGATCTTGAGAAGCGGTTAATTGATTTGCAAGACAGTGTGCCAAATGATGAGCTAACTGCAGACGGGCCCCCAGAGGTCGGCAAGGTTGCCTACGTAAGCCCACAAAGGATATCCGACCTAAAATCACTAGCCTCTGAAGAGTTTGATTTGGCGAGGCTGATTCGTCTCCTTGAAGAGCTTAACTTCAACTATGACAATAGCTGCTTCATGAGTTGTGCCATGTTGGTGAGGGCAATCACTGATCACATTCCTCCAATTTTTCAAAAAGCAACATTCAGGGAGGTCGCCTTTAATCACGGGGGTAGATCATTTAAGGATTCAATGGAACATCTTGATCGTGGTCTCCGGAAGATCGCTGACCACCAACTTCATTCCCAGATTCGAAGCAAAGAGTCACTTCCAACTGCTCAGCAAGTCCATTTTTCGCCAATGCTCGACGTGCTGCTTGGTGAAGTTATCGTCTTGCTCTCACGAGAACGCATAACAACGCCATCCACCAAAGCCGCCACCTAAACCTGTCTCAACTAGCACAACAATCTTGCGGCCTAGTGATGGCCAGCGTTAGCCAGAGCAGGGTGATGCGGGGCAGTCACCACCGTGGCTACAATGGGAGCACGCGTTTAGTGTTTGGTCGTGGTGCGAGCGAAGCTGGTAAAAATCGGCAACTCGAGAGGGATCCGCCTCGCCAAGCCGCTGCTTGAGGTTGCGGGGCTGGCTGACGAAGTCGAGATCGAAGCGGCTCCAGGGGTTCTGACGATCAGACCATCCGCTCATCCGAGGGCTGGTTGGGCAGAGGCGGCATCGTCTTTGGTGCCAGAGGGACTTCTCGATGAAATGAGCGCTACCCAGTTTGATGACGAAGAGTGGTCATGGTGAATGAAGAACACGTCTCAAGAGGCGATATCTTCCTTGTCGCGTTGAATCCCACGCGAGGATCTGAAATCAGGAAGACGAGGCCTTGTGCCGTAGTGTCGCCGAACGAGCTGAATTCTCACCTTCGCACTTTCATTGTTGCGCCGCTCACAACTGGCGGCCATCCATACCCATTTCGTGTGCGTTGCAGGTTTGATGGCAAGGACGGCCATGTTGTGGCTGATCAGCTGAGAGCTGTAGACAGAGACCGTCTCGTCAAGCGATTGGGGAGTCTGTCGGAGACTACGCTGAATGAGCTGCTGGGTGTTCTTCAGGCAATGTTCGCTGTGTAGATGCCTAGCCAACACAGCCATGCACCTGACCCGCCAACTTCAATTTCCCGAAGCCCAACGAGATCCCGAACCAGAAGATTTCTGCGGCCAGGTGATGGCAAGCGTTACCCAGAGGGACCACGCAGCTCATGAACGACTTGGACAGCACTGTGGCTTCGATCCTTAATGCGAGGGGGGCAATTTCCGTGTGTCGAAGCATTTTGGTGGCAATCACCGGAATTGACGGGTGCGGCAAGGGCTATGTCACGGCACGGATCGCGCAGATCCTTCAAACCCATGGAATTCGGGTGGCGACGATCAATGCGGATGCGTGGTTGAACCTTCCCAGTAGACGATTTCATGCATCCAACCCCGCTGAACACTTCTACCTCAACGCGATACGCTTCGACAACATGTTCACCCAGCTTGTCCTTCCGCTCCGCGATCGCCGTTCGTTGAGCGTTGAGGTTGACTACGCGGAGGAAACAGCAACCGCATTCAGGCGGCACCTTTACGAGTTCGAGCGGATCGACGTGATCATGCTGGAGGGGATTTATCTCCTGAAGCGTGCTCTGCAATCTCAATACGACAGATCAATCTGGATCGACTGCACCTTTGAGACGGCGTTGGAACGCGCCGTCTCACGACGTCAGGAGGGCCAATCTCCAGACGATACAGCCCGCGCGTACCGAACGCTCTACTTCCCCGCGCAGGACATTCATATCGCACGGGATGATCCCAGAGCAGCCGCCTCAGCGATAATCAGCAACGATCCTCGGCTCAGTGCCGATGGCGAGCAGAATCAATGGGCTGGCTAACACCCAGTTGCAGCAGACGGTACGCTGCGCGGCCCGCCGCTTAACCGGGGCGCTAGCCAGAGCAGATGAAATTGACGACGCCCACTGACATGACTACGATCTAGCCAGGCCTCTGTGAGCGATCGCCGTTAAGGCAATGCTGCTTATTGAGGTTGCGTGGCTGGCGGACGAGGCTGAAATCGAGGCTGCACCGCGCCTGCTGACAATCAGGCCGTCCGTTCAGCCAAGGGCAGGCTGGGCAGAGGCGGCAGCCGCCTACGACGTGGGGGGTCTTCTGGATGAAACGACTGCCACCCGGTTTGATCACGAAGGGTGGGCATAGTGACAGAGAAAACTGTCTCAGAGGGGACATCTTTCTCGTTGCCCTTAATCCCACGCGTGGTTCTGAGATCAGGAAGTCAAGGCCATGCGGTATTGTCGCCTCCGAAGAGTTGAATGCCCATCTCCGCACATTCATTGTTTCACCACTAGTTGCACCACTAGTTGCACCACTAACTGTGGCGGTGTTGCTGTGCGGGGTGGTGTGCGGCGGGCAGAAGGCTCGAACCCATGACGCTCACCCACCCCTCAGCCGCACCGACAGATGCATCTGCGGGCTGCCGGGACTGATCGGCACCTCCTTCACCGTGAGGTAAGGCTGGGCCTTCACCAGTTCGCTCAGTTTGCGGAAGCCGTAGCTGCGCGCGTCGAACGACGGATCGTTCTTCTGCAGCAGGCTGCCCACCATGCCCAGGGGGGCCCAGCCGTCGTCCTGGGTGACGGCCGCGATCGCCTCACTGAGGAAGGGCTTGAGCGGGGGGACGCCGTCGTGGTCATGGCCGGCGCCGCCGCCACCGGAGCTGGGCCGGCCGCTGCCGCGTTTGAGCAGGTCGATGTAGAGAAAGCGGTCGCAGGCAGCCACGAAGGCCTTCGGCGTCTTGCGCTCCCCGAAGCCGATCACCAGCAGCCCCTGTTCCCGGATCCTGGTGGCCAGACGGGTGAAGTCGCTGTCGGACGACACCAGACAGAAGCCCTCCACCCGGCCGCCGTGCAGCAGATCCATCGCATCGATGATCAGGGCCGAATCGGTGGCGTTCTTGCCGGTGGTGTAGCTGAACTGCTGCACCGGCACGATCGCGTGCACATTCAGCACCTCCTTCCAGCTGCCCAGCTGGGGTGTGGTCCAGTCGCCGTAGGCGCGCTTCACGGTGGCGGTTCCCACCTGGGCGATTTCTGCCAGCAGGTCGCTGATCACGGCGGCCTGGGCGTTGTCGGAATCGATCAGCACCGCCAGATTCGGTGCCTCCCGGGTCATCGGGGCTCTGCAGCGGCGGCGCTGCCCCCGGCCCGCCAGCTGCGATCGAGCAGCTGGATCGGATGCAGCACCGGCAGCACGGCGGCGGCCTCACCATCGAGGTGGCGGCGCAGCTGCATGGTGCAACCGATGTTGGCGCTCGCCACCAGGGCCGCTCCGGTGCCGGCCAGATCGGCGGCCTTGATGCGGCCCAGCTCGGCAGCCTCCTCCGGTTGCACCAGGTTGTAGATGCCGGCACTGCCGCAGCACACGCCGGCCTCGAAGGCCTCGCTGAGCGTCAGGTGGGGGATGGCGCGCAGGAGATCCCGCGGCTCACTGTGCAGGCCCTGGCCGTGGATCATGTGGCAGGCGTCATGGAAGGCCACCGGCAGCGGCCGCTCAGCGTTGGCGGTGCTGCCATCGGCGTGGGGCAGGGCCTGCAGTTGTTGACGGAACCCCTCGCTGAGGCCGAGCCGGACCAGAAATTCATGGATGTCGGCCACCGGCGCCGGGAAGCCGCGGCTGGCCAGGTGGTCGTAGGCCTTCATGGTGTGGCCGCAGCCGGAGGCCGCCACCAGCACCGCATCCAGCGGCTCAGGCCCAGCAGGGCGGCCCGGGCCCACCACGGCGCGGAAGCTCTGCACCAGCGCATCGGCTAGCTGGCGGGTGTGCTCCTCTTCCCCCTGGTGGTGGGTCACAGCGCCGCAGCAGCCCTGCTCCGGCGGAATCACCACCTCGATGCCATTGGCGCTCAGCACCCGCACCGCCGCCGCGTTCACCTGCGGATCGAACAGCCGCTGCACGCAGCCCAGCACCAGCCCCACCCGGGCGCGGCGCTCGCCCTGGGCCGGCACCACCGCTGGGAAGCCATCGCGGAAGGCCTCGGGCGCCAGGGGCGGCAACAGGCGCTCCAGGGCTTCGATCTGGGGGCCGAGCAGGCGGGTGAGGCCACTGCGGCGCACGAGACCCTGCAGGGGGGTGCCGGCGTAGAGCCGCAGGGGGCTGAGGGCGGCCCGCAGCCGCCGCGGGTAGGGCAACAGAGCGAACAGCAGCCGGCGGAAGGCGTTGGCGGCCGGGCTGCGCAGCTGCGGGGCGTTCAACTTCGGGCGGGTGGCCTCGATCAGCTGGTCGTAGCGCACCCCCGAAGGACAGGCCGTGACGCAGGCCAGGCAACCCAGACAGGTGTCGAAGTGCTTCGCCACCGTGGCATCGAGCGGCAGCTCACCGGCCTCGATCGCCTTGAGGGCGTGGATGCGGCCCCGGGGCGAGTCCATCTCCGTGCCCAGCACCCGGTAGCTGGCGCAGCTGGGCAGGCAGAAGCCGCAGTGGACGCAGGGGTCGGTCGCCCCCGCCGGTAGACCAGGAAGAGTCATGGGGTCAGTCTGCCGTCAGCGGGCACCCTCCTGGCTGGCTGCTGCGGCTTCGCCTGTCACACCAGCTCCCGCCGCAGCTGCTCCGCCCAGCGATTCAGCCGTTCATCGGTGAGATCGGGCTCGGAGTCTTCATCGATCGGCAGGCCGCAGAAGCGGCCATTCAGCACGCTCTTGGAGCTGTTGTAGTTGTAATCGCTGATGTCCACCTGGCCCACCAACCGGGCACCGGCCCGCTCGAAGGCGCGATACAGCTCCTCCATCGCGTCGCAGAAGTAATCCCCATAGGAGGAGGAATCCCCCAGGCCCATGATCGCCACGGGCTTGCCGTGCAGCTTCGTTGTTTCGATCGCCTCCACGTGGGCATCCCAGGCCGTGCCGGAACGCAGATCATCCGCGCCGGTGTTCCAGGTGGGCGTGCAGCAGATCAGAGCTGCGCAGGCCCCGAGCACCGAGGTGTCGTTGATGTCGGCCACATCAACGACGGCAGCAGCTTTCACCAGCGGCGCCAGGCGATGGGCGACATCTTCCGTCTTTCCCGTGGACGTGGCGAAGTAGATGGTGGGTACCAGCATGAGCAGAACAGCTCTAAAGAACTCGAAAAGTCTTGCCCTCGCCAGCGGCCATCTGAAGCCGGCAGGCCACAGCGTGCCGTGAGGATTGTCACGACTGCAGGTCGCCCGTGATCCCACCCCATCCAGCCCCCAGGGGTACGTTGGAGATGCTTTGCTGATCGCCAATATGAGCTCCCCATCTCCCTCCCCCAATCTGGTTTTGTGGGGCTGGGTCAGCCCCTCATCGGTGGCCTCTGCCAACACTTTCCAGCTGCTGATGCGGCTACGCCGCGGTGATGATCTCGCCGCCATGTCAAAGGACTATCCAGAACTCACGGCGGAGCAACTCGACCTTGCCCGCCATCTGCAGGACCGGGAGTCTGAGCTGCATCGCCTCTATCAGGACATGCAGCGGGTCGAAAGCAGCAAGCTTCAGCTTGAGCGTGAACTCACCCACTCCCTGCTGAACCAGCCCCTCGGCTGAGCGATCACGGCTGCTGAGCGATCACGGCTGCTGAGCGACAACAGTAAGCCCTGGCCAGGGGCCAGGGCGATGGGAGTCAGGCCAGCTCCATGGCCTCCAGAGCCTTGTTCACCCGCTTGAAGTCAAAGCCGATGGCGCGCAGGGCATGCCACAGATGCCCCTGCAGGAACATGAACGAGAGGAAGAAATGGGCATTCGCCAGCCAGCAGCGGGCCGTGTGAGCCTGGCTCGGCAGACTGATCGTGTCGGCGAAGTAAGGCGCGAGTGAAAACCGCAGGCCAAGGGTGGGGCCATAGAGCTCCACCGGATAGATCGTGGCATTGGTGGCACACCACAGGCTGGTGACGAAGCCGGCCAACACCACCCCGCCGATCGAATAGGACAGGATCGCCTCAGCCGAAAACAGCAACAGTTTGCGGGCGTAGGGGAGCGGCGGCACCAGGATGTGCCACACACCTCCAGCTGTGAGCATCAACGCCACCACGACGTGGCCGCCGACCACATCCTCCAGGCTGCTGATCGAGAGAAAGTGGGTCTGGTACGACCAGATCGTGGCCAGATCCACGTTCGGCTGCACCGTGCGCACCGTCTGGGTCGCCGTGTCGTAGAGGCCATGGCGTTGGGCCCATTCCACCAGTGCCGTGGCGCCCAGACCCAGGAAGATCAGATGGTGGCCGAGAATCACGCCCAGCTGCTTGTGGTCGCTCCAGTCGAAGTCGAAGCGCCGGGCCGTTCCCTCCGCCTCCGCCAGATCCAGCGGGGCCCGGAACAGATGCCACATGCCACCAGCGGCCAGCACCGCTGCACTCACCAGGTGAAAGGCGGCGATGGCCACGATCGCCTCCGGCTGGGAGAGCACGCCCCCATCACCCACACCGATGCCGAGGCGAGCCAGATTGGGCAGCAGGATCAGGCTTTGTTCACCGAGGGGCTGATCGGTGGAATAGCGGCTCAGCTCATAAATGGTGAAGGATCCGGCCCAGAACATGATCAGGCCGGCATGGGCAGCATGGGCCGAAATGAAGCTGCCCGACTGGCTGACAAAGCGAGAGTTACCAGCCCACCAGTCATAGGCTGGCTCTGGATTGCCGTAGGATTGCATTGATGTGACTGCATGGCCAAGCCAACCTATCGGCCGGAGAAAGTGGGCACGTGGGCAAAGCTTCGCGTCGAGGCAGGGTTCACAACAAGACTCTGTGGCAAAAGGTACACCGCTCTGTCAGATCCTGTGGGTGCAGTTCAGCTCCATCCGGCCAAAGTGCCATGGATTGATCACAGCATTTCATGGGGAAACCAATTCCAGCCCGCTACAGCAAGCCCGAAGACCGCGAACGGCGCATGCTCTCGATCACGCAGCTGCGCGACTGGTGCATGGGGCACCTCTCGGAGCTGGCCGCCAACGGTCAACACGACGATGCCCGTGCCCTCACGGCCGAACACCTCGAGATCCTCGAGAAGGTGGATGCCACGCGTGTGCTCTGGATGATCGTGGAGCCAGGCCCCGCCTGAGGGCCTCCAGGCCCGCACCTGAGGCGTGGCTGGAGGAGCGCTCCAGGAAGGCAGCGGAGCGCTGGGGCAGTTCCCATGGCAGGATTCCTTCCACAGCCATGCCGGTTTGAACTCGCCTATGCGGATTCTTGGACTTTCGGCCTACTACCACGATAGCGCTGCAGCGTTGATTGTGGACGGCGAAGTGGTTGCCGCAGCCCAAGAGGAGCGCTTCAGTCGCAAGAAACATGACGCTACCTTTCCCGCAAGCGCAGCTCATTATTGCCTCAGCAGCCAACATCTGACTCCCGCCGATCTCGATGCGGTGGTGTATTACGAGAAACCGCTGCTCACATTCGAGCGCCTACTGGAAACCTACCTGGGCGCCGCACCACGCGGAGGACGCTCCTTTGTGGCCGCCATGCAGGTGTGGTTGAAGGAGAAGCTGTTCATCAAATCCCGCCTGAAGCAGGAGTTGCGCGCCCTGGCAAACCGCATGGCCGGGGACGTCCGTGGGGACGGGGCCAAGCTGCCTGAGTTGCTGTTCAGCGAGCACCATCTCTCCCACGCTGGGGCAGCCTTCTATCCCAGCCCTTTCGACAAGGCTGCCGTGCTCTGCATGGATGGGGTGGGCGAATGGGCCACCACCTCGGCATGGCTCGGCGAAGGCAAAGACCTCAAGCTGCTCTGGGAGATCAATTTTCCGCACTCTCTCGGACTTCTCTATTCAGCGTTCACGTATTACTGCGGGTTCAAGGTGAATTCCGGAGAGTACAAGCTGATGGGGTTAGCTCCCTATGGCCAACCACGCTTTGTCGACCTGATCAAGAAGCACCTGATCGATATCAAACCAGATGGCACCTTCTGGTTGGACATGCGCTACTTCAAGTATCACCGTGGCTTGCGTATGACCAGCCGCAAGTTCGACAAGCTGTTCGCAAGCCCAGCGCGAGAACGCGAAACGGAGTTGCGTCAGTTCCACATGGACCTGGCGGCGTCGATTCAGGCTGTCACTGAGGAAATTGTGCTGAAGCTGGCGCGAACCCTGAGGGCTGAAACAGGGGCCACCAATCTGTGCCTGTCTGGTGGTGTCGCCCTCAACTGCGTTGCCAACGGCAAGCTGCTGCGGCAGAAGATCTTTGATCAGATCTGGATTCAACCCGCCAGTGGCGATGCCGGCTCAGCCCTGGGAGCGGCCCTGGTGGCCTGGCACCAACACCATCAACAGCCGCGTAAGCCCTGCGGCTCCCAGGCGGGGGGCGATGCCATGAAGGGGGCCTTGCTGGGCCCGCAGTTCAGCAATAAGGAGATTCGCAGCTACCTCGACTCGATTGAGGCCGACTACCAGGAGATCGAAGACGCACCGCTGTTTCTACGTCTGGCGGAGCTCCTGGACCAGGGGAAAGTGGTTGGCTGGTTCAATGGTTCGATGGAGTTTGGGCCTCGAGCCCTGGGAGGGCGGTCGATCCTGGGCGATTCCAGAAATCAGGAGATGCAGAGCGTGATGAACCTCAAGATCAAGTATCGAGAGAGCTTCAGGCCCTTCGCACCGGCCGTGCTCGAAGAAGAGGCTTCCAGTCAATTTGAGCTTGACGCCTGCAGCCCATACATGTTGATCGTAGCCCCCTTGCGCGCAGAGCTCTGCATTCCCATGTCTGCCGAGCAGCAGCAACTCTTTGGAATCGAAAAACTAAGAATTTCACGTTCTAAACTACCCGCAGTCACCCACGTGGACTACACAGCCAGGGTGCAAACCGTGAATGCTTCGACCAATCCTCGCTTCTACAATCTCATCAGGGCCTTCCATCGCCGCACCGGCTGCCCAACCCTGGTCAACACATCATTTAACGTGAGAGGGGAGCCGATCGTCTGCAACCCTGAAGATGCCTATCGCTGCTTCATGCGAACGGAGATGGACGTGCTTGTATTAGAGAACCAGCTGTTGCTTAAGGAGAATCAGCAACCACAACATGCTGATCCAAGCTGGATGCAGGACTTTGAGTTGGATTGATGCGTACTGCCGTGCCAAGCCGCAAGCTGCTAAGGGAGTTTGGCCTGCTGGTGGGCAGCGTGATCCCAGTGGTGTTCGGCTGGCTGATTCCTGCGCTGCATGGGCACGCGCCTGTGCTGTGGCCGCTGCTGATTGGCCTGCCAGCCATCGGCCTTGCCCTGCTGGCTCCTGGGCTGCTGGCCTTTCCCTACCGCTGCTGGATGGCCCTGGGCCATGGGCTTGGCTGGATCAACAGCCATGTCATTCTTGGGCTGGTGTTCATTTTTGTGCTGCAACCCATTGCGCTGGTGATGCGGTTCAGGGGCCATGACCCACTGCGTCGCCGTGTCAGGAATAAGGACAGCTATCGCGAAACGCGCGCCCATTCGAGCATCAGTCTGAACCGCATTTTCTGATCACCTTCAACGGGAAGCCGCCATGGAAGCACTGCTTGATCTGCTCAAGGACGTCTGGGATTTTCTGAGGGTTCGCAAGAAATACTGGTTGGCGCCACTGATCATCACGATCGTGCTGATGGGTGGGCTGATTGTCTTCACCCAGGGGTCCGTGCTGGCTCCGTTTATCTACTCCATTTTCTGATGCGCCTTGATGCGTCCCGGATACGCAGCTTTCTCAAGCTCTGTGGCATCAATGGAGCAGTTCTGATCATCTTCCTGCTGACGCTGGAGGTGATCTCAGCCATGGTCTACAAATCACTTCCTGGTGGCTTGATCTCGAGGCGGCAAGGCCCTGTGAAGACATGGAACTTTGAGCTGCATCCGGCAGTTGGCCATGCCCATCAAGCCAGGGATTTCAAGATCAGCCCCAATGCCGATGGGTCTGATTCCAGCAGCACCCTTTTCACCCGCAAGACCTATGGTATAGGCAACGAGGTGGCGCGACTGCTCGTGCTGGGGGGGTCGACAACCGACCCGCTTGGCGTTCAGTTTTCTGGGCTGAACGGCACCTGGCCCGACCAGTTGGGCCGATTGCTGGCTGCGGAAGCTCCCCAGGGCAGGATTCAGATCACCAATGCGGCCGTGGGCGGAGGCACCAGCGCCCAGGAAGTGGTGCGGCTTCTGGCCAGCTTCTCTGAAGCCGCGCCTGGATGGGTGGTGAGCTTCAACGGCATTAACGAGCTCTATTTCGCCGACGAGAGTCTCTACGGATCCAATGACAAGATCTATGCCCCCAGAATGCTGCTCAAAGCCCTGGAAGATAAGCCCTTCAATCACATTCCCTATCGCGATCGCAGCTATTACTCCTGTGGCCTGCTCTGCTTCACAGACAACAGCGCCGTTCTGCGGCTCGCCCAGGTGCTCCTGGCCACTGCTGGATCTACAGCGACGGATCAGCCCGCCGCCAAGCCAGTGACGCTTGATCCCAACAAGCAGCAACGCTGGCTCTCTGCGCAGCCGATCTCCCAGCCAAGACAACAGGGTTTGGAGCGGGCTGCTGCGATCTGGAGCGACAACGTCAAAGCGATGCATGGCATCACCGCAGCTCGCGGCGCTCGCTATCTGGTGGTGTTGCAGCCCACGCTGGGCCTCGACCGCAACCGGGCCCAGCTGCTCGCTGATGGCCGTCTGGCCTCCGATCGCAACAGCGTCGATGCCGTGACCATGGCGCTGCTTGAGCGCAAAGGCTATGTGGAAGAGATCAACGCGCTCTATGCCCATCTCCGGCGCTCCTGTGGGCAGCTGCCCTATTGCCTGGATCTGAGCCAGGCCAGCGAGCTCACCACCGACCTCGCGCTGTACACCGATCCGCGCCACCTCAACGCCAGCGGCAATCAGCGGATCGCCGAGCTGATCGCCACCCGCATCAGACCCTGAGAGCCCCAGGGCTCAGCCGCCGAAGTGCCCCACCACGGCCTCGGCGAAGCCGGAGCAGCTGACGGGATCCACGGGCGGCTCCATCAACCGGGCCAGGTCGTAGGTGACCTCACCCTTGGCGATGGCGGCGCTGAGCCCGGCGGTGATCAGGTCGGCGGCCTCCTGCCAGCCCAGATACTCGAGCATCATCACGCCGCTGAGGATCACCGAGCCGGGGTTGATCCGGTCGAGGCCGGCGTGCTTGGGCGCCGTGCCGTGGGTGGCCTCGAAGATCGCCGCGTTGTCGCCGATGTTGGCCCCGGGCGCCATGCCCAGGCCCCCCACCACGGCGGCCGCCGCATCGGAGATGTAATCGCCGTTGAGGTTGAGGGTGCAGAGCACCGAATACTCCTGGGGCCTGGTCTGAATCTGCTGGAAGATGCTGTCGGCGATGCGGTCGTCCACCAGCACCATCGCCTTCCACTTGCCGTAGCCGTGGCTCTCGCCGATGGCGTCAAGCACCCCCTTCACCTCGGCATCCACCGCCGCCTTCTTCTCGGGGGTGAGGCTGTCGTAGCCGGGCTCGATCAGGCGGGCGTTCTCCTCCACCGTGAGCCCGTGGTTGCGGGCCAGATTGTCGAGGATCCAGCTCTCGCGCTCGGTGACGCAGACGTCGCGGAACTCGCTGGTGGCCAGCTCATAGCCCCAGTCGCGGAAGGCCCCTTCCGTGAACTTCATGATGTTGCCCTTGTGCACCAGGGTCACGTGGCGCTTGGCCCCCTCCAGGCCGAGGGCGTGCTGGATCGCCTTGCGCACATGGCGCTGGGTGCCGGCCTTGCTCACCGGTTTGATGCCGATGCCGGAGCCCGCCGGGATGCTGCGCTTGCCGAGCTTGCCGTTGGCCGGGATCACCACGTCGTTGAGGTGGGCGATCAGCTCCACACACACCGGATCGCTGGCCTCCCACTCGATCCCCATGTAGATGTCCTCGGTGTTCTCCCGGTAGACCACCACGTCGAGATCCTGGGGGCGCTTGTGGGGGCTGGGGGTGCCGCTGTAGTAGCGGCAGGGGCGCACACAGCAGTAGAGGTCGAAGATCTGGCGCAGGGCCACGTTCAGCGAGCGGATGCCGCCGCCGATCGGCGTGGTGAGCGGACCCTTGATCGCCACGCCGTACTGCTCGATGGCGCTGAGGGTGTCCTGGGGCAGGTACTGATAGGTGCCGTAGAGGTCGCAGGCCTCGTCGCCGGCGTACACCTTGAACCACTCGATGCGGCGCTCACCGCCGTAGGCCTTGGCCACCGCCGCATCCAGCACCCGCTGGGTGGCGGGCCAGATGTCCACGCCGGTGCCGTCGCCGCGGATGAAGGGAATGATCGGGTCGGGGGGCACCAGCGGCAGGCCGTTCTCGAACCGGATGGCGGTGCCGCTGCTGGGGGGGCTGAGCTTCTCGAAGCTTCCGGGGCTGGTCGCCATGCTGGTTGCGCTGGTAGCCATTCCTGCGGCACTGGAGGGTGCGGGGAGCCTAGGTTTCGCCCCTACGGCGTTCTGCTCAGGGGAAACGGCATGAACGCTGCGGATCAGGCCAGAAATCTGGAACTGGCCCAGGCGATCGCCTCAGCGGCGGCCCTGTTCCGGGTGCACTTCCCTGATGCCCGAGCCAATCTCAAGCCCTGGCGCGACGATCCCTGCACCCGCCAGTTCGACGACCAGGAGAGCCTCGACCTCTCCTTTCACCTGCCCGGCTGGAGCCCCCGAAGCCAGTGCCGCTCCTTCCTGGTGCAGCTGCGCCTGGCCTCCGCCCCCGGCTCCCCGGCCGGCAGGCCGCGCCTGATCGGCGTGCTGATCCGGGGCCTCACCTACGAGTCTGAGCGTTGGCGGATGGCCACCCTGGGCCACTGGGATCCCACCGGCAGCCACCTGCCGGACGCCGCCACCGTGGCCAAGCTGCAGCAGTTCTGCCGCGAGCTCTTCGACCTGTTCGAGGCCAGCGGCGCCTGCGCCGCGTAACCCTTCGCAATCTGGGAACCCCGCAGGCAAACGCCACGCTTACCGTGACGTCCAGCCCGCTGCAAGTCCCCACCGGTCATGTCCGTTGCTCTCGCTTCCCAGCTGCGTGAAGGCACCAAAAAGGCCCACACGATGGCGGAGAACACCGGCTTCGTGAGCTGCTTCCTCAAGGGCGTGGTGGACAAGGTCAGCTACCGCACCCTGGTGGCCGATCTCTACTTCGTGTACTCGGCCATGGAGGAGGAGCTCGCCGGCCTGCGCGACCATCCCGTGGTGGGCCCGGTGGCCTTCCCCGAACTCAACCGCCGCGACACCCTCGAGCAGGATCTCGCCTTCTACTTCGGCCCCGACTGGCGCAGTTCCGTCAAGGCCACCCCCGCCGCCCAGGAGTACGTGGCGCGGCTGCACCAGGTGGCCAAGGAGAGCCCTGAGCTGCTGGTGGGTCACCACTACACCCGCTACATCGGCGATCTCTCCGGCGGCCAGATCCTCAAGAACATCGCCCAGAAGGCGATGAACCTGGGTGAGCACGACGGCCTGCGCTTCTACGAGTTCGCGGCCATTCCCGATGAGAAGGCCTTCAAGGTGAACTACCGCGCCACCCTCGACCAACTGCCGATCGACCAGGCCACGGCCGATCGCATCGTGGCCGAGGCCAACCAGGCCTTCCACCTGAACATGAAGATGTTCCAGGAACTGGAAGGCAACCTGGTGGCCGCCATCGGCAAGGTGCTGTTCGGCTTCCTCACCCGCCGCCAGCGCAGCGGCAGCACCGAAGCCGTCGCCGCCTGAGCGCTTGGCCCTGACTGCTGGGGCCTGAGCCCCGCCTGCGGCAGAGTCGGTGGGCCTGTGCCCCCGGCCCTTGCGATCGCTTCGAGTCCTGGTGCCCGGCACCGGCGGCCGGCTGAGGGGCGGCGGCCTGCTGGTGGAACTGCAGACTGCCCGCCTGCTGCAGCAGCTGGCTCCCACCGAGGTGGTGACCTACCGGCGGCGGGAGCCTGAGCGGCCCTTTCTGGCCGACCTGCTGCGCGCCGAACCCCTGGGGTCGCCCGCAGCCCGGCAGGTGCTCTGGATCGTGAGCTGGGGCTTTGAGGTGCCCGGCCAGCTGCGGGCCCTGCGGGGCCGTCCGGTGGCCTACCACGCCCACAGCAGCGGCTACGGCTTCCGGCTGCCGCCGGGGGTGCCGGTGCTGGCGGTGAGCCGCAACACGCTCGGCTACTGGGGCCAGTGGGCCAGCCGCAATCCCCTGGCCCTGGTGCCGAATGCGCTGGCGCCGATGTGGCTGCAGCGGGGCCGCCGTGACGGCTCCGGTCCCCGGCCGGTGGATGTGCTCGTGCAGCAGCGCAAGAGCAGCGCCTACCTGCTGCAGGAGCTGGTGCCGGCCCTGCGGCGGCGGGGGCTGCGGGTGGAGGTGCAGAGCGGCTGGGTGGACGATCTGGTGGACCTGTTCAACAGCGCCGCCGTGGTGCTCTACGACTCCGCCGACCACTGGCGCGTCAGCGGGGTGAGCGAGGGCTTCGGGCTGCCGCCGCTGGAGGCCCTGGCCTGCGGCTGCGTGCTGTTCAGCAGCTTCAACCACGCCCTGGCCGACAGCCTCGACCCCGGCCGCCTGGGCCACCAGCTCGGCTGCGGCACCCTCAGCGCCGACCTGGAGCGGATCTGTGCCGCCGTGGCCGATCCGGCGGCCTGGCGAGCCCCGGCGGCTGACCTTGAGGCGCTGCTGGTGACCAGCAGCGAAGTGGCCCTGCTGGAGCGCTGGCGCGACGCCCTCAGCCTGGTGAACGACCACTGGGACCGGCTGCTGGCGGGGGAGCCTCCCCTTGAGGCCCCGCCGCTGTGGCGGTTGCAGACCCGGCGCTGGCGAGCCCGGCTGGGGCGGGTGCTGGCGCGGGGCGGTGCCTAGGGTGCGGCCAGCACTTCTGGCCCTTGGATGAGCGCCTTCCTGGCCGGCCTCAACGACGCCCAGCGCAAGGCGGTGGACCACCACACCGGGCCCCTGCTGGTGGTGGCGGGGGCGGGCAGCGGCAAGACCCGGGCGCTCACCCACCGCATCGCCCACCTGATCGGCCACCACGGCGCCGATCCGGCCGAGCTGCTGGCGGTGACCTTCACCAACAAGGCGGCCCGGGAGATGAAGGAGCGGCTGGAGCTGCTGCTGGCCCAGAAGCTGGCCCAGAGCCAGTTCGGCCAGCCCTGGAGCACCCTGCCGCCCCAGGAGCAGCGCCAGCTGCGCAGCCGCATCTACCGCGAGGTGATCAAGGATCTCTGGATCGGCACCTTCCACGCCCTGTTCGCCCGGCTGCTGCGCTTCGACATCGACAAGTTCCGCGATCCCGAGGGGCTCAGCTGGACGCGCCAGTTCTCGATCTACGACGAGGGCGACGCCCAGAGCCTGGTGAAGGAGATCGTGACCCAGGAGCTGGGCCTCGACCCCAAGCGCTTCGAGCCCAAGAATGTGCGCTGGGCGATCAGCAACGCCAAGAACCAGGGCTGGCTGCCGGAGCAGCTGGAGGCCGATGCCGGCGGCCAGCGGGGCAAGCTGATGGCCGAGACCTACCGCCGCTACCGCCGCGCCCTGGCCGCCAATAACGCTCTCGACTTCGATGATCTGCTGCTGCTGCCGGTGCAGCTGCTCAGCCAGAACGAGCAGGTGAGGCATTACTGGCACCGCCGCTTCCGCCATGTGCTGGTGGATGAATACCAGGACACCAACCGCACCCAGTACGACCTGATCAAGCTGCTGGTGACCGACGGCCAGGACCCGGACACCTACGCCAACTGGCAGGGCCGTTCGGTGTTCGTGGTGGGCGACGCCGACCAGAGCATCTACAGCTTCCGTGCCGCCGACTTCACGATCCTGATGGGCTTTCAGGACGACTTCGGCGATGGCGCCGCCGATGAGGCCACCCGCACGATGGTGAAGCTGGAGGAGAACTACCGCTCCACCGCCACGATCCTGGCGGCCGCCAACGCCCTGATCGCCCACAACACCGAGCGCATCGACAAGGTGCTGCGCCCCACCCGCGGCGAGGGCGAGCCGATCCACCTCACCCGCTGCGACGACGAGATCGCCGAGGCCGAGGCGGTGGTGCAGCGCATGCGCCTGCTCGATGCCGCCCACGACGAGCTGCGCTGGGGTGACATGGCCGTGCTCTACCGCACCAACGCCCAGAGCCGGGCGATGGAGGAATCGCTGGTGCGCTGGGGCATCCCCTACATCGTGGTGGGGGGGCTGCGCTTCTACGACCGGCGCGAGATCAAGGACATGCTCGCCTACCTGAAGCTGCTGGTGAATCCAGCCGACACCGTGAGCCTGCTGCGGGTGCTCAACACCCCCAAGCGCGGCATCGGCAAGACCACGATCGAGCGTCTCACCGACGCCTCCAACCAGCTTGGCATTCCCCTCTGGGAGGTGGTGAGTGACGCCGAGGCCGTGCGCTCCCTGGGGGGGCGCTCCGCCCGGGGGCTGCTGCAGTTCCGCGAACTGATCAGCGACCTGCAGGCCCGCAGCCAGGACGCGGCCCCCTCGGAGCTGGTGCAGCGGGTGATGGAGCAGAGCGGTTACCTGGCCGAACTGATCACCGAGGGCACCGATGAGGCGGAAGACCGGCGCCGCAACCTCAACGAGCTGGTCAACGCCGCCCTGCAGTACCAGGAGGAGAACGAGGAGGGCTCGCTCGAGGATTTCCTGGCCTCAGCGGCCCTGGCCAGTGACGCCGACAGCAAGGACACCCAGCAGGACCGGGTGACGCTGATGACCCTGCACGCCAGCAAGGGGCTGGAGTTCCCGGTGGTGTTCCTGGTGGGGATGGAGCAGGGCCTGTTCCCCAGCTACCGCTCCCTGGAGGATCCCTCGGCCATGGAGGAGGAGCGCCGCCTCTGCTATGTGGGCCTCACCCGCGCCAAGGAGCGGCTGTTCCTCTCTCATGCCAGCGAGCGGCGCCTCTGGGGTGGCATGCGCGAGCCGGCGGTGCCGTCGGTGTTCCTGGCCGAGCTGCCCGAGGAGCTGGTGCAGGGCGACATCCCCCGCAGCGGCGGCGCCGCCATCCGCCGTGAGCAGCGGCTGGATCGCCTCACCCGGGTGGATCGCCAGGAGAGCCGCCAGGTGGCGGCCGGCGGCGCCGGCGGGGTGCCGGCCAACGCCGTGCGCCGCCGCGGGTCCGCGATTGGCGGCGGTGGCGGCAAAACCTGGGCGGTGGGGGATCGGCTGCGCCACAGCTCCTTCGGGGAGGGGCACGTGACCCACCTGTTCGGCAGCGGCGAGAAGATCTCGATCGCCGTGAAGTTCGAGGGCATGGGCCCCAAGATCCTCGATCCGCGCCTGGCGCCGATCGAGCCACTCTGAGCCGAAACCTTGGACGTTCCCGGCATTCCCGCGGTGCTCTCGGCCGCCCTGGCCGCGGTGGCGCGGCAGGGAGAGGCCTCCGGGCAGCGGCTGGCGCTGGTGGGGGGCGCCGTGCGCGATCTGCTGCTGCACCGGGTGCACAACGACCCCTGGCGCGGCGTGCCCGACCTGGATCTGGTGGCGGATGGCTCCGCCAGCGCCCTGGTGCGGCGGCTGCAGGCGGCCCTGCCACCGGGGGCCCTGCGGGGGGCCCAGGAGCACGGGGCCTTCGGCACGGTGGAGCTGGAGCTGCAACTCGAGGGGCAGACGGTGCTGCTGGATCTGGCCACCGCCCGCCGCGAGACCTACCCGCAACCGGGCGAGAACCCGAAGGTGGTGCCGGGCCGGCTCGCCGACGACCTGGCCCGCCGCGACTTCACGATCAATGCCATCGCCCTGGATCTGGCCAGCGGTGAGCTGCTCGACCCCCATGGCGGCCAGGCCGACCTGCAGCGGCGGCAACTGCGGCTGCTGCACCCCCACAGCCTGCGGGACGACCCCAGCCGGCTGGTGCGCGGCGCCCGCTATGGGGCCCGGCTGGGGTTCCAGCTGGAGGCCGGCAGCCGGGAGCAGGCCCGGCGCACCCTGGCGGCCTGGCCCTGGGCCTGGCATTCCGGCGAGCGGCCGGGCCAGGCGCCAGCCGCCCTCGGCACCCGGCTGCGCATGGAGCTGGAGCTGCTGCTGCGGCGTGAACCCTGGCCCCAGGCCCTGGCGCTGCTGCAGAACTGGGGTGGTCTGGCCCTGCTGGATGCCCAGCTGCAGGCCGATCACCACTGGCACCGCCGCCTGCGCTGGGCCCAGCGGGCCGGCCTGCCGCTGCTGGCGGCCCTGGTGGCCGGGGCCGCCGATCCCCTCGCCCTGGCCGAGCGGCTGCAGCTGCCCCACCGCCAGCACCGCCTGCTGGCCCAGTGGCTACAGCTGCGGGCCGCCCTGGCGGCGCTGGGCGGCGAGGCGGCGCCGCGCTCGGTGGTGTCCTGGTGTGCCGTGCTGGAGACCCCCGGGATCGCCCCCGAGGCCGTGGCGCTGGCGTTGGTCACGGGCAGCGGCGCTCGCCGGCCACTGCTGCGCTGGTGGCTGCGCTGGCGGGACCTCCAATCGCCGCTGGCGGCCAGGGAACTGATCGCCCAGGGACAGGCGCCGGGGCCTGGGCTGGGGGAGCGGCTGCGACAGCTGCGAGCCGAGCGACTCGAGCAGGAGAGGCTGTAGGACTTGAGTTGCGGGTCTGGGATGCACCCTTGGGAGTGCATGTGATCGGGAACACACAAGTTGCTCACCCGGACAGCTGCTCTGCACGGGGGGGGGGAATTATCATCTCCATCCGCCTCCAACAGCTTGGCTGGAGCGCTCTTCCTTCATTCCACGTTAGTCATCCACAGTCGAAGCTCGTTGCATGGATGAAGGACAGCAGAGCGTCCTGAAGCCCAGAACGCCAAACGAAGTGTTCTGGGTGTTCCTCAAACTCGGCCTCACCTCATTTGGCGGGCCGATTGCCCATCTGGGCTATTTCAGAGCCGAGCTTGTGGAACGGCGGCGCTGGCTGGGTGAGGAACAGTTCGGCCAACTCCTGGCGATCTGTCAGTTTTTGCCAGGTCCGGCCAGCAGCCAGCTGGGCTTCAGTCTTGGCTTGCTGCGAGCCGGCTGGCTCGGGGCGCTGGCCGCCTTTGTGGCCTTCACCTTGCCTTCGGCGCTGGCACTGGTGGGGCTGGCGACGGTGCTGCCAAGGCTGTCGGGCCCGGTGGGTGTGGCTGAGATTCACGGCCTCAGGCTGGTGGCCTGTGCCGTGGTGGCCGACGCCGTTCTGGGCATGGCCCGCAAGCTCTGCCCCGATGCGGCCAGACGAACCATCGCCATCCTGGCGGCGGCCACGCTGCTGCTGGCGGGAGCGGCCTGGGTCCAACTCGTCGTGGTCGGGCTGGCCGCGATGGCGGGAACGGTGCTGCTCAGCACCAGCACCCCCAGAGACGCCGTTGCCCTTGCGGTGCCGTACGGAAGTCGCAGCGGCGGCCTGCTCCTGCTGGCCTTTGCCGCGCTGCTGATCGGCCTGCCCCTGGTGGCCACGGCCAGCGACCGATGGCCCGCCGTGGCGGAAGCCTTTTATCGGGCAGGAGCCCTGGTGTTTGGAGGCGGCCACGTCGTGCTGCCCTTGCTGGAGGAGTCCGTGGTGGCGACCGGCTGGGTGACACCTGAGCAGTTCCTGGCCGGCTATGGAGCGGCCCAGGCCATGCCGGGGCCGATGTTTGCCTTTTCGGCCTATCTGGGCGCTGTGATGGCGGCAGGCAGCAGTCCGGTTGTCACGGCAGCTGTGGCGCTTGTGTTCATCTTCCTGCCTGGCTTCCTGCTGGTCGCCGGCCTGCTTCCCTTCTGGCATGCCGTATCGCACAGCGCCTCGGTGGCCAGGGCCATCGCGGGCGTAAACGCAGCCGTGGTGGGCCTGCTGGGTGCTGCCCTCTATAACCCGGTACTGATTTCAGGAATTCAGGGGGCAGGGGACCTGGCGATTGTCTTGGTGGCCTTCGGGCTGCTTGCTGTGTGGCGGGTCTCTCCGCTGATCGTTGTGTTGTGGTGCCTCCTTGGCAGGGCTATACCACTGTGGATATAGGCCTAGTCCAAGGATTATTTCCTACTAGCTCTACAGCAAAGCCTGAGTTCTTAAGCCCCCCTTGGCCGGCTACAGCCAGAGCTGTCCAATAAAAGGCACCCACCTCACGCATCATTCCCCTACCTGCCCAGTTCCGTACAGGCCTAGCAGCGATTGGTGGCGCTACGTCTATGAAGGAAAGGAACTGTGGCACTGCGCACTTCGGCTGATAGTGTGATACGAAGCCTTCATAAAAGAAAGCATGAAGTTTCGGAACTTGTGCAATGTCTTGATGGCTGGGCTGGTCTCCCTAGCCTCTTTCCAGGAAGCAGAGGCCTGCACCGGGATTACGCTGGTCGCGGCAGACGGAGCGGTGGTGTTTGGTCGCACCCAGGAATGGGGCACCTTTGATCTGAGATCGCGAGTGGTGATCATTCCTCGCAGCTATGACCTTCAAACCGAGATGCCCGACGGCCAGAAAGGGCTGGGGTGGACCACCAAGTACGGCACTGTCGGCCTTGATGTGCTGGAACGAAACCTGTTGATTGACGGCATGAATGAAAAGGGTCTCACCGTGAACCTTTTCTACCATGAAGGCTTTGCTGAATACGCTCAATATCAGCCAGGAAAAGCCAGCCAGAGCATTCCCATTCTTGCCCTGGCACCCTATCTGCTGACGTCTTTCCAAACAGTCGAAGAAGTGCGTCGGGCCCTTGCCGGCATCTCCGTGGTTGGCGTGTTTGAGGAGGCGATTGGAGGCACACCACCAGTCCACATCATGGTGACCGACCAGAGCGGCAAGGCCATCGTGGTGGAGTTCACCAAGGGAATCACAACCATCCACGACGCTCCGCTCGGCGTCATCGCTAATGGCCCCAACTATGATTGGCACATTAATAACCTACTCAATGATTCCAATGTGGATGTGCCGCTGCCTCACCGCAAGGTTGAAAGCCTCAAGACCATGAATTTCGGTGCTGGTGCTCGCCTCTATGGCCTTCCGGGTGACCTCACCTCACCCTCGCGTCTCCTCCGCGCCGCAGCCTTTGCCAGCACAGCCCGAAAAACAGAAGATGGTGAAGAAACGATGTATGAGATCTTCCGGATTCTGGACAATTTCAACCTCACCGTTGGCACAGCAGCAGCGGAAGGCGGAGGCGAAGTGAATCAGGATGGCATGCGCAGCTCAACCATCTGGACCACAGCCTATGACACCAAGAATCTGGTTCTTCAATACCACACAATGCACAACCGCCGGGTCCGCCAGCTGGATTACAAAGCGATTGATTTCGACGTAAACGAGATTGTTCGACTTCCGCTGGATCGCGTCAAATCTCAGGACATTGAAGAACTGGTTGTGCCCCAGGCGAGGCCCGCAAGCCAAGCGATGGCTGGTGGATGGAGCGAAGCGGAGATCGATCAGGCCACCAAAGATGCCGTGGCGTATGTGCTCAACCGCATGAACACCACAGGCAAGCTCAAGCGCATCGTGCAGGTGAAGAAACAGGTGGTCAAAGGCATGAACTATGACATCACCTTTGAACTTGACAACGACACAATCTGGAATGCCGTCGTGTATCGGGACCTCTCCGGCAACTTCTCGATCACAAGAACATCCCAGGTGCAGTAGATGGCCAAGGCAGACCTGGATTCAGACCGCCGATCATCTGGAAGCCGCTCCAACCAGTTCTGCAACGACGCTGGAGCGGGGAGCAGATTGGCTGGAGTCGGCCGCCTGAATGGCGCTTGAGCGCGCTGCCCAAGGCGCCCATGAATGTCTGGGCAAAGGCGATGAGGGCTGGGGCTACGACGCGGATCCCCGCAGTGTGCTCAAGCCCCCAGCTTGACAAAAGCCTGATTGACGGTGAGATCCACAGCAGCCACTTCAGTCAGCATTCGGCCAAGATCTCGCTGTCTGGCGGCGTGGCAGGATTCTCTGGAGAAGTCTCGAGTGCCTTCAGTGACGATGTGCTTCAGGCAAGCAAGAATATCCACGTCACCAACAAAGTGGTTCAGGCTTATCACCGGCTGAACCTTACTGATGTTGCTTCGTTACTGCCCGCAGCCGCTGAAGCGATTGCCAAAGCCGACGCCGAGTGGCTTTTCTCCACCTATGGCACCCACCTGCTTCGTTCAGTGCTGATCGGCGCTCGGGTGTTTTTTCAAGCCACGTCGTCAGTTCCACCGTCGCATTGAACATCCAGATGAGTGCGGCCCTCAAGGCATCCTTTCTGGAGCTCGTCAAAGGGGAGGCCTCCGCCAACCGCCGCATCCGCGTGATGGGCCGAGCGAGTGCCGGATTTCGTCTCCATCGCGGACTTCGGGCGTGGCGATTTGGTGCCCAGACGCTTCTACTCGAAGGAGGTAGCCGGCCGCTCCCCCACGGCAGCACCCTCTGCATCAAGACCACCGAGCTCTGGTCGGGGAGGTGGAAGACGCTTACCTATCTGGGGGCCTTCAACGATGCGCGTCAGCTCTACGACTGGAGTGACTACAGATCCAAGACGAACGGGATTGTCGAAAAGGCTCAGGGTGGCCGCGAGGGAGACAGCATTCACTATGGCGAGGCAGTCCGCATTCGCAACGAGCACTTCAGCGAACAGTATCTCTGTACCGACCGAAACAACGATCTCACCACCGACAAGACAAAGAATCAGATCTGGGTGTTTGAGCCCCCCACATCACGGTCTCCTACCACCACCCGTAACGCCATCAGCGAGTGGCCTGGACTCGCCAGCCCCCCCGCACCGCACCGCTCACCGCCCCATAGGATCCGCCCAGCCGATCACCCCGCTTGGCCGCTGTGATGTCCTGCCCGGTGGTGGTGGCCGTTCCGGCGAGGCTGGAATCCTCGCGGCTGCCGGGCAAGGTGCTCGCCGACATCGCCGGCCGGCCGATGCTGCGCCACGTGCTCGAGCGCTGCGGCCAGGCCCGGGGGGTGGACCACCTGGTGGTGTGCACCGACAGCGAGCTGGTGCGGGAGGCGGCGACCGCCTGGGGGTTTGCGGCCCTGATCACCTCTCCGTGCTGCAGCAGCGGCAGCGAGAGGCTGGCCTCGGTGGTCGACGCGCTGGTGGCAGCTGGTGGCGGGCTCGCCGCCGAAACCCTGGTGATCAATGTGCAGGGAGATCAGCCCCTGCTCGATCCCTCGATCATCGAGGCGATGGTGGAGCGCTTCCGGGCCCTGGGGGCTCCGCCGGTGCTGACGCCCGTGTACCCCCTCGAGGCCGCCAAGCTGCACGACCCCAACGTGGTGAAGGTGCTGCGAGCCGTTGACGGCCGGGCCATCACCTTCTCCCGCAGCGCCCTGCCCCATGTGCGCGACCTGCCGCCCGAGCTCTGGGCCAGCCGCACCACCTACTGGGGCCACGTGGGCCTCTACGGCTACCGAGCCGATGTGCTGGCGGGCTGGGGGGCCTTGCCGCCTTCGCCGTTGGAGCAGCTGGAGAAGCTGGAGCAGCTGAGGCTGATCGAGGCCGGCGTGCCGATCGCCACCTTCGTGGTGGAGCAGGACTGCTTCTCGGTGGACACCGCCGAGCAGCTGGAGCAAGCCAGGCGGTGGCTGAGCTCCTCTGCCGCCGGAGCCTGAGCACAGCACTGTCCTGATCAGCCGTTGCCGTCGCGCCAGCCCTGCCGGTGCAGGGCCTGCAGGGCGCCGCGCGCTTGCAGCAGCGCCTCCGCCAGCTCCCGCACGGCGCCGTGGCCACCCCGTTGCCGCAGCACCCAGTCGGCCCGGCGGCGCAGGCCCCGGGCGGCATCGGCTGGCGCCACCAGCAGCCCCGCCGCCGGCCGCACCACCAGATCGTTGAGGTCATCGCCGATGAAGGCCGTGTGGGCCGGCGCCGCGCCCAGCTCCGCCTGCAGCTGCCGCAGCCCCGTCAGCTTGTCGCCCACCCCCACGCGGCAGTGGCGGATCTGCAGATGGCGGGCCCGGTGCTCCACCGCCCCGCTGCGGCCGCCGCTGAGCAGGGCCACCTCGAGGCCGGCCTGCTGCAGCAGCCGGATGGCGAGGCCGTCGCGCACGTCGAAGCGCTTCACAACAGCGCCGGCCTCGTCGTAGTGGAGGCCGCCGTCGGTGAGCACCCCGTCCACGTCGCACACCAGCAGCTGCACCGCCGCCAGCCGCGGCCCGATCGCCAGACGCTGCAGGCGGGAGCGCAGGGCGTGCAGGGGGGCGGCCATGGACGTCAGTAGCTGCTGACGGCCAGGTCGTCCTGCACCACGGCCCGCAGCTGCATCAGCTGGCGCAGCAGGGCCTCCAGCCGGTGCAGGGGCACCATGTTGGGCCCGTCGCTGAGGGCCTGGTCGGGGTCGGGGTGCACCTCCATGAACAGCCCATCCACCCCCGCCGCCACCGCCGCCCGGGCCAGGGGCGCCACGAACTCCCGCTGGCCGCCGGAGCTGGTGCCCTGGCCGCCCGGCTGCTGCACGGCGTGGGTGGCATCGAAGATCACCGGGCAGCCCAGGGCCTGCATCTGGGGCACGCTGCGGTAGTCCACCACCAGGGTGTTGTAGCCGAAGCTGGAGCCGCGCTCCGTGAGCCAGAGGCGGCCGCTCTCGGGGGTCAGGCCGCCCTCCCCCAGCTTGTTCACCACCTGGGCCATGTCCCACGGCGCCAGGAACTGGCCCTTCTTCACGTTCACCACCTTGTCGGTGCCGGCCACCGCCTGGGCGGCGGCCTCAAGCAGGTCGGTCTGGCGGCAGAGGAAGGCGGGAATCTGCAGCACATCCACCGCCTGGGCGGCGGCGGCGGCCTGGTGGCTCTCGTGGATATCGGTGAGCACGGGGATGCCCAGCTGCTGCCGCACCTCCTGGAGGATCCCCAGGCCCTCCTCGGCGCCGGGCCCGCGGAACGACTTGCCCGAGCTGCGGTTGGCCTTGTCGAAGCTGGCCTTGAACACATAGCTGATGCCCAGCTCCTTGCAGAGCTCGCTCACCCGCTCGGCCACCTGCAGCACCAGATCGCGGCTCTCGATCACGCAGGGTCCGGCGATCAGGCGAAAGGTCATCGGGAGGGCCAGGGGGGAGAGGAACTGGGGACTGGGCGGGGTCAGGGGTGGGGGGAACTCAGCTGGAGCTGGAGCTGAAGCCGGCCCGCACCAGATCATGCAGCCGCAGCAGCCCCACAAGCTGGCTGGAATCCTGCGGCGACACCACCGGCAGCACCGAAATCGCCTGGCGGCGGTTGCGCTCCATCAGCTCCAGGGCCTCGGCGGCCAGCACGTCGGGGGTCACGGTGATCGGATCGCTGGTGGCCATCTCGGCGGCGGTGATCCGGTCCCAGTCGCCCGGGCCATGGCGCTGCAGGGTGCGGCGCAGGTCGCCGTCGGTGATCAGCCCCGCCAGCTGGGAGGGATCGCTGCCGTGCACCCAGCTCGCCCCGAGGCTGCCCCGGCCCGGACTGCCCTGGGTGAGGTGGGCGATCACCACCGGCAGGCGCGCCTCCGGGTGCAGGGCCTCGATCTCGGCGGCGGGCACCATCAGGTCGCCGACCGTGAGGGTGAGGCGCCGGCCGAGGGAGCCGGCCGGGTGGTTGATGGCGAAGTCCACCGGCGAGATGCCGGCCCGCTCCATCCACACCGCCGCCAGGGCATCGCCGATGGCCATGGCCACGGCCGTGCTGGCGGTGGGGGCCAGGTTGAGGGGGCAGGCCTCCCGGTCCACCGCCCCGTCGAGCACCAGGTCGCAACCCCGCGCCAGGCTCGACTCCAGCCGTCCCACCAGGGCGATGCGGCTGGTGCCGCGTCGCTTCAGGTGGGGCAGGATCGCCAGCAGCTCCTCGGTTTCGCCGCTGTTGGAGAGCAGCAGGGTCACGTCATCGGCGGCCACGATGCCCAGGTCGCCGTGCAGGGCGTCCACGGGATTGAGAAACACCGCCGTGAGGCCGATCGAGGAGAAGGTGGCGGCAATCTTGCGGGCCACGATGCCGCTCTTGCCGACGCCTGTCACCACCAGCTTGGCCCGGCGCTGGCGGCAGCTCTCCAGCAGCTCCAGCGCAGCCTCCACCTGCTGGGGATCGAGACGCTCGGCGGCCGCGGCGATCGCGGAGGCCTCCTCCTGCAGGCAGCGGGTGAGGGCGGACAAGGGCTGCACGGGGATTGGCGTCAATCTTCCAGCACCGCTCAACCCAGCGCCCGTCAACCCAGCACCCTCCCCACCACGGCGGCAGCCGGGAAGCCCGCCAGGCGCAGGCTTGCAACGGCGGCCTCTGCCTCCTCTCCCGGCACGGCCGCCAGCAGGGGGCCGCAGGTCTGGGGGTCGATCAGCAGGGCCCGCAGGGCCGTGTCCTGGGCTGCCCTGCCTGGGCCGGCTGCGGCGCCAGGCTCCAGCCGCACCGGGCCCGCCAGCAGCTCCAGGGCGCCGGCGTTGGCCGGTGCCAGGCTGCTGGCATGGCCCTGCTGCAGCAGCTCCAGACCCCCCGCCAAGCTCGGAATAGCCCCTGCGGCCAACACCACCTCCAGGCCGGCTCCACTCGCCGCCAGCATCTCGCCCAGGTGCCCCAGCAGCCCGTAGCCGGTCACGTCCGTGCAGGCGCGGCAGCCGTGCTGCCGCAGCAGGGGCACCAGGGGGGCCTGGCTCTGCTGCAGCTGCTCGAGGGCGGCGTCGATCCAGCGGGCCCGGGCCGCCCCGGCCATGGCGGCAGCGAACAGCACCCCCGTGCCCAGCGGACGGCTGAGCAACAGGGCATCACCTGGCTGCAGCGGCCCCTTGGGCCAGTGCTGCCGCGGCTCCACCAGCCCATTGACGCTGAGGGCCACCACCAGGCCGCCGCCGTCGCGGGCCTCCAGAGTGTGGCCGCCCAGCAGGGGAGCCTGCAGGGGTTCCAGCACCGAGCGGATCCCGGCCAGGCTCTGGTGCAACAGCTCCTGCTGCAGGGAGGCCGCGGCCTGGGGCAGGGTCAGCACCGCCAGGGCACTGTGCACCTGGGCGCCGCTGGCCCAGAGGTCGCTGCAGGCGTGCAGGGTGGAGAGGCGGGCGTTGAGCCAGGCATCGGCCACCAGGGCGGGGAAGCCATCCACGCTCTGCAGCAGCAGCGCCCCGTCGGCCGTGCGCGTCACCGAGGCGGCGTCTTCAGCCGAGGTGCTCTGGCCGCTCTGGGCGAGGGCCGCCAGCAGCGGTGCGGCCGGCAGCTTGGCGGCGCAGCCGCGGCAGGCCATGGCATCAGCGGGGCCGGGCGCCATGGCGCCATCGGGCAGAAAGCGCTGCATGAAGCGCCGGTCGATGCGGTCTTTCCAGCGCCACAGCCAGCGGCTGGGGCCGAGCGCCAGGGGGCCCCACAGGGCGATGGCCCGGGGGGGGCGGCCCGTGGCACCACCGCCATCACCGAGCAGTTGCAGCGCCCAGCGCTGGGGCCGCCAGGGGCGCAGGGCTGGCAGGCGGGCAGGATCAGCCGCCAGCAGCCGCTCCAGGTTCACAGCGAGGGTATGGGCCGCCCGCACGGCCCATACCCCCGAGGGCGCCCGGGGCGCCGCGGCCAGCACGGCGCAGTCGCCGCAGGCCAGGATCGCGGGGTGGCCCTGCACCTGCAGGCTGGCCTCGGTGAGCACCCGGCCGCGCCGATCACAGGCCAGGCCGGCGGCGGCCAGCCAGGCGGGAGCGGCGCTTCCCGTGCAGGCCAGATCGGCAGCCGCCTCAGGTTCCACGCCCCGGCGCACCACCACCTGGGCGGCCCGCAGCAGCCGCTCTCCGAGCCGGTTGGCTGCTCCCGAGCCGAGGTGCAACCCCTGGCCGCGCAACAGCAGCTCCACCTGCTGACCACGACGGCGCAGGGCCAGGGCCAGCTCCACGGCGGCGGCGCCGCCGCCCCGGATGCGCAGTCTGCGATCGAGGGGCTCCAGGCCGTCCAGCCAGGCGAGCAAAGGCTCCAGGGGCTTCACAGCCAGGGCCGGCGCTGGGCTGGTGCCGGCCGTCACGGCACCCACGTCGAGGCTGAGCCAGTCCCAGCGCAGCGGCGGGCGGCCCTGCAGAGGCAACTGACGTCGCTGGGGATCGAGGCCGGTGATCTCGGCGCGGATGAAGGCCACGCCGGCCCGCTGGCACAGCTGGCGCAGATCGATGCTGGCCTCGTCGCGGCTGTAGAGGCCCGCCACCAGGCCCGGCACCATGCCCGAGTAGATGGCCGTGCTGTGCCGGCTCACCAGGCTCACCTGGCCCGGCTGGGGCCGCCGGCCGCGGCCCATGGCCCAGCGCAGCAGCACCAGGGCATGGGTGTGGCCGCCGCCGGCCAGGAGCAGGTGGCCAGCCGGGCCGGAGGAACGCATGGGCGGGCGGAGTGGGCCGGAGCGGGCGGGGCTCAGAAGGGCAGGGGCATGAAGGCCTTGGCGGCCAGGGGCAGCAGGAACTGCAGAGCGCCCACCGTGCCGCCCACCAGGGCCCCCCCAAGGCCATTGCCTCCTCCGCCCGGCTGGCCCGGTGGCGCGCTGATGGTGGCAGCGGCCTGGCGCAGCTGGGCCGCCTGGGTCTCCTCGCCGCCGGCGGCGTAGAGGCTGGCGGCGTAGTTGAAGTCGTTGGCGGCCTGCTGGGCCTTGCCCTGCTCACCGCGGGTGATGCCCCGGGCCACCCAGCTCACGGCCGCGGCGGGTTGCTGCCGGATCGCCGAACTGAAGAACTGCTCCGCCTCCGGATAGCGTCCCTGCTGGGCAGCCTGCACGCCGGCGTTGTGCAGTTCCCCGAAGCTCAGCTGGCCGTGGTCCACCCCCCGGGCTCCCTGCCAGTGGGCGCGGGAGAGGGCTCCCGGATCGAGCAGGGCACCGCTCAGGTCAGCCTGGCGCAGGTCGGTGCCCTCCAGCCGGGCGCCGCGCAGGTCGGCGCCCCGCAGGGAGGCGCCCTGCAGGGTGGTGAAGCTCAGATCCGCCCCCATCAGCTGGGCGCCATCCAGCCTGGCCTGGCCGAGGTTGGCGCGCTGCAGGCGGGCCTGGCGCAGGTCCACGTCCTCCAACCGGGCGTGGACCAGATCGGCGCCGGTGAGGTTGCAGCGCGGGCACTGCCGCTGCTCCAGCAGCTGGAGCAGGTCGTCGGTGGAAGAGGCGCGCGCGGAGCCGCCCAGCAGCGCAGGAGATCCCAGGCTGAGGGCGGCGAGCAGCATCAAGGTGCTGGATCGGAGCGCGCCCAGGCTTCGGGATGCCCACCAGTCCCGTGTCATGGCCCGGCTCACCAATGCTGGCGTTATAGCGCCAAAGCCCCGTGCCTAGCGTTCGATCATGGACAGCGGCGGTACAGGCGAGCGACACGGCGGCAACCTGGCCGCCGCCGCCGCCCGTCTGGGCCAGCCCCCCGGCCGACTGCTCGATGCCAGCGCCTCCCTGGTGCCCTTCGGGCCGCCCTGGGCCCTGCGCCGTGCCCTGCTGGGGGCGTCCCTCGGTTCGGCCGTGCAGGTCTACCCCGACCGCGGCTGGCAGCGGCTGCGGGGGCAGCTGGCGGCACTGCATGGGCTGGAGCCGGCCCAGGTGCTGCCAGGCAATGGCGCCGCTGAACTGTTCACCTGGGCGGGCCGCGACGCCGCCGCAGCGGGGCTCAGCCTGGTGCCCCAGCCGGGTTTCGCCGACTACAGCCGGGCCCTGGCCTGCTGGGGCGGCCGGTGGCAGGGGCTGCCCCTGCCGCTGACCTGGCCCGAGGCCTTCCCCCAGCCCTTTCCGGCCCTCGCCGACAGCCCCAGCCCAGCGGGCGAGGCCCAGGTGCTGTGGATCTGCAACCCCCACAACCCCACCGGCCAGCTGTGGAGCCGCCACTCCCTCGAACCGCTGCTGGAGCGCCACCGCCTGGTGGTGTGCGACGAGGCCTTCCTGCCCCTGGTGCCGGGCGGGGAGGCCCAGTCGCTGCTGCCCCTGCTGCAGCGCCATCCGAACCTGGTGGTGGTGCGCAGCCTCACCAAGCTGCTGGCCTGCGCCGGCCTGCGCATCGGCTATGCCCTCGGCAGCCCCGAACGGCTGCGGCGCTGGGCCGCCTGGCGCGATCCCTGGCCCGTCAACGGCCTCGCCCTGGCGGCGGTGGAGCAGCTGCTGGCCGATCCGTCGGCCCTGGCGGGCTGGACCCGGCGGGTGCATGGCTGGCTGGCCCAGGAGCAGCCCTGGCTGCGGCGGCAGCTCGGGCGCTGGAGCCAGTTCACGGCCATGCCCTCGGCGGCCAACTTCCTGCTGCTGCGCGGCAGCGGCCCGCTGGTGGAACTGCGCCAGGCCATGGAGCGCCGCCACGGCATCCTGCTGCGCGACTGCCGATCGTTCGAGGGGCTCGGAGCCAGCTGGCTGCGCCTCGGCCTGCAGGACCGGCGCGGCCATCGGCGGCTGTTGGCAGCGCTGGCCCAGGAGCTGCCCCCCACCGACTGACTCAGAGCCGCACTCAAGCGGATCACGCGCGCGAGCGGGAACGGGAGCGGGCTCGACTGGGGGCCACCAGTTGCTCCAGCAGGCTGGCCAGCTGCCGATCGGCATCTGGGGTGTCCAGCCGGGCCATGCCCTGGGCCATGGCCGTCAGGGGGTCGGCTGCCGGTGGCACGCAGCGCAGGCGCGGGCCCAGCAGCCGCCACACGGCGCGCTCCAGGGTGGGCAGCTCCGGGGCGTGCTGCTGCACGATCGCAGCCGCAGCCAGGCTCGCGGCCGCCTCGGCGTTGGCGTCCTGGTGGTGGTCGGCGGCGCTGGGGTAGGGCACCAGGATGGCCGGGGTACGGCAGGCGGCCAGCTCGCTGAGGGCTCCAGCCCCGGAGCGGCTGATCGCCAGGGACGTGGCCTCCAGCAGAGCCGCCATCTCATCGCTGAAGGGCCGCTCCACCACCCCTGGGGGCAGGGGGGCGCCAGCCTCCGGATCACTGCTGCCGGTGAGGTGCACCACCCTCACCCCCGCTGCGCTCAGCCGGGGCAGCAGCGGCCGCACCATCCGGTTCAGGCCCAGGGCCCCCTGACTGCCGCCCATCACCAGCAGCAGCGGACCCTCGCCGCCGGGCAGCCAGGCCGGGGGGGCGGTGGGCGCGCGGAATTCCGGCCTCACCGGAGTGCCCGTCACCAGCACCTGGCAACCCGGCAGATGGGCCACGGCCTGGGGCAACCCCACCGCCAGCCGCGTGCAGAACCGCCCCAGCAGCCGCGTCACCCGTCCCGGCACAGCGTTGCTGTCGTGCAGCACCACGGGCACGCCGCACCAGCGGGCCGCCAGAATTGCCGGGGCGGCGATGTAGCCGCCGCTGCTGAACACGGCATCGATCTGCTCGCGGCGGAGCAGCCGCCGCACGCTGCCGATGGCCGCCAGCAGCCGCAGCAGGTTGAGCAGCTTGCGCAGACCCCGGCCCTGCAGCCCCCCCGCCTTCACCGTGTGCAGGGGATAGCGCCTGGGCACCAGCTCCCGCTCAAGCCGGTCCGGCACCCCCAGCCAGCGCACGTCCCAGCCGGGTGGAAGGGCTTCGGCCACGGCCAGGGCGGGGAAGAGATGTCCACCGGTGCCACTGGCCGCGATCAGGAGCCTGGGCATGGACGTGGCCACCAACGGTGCCTAACTTAAAAGCCGTCCCAGCAGCAGCATGCGCCACCCACGGCACCGTTCCCTGCGCTCCGCGCTGCTGAGCGCGGCGATCCTGCTGCCGTTGCTCGGCCTCGAGGCGCCGCTGGCCCCGCCGGCCCGCGCCGCCGCGCCGCTCGCGGCCCAGCTTGAGACCCTGCAGGCCGCCCTCAATGGCCAGGGAGATCTGGAAGCTCTCCTGAAGGGCGGGCCGGGCCTGGACCCAGGCGGCGTGGTGCGGCGCCGCAACAGCTTGCTGCGCGAGTTCCCCGATGCCCGCTGGACTCTCACCCCGGGCGAGCCCCTGCGCGACGGCCGCGCCACCGTGATGCTGCAGGTGAGCGGCAGCCGCTCCGAAGGGCCCACCATCTACCGCCTCGAAGCGGAGCAGCGGATCGCCATCGAAAGTGACGGCCGCCGCATCACCGGCCAGACGGTGATCAACGAGCAATCCGTGCTGCGCAGCGGCGACGCCCCGTTACCCGTGAGCCTGCTGATCCCCGATGTGGTGCTGACAGGCCAGCGCTACGACGTGGACGTCATCTTTGATGAGCCCCTGGAAGGGGCGATTGCGGCGGGCGGGATCGTGGCCCTCAGCCCCGAGGATGTGGCGACCCAGGACAGCCCCAGCCTGGCGCTTGAGGCCCTCGGCGGCGGCGGTCTGTTCAAGACGGTGCAGGCCCCCTACACGCCAGGGGAACAGACCTGGGCCGTGCTGATGGTGCATCCCAAGGGAATCGTGAGCGCCACCAAGCGGGTGCGGGTGGTGGCGGATCGGGCCCAGCTCACCCTCTGAAGCCCAGCTCACTCCCTGAACCAACGGGCCAGAGCTGAAACGTCGTCGTCGCCGTGGCCCCTGGCCATCAGGGCGTCTTCGATGGCGGCCACCCGCTCGGCCAGGGGCAGGGAGAGATCCACGGCAGCGGCAGCCTCCAGGGCGATGGCGAGATCCTTGCGGTGCAGCGCCAGGCGGAAGCCCAGGGGGTAGTGGCCATCAAGCATCTGGCCGGCCCGGTGCTCCAGGGCCCAGGAGCCCGCCGCCCCGGGTTTGAGGGCTTCCACCACCTGGGGCATGGGCAGCCCCAGGCGACTGCCCAGCGCCATCGCCTCGGCGACAGCCCCGTAGCTGCCCGCCACCAGAACCTGGTTCACGGCCTTGGCCTGCTGACCCGCCCCCACCGGCCCGAAGTGGCTGATGTGCTGCCCCACCACCTCCAGCAGGGGCCTGGCCCGGGCCAGGTCCTCAGGGGCGGCTCCCACCAGCACCGAGAGGGTTCCAGCAGCGGCGCCCTCGGTGCCCCCCGTCACGGGGGCATCCAGGTAGGCGACCCCGTGGTCGGCTAAATGAGCGGCCAGCCGGCGGCTGGTGGCAGGCGCGATCGTGGAGAAGTCGATCACCAGGGATCCCGGCTGCAGCCCTTCGATCGCCCCGTCGGGGCCGAGCAGCACGGCCTCCACAGCCGGTCCATCACTGACGCAGACGCAGAGCAGTTCGGCGCCCGCCGCGGCGTCGGCTGGGCTGGTGGCCGAGTGTGCCCCGGCGGCCACAATGGGCTCCTCCCTGGCACGGCAACGGTTGTGGACCAGCAAGCGGTATCCCGCAACCAGGAGGTTCCTGGCCATGGGGGCACCGAGGGCGCCCAGCCCCACGAAGGCGACGCTGGTGGGTGTGGGCGACTGGTTCACCGGGTCGGGAAACGATCGGGTCATCGGGAGAGTGCGCTCGGCGTAGGGCCTGCGGGCCCAGACGGGGAAGCATGGAGTCTTCTGCAGGCCGCTCCTGACCGGCCGGCCTGAAGGCCCCGGAAGCTCGCCGAAACGTTGGGATACGGAAGACTTTCCAGGCAGAAGATCTCATCATTTTCGTGCTTGCGTAGCGGGGTGATCGCATCCGATAAGTCGTATCAATTCAACATGACTTTTGGCACGGCGGCGGCGATCACATCGCTCCACTGAAACTAGGATGATGGTATTTCCAACTCCGAATAGCGACGAGATTAGACAGTTTGGCGACGCAAAAGCAGCATTCATTGGCAGTTTCCATAAGACGCTCCAACACAATGAATTTGGAGAGGTTGATCGCGATCAGTATCGAGACTTCATGCGTACCTGCCTGGAGATTGAGGCGGGCTCACCTGTCAAATTTGAGCGCACACCCAGCTATCGCATCCAACCCGGAGACTTTGCCACCTCAGCTGACGCAGAAGAAACCCGCGCGGTGGCGCGATTTGTGAATCCACTGGCCGGCGCGGCCCGCGAGAGCTACGGACCAGACCCCAAGACCCTGGAGATGCTGCCGGCGCCATCCATCTCCTCTGTGAGCTCAGCGGCCGAGATGGTGGAGCTCTACTGGATGGCGCTGCTGCGCGATCTGCCTCTGAGCGCGTTCTCCGCAGCGCATCTGGCCGAGGCGGTGATCCAGGTCGGGGAGGCCTTCCAGCAGGCCCTGGAGCAGGACCGGGCCCAGGGAAGCCTGAAGCTGGGTCTTGACCTGCCGGTGACCAGCGCCGGCCAACTCGACATCAGGCCGGAAACACTCTTCCGCAGTGGACTGCATGATGAGGAATTTGGACCGATCATCAGCCAGTTCTTCCTTCGCGATGTGGGCTATGGCACCCAGAGGATCAGCGTCCAGCAGGTGCCCTATCTCCGCAAGAGAGATTTCCTGACAACCCACGAGGACTGGCTGCGGGCACAAAACACAGGCAAGGATAAGTTTGGTCGCGATTATGGCGCCTGCAACCACTTTGGTGATCAGCTCAATCAGGCTCGCCGAGCCGAAGGTGCCGATTACTACCCAGCAGATTTCAGGCCTCGCCACATCTCAACCATGCGAGACCTGGCTCGCTTTGTGAATCGAGATGCCCTCCACCAAGCCTACTTCAATGCTGCCCTTTTCCTTTCAGACATTGGTGCGCCGCTGGATGATGGCAATCCCTACAAAGGCGGCGTGCGCGTCAGCCGTGAGAATGGATTCGCCACCCTGGGTGGCCCCGATCTGCTCACCTTTGTGTCCGAGGTAGCCAGCCGTGCCTTGAAGGTGGTGTGGAGGCAGAAGTGGCTGGTGCACCGTCGCTGCCGCCCCGAGGTCTACGGCGGGCTGGTTCAGATGCAGTGCCAGGGGCTGGCTGGAGCAGGGCAACGGGACTACAACTTACCCGTGTCGACCGTGCTGCCTGCGGCGAACAGGATTGAAAGCGCCTTCGGCAGCTTCTTTCTGCCGATGGCGTTCTCGGCCGGATCCCCGAATCACCCCGCCTACGGGGCAGGCCACGCCACGGTTGCCGGGGCCTGCGTCACCGCCCTCAAAGCCTGGTTTGATGAGGACCAGAAGCTCGGCGACCTGCTTGATGGCTTCCCCGAAGGCCGGCGCAGGGACCCCCTGCTCGGCCCCCTCTGTCTCTTGGCACCTGGTACCCACCAAGGAGAGGAGGCCTTTGAAGTGCCTCAGCGCTACCCCGGCTCAGATGCCGATCGCATCACCGTGGGCGGTGAGCTGAACAAGCTCGCCTCCAATGTGGCCATGGGGCGCAGCATGGGAGGCGTTCACTGGCGCACGGACAACACCAGGAGCCTGCGCCTTGGCGAACAGATCACGATTGAAATTCTGCGCACACGCACCGCCGAATACTTCGAGAAGCCAGTCTCTTTGAGCTTCCGCAGTTTCGATCGCGACTGGATCAGTGTCGGCAGTGGTGAGGTGCGCGTCAACGGAGAGTTACGCCGCTGATTCAGCGGGGGGCCAGAGGCTGCCGGGTTCACCCCGGCAGCCAGGCCTGATCGCGGAGGCCCAGCGCAGGCCCGCTGAGCTCAGGCGTCGTCAAGGGCGGAGACGCCAGGCAGCACCTTGCCCTCCAGCAGCTCCAGGCTGGCGCCACCGCCGGTGGAGATGTGGCTCATCTTGTCGGCCACACCCACCTTCTCCACGGCGGCCACGGAGTCGCCCCCGCCGATGATCGTGCAGCAGCCCTTGGCGCTGAGGTCGGCCAGGGTGTGGGCGATGCCGTTGGTGCCGGCGGCGAACTGGTCGAACTCGAACACGCCCATGGGGCCGTTCCAGATCACGGTCTTGCAGTCGGCCAGGGCCGCCTGGAAGGCCTTGAGGGCATCGGGACCGATGTCGAGGCCCATCCAGCCGTCGGGAATGGCGTCGATCGGGGTGGTCTGGCTGTTGGCGTCGGGGGCGAAGGCGTCGGCCAGCACCACATCGGTGGGCAGCAGCAGTTGCACCCCCTTGGCGGCCGCCTTTGCTTCGAGTTCCCTGGCGAGTTCGAGCTTGTCCTCCTCCACCAGGCTCTTGCCCACCGCCAGGCCGCGGGCCTTGTAGAAGGTGAAGATCATGCCGCCGCCGATCAGCACCTTGTCGCACTTGTCGATCAGGGCCTCGAGCACGCCGATCTTGCTGCTCACCTTGGAGCCGCCCACGATCGCTGCCAGGGGGCGCTTGGGCTCGTCGATGGCGCCCTGCAGGTACTGCAGCTCCTTCTCCATCAGGTGGCCGGCCACGCTTGGGCTCAGGGCCTTGCTGACCCCCTCGGTGGAGGCATGGGCACGGTGGGCGGCGCCGAAGGCGTCGTTCACGTAGACATCGGCCAGGGCGGCGAGCTGGGCGGCGAAGCCAGGATCATTCTTTTCTTCCTCAGCGAAGAAGCGCACGTTCTCCAGCAGCACCACATCGCCATCGGCCATGGCGGCCACCTTGGCCTCGGCGTCGGGGCCGATGCAGCTCTCGGTTTTCAGCACCGGCTTGCCCAACAGCTCGGCCAGGCGCACCGCCACCGGGGTGAGGCGCATGGCCTCGTTCACCTGGCCCTTGGGCCGGCCGAAGTGGGCCGCCAGGATCACCTTGGCGCCCTTGCCCGTGAGGTCGTTGATCGTGGGCAGGGCGGCGCGGATGCGGGTGTCGTCGGTGATGGCGCCGGCGTCATCGAGCGGTACGTTGAAGTCGACCCGCACCAGCACGCGCTTGCCGCGCAGGTCGTCGGCGGAGAGGCTGGCCAGGGATCGCTTCGCCATGGAGTACGCGGTAAGGGAGGGACAAACGGGCGGGAGCTTAGCTCCCAGCCCCCTCTACCACCCCGGCGGCCGATCTGACCAGCCGCTGGTGGCCTGGATGGCCACCGGGGGCGCCGCGCTCCAGACTGACGCCACTCGGGCATCGACCCATGTTCGACACCGTTCTCTTCCCGATCGATCGCAGCCGCCAGGCCGTCGACACCGCCGCCGTGGCCCTGCAGCTGGTGCAGCAGCACAGCAGCCGCCTGGTGCTGCTCTCCGTCGTGGAGCCCGACGACGACCCGGCCGCGGTGGCCGCCCTGCTGCAGGAGGCGCGCCAGAGTTTCGAGCAGCAGGGGGTGGCCTGTGAGCTGGTGGAGCGGGAGGGCAAGCCCGCCTTCGTGATCGGCGATGTGGCCGATGAGATCAATGCCGATGTGATCGTGATGGGCACCCGTGGCATCTCCATCGAGAGCGATCAACAGAGCACCGCGGCCCGGGTGATCCAGCTGGCGCCGTGTCCGGTGCTGGTGGTGCCCTGATGCCCCCCCAGCCCCAGACCATCCAGCTCAGCGTCAACGCGCCGGCGATCCAGTGGTATCCGGGCCACATCGCCAAGGCGGAAAAGGCCCTGGCCGAGGCGCTCGCCAAGGTGGACCTGGTGATCGAGGTGCGGGATGCCCGCATCCCCCTGGCCACGGGCCATCCCCGCCTGCAGCGCTGGATCGGCAGCAAGCACCACCTGCTGGCCCTCAACCGGGTGGACATGATCCCCAGGGCCGCCCGGGACGAGTGGAGCGCCTGGTTCAAGCGCCAGGGGCAGGTGGTGTGGTGGTGTGACGCCAAGGTGGGCACCGGCGTGAAGCAGCTGCAGCAGGCCGCCATCCGGGCGGGCGCCGCCCTCAACGCCCGCCGCCTGGGTCGGGGCATGCGGCCCCGGCCGGTGCGGGCGCTGATGCTGGGCTTCCCCAATGTGGGCAAGTCGGCCCTGATCAACCGGCTGGTGCGCCAGAAGGTGGTGGACAGTGCCCGCCGGGCCGGCGTCACCCGCAGCCTGCGCTGGGTGCGGCTGGGCCAGGACCTCGACCTGCTCGATGCCCCCGGCGTGCTGCCGCCCCGGCTGGATGACCAGCAGGTGGCCCTGCGGCTGGCCCTCTGCGACGACATCGGCCAGGCGGCCTACGACAACGAGGCGGCGGCCCTGGCCTTCCTGCAGTTGCTGGTGCTGCTGCAGGCGGTGCCAGCCGCCGGCGTGCCGAAGGATCTGCTGTTGCGCCGCTATGGCCAGGCCCAGGCCGACCTGCCCGCCGGCGGCCCCGATGTGGAGGGCTGGCTGCAGGCCGCCGCCGGGCGGCACACCAGCGGCGACAGCCTGCGCATGGCCACCAAGCTGCTGGATGACTTCCGCTGCTCAAGGCTCGGGGCCATGGCCCTGGAGCTGCCGGCGGCCCCGCTGGCATGAGCGCAGAGCCGATAAACAAAGACCCCATCAACCCAGAGCAGGGGAGGCGTTGCTGATGGCCGCGTTCGGTGAAGGGGAGGGCGAACTGCTGACGCTCTCCTATCCGAAGCCGCTGCCGATGCGGCTGGATCGCTGGCTGGTGGCCCAGCGCCCGGAGCAGAGCAGGGCCCGGATCCAGAAATTCATCGAAGCGGGCTACGTGCGGGTGAATGGGGTCACCGGACGGGCCAAGACCCCCCTGCGGCCAGGAGACAGGGTGGAACTCTGGATGCCGCCACCGGAGCCGCTGCCCTACCTGATGGCCCAGGAGATGCCCCTCGATGTGCTCTACGAGGATGCCCACCTGATCGTGCTCAACAAGCCCGCCGGCCTCACGGTGCATCCGGCGCCGGGCAACAGGGACGGCACCCTGGTGAACGGCCTGCTGCACCACTGCCCCGACCTGCCCGGCATCGGCGGCGAACTGCGGCCCGGCATCGTGCACCGGCTCGACAAGGACACCACCGGCTGCATCGTGGTGGCCAAGAGCCAGGAGGCCCTGGTGAAGCTGCAGGTGCAGATCCAGGAGCGCGTCGCCTCCCGCCACTACCTCGGCGTGGTGCATGGCCAACCCAGGGCCGACCACGGCACCGTGATCGGCGCGATCGGCCGCCACCCGGTGGATCGCAAGAAGTACGCCGTGGTGAGCGACGCCAGCGGCCGGCACGCCTGCACCCACTGGTCGGTGCAGGAGCGGCTGGGGGATTTTGCGCTGCTGCGCTTCCAGCTCGACACCGGCCGCACCCACCAGATCCGGGTGCATGCAGCCCACATCGGCCATCCGATCGTGGGCGACCCCGCCTATTCCCGTTGCCGGCGCCTGCCCGTGGCCCTGCCAGGGCAGGCCCTGCACGCCGTGCAGCTGAGCCTGGATCACCCGATCAGCCGCGAGCGTCTGGTCTGTGAAGCCCCCCTGCCACCGGCCTTTGAGCGGCTGCTGGAGCAGCTGCGGGGCCGACAGCGCTAGAGCGTGCCCACCAGCATGTCGTCGAAGTGGGCGGTGAAGGGCCCAGCGTTGGGCTCATTGCGCTTGTAGATCCCGAATTTGTAGCGGTAGTAGGGGGTCGGGCCGCGGTTGGGGATCGGCTGCACATTGGGTGTTCCTGCCCGGCCAGACCAGCTGCCGATCTGATTGCCATCGGCGGCCACGCTCATGGTGCTGTTGTTGCCGGGGCGAAAGCGAAAGCGCACCTGGAAGCTGTGCCACTGGCCTGGCACAAAGGTGAAGGGGGCCACCTTGTTGAGCTGGCGGGAGTTGCCACGCACGGTCTTGGTGATGAAGTCCACCTTGTGGGATTCACCCCGTCGCATGCGTAGCCCCATGAACGGATTTTTCCCCCCCAGCTGCCAGAGCTGCATCAGGTAGTAGGAGTTATCCGACACCCCACTGGCTTCGGGGATCCGCAGCCGGAAATTGGCCTGGAGGGTGCGTTGGGCCTTGTAATAGCCCTGTTGGGTGAGCTCAGCACGGTCCTTCTGGCCACTGCCCTTGCCGCTCACGCTGAAACTCAGGAAGCGGTTAGTGCCCTCCTGGCCCAGGCTGACCGGCGAGAAGGCGCCCTGGTATTTGCCCAGCAGGTCGGGGGAAGCCTCTTCTCTATAGTTTCCACCGCTACCAAGTCGGGCACTGGGGCCAGGCCGAACCTTCGGTGCGGTTGGGTGGCTATTGAAGATTTCACCGTCACCGGTGATTCGAAGGGTGCTGGCCTTTGGTACGCGCTTTCCCCGGCCGGCGCTCCATGTTTGCCTCCCCCGTCTGTTTCGTTTGCGCATCAGGGTTGGTGGCTGGGCTCGCTGCCTTGGGGCGCAAGGATTAGTCCACTCAGTCTGTAAGGCTCGGCCAGATCTGGCAAGTGGACGTCTAGGACAGCTGACCGCGTCCCGGCGCTCAGGCTGGCTGGGGCAGCCGGGGGCAGGCTTCCACCAGGGTGCGGGTGATGGCGGCCTGGGGATGGCGCAGGAGTTCGGCTCCGGGACCCTCCTCCACGATCCTGCCGCCCTCCAGCACGATCACCCGATGGCAGAAGCCGCCGGCCACGGAGAGGTCGTGGGTCACGAACAGCATCCCCAGCCCGAGACGCTGCTGCAGGTCCCGCAGCAGCGCCAGGACATCGGCCTGCACCTCCGCATCGAGCATGCTCACGCTCTCGTCACAGAGCAGCACCTTGGGCTCCAGGATCAGGGCCCGGGCGATGGCCACCCGCTGCTGCTGGCCGCCGGAGAGCTGGCGCGGCAGCCGCTGCTCAAACGCCTCTGGCGGGTTCAGACCCACCGCCGCCAGCAGCTCCCGGGCCCGCTGCCTGGCTCCCGGCCGACTGGCCAGGCCGTGGATGCGCAGGGGGTCGGCCACGGCGTCACCCACCGTCATCTGGGGATTGAGGCAGGCCAGGGGGTCCTGGAACACCATCTGAAGGCCGCGGCGGGCCTGCCGCAGCGATTCGCCGCGCAGCTGCCGCAGGTCGATGCCATCCAGGCGCACAGCCCCGCCCCGCACGGCGGTGAGGCCCATCAGGGCCCGGCAGAGGGTGCTCTTGCCACAGCCTGAAGCCCCCACGATCCCCACGGTTTCGCCGCGGCTCACCTCCAGGCTCACCCCATCGACGGCCTTCAGCCAGCGGGGCCGCCAGGGGGCCGAGGGCAGCGAATGCCAGCAGCGCAGCGCCTCGATCTCCAGCAGCCGCTGCCGCTCACCCGGTGGACGGGCGCCCGCCGCCTCCCGCTCTCGGGCGCGGGCCACAAGCCGCTGGCTCAGCGGCGCCTGCGGCTCCAGCAGCAGCTGCCGGGCCGGGGCCCGCTCGATCAGGCGGCCCTGGTCGAGCACCGCGATCTGGTCGCACCAGCGCCCGGCCATGGCCAGATCGTGGCTGATCAGCAGCAGGGCACTGCCGGCCTCGCGGCAGAGCTGGGTGAGCTCCGCCATCACCTGGCCGGCCACGGCCACATCGAGGCTGGTGGTGGGTTCATCGGCAATCACCAGCGGTGGCCTCAGGGCCATGGCCAGGGCAATGGCCAGCCGCTGGCGCATGCCGCCGCTGAAGGCATGGGGGTAGTTGTCAAAGCGCTCCGCGCTGATGCCCACCCGCTGCAGCAGGTCCTCAGCCCCCTCCCGCAGGGCGCGCCGCCTCCAGCCGGGGCGATGGGCGGCCAGGGTGTCGGTGAGGTGATCCCCCACCGTCAGCAGCGGATTGAGCCGGGTCATCGGGTCCTGGAACACCAGGCCCACGGCTTCGCCGCGCAGGCGGCGCAGGGCGGCCCGGCCCAGCTGGCGCGGATCCTGGCCACCGAGGCTGAGGCTGCCGCTGCACTGGCTGCCCTCGGGCAGCAGCTGCAGGGCAGCCCGGGCCACGGTGCTCTTGCCGCAGCCGGAGGGGCCCACCAAGGCAAGGGTCTCGCCGGGATGCAGCTCCAGCTCCAGGCCATCGAGGGTGGGGCTCGGCGCGCCCGGATAGCGGACCACCAGGTCCTTCAGGCGCAACACGGGCTCAGTCATGCCCCCCAGCATGGATCCGCTGATGACGACACTGCTCCCGATCGGGCCGCGCCTGCATACGATTGGAGCAGTCCGCAAGGTTGCATGCTCCGCGCGGTTTCCGATCTGAACCCCCCGCTGGAGCACGCCGGCGCCCCGGGCCCAGACACGGTTCACCCGGCGGTGAGTGGTCGGGAAACCGCGGCTGTGACTGCCGACTCCCCGGCGCAGTCCAAGCCGGAGGCAGGGCTGGATAGCGTGGAGGTGGTCCCTTGCCTCGATCTCGCGATCGGGCCTCCGGCAGCCCGGGCTCTACCCAAGCCACGCCCCATCCACAGCCCCGACGACTACGGCGTGGCGCTGCCGGAGTGGTTGCAGCGCTGCATTGAGCACGCTCCCCCTGGCGCTGGCCAGTCGTGCCCCACCGACGCCGAGGCCCTGCTGGCCTCCGCCTTTGACTTCGCCTACCAACTCCACGAGGGCCAGTACCGGGCCTGCGGCGATCCCTACATCGTGCACCCGGTCGCGGTGGCGGATCTGCTGCGGGACATCGGCGCCAGCGCCAGCGTGATCGCCGCCGGCTTCCTCCACGACGTGGTGGAGGACACCGAGGTGACACCAGAAGAGCTGGAGCAGCACTTCGGAGCCGAGGTGCGGGCCCTGGTGGAGGGCGTGACCAAGCTGGGCGGCATCCACTTCACCAACAAAACCGAGGCCCAGGCGGAGAACCTGCGGCGGATGTTCCTGGCCATGGCCAGTGACATCCGTGTGGTGCTTGTGAAGCTGGCCGACCGGCTCCACAACATGCGCACTCTCGCGGCGCTGAAACCCGAGAAGCAGCTGCGCATCGCCCGCGAGACCCGCGAGATCTACGCCCCCCTGGCCAACCGCCTCGGCATCGGCCGGCTCAAGTGGGAGCTGGAGGATCTGGCCTTCAAAATCCTGGAGCCCGAGGCCTACCGGGACGTGCAGCTGCAGGTGGCCACCAAACGGAGTGAGCGCGAGGAACGGCTGCGCGTCACGGTGCAGTTGCTGCGCGACAAGCTCGCCGCCGTGGGGCTCTCGGCCTGCGAGGTGAGCGGCCGCCCCAAACACCTCTATGGCATCTGGAGCAAGATGCAGCGCCAGCAGAAGGCCTTCCACGAGATCTACGACGTGGCCGCCCTGCGCATCCTCTGCCCCAGCCTCGATGGCTGCTACCGCTCCCTGGCGGTGGTGCACGACACCTTCCGCCCCATCCCCGGACGTTTCAAGGACTACATCGGCCTGCCCAAGCCGAATGGCTATCAGTCGTTGCACACGGCGGTGATCGGCCGCCACCGGCCGATCGAGGTGCAGATCCGCACCGCCGAGATGCACCAGGTGGCGGAATACGGCATTGCCGCCCACTGGAAATACAAGGAAGGCGGTTCACCTGCTGCCCTCGGCAACGACGCCGAGCGCTTCAACTGGCTGCGCCAGCTCGTGGACTGGCAGAAGGATGGCGGTGCCCAGGACAGCAACGACTACCTGGCCTCCATCAAGGAAGACCTCTTTGACGAGGAGGTGTTCGTGTTCACCCCCAACGGCGATGTGGTGGGCCTGCGCAAGGGATCCACAGCGGTGGATTTTGCCTTCCGCATTCACTCCGAGGTAGGCAACCACTGCCAGGGTGCACGCATCAACGACCGCCTCTGCCCCCTGGCCACGCCGCTGCAGAACGGCGACTTCGTGCAGATCCTCACGGCCAAATCTGCCCACCCGAGCCTTGACTGGCTCAACTTCGTGGCCACCCCCACGGCCCGCAACCGGATCCGGGCCTGGTATAAGAAGAGCCATCGCGAGGCCAACATCCTGCGCGGCACCGAGATGCTGGAGCGGGAGCTGGGCCGGGAGGGCTTCGATGCCCTGCTCAACGGCGAGGCGATGGCCAAGGTGGCCCGCCGCTGCAACCTGATCAGCACCGACGACCTGCTCGCCAACCTCGGCTTCGGCGGGGTGACCCTGCACCAGGTGCTCAACCGCCTGCGCGAAGAACTGCGCCTCGCCAACAGCGCCGCCGCCCCGGTGCTCAGCAACGAGGAACTGGCCCGCGCCGTGAAAACCCAGGCCGGCCCCTCCACCACCACGGCCAGCCCGATCGGCCCCGGAGCCTCCAGCGCCATCCTGGGGCTTGAGGGCCTCGACTACCGGCTCGGCGGCTGCTGCAGTCCCCTACCCGGGGAAGCGATTCTGGCGGCGGTGGCCCTCGGCAACCACGGCATCACAATTCACCGCCAGGACTGCGCCAACGTGCAGCAGGTGCCGCCCGAGCGCCGCCTACCCGTGCGCTGGAACCCCACCTCCGACCAGGAGAAGCGCCGCTATCCGGTGCAGCTGCGCATCGAGGTGCTCGATCGGGTGGGCGTGCTCAAGGACATCCTGATGCGCCTCTCCGACCACCGCATCAACGTGAGCGACGCCCGCGTGCGCACCACCCCCGGCAAGCCGGCCCGCATTGAACTGCGGGTGGAACTCAGCGGCGCCCACCAGCTCAGCGGCACCCTCAACCAGATCGCCTCGATGGCGGATGTGCTCGACATCTGCCGGACGGGGATTGGGTGAAACGACCGAGGTTGTAGGCGAATGGGTTGTGGGACGGTGGACCAGTTCCCTGCATGCAGAAGCATCAGAATTCTCAGCCAAAGCATTCCTTGGATTCGTGTCCTGACGCATCGTTTTTCTCCACCAGATTGTTGGCAGGCGAAAGCCTGTTCGGAAGTTGTGAGCCTGAATTGGGGCTCACCCGGGATCCTTAAGCTGATCAGATCAATGCGAGCGCAGCGGCCCACGATCGGCACTCCATCAAGATCCCTGCGATGGCGAGATTGAGTGGACAGGAAAGTTGATCTCCCTTCTTGATGGGCTTGACGCATTGCGTAAGAGCTGGGTGATCCTCATCAAAACCTAGGTCTCGCCAGTTTCAGCAAGGCCCTGCGGTGAAACGATTCACCCGCTCGGGCACGTGCTGTCCTCAAAGCTCGCATCTCGACAATAGAACCAAGAATTGTCCTCCATGAACAGGAGAGCCATGACAGGAAGACACGAAGAGCAGTGTACTTCCAAGCCTGATACTGATTGATGGAAGATTCAGAACTACACCTCTCATGACCTTTTAGCCCTAGGCCAGCCTGGCACAATAGTCATGCTTAACGGCAGTATCATTCGCCCCGCCATTGATATTTTCAAAAGGCTGCCAAAGCCGATTGAACCGGTCGGACGAATAGCGGTTGTCGCCTCCACCCCAACTGCATCCAAAGTTCAAAGGCTTTGGCCACGGTCATGTTGAATGGGCAAATAGGCTTGTGTCTTTCGGGTATGGAGGTCGTTTCAATGGTGGCAAACGCGAATACTTCTCTATCCATACAGGCATGCAGCAATTGGCATCTACAACATGTGGAAACCAATCTGAATGCGAGTCAGATTCAAGAATCTTACACAAGCCAGGGGGAGGCATGGACCTCGCTTGGACATAGGCGAAAAGGCCCTGAAGGACTAAACAGAAAAACGACATGTTTCTAGCTGATCTTCCTGAAGCGACACCGAATCCCCTTTAGAGACAACTCACTTCAGAAACCGCTTGACGATCTCCCAATGCACGGAGATACGACCTTGCAAGAAGCAAACGGCATGCCCTGGCCACTACAGCCGATGGGCGGTTGGAACGTCAGGGCTGGCATTGGTCATTGGAGTATCTATCGACCCGCTTACATTCCACCTCACCAGCAGCGAGGGACTGCAGGTTGGATGAGCGCTGACTCACGTGTTGTGCCCTCAGCGCGACGCTTCCCTGAAAACACTCCTCTACGGCTTGCGATGCGCCCCAACCCCCTGCTCGGCCTGCCGTTTGAGCCCCTGCTTGAGGGCCTGGGCAGCGACTACTGGGACGTGGTGGAAGCAGCGCAGTTTCCCCGCACTCAGCTGCGTTTCCGCAACGACCCCCTGCTACGGCAACTCGGCCTCGATCCGGCCAGCGTCAGCGACGCCGACATGGAGACTGCCTATGGCCGCTTTGAGGCGCGCACACCGCTGCTGGCCCTGCGTTACCACGGCTATCAGTTCGGCACCTACAACCCCTTGCTCGGCGATGGACGTGGCTTTCTCTATGGCCAGCTGCGCGATCGCCATGGCCAGCTCCAGGACCTCGGCACCAAGGGCAGCGGCACCACCCCCTGGAGCCGCGGCGGCGATGGCCGCCTCACCCTCAAGGGGGGCGTGCGGGAGGTGATCGCCGGCGAGGCCCTGCAGCGCCTGGGCGTTTCCACCAGCCGCAGCCTCAGCCTGGTGGAAACGGGGGAGGGCCTGTACCGCGGCGATGAACCCTCCCCCACGCGCAGCGCCGTGATGGTGCGCCTGGCCAGCACCCATCTGCGCTTCGGCAGCTGCGAGCGGCTGTTGTACCAGCGCCAGCCGCGGCAGCTGGAGCGGCTGCTCCAGCACGTGGTGACCACCTATTACCCCGAGGTGGTGCTGGCCCATCCCAGCAAGGAAGCGGCAGGGGAGGCCCGCCTGCTGGCCTTCTATGGCGAGCTGGTGGAGCGGGTGGCCCGGCTCAGCGCCGGGTGGATGGCCGCCGGCTTCACCCACGGGGTGCTCAACACCGACAACATGTCGCTGGCCGGGGAGAGCTTCGACTACGGCCCCTTCGCCTTCCTCGACCAGTTGGACCCGCGCTTCACGGCGGCCTACTTCGATCACGCCGGTCTCTACGCCTACGGCCAGCAGCCGGCGGTGGCCCACCACAACCTGCGCCTGCTGCAGGAGCCCCTGGCGCTGCTGCTGCCCCGGGCCGAGCTGGAGGCCCGCCTGGAGCGCTTCGCGCCGGCCTTCGACCACCACTACCGCCAGCTGATGGCCAGGCGGCTGGGGCTGCCACCGGCATGGCCGGGGGCAGGAGATGGCCTGGGAGAAGCCCCGGATCCCCTGCCTGCCACATTGCAACTGCTGGCGGCCTGGCCCGTGGGCTACGGATCCTTCTTCGCGGGGCTGGCGGCGCGGGTGGCAGAGGCTGGCCTGCCGAGTACACCCGATCAGCTGGGGCCCTTCCTGGCGGGGGCCCCGCAGCCGCCCCGGCAGCCTTGGCTGGCCTGGCGCGACGCCTGGTGGGCCTGCAGCCACCAGGCTGCCAACACCGAAGCCAACTCCCCAGACGCGGCCAGCTCGATCGCCGATCGCCTGCAGCGCTGGAACCTGCCCGAAACCCCGGTGCGTCGAGTGATTGAGAGGCTCTGGGAGGCGATTGATCAGGCCGACGACTGGCAACCCTTCCACGACTGGCTGGCGCGCACTGTGGTGAAGGACGACTGATTCGAGTGGCTCTGGGCATGGGCATTCGGCCACAGCGCCAGGGCCGTGTGTCTGCTGCTACAGCTCAATCGGGTCAGGTTGACTACAACCTCACCATATTTTTCGTCCGTCAACCACCCATCTGGCCATGACATCTGAACAGGCCGCCGAACTGATTGACCACACCCTCGATCAGGTGCATCAGCGCCTGCAGGATCTCCAGGATCAGTGCCTCAGCGAAGACCATCAGGCCCTGGCTGAGGAGTTCCGCGAATGGCGCCATCCCACCGGTGGCCACATCGACCTGATGGTGTTTCCCGGCCTGGCCAATTCCTGAACCCTCTATCTCATCCGGGTTCCAGAACGAGCCCACGCTCAAGCCGGAGGGGGCGATGGAGGCAGCCCAGCATCCGCGCGAGCCCCGACCTGCACCAGCCAGCGCCAGTAGAGCCAGCCGCCCAGGGGCCCAGCGGCGAGACCCACCAGCAGGGATCCCAGCAACATGCGGCTCACAAAGGCCCAGCCCAGCTGCCAGATCGCCTCACTGCGCAGGCTCTCCATCCCTGGCCAGCCCTGTCCCGGCCCCAGAAACAGGCTGCCCAGCTTGAAGTTGAACCAGTAGAGGGGCAGGTAGGTGAAGGGGTTGCTGATCCAGGTGCCCGCGGCGGCGAGCAGGTGGTTGCCCCGCACCAGGCTCGCCAGGGCCACCCCCAGCAGGGTCTGCAGCCCGAAGAACGGGAAGCAGCCGCAGAACACCCCCGCCGCCAGCCCCCTGGCCCGCTCACCGGGGCTGCCCTCCTGCTGCCACAGCCACTGGATCGCCCGCTGGATGGCACGCACCGCGGGGGCAAGCGGTTGAAACTGGGGAGGACGCAGCGCCATGGAACGGGGTGACAGGCGAGCTGGAGCTGGATGACGAAGCGATCACGGCCAGCGCCCAAGGCGGCGGCACGATCGCAGCGGTCGCCACGGCGATCGCGCCCGGGCAGGGGAGTGTGGCGATCGTAAGAATCTCCGGCCCCCGGGCCGAGGCCATCGGCGCCCGACTGTTCCGGGCGCCGGGGTCCCAGGTGTGGGACACCCATCGGGTGCTCTATGGCCACGTGGTGGATCCGGCCACGCAGGAGCGGGTGGATGAGGCCCTGCTGCTGCTGATGCGGGCGCCGCGCAGCTTCACCCGCGAAACCGTGGTGGAACTCCATTGCCATGGCGGCCTGGTGCCGGTGCAGCGGGTGCTGGAGCTGGTGCTGGCCGCCGGGGCCCGCCGGGCCCAGCCCGGCGAATTCAGCCAGCGGGCCTTTCTGAACGGCCGCCTCGATCTCACCCGGGCCGAGGCGGTGAGCGAGATGATCACGGCCCGCAGCCGCCGCGCCGCCCAGCTGGCCATGGCCGGCCTCGATGGCGGCCTGCAGCGCCGTATCGGCAGCCTGCGGGAGCGGCTGCTCGACCAGCTGGCCGAACTGGAAGCCCGGGTCGACTTCGAAGACGACCTCCCCCGCCTCGACGCCGCTGCCGTAGTGGCCGCCCTTGTGGCGGTGCAGCGGGAGCTGGAGGCCCTGGTGCTGGAGGCGCGTCAGGGCGCGGCCCTGCGGGAGGGGTTGCGGGTGGCGATCGTGGGGCGCCCCAATGTGGGCAAGAGCAGCCTGCTCAACCGCCTCAGCCGCCGCGAGCGGGCGATCGTGACCGACCTGCCCGGCACCACCCGCGACCTGCTGGAGAGCGAGCTCGTGCTCGACGGCGTGCCGCTCACCCTGCTCGACACCGCCGGCATCCGGCCCACCGCCGACGCCGTGGAGCAGCTCGGCATCGCCCGCAGCCACGAGGCCCTGGCCAGCGCCGATGCGGTGCTGCTGTTGTTCGATCTCCAGGCCGGCTGGACCGAGGAGGACGCCGCCCTGCGGAACCTGGTGCCGGAGGGGGTGCCCCTGCTGCTGGTGGGCAACAAGGCGGATCTGATCGCCCCGGATCAGGCAGGGCCGCCTCCAGCCCAGCCCGAGTCGGTGGCGACAAGCCCCGATGGCGTGATCAGCGCGCTGACCGGCGCCGGCAGCGATGCCCTGGTGCAGCAGCTGCTGCGGCGCTGCGGGGCGGGCGATGGGCAGGGTCTCCAGGTGGCCCTCAACGCCCGTCAGCGCGATCTGGCCAGGGAGGCGGCGACTGCCCTGACGGGCAGCCTGGAGGCCGCCGAGCAGGGGCTGCCCTGGGATTTCTGGACCATCGACCTGCGCACGGCGGTGCGGGCCCTCGGCGCCATCACCGGCGAGGAGGTGAACGAGGCGGTGCTGGATCGGGTGTTCTCGCGCTTCTGCATCGGCAAGTGAGCCGGGCAGGCTGCCATGGTCCTGGAGGGTCTGCCCCCCTGCCGCGCTCGCTGCCATGCCACCGCTGAGCCCCCTGCAACTCGAGCCCCTGCTGCGCGCCTGGCTGGCGGAAGATCTGGGCCGCGGCGACCTCACGGCGCCCGCCCTGACGGGGGTGCGCGGCCGGGCCCACTGGGTGGCCAGGCGCGCCGGGGTGTTCAGTGGCGGGGCGTTGGTGGAGCCCCTGTTCCGCCTGCTCGATGCCGAGCTGCAGGTGCGGCTGCTGGTGGGTGATGGCGAGCGGATCCAGGCCGATCAGCGGTTGCTGGAGCTGGAGGGAGATGCCGCGGCCCTGGTGGCAGGCGAGCGCACGGCCCTGAACCTGGCGATGCGCCTGAGCGGCATCGCCACGGCCACCGCCGAGCTGGTGCAGCAGCTGGAGGGCAGCGGCGTGCGTCTGGCCGACACCCGCAAGACAACTCCAGGGCTGCGGCTGCTGGAGAAATACGCCGTGCGCTGTGGCGGCGGCCTCAACCACCGCTTCGGGCTCGACGACGCCGCCATGCTCAAGGAGAACCACCTGGCCTGGGCGGGCGGGGTGGTGCCGGCCCTGGCGGCGGTGCGGGCTGCGGCCCCCTGGCCCGCCCGGGTGATCGTGGAAGCGGAGACGGCCGCCGAGGCCGAGCAGGCGATCCAGGCCGGCGCTGACGCGGTGCTGCTCGATGGCTTCAGCCCTGGTGCCCTGGCCGAGCTGGTGCCGGTCCTGCGCCGGCTGGCCACAGACCTGGGCCGGGCCGTGGTGCTGGAGGCCTCCGGGGTGGAGCCGGCCCAGTTGCGCGCCTGTGCAGCCAGCGGCGTGGACCTGATCTCCAGCAGTGCGCCGATCACCCGCAGCCCCTGGCTGGACATCAGCATGCGCTTTGCGCAGCAGTGGATCTGAGCGGGCGTCGTCGCAATGAAGAATCCCGCAGGCTGCAGCCCGCCGCATGGCCGGATGCCCCAGGCCTTGCCAGAGTCCTGGGGCATCCGGCGTGGCGTGCTTTGTCTTCCCCAGGCCCTTCGGCCGCTCCCTCCCGAGGGGGATCGGCCCATCACGGCAGCCCCCTCGGCCTGAGCTGCCGCCGAGCCCGCCGCCTCGGCCGCGCGCTCTGCAGCACGGCCACCCTGGCAGCCCTGGCCGTGGCTGGGGGGCTGGCGGTTCCGGCTGCCGCCCTGGCGGGAGGAGCCGTGGAACGGGTGGCCCGCTCCGGGGAACTGGTGCTGGTCGGCCCCGCCGACGCGCCGCCCCTGCTGAGCGGTGGCAACGAGGGCCAGCCCCAGGGCTACGCGGTGCTGCTGGGCGAGCGGATCGCCGCCGAGCTGGCCAGGGCCGTGGGCCGTCCCGTGAGGCTCCGGCTGGTCATGGAGCCCGACCTGGCCGCCACCGCCGCTCGGGTGACGGCCGGCACCGCCGACCTGGCCTGCGGCATTCCCTTCAGCTGGGAAGCCGACATGACCGCCGACTTCTCAATGCCCATCGGCGTGTCGGGCCTGCGCCTGCTGGCCCCGGCCGGCCGCTTCGACGGCAATCCCGCCGCCCTGACCGGCCGCCCGATCGGCGTGGTGCGCTCCACCCTGGCGGAGACGGAGCTCGAGGGGATGCAGCCCGAGGCCCGGCTGGTGCCGTTCGCCAACCTGTCCGAGGCCCTCGATGCCCTGGAGGCGAACCGGGTGGAGGGAGTGATCGGTGACACCAAGGTGCTCGCTGCCCTGGCCCGGGCCCGGGGCCTCAAGGACCTGGCGCTGGTGCCCGACGAGCCCTTCGAGAGCTATGGGGTGGCCTGCCTGCTGCCGGAGAACGACTCCGCCTTCCGCAACCTGGTGGATCTGGCCATCGCCCGGCTGCTGCAGGGCTATGTGGACGGCAGGCCAGAAGACGTGGCCGCAGTGGATCGCTGGCTGGCGCCCGGCACCGGCCCCGGCGCTGCCCATGAGCAGGTCGATGAGATCTTCCAGGGGCTGTTGCTGGGCCGGGAGGCGATCAGGCCCCTGCCCGCGGCCGACGGCGATCAGCAGCCCGAACCCGGCAGCTGAAGCGGCCTCTGCTCCCCTTCCCGCCGTTCCTTTTTTCCGTCCGCGCGTCTCTTCCCAGCACCTGTCATGGCCTTTCTGACCCGCTCCCGCCTGTTCGGCCTGCTGCTGCTGGTGTCGTTGCCGCTCGACTGCGCAGCGGCCCTGGCCACCGCCGCCGCGCAGCAGGGATCGACCGCCAGCATCGAGGAGCGGATGCAGCGCATTGCAGCGGTGGTGCGGGACAGGGAGCAGCAGGCCGGCACCGACCTGGAAGGCCAGGATCGTGAGGAACTGGGGCCAGAGGCCGGGCCACCGGACGCCCTGGCCTACGTGTTCGTCAACGCCCCCACCGTGGGCTGGGGCAACGGCGGCTTCCGCAATGGCGGCTTCTACAACGGAGGCTTCCGCAACGGCGGCTTCTTCAATGGCGGCTTCCGCAACGGGGGGTTCCGCAACGGCGGCTTCCGCAATGGCGGTGGCTTCCGTAATGGCGGCTTCCGCAATGGGGGCGGCTTCAGGAATGGGGGCTTCCGCAACGGCGGTGGCTTCCGCAACTTCCGCTGAGCAAGGCCCCGATGAGCGTCACCCCGGTGCCTGAGCTGCCCCCAGCCGAGCTGGCCGCCAGGGAGGCGGCTTCAGGGGAGCTGGCCTATGGGCCGGTGCGGCTGTTGGTGCTGCAGCCCACCCCCTTCTGCAACCTCGACTGCAGTTACTGCTACCTGCCCCAGCGGGACGACCGCACCCGGCTGTCGCTGGAGCTGCTGGAGGCGGCCCTGGAGCGGGTGCTGGAGAGCCCCTTCTTTGACGGGGGATTCACCCTGCTCTGGCATGCGGGCGAGCCGCTCACCATGCCGATCGCCTTCTACGACGCCGCCAGCGCCCGCATCCAGGCCGTGCTGCAGCGCCACGGGCTGCCGCCCTCCACGGTGGTGCAGTCGCTGCAGACCAACGCCACCGTGATCGATGCGGCCTGGTGCGACTGCTTCGAGCGCCACGACATCCACGTGGGCGTGAGCATGGATGGCCCCGCCTTCCTGCACGACGCCCACCGGGTCACCCGCACCGGCCTGCCCAGCCATGCCGCCGTGATGCGGGGGGTGGACTGGCTGCAACGGCGGGGCATCCCCTTCGAGGTGATCTGCGTGCTCACCGCCGCCGGGCTCGACCATGCCGACGCGATCGTCGATTTCTTCCTGCAGCAGGGCATCGGCGACGTGGGCTTCAACATGGAGGAGACCGAGGGCGTCAACACCCAGTCCAGCCTGGAGGTCTCGGCGGGGGAGCGGCCCGCCCTGGAGGCCCGCTACCGCCAGTTCATGGAGCGCGTCTGGGACCGCTGCGGCGACCAGCCCGAGCGGTTGCGGATCCGCGAGTTCGAGGGAATCACCAGCCTGGCCTGCGGCGAAGCCCGCCTGGTGCAGACCGACATGAACACCCCCTTCGCGATCGTGAACGTGGATGCCCGCGGCAACATGTCCACCTTCGATCCGGAGCTGCTGTCGGTGCACACCGAACGCTTCGGCGATTTCTGCTTCGGCCATGTGCTGCGCGACAGCCTGGTGGATCTGGCCGGCACGCCGAAGTTCCAGCAGGTGGAGCGCGAGATCCGCACCGGTGTGGAGCGCTGCCGGGCCAGCTGCGACTATTTCGGCCTCTGCGGTGGCGGCGCCGGCAGCAACAAGTACTGGGAGCACGGCCGCTTCGACGGCACCACCACGCAGCACTGCCGCTACCGCATCCAGCTGGTGGCCGAGGTGGCCCTGGCCGGCATGGAGCGCGAGCTGGGCCTCAACCCCTGAGGGCCTGACCCCGGCGCTCGGCGAGCCTGCCGAACAGCTCCACGTATTGCCGCGGCCCGCCGGCCAGGCTGGCGTCGATGCGCAGGGAATCCTGCGGATCGGTGAGACCCACCAGGCGGCCATCGGCGTGGGAGGGGCGGTCCACGGCGCCGCCGCTGCTGTCCACCAGCACCACCCGGTTGGCCGTGCCGAACACCGCGCCCAGCTCCTGCAGCAGGGTGAGGAAGCCCCGGTCGCTGCCGCCCCGCAGCCAGCCCCCGCCTGGCGCCGGCACCGAGGTGATCGTGTCGCCCACCCCCACCAGGGTGGGCATCAGCGCCGGCTCGAAGGCCGAGCGGGCCAGCTCCAGCAGGCTGGGGTGGTCGTGGGGGGCCGTGCGCACGTTGAAGTCGGCGCCGAGGGGTGGGCTGCCGCTGCGGCGGCCGATGGCCTGATTGAGCAGCACCAGCAGGCCCACCTCCTTGAGGGCGCCGCGCAGCATCAGCTGGAAGTCCGTGGTGCCGGTGCCGGCGGGGCTGGCGGGCTTGAGCTGCTCAGCGCCGTCCCGGCTGCCGAGGTTCGGGGCCAGGTGCAGGAAGAAAGCCTCGCCCAGGCCCGCCGCCGCGGCCTCCGCCAGCACCTCCCCCATCACCGCCAGCGCCAGGGCCTGCAGATCCTGCTGGCGGGCCACGTTCGCCTCCACCGCGGCGAACAGCCCGTTGAGGTTGAGGCTGGGGGAGAGGAGGTTGTCGAGCACGGCCGCCTCCACCAGGGCCTGCCGCCGATCCCCATCCAGGTGGGGCAACAGCGCCGGCAGCCGCTCCAGCAAGGTCCGCCGCAGCCGCTGCGGCACCGCCGCCAGGAAGGCGATCTCCCCGGCCGACACCCCCGGATGGCTCACCCGGCCAAAGCGGTCCTGCAGCTGCACGCCACCGGCCGCCAGCCCGGGCAGGTAGAGACCCTCGGCGGCGGGCTCGGCCAGGCTGGCCAGGGCCTGCTCCACCACCCGGTTGACGCCGCGGCTGCCCTCGTGCTCGCCGTTGGTGAGCACCGCAAACTGCCCCTCCAGCTGCCGCGCCGCGCGGATGTAGGCCGGCTCCAGCCGCCGCTGGCGCGGATCGTGCACCAGCTCCATGCACACCCCGTCGAGGTCCTGCACGATCAGCAGCTCGGCAGGGGCGGCCAGGTCCTCGAGCAGGGCGTCCGGGCTCAGGGGGTTGGGCGAGAGGGGCATGGCGCGGGCTGCCGGGGCGTCGGGCGGCCGGGGGCCGCTGCAGTCACCCTGCCCCATCGGCCCACCGTTGCACTTCCTTGCGGCCGGGTGGATCCCTGGGTTCAGCCCGGCCTGTTGTGGTACCAAACTCAAAACAGGTGGCTGCATGGGTTCTGCCCTCTTTCTGAGCATCGACCAGGGCACCACCAGTTCCCGGGCGGCGCTTTACGACCACCAGGGCCAGCAGGTGGCCTGCTGCAGCGCCCCCCTGGAGTGCCACTACCCGGCGGATGGCTGGGTGGAGCAGCACCCGGAGGCGATCTGGCAGAGCCAGCTGGCCGCTCTGCAGCAGCTGGAGCAGGCGATCAGCCCGGAGCAGCGCCGCGCCGTGGTGGCCTGCGGGATCGCCAACCAGCGTGAAACCACCGTGCTCTGGCGCCGGGGCACCGAGGAGCCCCTGGCCCCGGCGATCGTGTGGCAGGACGGCCGCACCGCCGCCCTCTGCGCCGCCTGGAAGCAGCAGGGGCTGGAGGCCACCATCCGCCAGCGCACCGGCCTGCTGGTGGACCCCTACTTCAGCGCCAGCAAGATTGTGTGGCTGCTGCGCGAGCTGCCGGCGGCGGCGGCGGCAGCGGCGGCCGGGGAGCTGTGTTTCGGCACCGTGGACAGCTGGCTGCTGTGGCGGCTGTGCGGACGCCATGCCACCGACTGCAGCAATGCCAGCCGCACCCTGCTGATGGACCTGGAGCAGCTGCGCTGGGATCTCGAGCTCGCCTCCAGCCTGGGGGTGCCGCCCGATGCCCTGCCGGAGCTGCTGCCGAGCCAGGCCGCCTTCGGCACGATCGCGGCGGGGCTGCCCTTCGCCGGCGTGCCGATCACGGCGGTGCTGGGAGACCAGCAGGCCGCCACCCTGGGCCAGAGCTGCCTGACCAGCGGCGAGGGCAAGTGCACCTACGGCACCGGCGCCTTCCTGGTGATCAACACCGGCGCCACGATCCAGCGCTCCGACGCCGGCCTGCTCAGCACCGTCGGCTGGACCGATGCCGCCGGCCGGCCCACCTACTGCCTGGAGGGCAGCCTTTTCAATGCCGGCACCGCCATTCAGTGGCTGCGCGACGGCCTGCGGCTGATCGAGCGCTCCGACCAGGTGAACGCCCTGGCGGCCAGCTGCAGCAGCAGCGGCGGCGTGATGCTGGTGCCCGCCTTCACCGGCTGGGGCACGCCCCACTGGGATCCGGCGGCGCGGGGCCTGCTGATCGGCCTCAGCCGCGACACCGGCCCGGCCCAGCTCGCCCGGGCCACCCTGGAGGGGATCGCCCTGGCGGTGGCCACCCTGGTGGAGCTGGCCGAAGAGGCCCTGGGCGAGCCCCTGCAGGAGCTCGCTGCCGATGGCGGAGCCGCAGCCGCCGATCTGCTGCTCCAGGCCCAGGCCGATGCCACCGGCCTGCCGGTGCGGCGCCGGGCCGACCTGGAGAGCACGGCGCGGGGCGTGGCCCTGCTGGCCGGGGTGCAGGCTGGAGAGCTGGAGGGCCTGGGCGCCTGGAGCGACCTGGCCGAGGCCCCCGGTGCCCGGCGCTTTGAGCCCGCGATCAGCCCGGAGCAGCGCCAACATCGGCAGCAGCGCTGGCGGTCCGCCGTGGAGCGCAGCCTGCACTGGCATGAACCCGACCAGCCCCTGCAGAGCCCAGTGAATTCCCCTTCCGGAGCAGCCTGATGACCGTGGATCTGCTCGTGATCGGTGGCGGCGCTACCGGGGCCAGCGTGGCGCTTGAGGCCGTGCGCCGTGGCCTCTCGGTGACCCTGGTGGAGGCGGGCGACATCGCCCAGGGCACCAGCAGCCGCAGCACCAAGCTGCTGCACGGCGGCGTGCGCTACCTGGAACTGGCCTTCCGCCGGCTGGACTGGCGCCAGCTGCAGCTGGTGCGGGAGGCACTGGGGGAGCGGGGCCACTGGCTGGAGGCGGTGCCGTTTCTGGCCCACCGGCTGGAGCTGCTGCTGCCCACCGCCGGCTTCATTCAGCAGGCTTACTACGGCATCGGCCTGGGGCTCTACGACCTGTTGGCCGGGCGCCGCGGCATCGGCGCCAGCCGCTGGCTGGCCCGCGGCACCGTGCAGCAGCAGTTGCCCGAGCTGGCTCCCGGCTACAGCGGCGTGGCCTACAGCGATGGTCAGTTCGACGACGCCCGGCTCAACCTGCTGATCGCCCGCACCGCCGCGGGCCTCGGCGTGAGCGTGCACACCCGCACCCGGGTGGTGGAGCTGCTGCGCCAGCAGGACCGCCTCAGCGGCGCGGTGGTGGAAGACCTGCAGACGGGCGAGCGCCGCGAGCTGCAGGCCCGGGTGGTGCTCAACGCCACGGGCATCGGCGCCGACGCGATCCGCCGCATGGCCGATCCCGACCAGGGCCCGCGGCTGCAGGCCAGCCGTGGCATCCACCTGGTGCTGAAGGGAAACCTCTGCCCCGGCGGCACCGGCCTGTTGATTCCCGCCACCGACGACGGCCGGGTGCTGTTCGTGCTGCCCTTCTTCGGCCGCACCCTGGTGGGCACCACCGACACCCCCTGCCCGGTCGGGGAGGCCAACGCCCCCAGCGCCGAGGAGGAGGCCTACCTGCTCAGCTACGTGCGGCGCTGGTTCCCCCAGCACGGAGAGCCGCAGGTGTGCAGCCGCTGGGCAGGGGCCCGCCCCCTGCTGCGCCCGGCCAGCGCGGCCAGCCCCGCTGCGGCGGGTTCCGCCCCGGAAACCTCCACCGTGGTGCGCGAGCACGAGGTGGAGCAGCTCCCCTCCGGGCTGATCAGCGTGATGGGCGGCAAGTGGACCACCTGCCGCCCCATGGCCCTCGATGGCCTGAAGGCCGTGGCAGCCCAGCTGGGCCGTCCCCTGGCGGAGCCCGCCGGACCCACGCCCATCCTTGGTGCCGAAGAGGAGCCTGAGTCCACCCGCCGGGGGCTCGCCGCCCTGAAGCAGCGCCTCGGCGCTGAGCACCCACCGGCCCTGGTGCAGCATCTGCTCGCCAGCCACGGGTTGCAGGCCGAGGCGGTGCTGGCCTGCGCCGCCTCGCCCCAGGAAAGGGAACCCCTGAGCCCGGTGATTCCACTCACCGCCGCGGAAGTGCGCCACGCCGTGCGCCACGAGTGGGCCCGCAGCAGCGACGACGTGCTCTGGCGGCGCTGCCGCCTCGGCTTCGTGGACAGCGCCGAGGCCGAACGGCTGCGGCCCGAGGTGCAGCGGCTGCTGGATCAGGAGCTGGCGGCCACCGGCTCCGCCCTTTCGGGCTGAGGCGGCTCCTCAGCCTCGGACACCATGTCCGCTTCGCCCACGAGCCACCAGAAGAAGCCGTAGGCGGGCAGGTAGATGAACCAGCTGTCATTGGCGGCGGGAAACTCGCAGCCCCACACCACCTCGCGCATGCGGCTGCCCCGCCACTGGCCCAGATCGAGCTGGGTGGAGGCGCCCGTGCCCGACACATTGGCCGCCACCACCATGGTCATGTCGCCGGTGCTGCGGGCGTAGCTCAGCACGGAGGGGTGGTCGCTCTCCAGCAGCTGGAAATCCCCCAGCCGCAGGGCCGGCAACTGCTGGCGGCTGGTGAGCATGCGGTGATGCCAGTTGAGCAGGGAGCCGGAGAGCTGTTGCTGCACGGCCACGTTCACCACCCGGTAGTCGTAGCCGGGGGCGGTGATCGGCGGCAGCACCAGCAGGGGATCGGGCGCCGTGGAGAAGCCGCCGGCGCGGTCCCGCGTCCAGGCCATCGGCGTGCGGTTGGCATCGCGGTCGCGCAGCCCGGGCCAGTCGCCCATGCCCAGCTCATCGCCGTAGTAGAGGCAGGGGATGCCGGGCAGGCTGTAGATGAGGCTGTGCAGCAGGGTGTTGGGGCGCGGATCACCGTTGAGCATCGGCGCCAGCCGACGGTTGATGCCCCAGTTCAGCCAGTGGCCCTCGGCGTTGGGGAAGCCCGTGCACACCGCCTCCACCACCGCATCGCTCACCAGGTGGCCATCGCCCAGCCACAGCTCGTCGTGGTTGCGCAGGGGCAGGGCCCAGCGGCAGCCCGGTACGGCGTTCTGGGCCTCGCGCAGGCAGGTGTAGAGCTGGTCGCAGCGCCCCTGGGCCACCGCCGCGAACAGGTGGGCGGTGAGGGCGAACTCGAAGGCCGCATGCAGCTCCCCCTCCGCCAGGTAGGGAGCCGACTCCTGCACCGGCTGGATCGCCTCGGCCAGCAGCAGCACGTCGCGGTCACAGGCGTCCACCCGCTGCCGCACCCGCCGCAGGAAGGCGTGGGTCTCAGGCAGGCCCTCGCAGCGGCTGCCCTCCTCTTCGAACAGGAAGGGCACCGCGTCGAGCCGGAAGCCGTCGATCCCCTGCTCCAACCAGAAGTCCACCACCGCCAGCATCTCCTCCTGCACGGCGGGGTTGGCGTAGTTGAGGTCGGGCTGGTGGCGCAGGAAGCGGTGCAGGAAGTACTGGCCCGCCACCTCATCCCACTCCCAGTTGGAGCTCTCGTAGCGGCGGAACAGCACGGGGGCGTCGGCGTAGCCGTCGTCGCGATCCCGCCACACGTAGAAGTCGCGCTCGGAGCTGCCGCTCGGCGCCCAGCGGGCCCGCTGGAACCAGGGGTGCAGCACGCTGGTGTGGTTCAGCACCAGATCGAGCACCACCTTGATGCCGAGCCGATGGGCCTGCTCCAGCAGCTGGCGCAGGTCGGCCATGCAGCCCAGATCAGGGTGGATCGACTTGAAGTCGGTGATGTCGTAGCCGCCGTCCTTGAGCGGAGAGGGGTAGATCGGCGTCATCCAGATCGCGTCCACCCCCAGCCAGCTCAGGTAGGGCAGCCTCTCCCTGATGCCGGCCAGATCGCCGATGCCGTCACCATTGGCATCGGCAAAGCTGCGCGGCAGCAACTGGTAGATCACACAGCCTTCCCACCAGTGCGCCACCGGATCAGGCATCAGGCATCCAGACCCTCTCGCTCTGTCTTGGTTTAAGCGCAAATGGCCGCCAGCGCCAGCACCCGGGCCTCAGCAGCGCAGCCCGCTGGCCTGCTGGAAGCGATGTTCGTGGCGCCGGTCCCAGCCCAGCTGCAGCGTGCTGGCGATCGGCTGGCTGCCGTCGCAGGTCCAGCGCAGCTCGCCGTGGGGGCTGCTGAGCGTGAGCTGCTGGCTGGCACCGTGCCACTCGCGGCTGAGCACCTGCACCGGCAGACCGCCCTCGGTGACTGGATACAGGTGCTCGGGGCGGATGCCCACCAGGAGGCCGTGCTGCATCGGCAGCAGGTTGATCTGGGGCCGGCCGATGAAACGGGCCACCGCCACGTTGGCGGGCGTGCCGTAGAGCTCCTGGGGCGTGCCGCACTGCTGCAGGCGTCCCTGCTGCAGCACGGCGATGCGGTCGGCGATGCCCATGGCCTCCTGCTGGTCGTGGGTCACGTACACCACCGGGGCCTGGCTGCCGCAGAGGATCGTGCGCAGCTGGGGGCGCAACTCCTCCCGCAGCTGGGCATCGAGGTTGCTCATCGGTTCATCGAGCAGGAACACCCGCGGCTGGCGCAGCAGGGCCCGGGCCAGGGCCACCCGCTGGCGCTGACCGCCCGAGAGGTCGGCGGGGCGGCGCTGGCTCTGGTCCTCCAGCTGCAGCATGGCCAGCACCCGGGCGATCTCCAGCTGCCGCTGCTGCCGCGGCACCCCCCGCAGCTCCATGCCCAGGGAGAGGTTGCGGGCCACGCTCAGGTGCGGGTAGAGCGCATAGCTCTGGAACACCATGGCCACCTGGCGCCGCCCGGCCGGCAGGGCGGTGATGTCCCGCTCACCCAGCAGGATGCGGCCGCCATCGGGCTGATCGAGGCCGGCGATCAGCCGCAGGATCGTGCTCTTGCCGCAGCCGCTCGGCCCCAGCAGGGCCACACACTCGCCCGGCTCCACCCGCAGGTCGATGCCCGCCAGGATCGAGCGCTGGCCGAGGCGGCGTTCGAGGCCTTCGAGGCGCAGGGCAGGGGCTGGTGCGCTGCTCATCCCTTGATCGCTCCCTGGGTGAGGCCGGCCACGATCTGGCGCTGGAACAGCAGCAACAGGGCCAGCAGCGGCACGCTGCCCAGCACGGTGGCGGCGGCGAAGGCGCCGTAGGGCACCGTAAACACCGAGGAGCCGGCGATGCGGGCCATGGCCGGCGCCAGGGTGAGCAGCTCACTGCGGCTGAGCCAGGTGAGAGCGATCGGAAACTCGTTCCAGCTGAACAGGAACACCAGCAGCGCCGTGCTCACCACCGAGGGCCCCATCAGCGGCAGCAGGATCCAGCGCAGCCGCTGCCAGAGGCTGAAGCCCTCCAGCACGGCGTTCTCCTCCAGCTCCCGCGGCAGCTCCGCAAAGGCCGCCTGCAGCAGCAGCAGGGCCAGGGGCAGCGACAGACCGGCGTAGGGCAGGCACAGGGCCAGCAGGTTGTTGGCCAGTCCCAGCTGCCGCGCCACCTGCAGCAGGGCCAGAAACAGCAGCACGTAGGGGAACACCGCCGCCGCCAGCAGACCGCCGCCCACCAGCAGCCGCAGCAGGCCGCCGCGGCGGCTGAGGGCATAGGCACAGGGGATGGCGAGGGCGAGGGTGAGCAGGGTGCTCAGGGCCCCCACCACGGTGCTGTTGAGCAGGTAGCGCCAGAAGGGGGGATCGCTGCCCAGCACGGCGCCGTAGTTGGCCAGGGTCCAGCCGCGGCCCAGGGCCTCTGCGCCGGCCAGCAGGGCCTCCGGGGTGCGCAGGGAGGTGTAGAGCTGCCAGAGCATGGGCGCCAGACTCCAGATCAGCAGCAGCGCCACCAGGGCCAGGCGACCGCCACGGGGGGAAGGGGCCTGGCTCATGCCGCGCCCTCCCGCCGCCGGCGCTGGCTGAGCACCAGGGCCAGGGCGCAGGCCAGCAGCAGGGCGAACATGCCCAGCATCACCGTGGCGCTGTAGCCGAAGTCGAGAAAGCGCATGGCATTGAGGTAGGCGTAGAGGGCCAGGCTCTCGGTGCTGCTGGCGGGGCCGCCGCCGGTGAGCACGGCCACCAGATCGAACACCCCCAGGGCCTGGGCCAGGCGGAACAGCAGCACGATGAAGATGTAGGGGCGCAGCAGCGGCAGGGTGATCCAGCGCAGGGCCTGCCAGGGGCGGCCACCCTCGAGGGCCAGGGCCTCGTAGAGATCGGCCGGAATGCTCTGCAGCCCGGCCAGCAGCAGCAGGGCCACGAAGGGAGTGGTTTTCCAGACATCGGCCAGCACCACGGCCAGCCAGGCCAGCTGGGGCGACGCCAGGAAGGGCAGGCTCGGCAGGCCGATGGTCTGCAGCAGGCCGTTGATCGGCCCGTTGGGGTCGTTGAAGATCCAGCGCCAGCCCAGGGCCATCACGGTGGTGGGCAGGGCCCAGGGCAGCAGGCTGAGGCTGCGCACCAGGCCCCGGCCCCGCCAGCGCTGATGGAGCAGCAGGGCGATGGCCAGCCCCAGCAGCAGCTCCAGTCCCACCGACACCACCGCGAAGCGCAGGGTCTGGGCGGCGTCCTGCCAGAAGCGGCCGTCGCCGAGCAGCCGCTGCCAGTTGGCCAGCCCCACCGGCACGGGCTCCAGGCCCGTGAACACCGACTGGGCCTGCAGGCTCAGCCAGGCGTAATCCAGGATCGGCCACACGAACACGGCCAGCAGCAGCAGCAGCGCCGGGGCGATCAGCAGCAGGGCGAGGGCCGCACTCATCGCAGCGCCGCCTGGCCGCTCGCCTGCAGCAGCTGCTGGCTGGCTCGCCCAGCCCGGTCCATCGCCTGGGCCGGCGGGGTGTCGCCGGTGATCACGCCACTGAGCTGGCGCTGCACGATGTCGCTGAGCTGGGCGTAGCCGGGGTTGATCGGACGCAGCACCACGGCCTCCAGGGCCTGCTGCAGCACGGGCAGCAGGGGGCGCTCCAGCACGAGCTCCGGGTCGTCGAACAGGGCGGTGAGGGTGGGGGTGTAGCCCCAGCGCCGCACCAGCTGGCGCTGGCTCTCGGCGCCGCTGAGGGCCTGCAGCACCTGCACGGCCTCGGCGGGATGGGGCGTGCCGGCCAGCACCGAGAGTCCCCAGCTGCCCTGGGTGGCGCCGGAGGTCTGACCGGGCTCGGCCACCATGGTGGTGACGCCCACCTTGCCAGCTACGGCGCTCTGGGGCCGTTGCAGCTCCTGCCAGGCGTAGGGCCAGTTGCGCATCAGGGCGGCGTCGCCGGCCTCGAAGCTCTGCAGGGCCTCCGGTTCGGCGAAGTTGGCCACGGCGGCGGGGCTGACGCCCGTGTCGATCAGGGAGCGCATCCAGGCGGCGGCCTGGTCGGCGGCGGGTGTCAGCAATCCCATGCCGGGCTGGTCGGCCTGCCAGGCGCCGCCGAAGCCGTGCAACACCTCCAGGAACACGCAGCTGAGGCCTTCGTACTGGCGGCCCTGCCACACGTAGCCCCAGCGCACCCGGCCTTGGCGCTGCAGCTGCTCCGACACGGCCACCAGCTCGGCGGGGGTGCGGGGCGGGGCGTCCATCAGGTCGGTGCGCCAGTAGAGCAGGCCCATGTCGGCCACCAGGGGCAGGCGCCAGAGGCGGCCATCGATGCGGTTGCCGGCGCGGGCGCCCGGGGCGAGAGGCTCGAGGGCCTCGGCGCCGAGCCAGTCGTCGAGGGGCAGCAACCAGCCGGCGGCGGCGTACTTGGCCGTCCAGGTGACGTCCATCAGCAGCAGGTCGTAGGGGCTGTCCCCCAGCAGCAGGCTGCTGATCGCCAGATCCGACACCGACTCAGTCTCAAAGGGGCCCCGGGTCACGGCGATGCGCAGATCGCGGTGCTCGCGGTTGAAGGCCGCCACCTGCTCGGCGGTGGCATCGGCGAAGGGAGCGGGCATCAGCACCCGCACCGAGGTGGGCTCCTGAGCACCGGCCAGGCTGCGCCAGCCACCCACGGCCCCGGCCAGGGCGACCACCATCCCGAGCATCAGGCCGAGGGCCAGGAGCCAGCGTCTGGAGGGGATGCTCAAATCGCGCGCAGGGTGCCCAGTTGTTGTTCGGCCCAGTGCTGCACCGTGAATTCCTCCACCGCCTCCGACATCGAGGCCATTCTCTGCTTCTGCTCCTCCAGGGGCATCTCCAGGGCCGCGACGATGGCCGCGTCCATGCTGCGGTGGGAGTAGGGGTTGGTGACCACGGCGTCTTCCAGTTCCACCGAGGCCCCGGAGAACTCCGAGAGCACGAGCACCCCGCCCTGGCCCTGGCGGGCGGCGACGTATTCCTTCGCCACCAGGTTGAGGCCGTCCCGCAGCGGCGTGATCCAGCACACGTCGGACTGGCTGAACCAGGCCACCAGCTCGTCGTAGGGGGTGCGGCGGGTGGAAAGGCGCACCGGGGTCCAGTCGATGCGGCCGAAGCGGCCATTGATGCGGCCCACGATCTCCTCCACCGAGCGCTGGATGTCTTCGTAGATGCGCATGCCGCTGGCGGCGGCCACACAGGCGAGGAACAACTCCACTTCACCGTGCCACTGGGGCTGCTGCTCGAGCACGCGCTCGTAGGAGAGCAGCATCTCCTCATTGCCCTTGGTGTAATCCACCCTGGAGGCCGAGATGATCAGCTTGCGGCCGGCATGCTGCTCGGAGATCTGGGCCGCCATGGTCTGCACCTCGGCACTGTCCCTGAGCTCGCGAATCACATCCGGGGAGGTCCCCACCGGTGAGGCCTGGATGTGCACCCGACGACCGTTGTGCTCCAACCAGGGCAACACCGTGGGCTGGGCCAGGGCGCTGCCGTGGTGGCGGAACTTCACGGCCACGGGCACGGGATCCCCACAGCGGGCGCCGCGCAGATTGATGGCGGTGCGGGAGAAGTTGTCGGCGTAGCGGGGGATGTGGAAGCCCACCAGGTCGCAGCAGAGCAGGCTGTCGAGGATTTCGTCCCGCCAGGGCAGGATGCTGAATACGTCGTTGGAGGGGAACGGCGTGTGGTGGAAGAAAGCGATCCGCACATCGGGCCTGAGGGCCCGGATCTGGGCTGGGGCCAGCCAGAGGTTGTAGTCGTGCACCCAGATGGTGGCTCCTTCGGCCGCCTCCTCACAGGCCGCACGGGCAAACGACTGGTTGACCCCTACGAAGGTGTCCCAGTCTGAGTTGTCAACACTGAACAGGCCTGGGAAGCTGTGCAGAATCGGCCAGAAGGATTCCTTCGAGGTCACATGATAGAAGCTTGAAATCTGCTTCTCGGTGAGCGGCAACCGTCGCAAGGTGAACGGGTTGGCCGATGGAACGGTGAGTCGTTCATCAGCGGCATTGGCGGCGTCGTCATCCTGGCGCCAGGAAATCCAGGTGCCGGAGCGCTCCTCCAGAAACAGATTGCGGAGGGTGGGAATGATGCCGTTCGGGCTCTTCTGGTCGACAAACTCAGTGCTGCCATCGGCAGCGGTTTTCAGGTCATAGGGAGAGCGGTGGTACACCAGCACAAAGCTGCTGCTGCCGAAGGCCTGGCTGGAAGCCGAGCGCTCAAGGTTGCTGGGCGTGGTCGGACTGGATGTGGTCGGACTGGGTGTGGCACGCATGGCTTGGGACACTGGCATCAACAGAAGATCGCTGGACTGAAGGGTGTTGGCTGCATGGCGGGTCAGCGTGGGACGAGCCTGCGATCAGCGCGTTCACCAGGCAGGCCGAGGGCCTGATCGCGTCGCCAGCGCTGCGCGCCGAAAATGATTTGCAGAGTCGAATTTAACGTTCCACACTAGATCATGCGTACCATTTTGTCAAGTGCTTTTCATCGTCGCTTGCGCGTCGCTGATGTCCTCAGTGTGCTGGGCAGAGTCACATCAAGCTGATCGATGGGCGGCAAGGATGATGCAGAAGCGATCTCCAGCGAGACTCACTGAGGACACTGCTCCTGCTGACAGGGCCATTGAACCGGTACGTCCGTGTCGCCCATCCAGCGGTAGAACTCCAATGCTTTCTCATCGCAAAGCGTGCAGCCATGGCAGCGCTGCGCACGAGGCAGGCGCTGGGCCCGGCCCTTACGCTCCAGCAGATCCAACATGCCTCGCAGAGCGTCAGCTGGTACACCCAGGCTGGCTTCCATCTGGGTGAGCGAAGCCGCTCGATGGTCTCGTAAGTAATTCTGGAGAAGACTGAGAATCACAGGATCTGGATCTCACAGGGCTTGGGCAGAGGCATCATTCAGCCGCTCGCGCTCCGGGGCCACGGCCCGGGGGCCGATGGCCTTCAAGCCGAGAATGGTGAGGGCAGCAGCCACCATGACGGCCAGAATCCAGCCCATGGACAGGCGCGGATGGCTGGCAAAGGTTCCCACCTGATAGAAGAGGGTGGATGCGGCGTAGGCCAGACCCGTGGTCCAGAGGCCGACAAAGGCTGTCCAGCCCCCGTTGGTTTCCCGGTAGACCGCACCCATGGCGGCCACACAGGGGAAGTAGAGCAGCACAAAGATCAGGTAGGCAAAAGCTCCGATCCTGCCGTTGAAGCGGGTGGCCATGGCGCCGAACGTTCCCACCCCAACCGCTTGCGCCTCGGCCGCTGCATCCACGTTGCTGACATCACCCACATTGATGCCCAGGGGGTCGAGCAGCATGGCGGGAACCTCCGACAAGTTTGCTGGAATGGTGGCCACCGCCTCGGCCAGGCCATCCCAGAAGCGGAAGTCGTCGTCGGCCTGGGGAGCGAGGCCTCGGGCTGCATCATCCTGGACCCCAAGCGTGGAATAGAGCGCATCAAGGGTTCCCACAACGGCCTCCTTGGCAAACACACCGGTGAAGATTCCCACCGTGGCCGGCCAGTTCTCCTGACGGATGCCAAGAGGGCTGAAAACAGGAGTGATTGATCGGCTGACACTGCTGAGCACAGATCGATCACTGTTGTCATTGGAAAAGCTGCCATCAACACCCACTGAACTGAGGATGCTGAGCACCATCACCATGATCACAATCACTTTTCCGGCCCGCATGATGAAGCTTTTCAACCGCTCCCAGGCTCGGATCAGCACCCCTTTGATGGTAGGCATGTGGTAGGCCGGCAACTCCATGACGAAATGGGATGCCTGGCCACGCAGGATGGTGGTTTTCAGGATCAGGCCGGTGAGTACGGCCATGGCAATGCCGATGAGGTAAAGACCAAACACCACGTTCTGACCGGATAAAGGGAAAAAGGCCGCAGCGAATAGGGCGTAGACCGGCAGTCGCGCCCCACAGGACATGAAGGGATTCATCATGATCGTGAGCAACCGATCGCGCCTGTTTTCAAGCGTACGGGTGGCCATGATGGCAGGCACATTACAGCCAAACCCAATCAGCATGGGTACAAATGATTTGCCTGGCAGGCCGATCACGCGCATGAAGCGATCCATCACGAAGGCCGCCCGGGCCATGTAGCCCGAATCCTCCAGAATGGCCAGAAAAAGGAACAGGATTCCAATGATGGGAATGAACGTGGCTACGGTCTGGATGCCGGCACCGACACCTCCGGCGAGGATCAGGATCAGCCATTCAGGCATCCGAGCCGCAGCCAGCAGGGCGCCGAATCCATCCACGAAGATGGTGCCCGCAGCAATGTCAAAGAAATCAATAAATGCTCCACCGATGTTGATCGTCACCAGAAAGAGTGCATACATCACCAGCAGGAAGATGGGGATCCCCAGCCAGCGGTTCAGCACCACCTGATCGATCCGGTCTGACACACTGCGGCTGACGAGACGGGTCTGCCGGGCAACGCCAGAGACCAGCTGCCGGATCCAGCCGTAGCGGCTGTCGGCGAAGACCACATCGATGTCGTCCTGGAGAACCTGGCGGATGCGGCGCCGATGGCTCGCCACCTGCTGGCTCAGCTCGCGCCGGCCGGTTAGCAGGGTCTCGCCCTGGGAACCGCCCTCCAGAAGCTTGAGGGCCAGCCAGCGGTGGTCCGGCGTGAGGCTGCCGGCGCCCACAGCGGCGCTCAGGCAGCCGAGCTGGGGCATCAGGGCGGCGATGGCATCCTCCACCACTGGCGGGTAGGCCACATAGGGCCGGGGTGGCGTCGGGCTCTGCAGCTCACGCTCCACGCCATGCAGGAGGCTCTCCACCCCAATGCCCTTCGCAGCCACAAGCGGAACGACCGGGGATCCCAGCCGCTCGGAGAGGGCGACGCTGTCGGTGGCGAAGCCCGCCTCTTCGGCCACATCAATCATGTTGAGGGCCACGATCATGGGGAGACGCATCTCCATGATCTGGGCAGTGAGATAGAGATTCCGCTCCAGATTCGAGGCATCAACAATATTAATGATCAGATTCACCTTGCCGGAGGTCAGATAATCCCTGGCCACCTTTTCATCGAGGCCTCCCTGGGAATCAGCCAGGTCAAGCGAGTAGATACCAGGCAGATCCACGAGCCGCACCGGCATGGAACCAACCTCGAGCAGGCCTTCCTTGCGCTCGACCGTGACTCCGGGCCAATTGCCAACCCTCTGATTGGTGCCAGTCAGCTCGTTGAACAGGGTTGTCTTGCCACAATTCGGATTGCCACAAAGGGCGATGATGGCTTCAGGCATGGCGTAACACCGTAACGATCAACATGTCAGCTTCATGCTTACGCAGCATGAGTGAGAATCCCCGCACTTTCAATTCCACCGGATCGCCCATCGGGGCATGGCGAGTGACTTCAAACTCGGTTCCAGGAGTGAGGCCCATGGCCAGAAGTTTCTGGCGGTAACTTCTCGAGCCCTGCCGATACCCCTGAACACGGCCGCGGCTGCCTGCGGGGAGGGTCTGCAGCTGCACCTGATCCACCGGGTGCGCTGAGCCGGGCTGCTGCGTGGCTCCCTGGGGTGACATGTCCATGGATGAAGCGAGCGATGGAATGGAGCTTGACGGCGCGTCCGGGGCGATCTGGATGGCTGAGCGGCGTACCCGGATGGCTCGGCTCATCGCCCCATCCAGGGCCAGGCGGGCATTGGCGACCGCCACCAGATGGGAGTCGCGGGCAGCGCGCATCACCACCCGCAGCGGGCAACCCCGATGCAGGCCCATGCTGATCAACCTGTCCCTGAGCTCTGCCTGGGCGCTCACCTCCACAACCCAGAGTGGTTCCTCCAGGCAAGCCTCAGCGAGCAGAAACGACGACGCATCGCAGCTGGATGGGTTGGCTGGATCGCCTGGTTTCACGTACGCCGCGGCGGAGCGCCAGAGCCCGGGCCAGGACCTCCACCACCGCAGGGCAGCCACACCTTTGCCGATATCTGGCCAGGTCAATGCAGACCTCTACTCCTGAACCACACACCTTGTTTAGCCATTTCGACTGCAGATGGCATCGGTCATGACACCCGTAAACGTATGAAATGTCACCCTGACCGATCAAGAGCGCACTCAGTGTGTCCAGCCTGTAATAATCAGCACTTGCAGGAGTGATGCACAAGCCATCGGCTTCTTCCTTGATCCCATAGGGTTCAGACGCGGATTGGCGCTCCTTAGCCTGTGCTCCACCGTCTAACATTTATCTGTGGATGGGTGATGAGATCTGACAAGCATGATTCCATTGAACAAGTTGCTTCTAGTTCCGTTCTAAAGAGGTTTTGCTTCATGTCCCGACTAGTCCTGTCTCTTGCCTTGGGCATCATCGGAGTGTCGGCTGCCCATCAGCCTGCATGGACTGCAGTGAGTGAATCTGAACGCGTCTCAACGCGCACAGGGGGCCAGACCATTGCCCCACTTCGCTTGGCTCAGGCGCTGTCCCCTGGTGAACAGGCCAACGCAGACTTTCAAGATCGAATTAGTGGCAAAGCGCTGCTATCAGCCCTGAAACAGGGAGGCTATGTCATCTATTTTCGTCACGCTCAAACCGTGAAAGACTATGCCGATCAAGCCGATCCCAACATGAGCCTGGGCGAGTGCTCGACCCAGCGTCAGTTGAGCCAGCAGGGCATTCAGGATGCCAGAGATATTGGTGCCGCCTTCACGACCAAGGGCATTCCCGTGAGCAGAGTGATCTCCAGCGAGTACTGTCGCTCCTGGCAGACGGCGAACCTGGCCTTTGGAGGGTATGACAAGAAGGATTCACGTCTGAATTTTCTTCCCTACGAGGAGTACACCGATGACTTGGTTGCTTTGATGAAGAAGAACGTCACTCCCTTACTGACTGAACTTCCAGAACGCGGCAGCAACACAGTGATTGTTGGCCATGACGACATTTTTGAATCTGCAACTGGCATCTATCCAGATCCCCAAGGCATCGCCTATGTGATCAAGCCGGATGGCCGAGGCGGATTCACTCTCGTGGCCAATGTACTGCCAGGGGAATGGGCGCAACTCTGAGCCTGACGACAGCCCGCTTGACCCAACCAGCCAGAAGGCCCACCGGCACAGACCACTGTGTTGAGAATGAGAATCGTTACTACGCTTACCTTTCCTTTTCGTGTGAGGAACCCATGCACCTGTTCCAGCAACTGCTGGTTGCCCCCGCAGCACTTGGACTGCTGGCCCCTGTGGCCGCCACGGCTGCCGAGCTCAACTTCGACGGCGTTGACCGGTACGCCTCCCAGGAGCAGGTGACCAGCATCTCCCAGTTCTCGGACGTGCAGCCCACGGACTGGGCCTACCAGGCTCTCTCCAACCTGGTTGAGCGCTACGGCTGCGTCGCCGGCTACCCCGACGGCACCTACCGCGGCCAGCGGGCCATGACCCGTTTTGAAGCCGCTGCGCTTCTGAACGCCTGTCTCGACCGCGTCACCGAGGTGACCGACGAGCTCAAGCGCCTGATGGCCGAGTTCGAGAAGGAGCTGGCCATCCTCAAGGGTCGCGTCGACGGCCTTGAGGCCAAGGTGGGTGAGCTGGAGGCCAGCCAGTTCTCCACCACCACCAAGCTCAGCGGTCAGGCCACCATGGTGCTGGGTGGCGCCGGGAACACCGGTTTTGGTGACAACATCACCGCCAACTACGACGTTCAGCTCAGCTTCGACACCAGCTTCTCCGGCAAGGACCTGCTGCGCACCACCCTGCGGGCAGGCAACTTCGGCAGCTCTGTGTTCGGCAACGGCAACACCGCCCTGGGCATCAGCTTCGGTGAGGAGGACTCCGCCGACTCCGTATTCATCGATCGTCTCTTCTATCAGTTCCCCATCGGTGAGAACTTCATCGCCACCGTGGGTGCCAACGTTGCCCAGGACGACATCGTGCTCTGGCCCACCGCTTATCCGGTGGACATGGGCCTCGACATCTTCAACTACGCCGGCGCCCAGGCCACCTACAACAAGACCCAGGGTGCCGGAGCCGGCCTGCAGTGGCAGAAGGAAGGATGGGCTTTTACCATGGCCTACGTGTCTGACATCGGTGCAGCCTCCGACTCAACCGTCGGCGCCGGGCGGGACTTTATCGTGACCGCGCAGGGGGGCTACATCGGAGAGAACTGGGGCGGTGCCATTGCCTATACCTACTCTGACTACGATCCGTTCGAGCTCTTCCCCACCAGCGCCAGCAATAACGTGGCCGTGAGCGGCTACTGGCAGCCGAAGGAAGCTGGCTGGGTACCTTCGATCAGCGCCGGTTTCGGCTGGTCGGACATCGACCGCCGCTCCAACGATGAGGCGTGGAGCTGGATGGTGGGCCTCACCTGGGATGACATGTTCATCAAGGGCAACAGCCTGGGCATGGCCTTGGGCAGTGTGGGAGTGGTGGATGGGGGCAAGTGCGGCACGGTGGGAACCTGCAGCAACAGCCTCTGGGTTGATGGGGGCGATGGGAATGACAACCTGGCCTACGAGCTCTGGTACAACTGGCAGGTCACGGACAACATCGCCGTGACTCCCGCCTTTTTCTACATCGAGAACACCGGCACGGATGACACCTTTGGTGGCATGTTGAAAACCACGTTCTCCTTCTAAGGCTGATTCAGCCCGTTTGATAACGATCTCTGGCGCCGAAGCTCTCTGGAGTTTCGGCGCTTTTTCAGCAAGGAGGCAACGCTGAAGCTCAGGCCTGGCCGCCACGCCGGTCTGCAACCTGCGGCATCGCCCGAGGCCTGAGGCCTGGGCTGCGCCCCAGCGGGATCTGCCCCGGCGTCACCGTTCCAGAGCAGGAACCAGCGCTGACCCCGGCGCCAACCACCTGGGGCACCGCTGCGTTGCAAGCGAGGCCGCTGATCGATTGGGGTCATGACGGGAGTGGTGCCGCAGCGTGGCCAGCGAAACGATGGGGATCGGGCAACAGATCACTCTCCAATCAGGCCGAAGCGCGGGCACACCAGCGGAAGCGAGTGCTGCTCCCCACCCCTAGCGCCATTCACCGCTGCGACCCAGGAAGAAAGCGTGAATCGGAGGTGACCCAGGGCAGCCGACGGCGTGCCCGATGTGACATGGCCCTGCAGCCCGGGGGCTGGGGGCACAGCGACGGAAGGCGGAGGGGGATGATCGGAGCCGGATTGTTGTTCCACCCCGGCACACCGGCCGCCCCTGCCACCCATGCTGCGCATCGTCCACGCCCTTGAAGCCCAGCTCACGGCGGCCCTGGAGCGGGCGTTTCCCGATCAGGCGGCGGCGGCGCAGCAGGACGGAGGTCGCCTGGATCCCCAGCTGGCGGCGGCCAGCAAGCCTGAATTCGGCGATTTCCAGGCCAATGGCGCCCTGGCCCTGGCCAAGCCGCTGCGCCAGGCGCCCCGCGCCATCGCCAGCGCACTCGTGGCTGAGCTCGGCACCGACCCCAGCTTCACGGAGCTCTGCCTGGAGCCCCAGATTGCCGGCCCGGGCTTCATCAACCTCACCCTGCGGCAGGAGCGGCTGGCGGCCGAGCTGGCGCAGCGGCTGGATGATCCGCGCCTGGGGGTGCCGAGCGTGCGGGAGCCCGGCGCCGAAGCGCCGGCGCCGGTGATCGTGGACTTCTCCAGCCCCAACATCGCCAAGGAGATGCACGTGGGGCACCTGCGCTCCACGATCATCGGCGACTCCCTGGCCCGGGTGCTGGAGTTTCGCGGCCATCCGGTGCTGCGGCTCAACCACGTGGGCGACTGGGGCACCCAGTTCGGCATGCTGATCACCCATCTCAAGCAGGTGGCGCCGGAGGCCCTCAGCACCGCCGACGCGGTGGACCTGGGCGATCTGGTGGCCTTCTACCGCCAGGCCAAGGCCCGCTTCGATGCCGATGACGCCTTCCAGGCCAGCTCCCGCGAGGAGGTGGTGAAGCTGCAGGGGGGCGATCCGGTGTCGCTGAAGGCCTGGGGGCTGCTGTGCGACCAGAGCCGCCGCGAGTTTCAGAAGCTCTACGACCGCCTCGCCATCGACCTGAGCGAGCGGGGTGAGTCGTTCTACAACCGCTATCTGGCGGCGGTGGTGGCCGATCTGGAGGCCTGTGGCCTGCTGGTGACCGACGACGGCGCCCGCTGCGTGTTCCTCGAAGGCGTGAGTGGAAAAGACGGCAAGCCCCTGCCGGTGATCGTGCAAAAGCGCGACGGCGGCTTCAACTACGCCACCACCGACCTGGCCGCGATCCGCTACCGCTTCGCGGCGCCGCCGGAGGGGGATGGGGCCCGGCGGGTGATCTACGTGACCGATGCGGGCCAGGCGGCCCACTTTGCGGGGGTGTTCCAGGTGGCCGAGAGGGCCGGCTGGATCCCGGCCGGGGCACGCCTGGAGCATGTGCCCTTCGGGCTGGTTCAGGGCGACGACGGCAAGAAGCTGAAGACCCGCGCCGGCGACACCGTGCGCCTGCGCGACCTGCTGGATGAGGCCGTGGAGCGGGCCGAGGCCGACCTGCGCCGAAGGCTCAGCGAGGAAGGCCGCAGCGAAGACGAGGCCTTCATCGAGCAGGTGGCCACCACCGTGGGCCTGGCGGCGGTGAAGTACGCCGATCTCAGCCAGAACCGCAGCACCAACTACCAGTTCAGCTTTGATCGCATGCTGGCGCTGCAGGGCAACACGGCCCCCTACCTGCTCTATTCCGTGGTGCGCATCGCCGGCATCGCCCGCAAGGGGGGCGATGGGGCGGCGGCCGGTTCCGAAGCTGCCGCGGTAGCGGCGGATGCCTCACTGATCTTCAGCGAACCGCAGGAATGGGCCCTGGTGCGGGAGCTGCTCAAGCTCGATGGCGTGATCGTGGAGGTGGAGGAGGAGCTGCTGCCCAACCGCCTGTGCAGTTACCTGTTCGAGCTCAGCCAGGTGTTCAACCGCTTCTACGACCAGGTGCCCGTTCTCAAGGCACCTGAGCCGGCCCGCGCCTCCCGCCTGGCCCTCTGCCAACTCACCGCCGCCACCCTGAAGCTGGGCATGGGGCTGCTGGGCATTCCCACCCTGGAGCGGATGTGAGCGCAAGGGGGGCGGCGCCGCAGAGGCCCGCTCAGCTCAGCCCGAGAACTCGACAGGACTGCCGGACGGTGCAGGCGCGATCTCCCCAAGCCCCCGCATCAGCGGCGTGATCGACAGCCCCTGCACGATCACCGAGAAGGCCACAACCGCAAAGGCCGTTGTCACCACGGCGTCGCGGTAGGGAAGGCTGGTGGGCAAGCCCAGGGCGAGCGCCAGGGCGAGGGCACCGCGCAGGCCGCCCCAGAAGAGCACGTGCTGGTGGTTGGCCTTCACCCGCAGCGGCGACGAACCGAACAGCACACAGCAGCCATAGGTGGAGAGGGCCCGGCCGGCCAGCACCAGGCCAATGGCGATGCCGATCGGCAGCAGCACCCGGGAGAAATTCTGGTGGGCCTCCAGCATTCCCATCAGCAGGAAGATCAGCGAATTCACCACGAAGGCGGCGTACTCCCAGAAGGATTCCACCGCTTCGCGGCCTTTGGGGGAGATGGCGCCCAGGGGCCCGAGGTTGCCCAGCATGATGCCGGCGGTGAGGGTGGCCAGCACCCCCGACACCTCCAGTTGCTCCGCCAGCAGAAAGGAGCCGTAGGCCGCCACCGTGGTGAAGGTGATCTCCACCAGGGGGTCCTCGGTGCGGCCGGCCAGGGCGAGCAGGGCCGCGGCCACGGCGGCTCCACAGGCCACCCCACCCACGATCGTGAGTGCCAGAAACTGGACGGTGCCCAGGGGCGTGATCGTGGCGCCGGTGGCGAAGGCGATCGCAATGGCGAAACCCACAGCGGCGGTGCTGTCGTTGAGCAGGCTCTCCGCCTCCACCAGCTCCCGCAGGCGGCCATGCACCCCGGCCTCCTTGAAGGTGGCGATCACCGACACCGGATCCGTGGCCGAGATCAGCACACCGAACAGCAGGGCCGCCTGCCAGCTCCAGTGGGCCAGGTAGTGCATGCCCAGGGTGGTGACGCCGGCGGACACCACCACCCCCAGGGTGGCCAGGGTGAGCACCACCGGCAGGTCCTTGCGCAGGGCGGGCCAGGCGATGCAGATCGCCGCCTCGAAGATCAGGGGCGGCAGGAAGGCATTGAAGATCAGCTCCCGCGTCAGGGCGATATCAGGAGCGAAGGGCAGCCAGGCCAGCAGGATGCCCCCCAGCACCAGACCTACGCTGTAGGGCAGGCGCCAGCGGCGGGCCAGCATGGCCACCACGGCCGCCACCAGCAGCAGAAGCTCAACTGTTTCGATTGTGAGCATGGGGAAGGTGAGGGCAGGGCGTGGGGGTGTGCGTCGATCTACCTGGCCAAGGCGAAGGCGGCTCGCCGCTGCTCCTTGCCCCGGTTGGTGAGCCGGCAGAACGCGAAGCTGGCCCTGGAGATCGCGCGTCTGGTCAACACGCCAAGCCTGGAGGTCCGATGCCTGGACTCAAAAGTGGCGTAGGCATGGCCTGAGCGCATCAGGCTGAACAGGGCGTAGGGATCTGGCGGGAAGCCAAATAGAACCGTGCCCATTCGCGTGGATTGAAGCTCCCGAACACAAAAGCTATGGGCAGACCTGAAAGCGAGGAAGTTCCCGTAGGTTTCATATTCACTAAACCCAGAGGCGCGAAGATGACCATCTTCGATGCAAGAAAAAAGGTAGTCAATCCAGGTCATGCCGGCAGGCGCGTTGGCAGACAACTCACTCAGAAGAAACTTCATCGTGACAGTATTGATCATAAAGTGTTCGGCTATAAACGAGAAATCAACCCGCTTATCGATCCCCAGAACACGCCGCAACACAGAGAAATAGGGTGGGTGGTGCTCCGTCCTGGGATTGATCAGCACCCTGCCGTCAGCATCAAAAAACTGAATGGGCTTCAGCATTACGGTATCGCTGTCCCAGATGAGGTAATGGTCCGCCATCTCCGGGAGACAGCTCACACCCATTTTCAGGAGCTGCTGGTAGTACCAACCAGCCCTCAGGTCAGATGACACGCGCCTGAGCAGAAGCTCCTTGATGGCATCAAGGCCGACACCATCAAGCAGAAGGCTCTCGTTCAACCATTGAATGCGGGAGTCGTGCTCCAACCTGGCGGCGATGCGCTGCCACGATTGAACTGCGGCGATGGCAAAGATAGTCCGTGCCCCGGAGAAGAGCAGCAACGACCTGATCGAGGTGACGGCGACATCAACGTGATGCTCTCCAATGCACAAGACCGCGTCAAAGATCATCGGACATCGTCGCCATCGCCAAGCCGCTCTGGCCTCAGACCCCCACTGGCTCCGCTGCAGCCGTTTCCTGGGCCTTCAGCACCTCCTCCAAGCCGACCAGATCCTCATCGGTGATCTTGGTCTGCATCGGGCAGTGCTTGGGTCCGCACATCGAGCAGAACTCGGCCTGCTTGTAGATGTCAGCCGGCAGGGTTTCGTCGTGGTATTCCTTGGCCCGCTCCGGGTCCAGGCTGAGCTCGAACTGTCTGTTCCAGTCGAAGGCATAGCGGGCGCGGCTGAGTTCGTCGTCGCGGTCGCGGGCTCCCGGGCGGTGGCGGGCGAGGTCGGCGGCGTGGGCGGCGATCTTGTAGGCGATCAGGCCCTCTCGCACGTCCTCGGCGTTGGGCAGGCCGAGGTGCTCCTTGGGGGTCACGTAGCAGAGCATGGCCGTGCCGTGCCAGCCGGCCAGGGCGGCACCGATGGCGCTGGTGATGTGGTCGTAGCCGGGGGCGATATCTGTGACGAGCGGGCCGAGCACGTAGAAGGGCGCCTCGCTGCACTCCTCCATCTGTTTTTTGACGTTGAACTCGATCTGGTCCATCGGCACATGGCCCGGACCCTCCACCATCACCTGGATGTCGTGCTCCCAGGCGCGGCGGGTGAGCTGACCCAGCGTCTTCAGTTCAGCCAGCTGGGCGGCATCGGAGGCGTCGTGCTGACAGCCGGGACGCAGCGAATCGCCCAGCGAGAAGCTGCAGTCGTAGCGCTTGAAAATCTCGATGATGTCATCGAAGCGGGTGAACAGCGGGTTCTGCTTGTGGTGGTAGAGCATCCACTGGGCCAGGATGCCGCCGCCGCGGCTCACGATGCCGGTGAGGCGACCCTTCACCAGCGGCAGGTGCTCGATCAGCAGGCCGGCATGGATCGTCTGGTAATCAACGCCCTGCTGGCAGTGCTTCTCGATGATGTGCAGGAAGTCGTCGGCGTCGAGCTTCTCGATCGAGCCGTGCACACTCTCCAGCGCCTGATACACAGGCACGGTGCCGATCGGCACGGTGGAGGCGTTGATGATCGCCGTGCGCACCTCATCGAGGTTGACACCGCCGGTGGAGAGATCCATCACCGTGTCGGCGCCGTATTTCACGGCCAGGCGCAGCTTGGCCACCTCCTCATCGAGGTCGGAGGCGTTGGGGGAGGCGCCGATGTTGGCGTTCACCTTGCAGCGGCTGGCGATGCCGATCGCCATCGGCTCCAGGTTGGGGTGGTTGATGTTGGCGGGGATGATCATCCGGCCCCGGGCCACCTCCTCCATCACCAGCGATTCAGGCAGGTTCTCCCGCTTGGCCACGAAGGCCATTTCCTCGGTGACCACGCCCTGGCGGGCGTAGTGCATCTGGGACACGTTGGCGTCGCCACGACGCTTCTCAATCCAGGCGCTGCGCATGATCGGCTCGGGAAGGGGGTGCAAACGGACCGGGGGCCAGGGGATGGGAAGGCACGACTCCGGATCCGAACACTCCCGGGACCAGGCGGACCACGGTTGGATTCGGCACACTTCCCTGCGCCGGCATGACCCGGATCAGGTTCGGAGGGTGTGATCTCAGCCCTGGCAACACCCGCCGGAAGTGGCGTGTGCGGGGCACCCCTAGTGACAGCAAAAAGCTAGCAAGGTTGCCCCGGCTGCGCCTTGCCGCGGCCCTCAGCCCTGGGCTGGATTGCCCTGCAGTCCGTTCAGTGCCGCTGCCACCACCCGGTGGTCGCCGTCCTGCTGCAGGCCGCTGAGCAGGGTTCTGGCCCGCTCAACCACGCCGGCATCAGCCGGGGCCGGGCTCTGCTGCGCCAGGCGGCCGAGGATCTCGGTGCCCCCCACCCGCACGGTGTCGTCGGCATCGGCCAGGGCCAGTTCCGCCAGTTCGAGCAGATCCGCCGCCCGCGCCTCGGGGTGCTCCGCCACGGCCGAGAGCACGCTGCAGCGCAGCAGCCACTGGGTGTCGGCCCGGAAGGCCTCGAGCACCACGGGCCAGGCCCGCTCCAGCCCGTAGCTCACCAGGGCATTGGCCGCCTCGGCGCGCACGTTGGCGTCCTCGTCGTGGTGCACGGCCTGCACCAGGGCCTCCCAGCCGGCCTCGGTCTGCTTCACCCCCAGGCCGGCGCAGCTCAGGGAGCGCACGATGAAGGCCGACTGCTCCAGCCCCCGCAGCAGCAGCGGCACCGCCTGCTCATCCGGCACCTCCCGCAGCCCCACCAGGGCCGGCATGGAACGGGAGGGATCACCGGAGAGGATGGCCTCCTCCAGCGCCGGAAGGTCGGCGGGCTGGTTCTGGGGGCGGGGGTCGGAAGCTTCGCTCATGGCTCCAGCCTGGCGGATGGCCGGCCCTGGCGCAGGGCCGCCAGCAACGAGCGGCGCCGCCTGCGGCGGCTGTGAAGACTGGTGCCGAGCAGCGCCGTGCCGATCACCAGCGCCGGCACCGCCTGCCAGCGGTCGGGGCCGCGGCGCTGGGCCAGCACCACCAGGGCCACCACCAGCAGCAGCGGGGCCGAGAGGGCCAGCATGGTGTGCAGCAGCGGGCGCTGGCGGGTTGCAACGGGGGGACTCATCGGGGCCGCTCCATCCAGCGCAGCAGGCTCAGGGTGAGCACCCGCACGCCCACCGCCAGGGCGCCCTCATCGGGGGCGAAGGTGTTGCTGTGCAGGGGGGCGCAGCCGTCGGGCCCCGCCACCCCGAGGCGGAACATCGTGCCGCGGATGCCGTCGAGCAGCTCGGCGAAGTCCTCCGCCCCCAGAGACGGCTGATCCAGCCACTGCACCTGCTGGCTGCCCAGCACCTCACAGCCGGCCTCCGCCACCAGCTGGGTGAGGGCCGCATCGTTCTGCACGGGCGGCGAGATGCAGCGGTAGCGCACCCGGGCCTCACCGCCATGGCCCCGGCACAGGGCGTGGACCGTCTCCTCGATCCAGGCAGGCAGCTGGGCGTGCACGTCGTTGTCGAGGCAGCGCACCGTGCCCAGCAGGCGCACGTGGTCAGCGATCACATTGAAGGCCTTGCCCCCCTCGATCCGGCCGAAGCTCACCACAACCGGATGCAGGGCATCGAGCCGCCGCGAGATCGCCTCCTGCAGCCCACTCACCACCCTGGCCGCGATCCAGATGGCATCGGTGCTCTGGTGGGGCCGGGCGCCGTGGCCCCCCTCCCCCAGCACCTCCACCTCCAGCTCGCCCGCCGCCGCCGTGAGGCTGCCGCTGCGCACGCCGATCATGCCCACCGGAATGCTCGGAAAGGCATGCAGGCCGAACAGGGCCGCCACGTTCTGCACGGCCCCGTCGGCCTTCATCCAGGCCGCTCCCTGGGCGGTTTCCTCAGCGGGCTGGAACAACAGCCTCACCCGGTGACGCAGCAGCTGGGGCTGCCGTTGGGCCACCGCACTGAGCAGGCGGGCCACCCCCAGGCCCACGCTGGTGTGGAGGTCATGGGCACAGGCGTGCATCAGGCCCTGCGTGGTGGAGGCGTAGTCGAGCCCGGTGCGCTCCTCCACCGGCAGGGCATCCATGTCCACCCGCAGGGCCACGACGCAGGAAGCGGTGGAATCGGAGGGATCGGCGCCCGGGCCAGCCCCAGCCGGCCCCAGCTCGGCCAGCACGCCGGTGCGGCCCACCCCCTCGCGCACCTGCCAGCCCCAGCGGCGCAGCTCCCCGGCCACCAGCGCCGCCGTCTGCTGCTCGTGGCCACTGAGTTCAGGGTGGCGATGCAGGTGGCGGCGCAGCTGGATCAGCTCCGGCAGCACGGCCTGCAGCTCCGCCTCCAGGCCCAGGCACTGCCAGCTGAAGCCGGCACCGGAGCCGCCGGCCTGGCCAGAGGTCGCCGCAAGAGGAGTGGGGCTGGTGGGCATCAGGGGATCAGCTCAGGGGGGTGCGGCTCAGGAGAGGGCCAGGAACTGCTGGAGAGCCTCCACCGGAGCGGGCGGCCAGCGCCGCGTCTGCCGTAACCATTCTTCCTGGCGGTAGCGGGGATCGAGGCCCGAGGCGGCCGCCCAGTTGCTCTCGGCCTCGCCGCGGTGGCCCTGTTGCCAGAGCAGGGCCGTGAGGCCGGCGCGGGCGTCGGCGAACAGGGGATAGCGGCGGATCAGCGAGCGCAGGGCCTGTTCAGCGCCGGCGCGATCGCCCAGCTGGAAGGCGGCCAGGGCGGCGCTGGAGCGGGCCATCGCAAAGCCCGGCCGGGCCAGCGACGCCGCCTCGAAGCTGGCCCGGGCCGCCGGCCAGTCGCCCTGGGAGCCCAGCACATTGCCGAGGTTGTAGAGGGCCGAGGCATCGGCCGGATCGCGCTCCAGGATCCAGTGGTAGTCGTCTGCGGCGGCCTGCCAGCGCCCCAGCGACTCCTCAGCGGTGCCGCGGTTGAGGTGGGGGTCGGGGCTGGCCGGATCGAGCTCTGCGGCGCGGCTCTGGTCGGCAATCGCCGCCTCGGCATCGCCCAGGGCCAGGCGCACATTGCCGCGGTTGCTCCAGGCGGCGGCGTCGCCGGGCGCCAGGGTCAGCACCTGATCCCACAGGGGCAGGGCCTCGCCGAAGCGCCCCTGACGGCTGGCCAGCAGAGCCTGCTCGAACAGCCTCTCGTGGGCGGCGGGATCCGGCTCGGCACCTGCGGCCCCTCCACCGGTACCCCCATCGGCACCAACAGCGGCAGCGCTGCCCAGCCAGACCAGCAGCACCAACCCGGTGGCCAGCAGAAGCCTCGACAGGCGGGTAGCGAGGGCTCGCCAGCTCATGCGATGGCGCCCTGGGCGTCGAGATGGGCGCGGCCGGCCGGTGTGAGCAAGCGCCCCCGGGGGGTGCGTTGCAGCAGGCCCTGCTGCAGCAGATAGGGCTCCACCACGGCCTCGAGGGTGGCGGGGTCCTCGCCGAGGCCGGCGGCCAGGGTGTCGAGCCCCACCGGGCCGCCCCCGTAGGCCTCCAGCATCAGCCGCAGCAGGCGACGGTCGTGGGCGTCGAGGCCGCGGCCGTCGACGCGGTGCAGGCTGAGGGCCTGGTCCACCAGGGCCGCCGTGATCAAGGGCTCACCGTTGACGGCCGCCACATCCCGCACCCGGCGCAGCAGCCGGTTGGCGATCCGCGGCGTGCCCCGGCAGCGGCGGGCCACCTCCAGGGCCGCCTCGGGCTCAAGCTGCAGGCGCAGCAGCCCGGCCGCCCGCTGCACGATGGCCTGCAGGTCCTGCAGGCCGTAGAACTCCAGCCGCTGGATCAGACCGAAGCGATCCCGCAGCGGCGAACTCAGCGAGCCCGCCCTGGTGGTGGCCCCCACCAGGGTGAAGGGCGGCAGCGGCAGGCTGCGGGTGCGGGCGGTGGTGCCCTTGCCCACGGTGAGATCGAGGCGGAAGTCCTCCATCGCCGGATAGAGCAGCTCCTCGGCCACCCGGCTGAGCCGGTGGATCTCATCGATGAACAGCAGCTCGCGGGGCTGCAGGTTCACCAGCAGACCCACGATGTCGCGGGGGCGCTCCAGGGCCGGCGCGCTGGTGATGCGGCAGCGCACCCCCAGCTCCTCGGCCAGCACCAGGGCCATGGTGGTCTTGCCCAGGCCCGGGGGGCCGTAGAGCAGCACGTGATCGAGGGCCTCGGCGCGGGCCTGGGTGGCCTCGATGGCGATGCCGAGCACCTGCTTGAGTTCTCCCTGGCCGATGTAGTCGGCCAGGCGACGCGGGCGCAGCGAGTCCTCGCGGGCCTGGGGAGCCTCGGGGGCAGCCTCGGGCCGGGGTTCAGTCTCGGACCGGGGGTCAGTCTCGGCATCAGCCTGGGGATCCACCAGCCGCTGGCCGGAGCCAGCGCCGCTGCGGCGAGGGTGCTGGCCCTGGGATCCGGAGGAGACGATCGCCATGGCTGGAGGGTACCGGCCCCGCCCAGCCGCTGTGCCGCCTGGGGCGGCCTGCAGGGCACCTAGGGTCGGCAGTGGAGCAGGCGCGCAGCGAGAGCGAAACCATGGCCAAGGGCGGCACCAAGAAGCTGGCCGCCAGGGCCCAGCGGGATGCGGCGCGGCGCCTGCTGGCCGACAACCGCTTCGCCCGGCACCAGTACGAGATCCTCGACGACCTCGAATGCGGCATCGAGCTGCTCGGCACGGAGGTGAAATCGGTGCGGGCGGGTCAGGCGAACCTGCGCGACGGCTTCTGTCTGATCCGCAACGGCGAGCTGCAGCTGCACAACGTGCACATCTCGCCCCACAGCCATGCCGGCGCCTACTTCAACCACGAGCCGCTGCGGGTGCGCCGCCTGCTGGCCCACCGCCGCGAGATCGAGCGGCTGCGCGTGGCCCTGGAGCAGAAGGGCCTCACCCTGATCCCGCTCAACCTGCACCTGCACGGCTCCTGGATCAAGGTGTCCCTGGGCCTGGGCAAGGGCCGCAAGCTGCACGACAAACGGCAGGAGGAGCGGCGCAAACAGGAGGCCAAGGACACCCGCTCCGCCATCGCCCGGCTCTAGGGACCCGGCTCGCCCGGCCCGTCGTCTCCGTTGGGGGAGTTGCCGGCCGCGGGCGAGGGATCCCGGGGCAGCGGAGGGCCGCCGTCAGGGGGATCCTCAGGTCGGGTCAAAGCAGGAGCTGAGCGCGGCGGCGAGTCCTGCGTCCCGGCAGGCTCCGGCGCTACCGGGGTGGGGGGCTCCGGAGGGGCGCTCGGCACGGGCAGATCGGCCCGCAGCGACAGGGTGATCAACGCCGGCGCGACCCCCTCATTGGTCACCAGCAGCTGCACCGGGGAGGCCTTCTGAGCCGGCAGGCTCACCACGCGCAGCGGGCCCTTGGGCTCCAGCAGCGTGCCGTCGGCGCTGAACACGCTCATCGCCATCAGGGGCGAGCCATTCACCCCCAGCACCAGCCGGTGGCCCGGGGTGAGCCGCACCGGGAAGAGCCGCGCTCCGCCGGCCTCCACCGAGGCCGAGATCGTCTGGGTCTGCAGGGGCCGGGCTTCGATCGCTTCGATCTGCATGCTGCCGAGGATCTGCTCCGCGGCGGCAAACCAGAGCTGGCGGAACGGCTCCGCCGGGATCGCCGTGCCCTGGCGGCCGCGCAGCAGACTCTGGGCATTGCCCGACACCAGCTGGAGCAGCACCTGGGGGCTGATGCCCTGGCTGGCCAGACTCTGCTGACGGCGTTGCCAGTCGGCGTTGCTGAAGCCGCCCAGACGACGGCGGATCTCCAGCGGCAGTTGCTCCACCCGGGCCAGCCACTCCTCGGCCAGGTCGTTCCACACCTTGCGCAGGGGCGCGTCTTCCAGGGAGTCGCTGGGCGGGCGCCCGCCCCGCTCCGGGAACTGGGCCAGCAGGCTGGCGTCCACCAGCTTCAGAAACCAGGTGCGATCCACCTGCAGGGCCCGCAGCCGGTTGAGCAGCTGCTGGCGCTGGTCCACTTCGCCAGGAGGGAGGCTGTCGGGCAGCTGCAGGGCCGCATCCGGGGCCGTGGGCGCCGCCTGGCGGCCGCGGCTGAGCCACCACCAACCGAGCGCCGTGCCGACCACGGCGGAGAGCACCAGCGCCATCACCACTGGCCAGAGACCGCCCTCAGCGGCCTCATCCCTGGCCTGACCACGGCTGCGGGCCGGGGTGGCGGCCGCGGGGGAGCGCAGGGGCGGCAGTTCCGGCGGAGCGGCAGGGGCGGCGGCCAGCGGGGCGGCCGCGGCCAGGGAGGCCGCAGCAGCGGCGCCTGGGGGGCCGGCGCTGTCCCTGGCGGCTGCCACCGAGCTGGCCGGCTCCCGCACCGGCGGCGGCACCAGCACCACGGTGCGGTCGGCCCGGGGCACCGGGCCGGTGGACTCAGGCATGGCCAGGGCCTGAAAGGCCGTGAGCGCCTGGCTGGCCGACGCGAAGCGCTGATCCGGCTGGCGCTGCAGAAGCCGTTGCAGGGTGTTCTGCAGATCCGGCTCAGCGGACAGGGCGGCGGGCATGCGCCACTGGGCCGTGACCGGATCGAGCAGGGTGGCCGGCGCATCGCCACTCAGCAGCACCAGAGCCGTCACGCCGAGGGCATGCAGGTCCATCCAGGCCTCGGGCCTGGAGCTGTGGGCCAGCTCCGGCGGCGCATAGCCGGGAGTCACCACCACGCCGCCCGCCACCAGCCCGTAGTCGAGCAGCACGGGCAGGCCGTCGCTGTCGCGCCGCAGCAGGTTGGCCGGACAGAGATCGCCGTGCACCAGCTCCTGGCCATGCAGCACCGCCAGCACGGGCAGCAGCTGGCGCACCAGCAACAGCACCTCGCCGGCACCGAACACCATCTGCCGTTCGGCCCGCACCTCGATCAGCTGCTGGTAGGTGCGGCCCGCCTGCCACTCCCGCACCAGCCAGAGGGCGTCAGCGTCCCGCACCGCGCTGCCCAACCGTGGCACCTGGGGATGGAGCACCCCCTGCAGCTGGCCCCAGCGGGCCAGGGCGGCGGCCTGGTCAATGCTGGGCTCCAGCCGCCGCAAAGCCACGAAGCCGTCGCCGGCCAGCTGGTCGCGGGCGCGCCAGAGGCTGCCCTGGGCTCCCTGGCTGAGGCATTGATCGAGCCTGTAACGATCGCCGATCAGCACACCCGGCTGCAAGGCAGGAGCGGAATCAGGGGGCATCAGCCGGCCGCGGCCAGGGCCCGCTCAGGTTGCCGCAACCCCTTGGTGGCGAGCCACTCCCGGTCATAGAGCCGGGAGCGGTAGCGGTCGCCGCTGTCACACAGCACGGTGACGATCGTGTGGCCTGGGCCGAGGCGGCGGGCCGTCTCCACAGCCGCGGCCACGTTGATGCCCACCGACCCCCCCAGGAACAGGCCCTCCTGCCAGAGCAGGCCATAGATGGTGTCGAGGGCGGCCTGGTCGACGATGCGCACGGCGTCATCCACCGGCGCCCCCTCGAGGTTCGCGGTGATGCGGCTGTTGCCGATCCCCTCGGTGATCGAGCTGCCCTCACTGCACAGCTCGCCGCTGCTGGCCCAGCTGTAGAGGGCGCTGCCCTCCGGATCGGCGAGCACACAGCGCACGGCGGCGTTGCGTTCCTTCAGGTACAGGGCCACGCCGGCGTAGGTGCCGCCCGTGCCGGTGGCCGCCACCCAGGCATCGATCCGGCCGTCGGTCTGCTCCCAGATCTCGGGGCCGGTGGAGCTGTAGTGGGCGCGGCGGTTGGCCAGGTTGTCGAACTGATTGGCCCACACCGCCCCGGGGGTTTCGGCGGCGATGCGGCCCGAGAGCTTCACGTAGTTGTTGGGGTCGCGGTAGGGCACGGCGGGCACGGTGCGTACCTCGGCCCCGAGGCTGCGCAGCAGCCCGATCTTCTCGGCCGACTGGGTGTCGGGAATCACGATCAGGGCGCGGTAGCCGCGGGCATTGCAGAGGTGGGTGAGGCCGATGCCGGTGTTGCCCGCCGTGCCCTCCACCACGGTGCCCCCGGGCCGCAGCAGACCCTCCTGCTCAGCCTCCAGCAGGATGCCCAGGGCGGCTCTGTCCTTCACCGAGCCGCCGGGGTTCATGAACTCCGCCTTGCCCAGAATCTCGCAGCCCGTGAGCTCACTCAGGGCATGCAGGCGGATCAGGGGGGTGTGACCCACCGCCCCGACGAAGCCCTGAGTGATCTGCCCCATGCCGTGACCGCCGCCTGGCGGGATCGTAGGCAACCTCCCTAAGGTCGGGCCTGCACCCGGCACTCCCATGACCACAGGCCTGCCGGCCAGGCTCCGTCAGGTGCGTCAGCACAGCCTGGATCTGATCGCACCGCTGCAGCCGGAAGACCTCTGCCTGCAGGGCATGGCCGACGCCAGTCCGCCCAAGTGGCACCTGGGCCATACCACCTGGTTCTTCGAGACCTTCGTGCTCCGGCCCCAGCAGGCGGCCGGCGCGGAGCTGGGCTTCACGGCGGCGCCCGAGGCCTGGGGCTTCCTGTTCAACAGCTACTACGACACGATCGGCGCCCGCCACCCCAGGCCCGAGCGGGGGCTGCTGAGCCGCCCGCCGATCGAGGCCGTGCTGGCCTGGCGCCAGCAGGTGGATCAGGCCCTGGAAAGGCTGCTGGAGCAGCACGGGCCACTGGAGCAGGAGCCAGGCCCGGGCCCGTCATCCAGCAGCCACGAACTGCTGGAACTGGGCCTGCAGCACGAGCAGCAGCACCAGGAACTGCTGCTGATGGACCTCCTGGACGGCTTCAGCCGCAATCCCCTCGAGCCCTGCTACGCGGCCGAACCCGAGGAGCGCTTCCGCAGCGCCTGGGTTGCAGGCGGCGAAGCCTCCCCGTCGGCATCCGGCTGGCTGGAGCACCCCGGCGGGCTGCTGGAGATCGGCCACGAGGGCGCCGGCTTCCACTTCGACAACGAGGCGCCCAGGCATCGCCAGTGGCTAGACCCCTTCGCGCTCGCCGAGCGGCTGGTGACCAACGGCGCCTACGCCGCCTTCATCGCCGATGGGGGCTACAGCCGAGCGGAGCTGTGGATGAGCGAGGGCTGGGCCCTGGCCAGGGCCGAGGGCTGGCGGGCCCCCCTCTACTGGCGCGACGGCACGGCCGAGCCCTATGCCTTCACCCTGGCGGGCCCGCAGCCGCTGCACCCCGAGGCGCCCGTGCGTCACCTGAGCTGGTTCGAGGCCGACGCCTTTGCCCGCTGGGCCGGGGCCCGCCTGCCCACGGAGGCCGAGTGGGAAGCCCTGGCCGGGCGCCTGCCCCAGGCCCATGGCCTGCTCTGGCAGTGGACCGCCAGCCCCTACCGCCCCTATCCGGGCTTCCGCGCCGCCCCGGGAGCCGTGGGCGAATACAACGGCAAATTCATGAGCTCCCAGATGGTGCTGCGCGGCAGCTCCTACCTGACGCCCCCGGGCCATGCTCGACCCACCTACCGCAATTTCTTCCCGCCTGGCTGCCGCTGGATGGCCTCCGGCCTGCGGCTGGCCCAGGACCGCCCCGAAGCCCGCCCCGACCTGGCCAGCCCGCCCGATCACCCCAGCCCCTCCAGCCCCTCAGCCGCGTGACCGCTCCGCCATCCGCCCCCGCCAGCCGCCCTGCCGCCGCCACGGCCACCCCCACCGAGCTGATCGACCTGCACCCCGAGCCAGCCGACATGGTGCGCCTGGTGAGCGAGGGCATGGCCCGGCAGCCGCGGCAGCTGCCCGCCTGGCTCCTCTACGACGCCGAGGGCTCCCGCCTGTTCGAGGCGATCTGCGCCCAGCCTGAATACAGCCTTACCCGGGTGGAAACGGCCCTGCTGGAGAGCCGGGCAGACGAGCTCGCCGCGGCCCTGGGCGAGGGCGTGCTGGTGGAATTCGGCGCCGGCAATGCCCGCAAGGTGGCGCCGCTGCTGAGGGCGCTGCGACCACCGGCCTACGTGCCGATGGACATCAGCGCCAGCCACCTGGCCGGCGCCTGCGAGGCCCTGCAGGCCCAGCACCCGGCCGTGCCCGTGCTCGGCATCTGCTGTGACTACAGCCTGCTGGCCCAGCTGCCCGAGCACCCCCTGTTGCAGGGCGAGCGCCTGCTGGGCTTCTACCCCGGCAGCTCCCTGGGCAACTTCAGCCCCGACCAGGCCAGGCGGCTGCTGGAGCAGTTCAGCCGGCTGCTCGGCCCCGGCAGCTGCCTGCTGATCGGCATCGACCAACCCAAGGACAGGGCCCAGCTGGAGGCGGCCTACAACGATGCGGCCGGGGCCTCAGCCGCCTTCGGCCGCAACCTGCTGGTGCGCCTCAACCGCGACCTGGGCGGCAGCTTCGATCCCAGCGCCTTCACCTACCGGGCCCGCTGGGAAGCCGACCACAGCCGCATCGCCATGGCCCTGGTGAGCCGGCAGGAGCAGGAGGTGCAGCTGGCCGGCCGCCGCTGGCGGTTCGGGGCGGGCGAGGAGCTGATCACCGAATACAGCGTCAAGTACAGCCCCGAGGCCTTCACCGCCCTGGCGGCAGCGGCGGGCTGGCGGGCCGTGCGGCGCTGGAGCGACCCCGCCGGCGACCTGTCGCTGCACCTGCTGGTGCCGGAGGCGCAGGGCCGGGGCGTCCCCCAGGGAGCAGACTCAGAGCGGACTGCGCCAGAGCAGCGGGAGAGCTGACCATGAGCCGGGAAGAACAGCGGGCGGCGATGCGCCAGGTGCGCGAGGAGCTGGTGGGCGAGCTGGAGGAGCTCTACCGCCGGGCCTTTGACCGGATCGGCGATGCCAGCCTGGGCGAGGGGGCCGTAGCGCGCCTCACGCAGTTGCTGCTCTGTTCCCGGGAGGCCGCGATCACACCCCTGCAGCAGGAGATTGAGGCGCCGCTGCTCACCACCCCCGAGGGTGAGCCCACGCCGGTTCAGCCGCCGCTATGAGCTGGCTGGAGGATCTGGAGGCCCGGCTGGAGACCCAGCTGGAGGCCTTTCTGGCCGCCAACCCCGAGCAGGAAGCCCTGCTGCGGGATCAGAACGATCGCGACCAGCGCCGCGACCTGCTGGCCCAGCGCCGGGCCCTGCAGAGCCAGGCCGAGCGCCAGCGCCAGGGGCTGCTGCAGCTGGCCGAGGAGATCCGCTCCTGGCAGGCCCGCATCCTCAAGGCCCGATCCGCCGGCGCCGGCGCCCTGGCCGACCGGGCCGAGGCGCGGGTCGAGGCGCTGATGCTGCAGGGCCGGCGCCACTGGGAGGAACTCGCCGCCCTGGGCAGCCGCTTCGCGGAGATCGAGCAGGGAATCGCTGAGCTGGCCGCCCGCCAGAGCCAGGCCCGCCGGGCCGCCGGCGGCGCCGACCTGGAGCGGGACTGGGCCGCCTTCGAAGCGGAACAGGACCTGGAACGTCTGCGGCGCCGCCAGGGCTGAGCGACCCGCCTAGGCCCTGGTTACCGGCTCAAGCCTTGGGGGCGGGGGGCACCAGGCTGACGCCCTCGGGTGGGGGGGTGGGGTCGGGATCGGCGATCAGCATGTGCTGCAGCACGATCTCGGGGCGTTCGCTGTCCCGCCAGCGGATCCGATAGGCGGGCATCTTGGTGCCCCGGCTGGTGGTCTGCTCGACCGGCTCCATCACCCAGCCGCGGCGAGAGCGGCCCTGGGGGTTGCGCTTCACCACCGCATCTGCGTGCTGGAAGCGAAAACCGACGCGCTCGCCACTCATGGAATCGCTGCCCCCATTGGGGAAGATTGCCTACCGGTGCAATTATCTCATTGCGCCCCGCCGCTCAACCGTCCTCGCCGTCCCGGCTCCGCTGTAACTCGGGTCGTAGCAGCGGAAAGGCGATCACATCGCGTATCGAGGCGCTGTCGGTGAGCAGCATCACCAGGCGGTCGATGCCGATGCCGAGACCGCCGGTGGGGGGCATCCCCACCTCCAGGGCCTGGAGAAAGTCCTCGTCCACGCCCTGGGCCTCCAGGTCGCCGGCCGCCTTGCGCAGCTGCTGGGCCTCCAGCCGCTGCCGCTGATCCACCGGATCGATCAGCTCGCTGAAGGCATTGGCGGTCTCGCGGCCCACGATGAACAGCTCAAAGCGCTCCACCAGGCCGGGCTTGCTGCGGTGGGCCCTGGCCAGGGGAGAGTTCTCCACCGGGTAATCCAGCACGAAGGTGGGCTGGATCAGGCTCTCCTCCACCCGCTGCTCAAAGGCCTCCACCAGGAGGCGGCCCACTGAATCGGCCAGGGCCGGCACCTCAAGGCCCTGGGCGGCCATGGCGGCGGCGGCCTCCTCCCGACTGCTGAACAGGCTGAAGTCGAGCCCGGTGGCCTGCTGCACGAGCTCAAGCATGGTGGCCCGCCGCCAGGGGGGGGTGAGGTCGATCGTGCTGCCCTGGTAGGGAATCACGGTGCCGCCGCACACCTCCTGGCACACATGGGCGATCAACGCCTCGGTGAGCTCCATCATGTCGGTGTAGTCGGCATAGGCCTGGTACACCTCCACCGAGGTGAACTCCGGGTTGTGGCGGGTGCTCACCCCCTCGTTGCGGAAGATGCGGCCCAGCTCATAGACCCGCTCGAAGCCGCCCACCACCAGGCGCTTCAGGTGCAGCTCCGTGGCGATGCGCAGGGTGAGGGGCAGGTCGAGGGTGTTGTGGTGGGTCTCGAAGGGGCGGGCATCGGCGCCGCCGGGCTGGCTCTGCAGTACCGGGGTCTCGATCTCGAAGAAACCGCGCTCGTCGAGCCAGCGGCGCAGGGCGCCGATCGCCCTGGCCCGGCGCCGGAAGGTCTCACGGGTGTGGGGGGAGACGATCAGATCGAGGTAGCGCTGGCGGTAGCGCTTCTCCACGTCCGCCAGGCCATGCCACTTGTCCGGCAGGGGCTGCAGGGCCTTGCAGAGCATGGTCCAGCCGGTCACCTTCACTGACAGCTCGCCGCGGTCGGTGCGGCGCAGGCTGCCCTCCACGCCGATCAGGTCGCCGGCATCCACCAGGGAGGTGAGCTGCTGGAAGGCCTCGGGATCGCTGGCCGCCAGGGTGGCCTTGTCGATGAACAGCTGAATCGGGCCGCTCTCATCGGCCAGGGTGAAGAAGGCGAGCTTGCCCATCACCCGGCGGGTCATCACCCGGCCGGCCACACACACCGGAGTCCCATCCTCGGCGCCGTTGGCCAGGTCGGCGTAGGTGGCCTGCAGGTCGGCCGTGCGGTGGGTGGGGGCAAAACGCAGCGCGTAGGGCCCCTTGCCGAGCTCAGCCAGGGTGTGGGCCTTCTCCAGGCGGGTCTTGCGCAGCTCCGACAAGGGAATGAGGATCTCAGCTGGCAGCCATCCTGCAGGAGAGGAGCCCAGCTGCGGCTGGGCTCAGCCCGCGGCGCTGAGGCCCACGTCGCCAAGGCGCTGGGAGGCGTAGCCGGTGCCCCGCACCGTGAGGATCAGCTCGGGGTTGCGGGGATCGGGCTCCAGCTTGCCCCGCAGCCGGGCCACATAGACATCCACCACCCGCAGGTCCGCGGCGCGGCGGGGCGGATAGCCCCACAGCTGCTCGAGGATTTCGGCCCGGGGCACAACGCGGCCGGGTTCGCGGAAGAGCAGCTCCAGCAGGCTGAACTCCGTGTAGGTGAGGGCGATGCGGTCGCCTTCGCGGGTCACCTGGCGGCGGTTGGTGTCCACCACCAGGTCTCCGAGCCGCAGCACGCCGCTGCCGCTGGGCATCTCCCGCGGCTCACTGGCGGCCGAGCCCCGGCCCACCCGCCGCAGAATCGTGGCGATGCGCGCCTCAAGTTCCTTGGGGCTGAAGGGCTTGGGCAGGTAGTCGTCGGCGCCGAGGTCGAGGCCGGACACCCGCTCGGCGATGGCATCGAGGGCCGAGAGAAAAATGATCGGCACGCACGATTCAGCCCGCAGCCGCCGGCAGACGGCAAAGCCATCCAGCTTGGGCAGCATCACATCGAGCACCACCAGATCGGGCTGCTCCTGGTGAAAAAGCGTGAGGGCCTCTTCGCCGTCCTCAGCACAGAGAACGCGGTAGCCCGCCAGCTGGAGACGCATCAGCAGCACCCGCCTCACGGCCGCCTCGTCGTCGACTACGAGCAGCGTGGCCTTGGGCTCCGCTGGCGTGATCGACATGTCCGCGGAGGGCATGGGCGCAGCGCCTGGGGATGAAGAATCGCAACCATACCCCTGAGAGAGGCGTTAGGTCATCCCCCAGATCGGCTCCGGCAGTGCCGTTCTGCCCAGGCTTAAGCATTTCTGCAGAAACAGACAGAAGCGGGTGCTGCTGCTACGCGGTTCAGGGCCAACGGGACGCGGCATAGCGGTCCCAGTCCTGCCGCGCCGTGGCCAGGGCCGTGTCGCTGTCGCTCTGGCCCAGCATGGCGCGCTGCAGCTGGGTGTAGACGATCGTCTGCAGTCGCTTGATGCCGGGGATCGCCGGCACCAGCACCTGGGCCCGCTCCAGGGTGGTGGCCGAGAGCAGGCGGGCGCTCTCCACCAGCCGTTGCTCGGCGGTGGCACCGCCCTCCTGCCGGCGCAGGCTGACCTGCAGCCGCTCCAGGGCCGCAACGCTGGAGGGCAGCACCCGGGCCTCCTCGGCAAAGCGGTATTGGTTGTCGGCGTTGGTGAGGAACAGCCCGAAGCTCACCGCGGCCGCGGCCATGGCGCTCTGCTTCGGCACCACCAGGTTCATCACAGCCACGTTGGCGGCGCCATCGGCGCCGGTGAGGGGCGCGAAGGGGCTGGTGCGTGCGGCGATGCCGGGGGCGTTGGTCTGGAGGTTGCGCAGGAAATCCGGCCCGGTGGACACCTGGGCGAGATCCCCGGATTGGTAGAGCTCGATGGCACGCCGGTAGCCCTGGCTCACCACTTCCCTGGGCAGCAGGCCCCGGCGGTAGAGATCACTCCAGAAGGCAAAGGCCCGCCGGCCAGCGGGGCTGTCGAAGGCCGCCCGGCGGCGGTCATCGAGCAGGCGCACGCCCATCTGCACCATCGACTCCAGCAGCTCGGCCGAGTCGTCCGGCACCACGGTGGTGAACAGGGCATAGCGGCCCGTGCGGCGCCGCACCGCCTCGGCATAGGCGGGCACCTGATCCCAGCGGCTCGGTGGCGCCGGGTAGCCAGCCTGCTGCAGCAGCTCCCGGTTGGCCATCGTGATCCGGGCCGTGAGATACCAGGGGATGGCGAACTGGCTGCCGTCCTGCCGGCCCGCCTGCCAGATCCGTGGCAGGTAGCGCTGCTCGGCCCCGGCAGGCAGCACCGGCTCCAGGTCGAGCAGGCCCCCTTTGCTGGCCAGGTTGGCCGCGAAGGGGGGGTTGAGGTTCACCAGATCCGGAGCGGTGCGGGCGAACACGGCGGCCAGCAGCTTGCGCTCCACCGAGCCCCAGGGCACATCGGTCCAGCGCACCCGGATGCCGGGATTCTGGGCCTCCCAGGCCGCGATCACAGCCGCCAGGTAGTCGTTGAAGCGCGGGGCCAGATCCAGGGTCCACACGTTCAGCTCACGCCGGCCATCGGGGCCGACTCCGCCGCCGCCGCCGCCGCAGGCCCCCAGGGCAGCGCTGATCCCGGCCGAAGCACCGGCCATCGCCAGCAGCCGCAGCAGCTGTCTCCGCGTCAGGGCCATCGGGTTCCACCTCCCATCACGTCGCTGCGCAGTCCTGGAACCTGCAGGCGCCAGAGCAGCAGCTGCAGCGAGCACAGCATGGGCGCCAGCAGGGCCGTGATCAGGGTCTGGGCCGTGAGCACCTGCAGGGGCGCTGCGCCCAGCTGGCCCGCCAAGCGCTGCTGCAGCATCACGCTGAGGCCCAGCAGGGCAGTGCCAAACAGGGCCAGCAGGCCGAGGTTGAAGCTGCGCTCCAGCCGGGGGTGCCGGCGGCCCAGCCGCCCCCACCACCAGCCCAGCAGCACCAGCGCCGGGATCTGGCTCACCGGGCCGAGCTGGAGGGCATCGAGCATCAGGCCCAGCACCAGCCCCGCCAGCATCCCCGACCAGGGTCCATCCACCAGGGACCAGGGCAGCAGCCAGAGCACGGCCCAGCTCGGACCCACCCCCGCGAGCTGCAGGACGGCCGGGGACCCCAGGCTGAGCAGGGGCACCAGCAGCACCGTGGACGCGCACCAGCGTTGACGCGCCAGCCCACTCATGGGCTGGCCTCCGCGATGGCGTCGCTCACTTCGGCCTCACCTGCACCCAGTCCACCGCATCCAGGGGGGCGCTGAGCTGCACCACGGCCTCCGGGGCCGGCACCGCGTCCTCATTCACCGTCTGCACCACCCCCACCGTCAGGTTGGGGGGCACCAGGGTGCTGGCCGGGGAGGTCACGATCACGTCGCCGGGGCGCACATTGAGATCCCGATCAATGAAGCGCAGCACGGGCCTGGGGGTGCCGAGGCCCACCAGCAGCCCATGGCGCCGGACCCTGGCCACCCACACCCCCACCCGGCTGCTGGAATCGGTGAGCAGGGCCACCGTGGCCGTACTCGGCGTCACGCTCACCACCCGCCCCACCAGACCGCCCGGGGCTACCACCGCCTGGCCCGGCGCCACCCCCTGCAGGGAGCCTCGCCCGAGCACCAGCTGGCGCCACCAGCCCCCGGCGGTGCGGGAGATCACCGGGGCAGGGATCGCCTTGCCGCCGGCCTGCTGCAGATCCAGCAGCTCCCGCAGCCGCAGGTTGTCCGCCTCCAGCATCGAGAGGCGGGTCTGCTGGTCGAGCTGCTGGGCGGACCTGATCCACTCCCCCTGGGCACTGCCTGGCCAGAACGGGCGGCTGAGCAGGGCATAGGCATCGCTCAGCCCAGCGCCCTTGCTGAGGCGTACCCCCACCAGGGCCAGCACCACCAGTGCCCAGGGCCAGAAGGCCCTGAGCCGGCGCAGCGGCGGCAGTCGCGGCTGGCGGTCCGACTGCATGGAGCTCAGGCCGCCATGCGCACGAAGTCAGGGGTATCGAGCACGCGCTCCAGCCGCTTGTAGTCCTCCAGCACCATGCCGCAGCCCATCACCACACAGAGGAGCGGGTCTTCGGCGATGTGGGTGAGGATGCCCGTCTCGTGGCTGATCAGGTCGCTGATGCCGCGCACCATGGCGCCGCCGCCGGCCAGCATGATGCCGCGATCAACGATGTCGGCCGCCAGCTCCGGCGGCGTGCGCTCCAGGGTGCGCTTCACGGCCTCCACGATCACGTTGAGGGGCTCGGCCATGGCCTCGCGGATGTCGCCGGCCCGCACGTTGATGGTGCGGGGCAGGCCGGAGAGCAGGTGCAGGCCGCGCACGTCCATGGAGGTCTCGTCGTGCTCGTCGTCGGGGAAGGCCGAGCCGATCCGGATCTTGATGTCCTCGGCGGTGCGCTCACCCACCACCAGGTTGTGCACCTTCTTGAGGTACACCCCGATCGAATCACTGAGTTCATCGCCCGCCACGCGGACGGATTCACTCAGCACCGTGCCGCCGAGGCTGAGCACCGCCACCTCGGTGGTGCCGCCGCCGATGTCCACGATCATGGTGCCCACGGGCTCGGTCACCGGCAGACCGGCGCCGATGGCGGCGGCCACGGGCTCATCGATCAGGTGCACCTCGCGGGCCCCCGCCAACCCCGCTTCGCGCACGGCACGGCGCTCCACGCCGGTGACGCCGCTGGGGATGCCGATCACCAGCCGCGGCGCCACGATGCCGCGCCCCTCGTTGCCCTTCTGGATGAAGGTCTTGATCATCTGTTCGGCGGCGTCGAAATCGGCGATCACGCCGTCGCGCAGCGGCCGGATGGCTCGGATGTTGCCGGGGGTGCGGCCCAGCATCAGCTTGGCCTCATCGCCCACCGCCAGAGGCACGCCGCGCTCCAGATCCAGGGCTACCACTGAGGGCTCCTGCAGCACAATGCCCTTGCCCGACACATACATCAGGGTGTTGGCCGTGCCCAGATCGATGCCGATGTCGCGGGAGAACTGGAAACGACGAAAGAACACGGACATCCGTTCAGGCAGCCCCGCATCATACGGGGGCCATCGGGGAGCGTTACAGCCGGACCCCAGGGTGGAACTGAACCGCTGAGGGCGCCTCAAGGGGTGCCGCATCATTGATCCAATCGACCAAGGAGACCCGCTATGGGCGTCAATTCCATCACCCTCGTCGGCCGTGCCGGCCGCGATCCCGAAGTGCGCTACTTCGAGTCCGGCAGCGTGGTGGCCAACCTCACGCTGGCGGTGAACCGGCGCAGCCGCGATGACGAACCGGACTGGTTCAACCTCGAGATCTGGGGCAAGCAGGCCCAGGTGGCCGCCGACTATGTGCGCAAGGGCTCCCTGCTGGGGATCATCGGCAGCTTCAAGCTCGACCGCTGGACCGACCGCACCAGCGGCGAGGAGCGCACCAAACCTGTGATCCGGGTGGATCGCCTCGAGCTGCTGGGCTCCCGCCGCGACGCCGAGGGCGGTATGGGCGGAGGCGGCGGCAGCTTCGAAGGTGGCGGTTTCGGGGGTGGCCAACCCAGTGAGGAGGAAGTGCCCTTCTGAGCGGAGAGCAGGGCCCCCTCATCAGGGGCACCCACCCTGGAGAGCCGGCAACTGGCCGGTGGCTCAGTAGCGGTAGTGCTCGAGCTTGTAGGGCCCTTCCACCGGCACGTTGATGTAGGCGGCCTGCTCGGCGCTGAGCTCGGTGAGCCTGGCGCCGATCTTCTCGAGGTGCAGGCGGGCCACCATCTCGTCGAGGTGCTTGGGCAGCACGTACACCTCCTTGCCGTAGTGATCGCCCTTGGTGAACAGCTCGATCTGGGCCAGCACCTGGTTGGTGAAGGAGTTGCTCATCACGAAGCTGGGGTGGCCGGTGGCGCAGCCCAGGTTCACCAGCCGGCCCTCAGCCAGCAGGATGATCCTGTTGCCGCTGGGCAGCAGGATGTGATCCACCTGGGGCTTGATGTTGTCCCAGGCGTACTGCTTCAGGGAGGCCACATCGATCTCGTTGTCGAAGTGGCCGATGTTGCACACGATCGCCTGATCCTTCATGCGGATCAGATGCTCGTGGCGGATCACCTGGAAGTTGCCGGTGGCGGTCACGAAGATGTCCACATCGGCCACCACGTCGTCGAGGCGCACCACGCGGTAGCCCTCCATGGCCGCCTGCAGGGCACAGATGGGATCGATCTCGGCAATCATCACGGTGGCGCCGAGGCCTCTGAGCGACTGGGCCGAGCCCTTGCCCACATCGCCGTAGCCCATCACCAGGGCCACCTTGCCGGCCACCATCACGTCGGTGGCGCGCTTGATCGAATCCACCAGGGATTCGCGGCAGCCGTAGAGGTTGTCGAACTTGCTCTTGGTGACCGAATCGTTGACGTTGATCGCCGGGAAAGGCAGCTCCCCGGCCTTCTGCAACTGATAAAGCCGCGCCACGCCCGTTGTGGTTTCCTCCGTGACACCCTGGATGGCGGCATGGATGCGGGAGTAGAAGCCCGGCTGGGCGGCGAGCTTCTGGCGGATACTGTTGAAGAGGGCGGTCTCCTCTTCATTGGAGGGGTGATCGAGAACGGAGGGATCCTGCTCGGCCTTGGTGCCGAGAATCACCAGCCCGGTGGCATCGCCACCGTCGTCGAGGATCATGTTGGGCGTGCCGCCATCGCCCCACTCGAGGATGCGGTGGGTGAAGGCCCAGTATTCATCGAGGCTTTCGCCCTTGTAGGCGAACACGGGGATGCCGCTGGCGGCGATCGCGGCGGCGGCGTGGTCCTGGGTGGAGAAGATGTTGCAGCTGGCCCAGCGCACTTCGGCGCCGAGGGCCGTGAGAGTGTCGATCAGAACGGCCGTCTGGATCGTCATGTGCAGCGACCCGGCGATGCGGGCGCCCTTGAGGGGCTGCTGGGCGCCGAAGCTGCGGCGCAGGGCCATCAGGCCCGGCATCTCGGTTTCGGCAATGGCGATCTCCTTGCGACCGAAGTCAGCGAGGTCGATGTCGGCGATCACATACGACGATGTGGTCTGCAGCGTGGGCGCAGTGGGGCTGGCCACCATGGTTGGGACTCCTGAAGAACTGCTCACTCCCGGCTGGGAGGGCATGGTTGGGCAAATATCTGCAGAGACGCCGAGGCTTCGGGCTCGCTTGAGCGGCAATCTACAGACAGCCACCGGATCCGCGTGAGCCCCTCCAGCCCGCCCTGGCGCCGCCAGCAGCTCGCCGATGCCAGCGCCACCCGGGCCCTGGGGGCGGCGTTGGCGCAGTGGCTCAGGCCCGGGAGCCAGGTGCTGGTGGCCCAGGCGCCGATGCTGCTCCTGCAGGGCGACCTCGGCAGCGGCAAGACCTGCCTGGTGCAGGGCCTGGCCGCAGCCCTGGGCATCGGCGAGCCGATCACCAGCCCCACTTTCGCCCTGGCCCAGCACTACCTGCCGCAGGGAGCCGATGCGGCGGCGCGGCCCCTGGTGCACCTCGATCTCTACCGGCTGGAGCAGCCCGGCGCGGCCGATGAGCTGCTGGCCCAGGAAGAGGAAAGTGCGTTTGAGCTCGGTGCCGTGCTGGCCGTGGAATGGCCCGAGCGGCTGAGCCGGCCGCCCGGCACGGCCTGGTGGGTGGAGCTGCAGCTGCTGGACGGCTCCGACCCCGAGGCCGGCCGCCAGGCCCTGCTCTGGCGCCCGTCCGAGGCGCGCTAGTCCCGATCGGAGCGGGGCTCCGCCGATCCGTGCGGAGGCCCGCTCAGCTGGGCAGCCAGAAAGGCCTCCACTTGGGCGGCGCTGGGCTGGGGATCGATGGCGCCAGCCCCCTGGCACACCAGGGCCCCGCAGGCGCTGGCGAAGCGCATCAGCTGCTCCACCGCCAACCCGTCATCCCCCTGCAGCAGCTCAGGCCTGGCCACCAGACCATGCAGCACCCCGGCCGTGAAGGCATCGCCGGCGCCGGTGGTGTCAAGCACCGGCACCCGGTAGGGAGCCATGACGCCGCTGGAGTGGCCGAGGCACCAGCGCAGCCGCGCCGCCCCATCGGTGACCACCACGGCCGGCTGCTGGGGCAGGGCCGCCCGCACCAGCTCCGGATCGGCACTGCCGAACAGCCATCGCGCTTCCTCCGCGGCGCACTTCACCAGGGCGGCCCGCTGCAGCAGGGCGCGGATGCGCCCGGCCTGCTCTGGCCTGGGCCCCGCCTGCGGCGCCGCCGCGCCATCCCAGAAGGTGGGTCGCCAGTTGACATCCACGGCCAGATCTACGCCGCAGCTGCCGGCGTGCTCCACGGCGCGTTCCAGGGCCGCCGCGGCGCCGCCGGCCAGGGGCAGGGTTCCCACCAGCAACCAGCTCGCCGGCTCCGGCAGGGCCGCCGGCTCCAGGGCCCCATCGGCGAAGCCCTCGCCACGGTCGCCCGCGAAGCCGCCGAACTGGCGCTCGCCGGCCAGGTCACGGCGCACCAGCACGATGCGGGTGGGCCGCTGGGCATCCCACTGCAGGCCGCTGGTGTCGACGCCCCGGGCCCGGAACAGCGCCGCCAGGGCCTCGCCAGCCGGGTCACGCCCCAGCCGGCCCAGGAAGGCCGCCCCCGTCCCCAGGCGGGCCAGGGCGCAGGCCACGTTGGCGGGGGCCCCACCGAGGCGGTCGTCGCAGTCGCCAGGGGGGGCGCTGGCGGGATCGCCGCCCAGGGGTCCCAGGCGATCCACCAGCGCCTCGCCAAGGCACAGCACCAGCGCTCGTGGGGCGGCCGGGGGCGGAGCAGCCAATGGTGGGGCAGCCATGGGAGCGGGGCCAGCTCCCCCCAGGCTGGACCAGGGCCGAGCCGGTGTCAGCCGGGCTCCACCAGCCCCCGGGCAAGCCGTTCCTGCAGGGCGGCGATGATACGGGCATTGGCAGCCGGGAAGGGAAACTGCGCGAGCTGCTCCGGCCGCACCCAGCGCACCTGCTGGCTGGCCAGGGGCTGGGGCTCGCCACTGCTCCAGCGGCAGAGGTGCACCACGAAGCGCAGCCGCTTGTGGCTGTAGGCATGCTCGAGGCAGATCAGCTCCTCCCCCACCTGCACCTCGATGGCCAGTTCCTCGCGCAATTCGCGGGCGATGGTGGCCGCAATCGCCTCGCCCGGCTCCTGCTTGCCACCGGGAAACTCCCACAGCCCCCCCAGCAGACCCTCCGGCAGGCGCTGGTCGATCAGCACCCGGCCGTCGGCGTCGAGCACCACCCCCACCCCGATCACCTGGAAGGGCACGGTCTTGGCGGCATCCTTCACGGGGAAGCGGGCGGGATCGCCGGCAGCGTAGGCAGCGCAGTGGCCCTGCCAGGGGCAGACCCCGCAGCGCGGTTGGCGGGGGGTGCAGACGCTGGCGCCCAGGTCCATCAGGGCCTGGTTGAAGGCGCGGGGATGGCGGCGATCCAGGAGGGTGTGGCTCAGCTGCCAGTACGCCGCCTGCTGGCGGGCCGGGGGCTGGGGGCAGGCGAGCAGCCGCGCCAGCAGCCGCCGCACGTTGCCATCCAGGATCGGGTGGGGCAGGTCGTAGGCCGAGGAGAGGACGCTGCCGGCGGTGCTGGGGCCCACCCCCGGCAGCGCCAGCCAACCCTCCAGCTGCCGCGGCCAGGGGTCGCGCGGGGCTTGGCCTTGAGGGCCCTGGTCAGGAGGGGCCTGCATCAACAGCTGCCTGGCCCCCTGATGCAACCGCCGCGCCCGGGCGTAATAGCCGAGGCCCTGCCAGAGCAGCAGCACCTGATGCTGGTCAGCGGCCGCCAGGGCCTCCAGGCTCGGGAAGGCCGCCATCCAGCGCTGCCAGTAGGGGAGCGCCACCTGCAGCTGGGTCTGCTGCAGCATGATCTCGGCCACCCAGATCCCCCAGGGATCGAGGGCCTCGCCGGGCTGGGGCGGGCGGCCATCGGCATGCAGCTTCCAGGGGAGGTCATGGCGTCCCTCCAGGCGCCACCAGGTCAGCAGACGGCTGCGCAGCCTGGGCGCCAAGCCACTGAGCCGCTGTTTGGCTGCCTCCAGACTCCACACCACCGCTGATTCCAAACCGGCCTGCATCCCCCGCTTCCCCCTAACGCGCCTGCTGCTGGCCGGAGGCAGACATCTCCAGGTAGCGCTCAGGGTCGGCCTGCAGCCGCAGGGCCAGGGTGAGTCCGGCAGACCGCCCACGGCGGGCCATGGGGCGGCCGAGCTGGGCGGCGCTCTGGCGCAGCTTGCGCGGAGGGCGCTCACGCAAGGGCCCGGGGCTGAGCGATTCGAACAGGCGGATCAGCCGCTGGTGCTCCGGGGTGAGGGCGTTGTAGCGATGGCGGCTGCCGCGGTGGTTGTGGGTCACCACCCGGATGCCGGCCAGGCGCCAGGCCCGCAGCAGCCAGTCGCGCAGGGAGGTGCGCCAGAGGCGGCTGGAATGGATCCAGGGGCCGACGCAGCGGGCACAGGCCGTGCGCACCAGCCAGAAACTGCTGGGGTCGGCGTAGAGGTCTTCGGGGCGCAGCATCAGCCGCAGATCCCTGAGCTCGGGGCAGATCGAGAGCCGCTTCATGAACACCGGACGAATCGAACCATCGGGCTCTTCCTGGCAGGTCGCCAGCTTCAGGGTCGGCGCCTGAGCGAAGGAGTTGGGGCCGGACTGCTCCCCGAAGCGCTCGCTCAGGTTGTAGTGGCGCACGCGGGGATCGGCCGGGGCGGCGAGCATGGCGCCTGTGTCCGGCGCGCAGCAGTTGCCCACCACCAGGGCCTCCCAGTCGGCACAGGCCTGCAGCCGCAGCGCCCGCAGGGTGCTGCGCAGAGCATCCACCCGTTTGTACGTGGCGATCACGACACTGACGCGGGCGGCCGGGGGCAGCACGGCGCTCACGGGTAAACCAGCAGCATCGTGACCAGGCTGCGGGCCTCATTGGAGAACACGCCCTGGCACTTGAGCAGCCGCTCGATCTGGCCGAGGGTCATCCAGCGCAGTGATGGCGAGCTGGGCAGCGCATCGTCCTCCGCCATCAGGGCGATGCTGTAGCGGGCGATGGAGCGGTAGAGGCGCTCTCCTTGATCGGCATGGAGGCTGCCGAGCAAGGGGGTGGCCCGTCCCAGGAGCTGCTGCAGCACGAGCTCCTCAGCATCGAGTTCCGGCACCGGCGAGGGGACGCCGCCGGCATCCTGCAGGGCCGGACCGTACTGAAAACCCTCGCGGAAGCCGATCTCAGCGCGGCGGCGGAACAGCAGGTGCGGCACCCCGTTGACGTGGCGGGCCAGCAGCACCGCCGTGGCCTGGCGCTCCTGGGCCACGATCGTCTGATCCCAGCTCCGAACCGGGCGTTCGCTGGAGCGCACCTGGAAGCGGTGGGCCTGTCGCAGCTGCTGCAGCGTGGACAGGATCTCTGCGTCACTGCTCATCACCTGGTTGGAGGGGGCGGCATGGGGGCGCAGCAAGCCCTCACCGATCCCCCCTGCCCCTGCCAGCGGCCGAAGGGCACCGTGCCGCCGGCCGGCAGCGACCAGTCGGAGCTGGCCAGCACCGAGCGGGCATCGGTGTCGATCTGGAAGTCGGTGCCCAACAGGGCACACACCTCAGGCAGGGGGGCCCAGTGATCGCCCTCGGCCGTGTCGAGGGGCAGCTCCGGCGGCACCTCCACGGTCATGTTGCGGTTGTATTTGCCCAGGAAGCGGGTGGCCTGCACCGCCACGATGCTGAAGCCGCCGCCGGAGTGGTGCCGCAGGGCACCGCCGCTGGGGGGACACTCACGCGATTGCCGCCAGGGGATCTCTTCCCCATGCAGGACGCAGAGCTGGCGGCGATGGTCCAACCAGGACAGCAGCGACTCATGCGGCATGGGCTGGGAAGAGGAGCAGGGCGCCGCGGGGCTTTCCGGGCCGACGCCCTAACCCTGCAGCCGTCACCCTCAGCTCGCCACGTAGGCCTCCACGGCACTGCCCAGACGGCGCAGGCCGGCCAGGCCGTCGCGCTCCAGGTTGCGCACCCGGTCACGGCTGATGCCAAGCACGCGGCCGATGCCGGTGAGGCTCATCGGCTCGGCCACGTCCGCCGACTCCGGATCGATGCCGTAGCGCATCTTCAGCACCCGCCCCTGCAACTCCGGCAGC
>NZ_JBSJOW010000004.1:0-256329 GCF_056633055.1 Paraciimarium castrense LEGE 11436 | reverse complement strand
GCTGCGCCGCTTCCGGCCTGCGCCCCTGCCGAGGGCGGCCTGATGACGCTCCCAGCCCTGATGTCGCCCCTGCCTGCCCTAGCCGTCGCCGTCACCGCTGCCACCAGCGCCTCCACCGCCGAGCCGCTCTGGCGCAGCATCGAGCAGCCTGTGCTGCTGAAGGTCCTGGTGGCCGGCGCAGGGATGGCGCTGATCATCTGGGAGCTGTGGTGGTTCCTCGGCCGCCATGGTGGTGGCGTGGCGGCCCGCGAGGGGGAGCACGGCCTGCAGGAGATCACCATCACCGTGGACGGCGGCTATGCCCCCTCGCAGATCCGGGTGAAGGCCGGCCAGCCGGTGCGGCTCAGCTTTCACCGGATCGATCCGAGCGGCTGCGTGGCGAAGGTGATCTTCCCCGATTTCCACCAATCCCTCGATCTGCCCCTGGATGCCACCACCTCCGTGGACTTGCCGGCCAGGGCTGCCGGCACCTATCCCTTCCACTGCGGCATGAACATGGTGCGGGGCAGCCTTGAGGTGGAGTGACCCGGGGCGGCGCGTTCCAGGTTGGTCGCGAGCGCTCAGGCGCTGATCTCCAGGGTGCCCATCATGCCCAGCTCCTCGTGATCGAGGAAGTGGCAGTGATACACCGTGCGTCCGGCGAAATCATCGAACCGGGTGCGAATCCGCACGGTTTCGCCTGGACGCAGCAGCACCACATCTCTCCAGGCGCGCCACGGCTCCGGCGTGCCGTTGCGGCTGATCACCTGGAAGGGGTTGATGTGCACGTGAAAGGGGTGATCCATCACTCCGTCGTTCACCAGGTCCCACTCCTCGGTGTCACCGAGGCGCACGGAGGTGTCGGTGCGGCCGTGCTCGTAGGCCCGGCCATTGATCAGGAACACCATGCCCATGCCGGGGGCCATGCCGTGGTTGAGCACGAAGCGGCGGCGGCGCACCGGCGCCGGCAGGGGCTCCACCGGCAGCAGGCGCTCGGGCAGCGGCAGAGGCGTCACCGAGCCCGCGTAGTTCAGGGTGGCGATCGGCACCGGAGCCTGCTGCTCAAAGCCTGATCCCATCCTTCCTCTGCCCATTCCCATTCCCATTCCTCTACCCATTCCCATTCCTCTGCCCATGCCCATGCCCATGCCCATGCGGCTGCCCATACCGCCCATCATTCCGCCGGCACCCCTGGCGTAAGGAAGGTTCAGCAGCCGGTAACGACCGCCCGTCCGCTCGCCCCGCACCAGCACCTCAGCCCGCTCGCCGGGGGCCAGCAGCAGTTCCGGCAGCTCCACCGGCGCCTCAATGGCACCGCCATCGGTGGCGAGCAGGTGGAAGGGGTGATCCTCGAGGGCCAGCCGCCAGAAGCGGGCATTGGAGGCGTTCACGATCCGCAACCGCAGCAGACCCCCTGAGGGGATCGAAAGCGCCGGGTTCACCTGGCCGTTGACGGTGAGCACCTCGCCCTCACGCCCCAGCATCATCCCCATGCCCATCGGGCTGAAGCCCCCCTGCCGGGGAAGATCCTTGAGGAAGAGCACCTGCTCCTCGGCGGCCTGCACCTCGGCGATCTGATCCAGGGCACCGCGCACGATGAACACCCCTCCGAGGCCGCCGAACACCTGATCGGCCGTGGTGCCGTGGTGGTGGGGGTGGTAATAGAAGGTGCCGGCGGGATGGTCGCCCGGCAGGGTGAAGGCGTAGCTGTGGCTTGCGCCGGGGGCCACGCTCACGAACACGTTGTCAGCACTACCGCCAGGAGAGATGTGGAGGCCGTGGTAATGCAGGTTGGTGGGGCGAGACAGGCGGTTGACCAGCTCGATCCGCACGGTATCGCCGGGCTCGGCCTCCAGCAGGGGCCCAGGCAGCAGGCCGTTGTAGGTGAGGGCCCTGGACGGGCCGCCCGGGATCGCCACCTTGGTGTCCTGCGCCACCAGGTCCAGCTCCAGGCGTCCGCCGCTGGAACGCAGACGGGACGGGGCTGTGGCGGGGGGGCTGCCTTGGGATCGAACCTGGGCGGAGCGTCCCAGCAGGGCTGAGCCGGTGGCGATGGCTGAAGCACCGCCGACCATGGCAAGAAAGGAACGGCGACCAAGATGCAAGACCATCTCTCCCTCAGGCCTCGATCTGCAGGAAGGTGCGGCGGGAGCCATCGCGACCGAAGGAGTAAACCGTGTAGGACTCGCTACGCAGGGATGATTCCATGCCCGGCGAACCGAGGGGCATTCCCGGCACGGCGATTCCCACCACCGCCGGTCGCTGCCGCAGCAGCTGATCGATCGCCTCGGCAGGGACGTGCCCTTCGATCACAAAACCAGCCACCTTGGCGGTGTGACAGGACGCCAGGTCTCCTGGGACGTTCAATGAGCTCTTGACCGCTTCCAGGTCGGCCACAACGTGATCCTTCACGCTGAAGCCGTTGGCACGCAGGTGGTCGAGCCACCCCTTGCAGCAACCGCAGCTGGCCGTGCGGTAGGCCGTCACCTGGCGGCTGGGTGCCAAGGCGTCAGTAGACGCCGCGCCCCGAGCCAGTGACGTCCTGACGGTGGACGGCGAGAGCCAGTAGCCGATGCCAACCACGGAGAGCCCGGCCAGGACCGTGGCCAGCAGCCACCTCTGGCGGTGCGTCGCGGTCGCACCGCCAGAGGTGGAATGATCTGGATCGGGTTGCGGCACGTCCATTCCTAGGCAATGGGTGAAGGATTGAACTCATTTTAAAGACTCCATCCGACTGGAGAGTCAAGGGATGACTGATCTGTTGGCCTTCAAGCAGAGCCACTCCTTTGCGGGCGCCCGGCTGCCTGGAGGGCTCAGAGGGCAAAGAGCCTGTCGTATTTGTAGTACTCCGGTTTGCGCAATCCCTCCACCGCCAGCATGCGCCGCAGCTCGATGATCTCGCCCCTCTGGGCCACGATCACCTCCCGCGCGAAGCGCTGGATGGTGGGGTTGGTGCTCTTGGCCCGGGCATCGTGGGCCATCATCAACGCCCCCGCGTGGTGCTCGATCATGCCCTCAAGGAACCACACCACCCGGTTCTCCTTTGTGGGTCCGTCGCCCATCATCCGCATGCCGTCGATCTGGGCCTGGCTCATGCGTGTGAGGCCCGCGAGGCTGTTTGGATCGCCGCCGCTCGCCAGCGTCACTGGATAAACGGGGGCCTGGGGATACCAGGCCTTGCGCCACAGCCCCATCGCCCGGATCTCTTTGGCCTGATCCCTCCAGATTGAATTTCCGAGCGCCCCAACACCGGGCTGGCCGATCCCGAAGACGAACTCGCTCATGCGCAGGGCTCCCGTGTGGTGCTGCACCATGCCGTCGATGAAGCGCAGGTCGTAGGTGGAGCCAGCCGGGCCCACGTCATGAGCATGGGCGCCTTGGGCAGGGGCGGATCCAGCAGGGGCAGACTTCCCAGGCATGTCCATCATCCCTGGCATGCCTTGGTGTCCTTCGTGATTCATGCCACCGGGCATCTGGGCCAGGGCAGGAACTGCCACGGTGAGTGCAGAGGCGAGACCGATCAAGGTTGGCGTGAAGCGGGAAGGGCGCATGGCGGCAGGTTGAGGCCACCTCACCGTATAGTCTCCTGTTGTCTGGAGAGTCAAGGGCAAGGGCGCAGCAAATCCGCGCCGGCCGATGCCGGTCCTCCAAGACTTGACTCTCCCCTCAAGCGCCAACAGGTGCTGGGCGTGGGTGGGCCAGTCCTTCGATCCCGATCGCATTGAAATCCGTGTTGTCCTCGAAAGCACGGAAGACTGGTTGATCATCAATGACGATGTCATGGATTACCCCATCCATCTGCACCTCAATCCCTTCCAGGTGACCACCCGTGTTGGCCGCGCCGAATCCCAGCGCCACTGAAATGACAAGGTGCTGGTGCGCTCGGGAGAGGGGAGGTGCGCCTTCGGCTGAGCGTTCTCGATTTCGCAGGTCGCACTGTTTCCAACTGCCACAACCTCGATCACGTTGATGCGCCACGTCCTGACCCTCTCGCTGGCCTGCTGTTGGCTGACAGCTCCGGTGCTGGCGGCTGAATTGGAGGCGTGTCGGAACCTGCTGGATCAACGCAATGCCCTGGCCGAGCAGGCGATGAAGGCCGAAATCGCCCTGGTTAGAACCATCCGTGAGCGGATCTGCCCTGTCCTCAGCCAGCAGGCCGATGGGGCCAATGCCAACGACCGCATCGAGCCGACCATCGACTACCAGGCCCTGCTCGAGTGCCGCCACAAGGCGGAAGAACAGCTGCTGCGCAGCCAGCGGGTTCTCTACGTCAACCGGAGGCAGTTCAGGTTCTACACGGCGGCTGGAGCCGAGCTGGCCCGGCAAGCCGATGGGCTGGATCAGGAATTGCGGGATCGGGAGTGTCCCTATCTGCGTTGATCAACAGCCTGCGGGCACCCGGTGCCGCCCAGACCCTTGACCCTGAAGTGACTACAGGCTGTTTGCTGGGGTCTGGATGACCTGACCATGGCGGAACATTGCTGCAGCAGCGGAACCAGCGGGCAGACGGCTGGAGCCACCACGGCGCCGCAACCGGAGCCGGCAACCGCCAGGGAAGCGCTGTTTCGGATCAGCGCGATGGATTGCGCCACGGAGGAAGGCGAGATCCGCCATGCCCTCGCAGGTGTTGACGGCATCCGCGGCCTGAGGTTCCTGCTGGCCGAGCGCGTTCTGGCGATCGATGCCGAAGCAGCAGCGCTCAACTCCGCCCTTGCGGCGATCCGCCGGCTGGGATTCAACCCGGAGCCGATCAGCGCCGATCACCGGCCGTCCGCCGCCCAGACCCGCGCCGAACGGCGCCTTGAACGAATCCGCCTGGGGGGTTCCCTGGCATTGGCGCTCACGGCGGAGCTGCTGCATCTGGTCGTTCCCGCCTACCCGGGCCATGAACTGGTGGAGATCGGGATCGCCCTCGCCGCGATCGCCCTGGCGGGCTTCTCCGTGTTTCGCAAGGGCCTCGCGGCCCTGCGCCAGGGCCGGCTGAACATCAATGCGCTGATGAGCGTGGCGGTCACGGGCGCCTTCCTGATCGGCCGCTTTCCGGAAGCCGCCATGGTGATGGCGCTCTATGCCGTGGCCGAGGCGATCGAAGCGCGGGCCGTGGAGCGGGCCCGCCAGGCGATCACCAGCCTGATGGCCCTGGCCCCCGATGAGGCGGAGATTCGCCAGAGCGATGGCCGCTGGCAAAGAGTTTCCGCCAGTGCTGTGGCCATCGGAGATGTGGTGCGCGTTCGCCCGGGCGAGCGCCTGCCGCTCGATGGCACGGTGCTCCGCGGCGAGAGTGCGATCAACCAGGCGCCGATCACCGGCGAAAGCCTGCCGGTCGACAAAGGCCCAGGTGATGAGGTGTTTGCGGGCACCATCAACCAGGGTGGCGCCCTGGAGATCCAGGTGACGTCGCCTGCCTCGCTCAGCACCCTGGCGCGCATCATCCAGGCCGTGGAGGAAGCCCAGGCCTCCCGTGCGCCGATCCAGCGCTTCGTGGATCGCTTCGCGGCCCGCTACACCCCGGCGGTGTTCGTGGTGGCCCTGGCCGTTGCTCTGCTGGCGCCACCCTTGCTGGGTTTCACACCCATGCAGGCGATCTACAAGGCGCTGGTGCTGCTGGTGATCGCCTGCCCTTGTGCGCTGGTGATCGCCACTCCGGTCACGGTGGTGAGCGGCCTGGCCACCGCCGCCCGCCGCGGCATCATCATCAAAGGCGGTCTCTACATCGAGGAGGCCCGCAAGATCAAGGTGCTGGCGCTCGACAAGACCGGCACGATCACCCTGGGCCAGCCCCAGCTGGTGGCCTTTTCCCCTCAGCAACAAGCGGCTGACGCTGGCGCTCTGAAACAGCTGGCCAGCAGCCTGGCGGAGCGCTCCGACCATCCGGTGTCGCGGGCCATCGCCGCAGGCCTCGATGGCGAGCGGCTGGCCGTGGAGGCCTTCGAGGCCCTCCCCGGAAGGGGGGTGCGCGGCGTGATTGCGGGGCGGCCGCTGATGCTGGCCAACCACCGCTGGATCGAGGAGCTGGGACTCTGCACCAGCGCACTGGAAGCATCGATGCAGGTCCACGAGCGCCAAGGTCGCTCGCTCAGCCTGCTGGCCGATGACAGCGGCGTACTCGCCTTGATCGCCGTCGCCGATACCGTTCGGCCCAGCTCGACTGCCGCCATGGCGGCCCTGCGAGTCCTGGGCGTCACACCGGTGATGCTCACGGGTGACAACGCAGCCACCGCCGGTGCGATTGCGGCCCTGGCCGGCATCGAGCAGGTGAAGAGCAACCTGCTGCCCCAGTACAAGCTCGAGGCGGTGGCCGATCTGCAGGCTCACTATGGATTCGCAGCCATGGCCGGCGATGGCATCAACGATGCGCCGGCCCTGGCCCAGGCGGACATCGGTTTTGCGATGGGGGCTAGCGGCACCCACATCGCCATCGAAGCCGCCGATGTGGTGATCATGAACGACGATCTGATGCGCGTACCGGAAACGATCGCCCTCTCTCGCCGCACTTTCCGCATCCTGCGCCAGAACATCGCGCTGGCGCTGGGGATCAAGGCCCTTTTTCTGGTGCTCACCGTGGCCGGTAACGCCACGATGTGGATGGCGGTCTTCGCGGACATGGGCACCAGCCTGATCGTGATCGCCAATGGCCTGCGGCTGCTCCGCACCCCCAGGCTTGGCAAGATCAAGGGCTGAGCCTGGTCGGGAACGATCAGATCTGAGCCTTGTCGATGCGAGCCGAACGGTTCAACTCCATGAGGATGCCACAGGTCTTCACCTCATCCGGTTGCTGACAAAGCCCTCTGAGCTGCCGTAGCTGATCCTGGAGTTTGTGCAACTCATTCACGCGGGCATCGACCTCGGCGATCTTCTCGTCCAGCAGGGCATTCACCGTCAGACAGCTTCCGGACGGTGTGTCGAGCACCTTGATCAGGATGCGGACCTCCTCCAGGCTCATGTCAAGGCTGCGGCAGTAGCGGATGAAGCGCAACTGCTCCACATGCCGCGGCGAATAGAGGCGATAGTTGCCATCCGTGCGCTGTGGCAGCGGCAGCAAGTGCTCGCGTTCGTAATAGCGGATGGTTTCGATCTTGACCCCGGTGGACCGGGCCAACTCGCCGATCTGCATGGATTCATCCCCTTGGGTTGGCAAGTCGGGCGGACAAGCCTCCCTGGCGCAACGCTAGGCCCTTGACCCTGAAGCCACTTCAGGCTTTTCAATGGCCGTATCTCAGCCGTTCTCTCCCCCTGTGAGCAGCGCTACGCGAACCAAACCTCTCTCCAGCCGTCGATCTAGCCAGGAGCCAGGCCGGCCCTGGGTGCGCCTCACCATGGCCGTGCTCGCCACGATCGGCATGATCGATACCGGCTCGATCACCGCCAAGCGCTGGGGTTGGATCGGCAGCCTGTCCTGTCCGGGCGGTAGCGATGGCTGCGACAAGGTGCTCGGCAGCGCCTGGGGCACGCTGCTGGGCCAGCCACTTTCTCTCTTTGGGTTCCTGGCCTACGCCACGGTGCTCCTGCTGGCCCTGATGCCGTTGCTGCGAGGAGGTCTGCGCGCCCCAGCCTCGGAGGGCAATCGCTGGGCTCTGTTCCTCGTCAGCTGCGGCATGGCCGTCTTCAGCCTGGTGCTGATGGGGCTCCTGGTCTTCGAGATCAAGGCCTTCTGCACCTTCTGTGTGGTGTCGGCCGCCCTCAGCCTCGCGCTGTTCCTGTTGAGCCTTGTTGGAGGTGGCTGGATCGACCGCAGCCAACTGATCTTTCGCGGAGTGATGACAGTCCTCCTTGTTGGTCTGCTGGGGCTGGGCTGGGCAGCATCGACGGACCAGTCTGTCGCCCAAAGCGGACGGGCGGCTCCAGCTGTCATCAGCGCCAGTTCGCCGGCCAAGATTGCCCTGGCAGAGCATCTGAGCAGCGTCGGCGCCCGGGTGTTCACGGCGTACTGGTGCCCCCACTGCCATGACCAGAAGGAGGCCTTCGGCAAGGAGGCCGCCGCCAAGCTCCAGGTGATCGAGTGCGCCGAAGACGGCGCCAACAGCCAGGCGCAGCTGTGCAAGCAGCAGGGGGTTCAGGGCTATCCCAGCTGGCAGATCAAGGGCGTCGTGGATTCGGGCGTCAAGCCGCTGAACACCCTCGCTGATCTCAGTGGCTACACCGGTCCGCGTGACTTCTGAGCAGGCCGTGATCCCTTCCCCAGGGCGGGGTCAGCCCAGCCATGCCCCAGCAGGATCGCCGCCACCCTCGCCTTACCCTCCAACTCCGCTGGCGTCGCTTCATGCCTGATGCACCGCTCGGCACGGCCGCGCGCACCAATGCCCAGACGGTGGAGGTGCCTGCCGGCCTGGGCATGTTGCGCACCTTCCTACGGGTGCTTGGCCCCGGCTACCTGGTAGCCGTGGGCTACATGGATCCGGGCAACTGGGCCACGGATCTGGCGGCCGGCTCCCAGTTCGGCTATCGCCTGCTCTGGGTGATCGGGCTCTCCAGCCTGATGGCGATGGTGCTCCAGTCGCTCTGCTGCCGCCTGGGCATCGCGACGGGGCTGGATCTGGCCCAGGCCTGCAGCCGTCTGCTGCCGCGGTTCTGGCGGATCCCCCTCTGGCTGCTGGCCGAAGTGGCGATCATTGCCTGCGACCTGGCCGAGCTGGTAGGCAGCGCCATTGCCCTGCAGCTGCTCTTCGGCCTGCCCTTGCCCTGGGGGGTGGGCCTCACGGCCGCCGACACGCTGCTGCTGCTGGCGCTGCAGCGCTTCGGGATCCGCCGGCTGGAGGCCCTGGTAATCGCCCTGGTCGCCCTGGTGGGGGGGTGTTTCGCGGTGGAGATGTTCTTGCTGCAGCCCAATTGGAGCCAGATGGGCCACGGCTTCATCCCTCAGGTCGCCAGCCTCAGGGACGGGCAGCAGCTGTTTCTGGCCGCCGGCATCCTCGGGGCCACGGTGATGCCCCACAACCTCTATCTCCATTCCTCGCTGGTGCAGACCCGCCACTGGAGCGCGGCGAAGGGAGCAACGCGCAGGGCCCTGGCCTTCAGCACCTGGGACACCCTGATCGCCCTCAGTCTGGCCTTTCTGATCAATGTCTCGATCCTGGTGCTGGCCGCCGGCAGCTTCTACGGACGGCTACCGCAGCCGGTCACGGATCTGAGCGAGGCCTACCGGCTGCTGACGCCGATGCTGGGCACGTCGCTCGCCAGCGTGCTGTTCGGCGTGGCCCTGCTGGCGGCGGGCCAGAGCTCGACGCTCACCGCCACCATGGCCGGCCAGATCGTGATGGAGGGGTTCCTGCAGATCCGTCTGCCGGACTGGAAGCGGCGGCTGCTCACCCGCGGTCTCGCGCTGATCCCGGCGATGGCCACAGTGATCCTGTTCGGTGAACGGGCCACAACAAATCTGCTGGTGCTGAGCCAGGTGGTGCTGTCTCTGCAGTTGCCCTTCGCGGTGATCCCGCTGGTGTGGTTCTGCGGCCGCCGGGGCCTGATGGGCGATCTGAAAGCACCGCTCTGGTTGCAGGCCGCGGGCTGGATCTGCGCCAGCGTGATTGTGCTGATCAACCTCTCGATGCTGAGCGCGGTGTTGCGGGGCGTCTGAACCGTTGACAAAAGCAGCCTCTCCTCAGACCCATGACGAGCAAAAAACACTGGGACACGATCTGAGCATCCAAGGCCACTGAGTCGTTGAGCTGATACCAGAGGCACCACGGTGACCAAGCGGCTGGATGCCTGGAGCCCCATACCACCACAAGCTGCAGCAAACCGCGCTCCAATCCCACGAGTGCGGAGACACCGATCAGGGGCAACACGCCCCAGGGGAAGCGCAGCAGCAGGGTCAGCGACATGAAGATCAGGAAGAGTGCAAGGGCATCGAGCTGGCCAGTGTTTTCCCCATTTGGGCCTGCTCTGATGGCTGGTCAGCGCCACCAGGTCAGCGAGGTGCTGGACTTCTGGTTCGTGCAGAGCCGGCCGCGCCAGCCGTCGACAGCAGCATGTAGTGGCGCGGGGGGAGGCGAAGACCATTGGGGGAGAGAGGTTGACGGGAGGTGGTCAGGCGCCTTCTCACCGAGACGCCCCAAGGCGGCATCCCGCCAGCTCAGCCTGGACCCTGCTGATCCGTTCAGCCCAGGGCCTGTTTGAACGCGAACAGCCCAAAGGCGATGAACAGGCCACCGCTCAGCCGATAGAGCAACTGTTCGCTGATGCGACCTCCGATCCACTTGCCGGCCCCCACCGCCAGCCAGGTGACCAGGGCGTGGCCGACCAGGGTGCCCGCCAGCAGGCCCGCGAAGGTGAAGGCCGGTGCGGTGGCCAGAAAGATGGTGGTGAACTGGGTGCGATCGCCCAGCTCGGCGATGAACACCAGCACGAAGGCCTCCCAGATCACCGCCCAGGTGGTGCTGATGCGGCGCCGGCTCTCCGCCTCATCAATGGCCTGCTGGGCTTCCTGCTCCTCCTCGTCCGCCTCATTCGCCTCCATGCCCTGGGCGTCGACGAGCAGCTTGAGACCAAAACCGACGAACAGCGCCGCCGCCAGCCACGGCACCACCGTGGCGGGCAGCAGCTCCCGCAGGCCGTAGCCCAGACCCAGCGAGATCAGGGTGACGGCCGTAAGGGCTGCAAAGGCGCCGATGAAGACATCCCGGCCGCGGTGACGCGCCGCCAGGATCAGCGCCATGAAGAAGGTCTTGTCACCCAGTTCGGCCAGGGTGATGGCGGTGAAGCTTGCCCCAAAAGCTGCCACCGCTGGATCGGAAGGAAGAGGAGTGCTCATCGCCGCAGGTTGCGCCGCAGCTCATGAAGAAGTCATGAGGTTTGCGGCGGATCCACGGCAGTTGGCAGCTCCACCAGCAGTACGCACAGGCCGGGCCGGCTCTCGCCGAGGCGTAGCTCACCGCCGTGGCGGCGGGCGATGGCGCGGCCGATTGCCAGTCCCAGCCCGCTGTGCCCGCCGCGATCGGCGCCACTCCAGAAGCGATCGAACACCTGCTCCCGCTGGGCCGCCGGGATGCCGGGCCCCTGATCGCGTACTGCCACCTGCACCTGCCGTTTCGTCGTTGTCACGTCGAGGCTCACCCGGCCTCCCTCGGGGCTGTGGCGAATGGCATTGAGCACCAGGTTGGTGAACAGGCGCAGCAGTTCCTCGCTGTCGCCCTCCACCAGAACGCTGTGCTCTTCCGGCGCGGGACTGAGCCGCAGCTGGATCGCGCGCGCGGCCGCCTGGGGTGCGTAGCAGCGGATGAGATCCTCCAGCAGTTCCAGCAGATCGAACCGCTGCCAGTCCCGAGGTCGCCCGTCACTGCCGTCGCAGCTCTGCTGCAGCCGGGCCAGGGTCAGCAGATCCTCCAGCAGCTCGCCCATCCGACGGCTGAGGCGGTCGAGCTCAGGCCAGGCCAGGCCGGGGTGTGGGCGCAGTTCCAGCGGCACCCCCGCCAGCAGGGTGCGCAGGGCCGTGAGTGGATGGCGCAACTCGTGGGAGGCATCGGCGGTGAAGCGCTGCAAGGCACGCAGCTGCTCCTGCATGGGGAGGAAGGCAGCCCGCAGCATGCGGCGGCCCGCCAACAGAGCCGCCAGAGCGGTGACGATGCCACCTAGCAGCAGACCGCGGCGCAGCCGTTCCAGATCGGCGAGAGCGGCACGGTCCGAGAGGGCCACCCGCACGTAACCAAGCCGTTGTTCCGTCGAAGTTGCGCCCGCCGCCTGGGGGAGGTTGTTCCCACTGGGATCGGCCCCAGCGTGCAGCGGCTCCGTTTGGACCACCTGAACGAGGCTGACGCCACCCGGCCAGCGCTGCCAGCTCGGGGTGGAGGTGGACTGCGGCAGTGCCTCTTGCATGGCCGGCACGGCCAGGAAGCCCTGTTCGCTGAGCAACTGGCCTGTCGTGTCGAACCATTGCACCCGCTGCTGAACCAACGCCGGAACGGCGATCCGCTGCGGACCGGCCCGGAACTTGGCACGCCCTTCCGCCTCGCCCATCTCATGGGCGATCAGGGGCAGCTGGGCCGCGGCCGTGGCGGCCAGCTGGCGCAGCTCGGTGCGCTGGTCCTCGCCCCGCTGCACAGCGATGCCCCAATAGAGGGTGCCGGAGAAGGACAGCAGCAGCAGCAACGCGAAGCCGCCACCCTGCAGGAGGAGCCGGCGTTTGAGCTGCAGCGGATCAGTCGGTAGCGCTTGCGTGGAGCCGGTAGCCATGGCCATACACCGTTTCGATCAGGTTCGGATCACAGCCAGCGGCAGTGAGCTTCTGACGCAGGTTGCGCATGTGGGCCCGTAGGGCGTCCTCGCCGACGACGCGGCGGCCATCGCCGCAGGCGTGCAGCAGCTCACTCTTGCGGCAGCTGGCGCCGCGGGCGCGCAGCAGCTGCTCCAGCAGCAGGGCCTCCTTGGGGGTGAGCTCCAGGGGATGCCCACGCACCAGCGCCACGGTCTGACCGGGCTGGAGCGCCAGCGGCCCCCAGCACAACTGGCTCTGCAGGGGGCGATTGGCGCGGCGCAGCAGGGCCGCCAGCCGCACCCGCAACAGCTCGGGATCGAAAGGCTTGACGACGTAGTCATCGGCGCCTCCCTCGAAGCCGAGCAGCTTGTCGGTGCGTCCATCACGGGCGGTGAGCATCAGCACCAGCGGCTGATGGCACGGCAGCCGGCGCAGCTGCCGGCAGAGCCTCAGGCCGTCGGTGTCGGGCAAGCCGAGATCGAGCAGCACCAGATCGAAGCGCTCCTGCTCCAGCCAACCCATCGCCTCGCCCCCCGTGCCGGCGACCTCAAGGCCATAGCCCCACTGGAGCAGCAGCCGTTGCATCGCGTCCTGGAGGGTCGGGTCGTCCTCGACGAGCAGGAGCTTCATGGCCGTCCCACTCCCTGATCAGAGGGCTGCATCCGTCTGAGCCGCGCTCTCAAGTTGCAGCGTGCTCTTGCCGATTCCAAACGCTTCCAGCCGTCGCCGGGCCGAGGCCAGGAGCTGATCCCGGCTGAGACCCTCACGCTGCAGGCGATCGGGATCAATCACCATATGAGCGGTAAGGGCTGTGCGGGAGGTGCTCAGCCCCCAGACATGGAGTTCCTCCACCTCAAGCACTGAAGGCAGCGACGCGAGAGCCTGCTCCACCTCCATGAGATCGACATGGCGCGGGGCGGCGTCGAGGGTGAGGGCGAGCGCTTCGCGCAACAGGCCCAGGGCGCTCCAGATCACCGCGGCCCCCACGCCGATGGCCGTGACGGCATCGAGCCACAGCCAGCTGGTGGCCCCCACCACCAGGGCGCTCAGCAGCACCGCCACCGAGACGGCGGCATCGGTGAGTAGATGCAGCACCGCCGCCCGCTGGTTGAGGTCGTGGTGGTGGTCGTGGCCGAACAGGCGGGCCGAGAGCAGGTTGATGGCGATGCCGGCGGCCGCCGCCCAGGCCACCGGGCCCACGATCAGCGGCACCGGGTTGAACAGACGCTGGATCGCTTCCACCACCACCACCGCACCGGCCGCGAAGATCAGCAGGCCGTTCACCAGCGACACGATCTGGGTGCTGCGGCCGAATCCGTAGGTGAAGCGCCCGCGGGCCGGCCGGCGGCTGAGACGATCCGCCCCCCAGCCCAGGGCCAGGCCGACCACATCGCCGAGGTTGTGGAGGGCATCGCCGATCAGCGCCAGCGAGCCGAAGCCAAAGCCCACCACCAGCTGCAGGGCAGTGAGGCCGCTGTTGAGGGCGATGCTCCAGCGGAAGGCCCTTCCGGCGCGACCGTCTGGTTGGTGGCCATGGCTGTGGTCGTGATGGTGATCATCGCCAGGCCCATGGGGGTGATCGTGAGGTTCTGCTCCGTGCCCGTGCTGGCCGCCCATGGCTCAGGTCTCCTGCTGGGCCGTCAGGTAGAGGGCGATCATCTCCTCCATCCCCTGCTGGGTGCGGCCATGGGGCCTGAGGCCCTTGGCGGCCCAGACCCGATCGAGCTCCATGCGCAGCTCTTCTGGAATCCAGCAGGAGAGCAGCACCTTGCCTTCTCGGCTGGAGGAACAGCGCTTGACGGCCATGGACACCCCCGTGGTCATTACCGAACTGTATACATGTACGTGAAGTTGGTCTGCCCTCCCTTGGCCGCTGCCGTCCAATCCTCCAGATCCGCTCACCACCGTTCCTACCTCTGGCGTCATGGCGGGCGAACCCTTGAAATCGCCATGACGGACCAGGGGGGCAGCGGCCCGGCCTGGTTGCTGCTGCCGGCGCTGAGCACGATCTCCAGCCGTCAGGAATGGCAGACCTTCTGCGATGCCATTACCGAAGGCCCGGGTGAGCCATCCGAGCGCCCCCGGCTGATCAGCCTTGACTGGCCAGGGTTCGGGGAGAGTGATCGGCCTCGGCTGCCGTATGACGCCCAGCTCCTGGCCCTGTTCCTGGCTGATGTCCGACGCGAGGTCTGCCCGACCGACTGCGGCCTGATCGCCGCTGGCCATGCCGCCGGCATCGCCCTGATCGCCGCTGAGCGCCATGGCCTGGAGTTTCGCGAGTGGGTGTTGGTGGCCCCCACCTGGCGGGGGCCGCTGCCGACAATGGCTGGCCGCCGTAGCCGCGCGTTCCCGGCGATCCGTTCCCTGGTGGAGGCGCCGCTGCTCGGGCCCCTGCTCTACCGGCTCAACACCACCAAGGGCATGCTCGGCTGGATGAGCCGCCGCCACGTGGATGTGGCCGGTCCCGGCCTGAGCCCTGAGGGCCTTGCCGTGCGGCAGCGGATCTCCCGCCAGCCGGGGGCACGCTTCGCCAGCGCCGCCTTTGTGACCGGGGGCCTTGATCCCTACGCCACCCCGGACGGCTGGCTTTCGGCAGCAGCAGCGCTGCAGAATCCGCTGAAGGTGGTGATCGCGGATCAGGCGCCACCGAAATCCCTTGCAGCGATGCAGGCCCTGGCGGCGGTGGCCGATCACACCCTGCATCTCCCCGGCCGGCTCGGGGCCCATGAGGAATGCGGGCGGGAGCTGGCCGCCCTGCTCCGCCGATGCTGAGAAATCTGGTCTCCCTGCCCCGTGGGGCGTGGCTGGTGGGCCTGATCAGCCGGGTGAGAGGCAAGTCAGTGGCCAGCTGACAACCGGACCATGAACACGGCTCCCTGCCCTGATGCGGACCGAACAGTGATCCCGCCGCCATGGCGACGTGCGATCGCCTGAGCGATGGCTAACCCCAGGCCCGTGCCCCCCTGCTGCCGGGAGCGGGCGGCATCAAGCCGGGTAAAGCGATCGAAGATCCTCGCCTGCTGATCGACGGGGATTCCAGGGCCACTGTCGCTGATGGCCAGCACAACCTCCCGGCCCTGCTTGTCCAGCCTCACGTCGACAACACCGTCTGCCGGGGTGTAGTGAATGGCATTGTTGAGCAGGTTGATCACGAGTCTGCTGAGCTCCGATTCAACGCCCAGAACCCTGGCGCAAGGGCTGAGGTGCTCCGCCTTGAGGCTGACCTGAGCAGCAGCGGCCACTTCACTGAACTCCTCCACCACATCCATCACGATCTCGGTGAGATCACAAACCTCCTTGAGGCCTTGAGGCGAGGATCGCTCCAGGCTCGCGAGCAGCAGCAGATCAGCAATCAGCTGCTGCAGCCTCCGCCCCTGGGCCAGAACCCGATCCAGACTGGTCACCTGCCTGTTGCTGGTGGAAGGATCGGCTGTGCTGCGCTCCGCCTCCACGACGGCCAACAGGTTGGCCAGTGGTGTTCGCAGTTCATGGGCCACATCAGCGCTGAATTGTTCCTGGCGCCGGTAGGCCTCCAGCAGAGGAGCCATGGCCAGCCCCGCCAACCACCAGCTGGCTACGGCTACCCCCACCATCGCCAGAAGGAAGACCCCATGGCCCAGCCACCACAAGCGGTTCGCTTCGGCATCGAGGTGCTCCAGGCTGCTTGAGATCTGCAGGTAGCCCCAGATCGGTTCGCCGGGGCCATGGGAGTGATGCAGGTGAATCGCATAGGTGCCCCAGCGTTCTCCGGCCCGCTCACCGGTCAATGCCCAGCCCAGCAGCCCAGGTTTCGGCCTCACCGGCAAGGCGCCAGGGGAGTTGGCGATCAGAACCCCGTGGTGATTGAACACTCGCAGCTTGTAGCGGTCGGGATCGCTTGCACTGATCGCATGCCGATGGATCAGATCCGTCGGCGGAATGCAGGGCTTGCCTGCCAGGCAGAGGCCCGGCAGCACCGCAGCCAGGGCGCCGGAGGGCCGGGCTTCCGGCGGCAAGGCGGGCTTGAGACTGTCGTGCAGCGTGCCGGCGAGGCTCTGCAATTCACGCCTGATCGCCGTTTCCTGGGTCTGCATCAGCAACCGGCCCATGGCAAAGCCGGCTGCATAGAGCAGTGTGCCCATCACCAGCAACGACAGGCCTGCCAGGCGCAAGCGGGCGCGCCACAGCAATCTTGGCGTTGAGGAACGGTGATGGCTCACGTCTCCGCGGTCGCAGGCGGGGCGAGCCGATACCCCTTGCTGGGCACCGTTTCGATCGGCGAGGGAAGGCCGTGGGCCGCCAGCTTGCGCCGCAGCAGCCGCACCTGGGCAGCCACCACGTTGCTCACCGGGTCCTGATGCAGATCCCACAGTTGATGGCGCAGCCGTGAGCCGGGAATGATCTGGCCTGGATGCTTCAGGAAATAGGCCATCAACTGCTGCTCCTTGGCCGACAGTTCCACGCGCACCTCACCGGTGGTGGTCGTGACCAGCAGCGTGCCTACATTGGGATCCAATCGATAACTACCGGCTGCCAACAAGGGCTCCCGGTAGCCGGGGTGGCGCCGCTGCAGGGCCCTGATCCTCGCCAGCAGCTCCTCCATCGCAAAAGGTTTGCTGAGGTAGTCATCAGCACCCGCATCGAGGCCCTCCACCCGATCGGCCGTCTCGGCGCGGGCCGTGAGCAATAACACCGGTAGCCCCATGCCAGCGGCCCGAGCGCGCCGGCAAAGGTCAACACCGCTCAGATCCGGCAGCATCCAATCGAGGATGGCGAGGTCGTAACGGGCAAGCTCACCGCTCAGCAGGGTCCAACCCTCCAGACCGTCGGGGCAGTGATCCACCACATGGCCCTGGCGTTGCAGCACCGTCTGGACAGCGGCAGCCAGATCCTCTTCGTCTTCCACCAGCAGGATCCGCAGCAACATCAGGGGTGGGCTCCGGATGGCAGATGCTAGTGAGTGCCGGCGATTTCACCTGTTTTTCATCGCGGTTGCGCCATCCTCCGCCCATCCACCGTTCCCATGGGCCTTGGTCAACCGATTCCTGCAGCTGGCCGCTCGAGCCAGCCTCTCCACCGCTGCCCTGCTCGCCATCGCCACGGCATCACCGCTAGCCAGGGCCCACGTGGGCCACGGTGATGAGTTCCAGCAGCAGGGGGATGTGCGCCAGGTGAAGCGCAATGCCGACAGCGATGGGCTCCTGGGTGTGGCCACGGCCAAGCCCGAACAAGGACCTGATGGCCTCACCGTGCCCGCCACTGCACTGGTGGATGCCGATGGCAAGTCCCTGCTGTTCGTGCAGACCGAGAAGACCTACGACCCAGTCTTCGTGCAGACCGGAGCCAACCAGGGAGACCGCGTGGTCGTGACGGAGGGAATCGATCCCACCGATGACGTGGTGCTGTCGGGGGTGCTCTCGCTCTACGCCGAATCGAAGAAGACCCAGCAGGTGGAGGCTCCTGCGGCTGATGCCGGTGCTGTTGCCAAGGCCGAGGACGGTTCCAACTCCAGCGGCAACCTGCCGTTGATCGCTGGCACAGCCGGTGTTGCCGCGGTGGTGGCCGCAGGGGCGGTGCTGATCAACCGCCGCGGCAAGCAGGGCGAATGATCGAAAAGCTGCTCAACACCACGCTGCGGTTCTCGATCGCCCGTCGTTGGCTGATCGTGGCCGCTGCGGTGGTCATCAGTCTCTGGGGCCTGCTGGCCGTGAGCCAGATGCCGCTGGATGTGTTTCCGCCCTTTGCGCCGCCGCAGGTGGATGTACAGACCAGCGCTGATGGCCTCTCGCCTGAGGAGGTGGAAGCCCGGATCACCCTGCCGATTGAATCGGCCGTGAACGGCATCCCCGGCGTGGAGACGGTGCGCTCCTCCTCCAAGGCGGGCCTGTCGATGGTGCAGGTGGTGTTCCACCAGAACGCCGACATCTACCGCGCTCGCCAGTCGGTGGCGGAGCGGTTGCAGCAGGTGAGCTCCCAGCTTCCCGCCAATGCCGCCGCACCGGAGTTGTCGCCGCTTGTGTCACCGCTCGGCACGATCCTGCAGGTGGCCTTCACGGTGAAAGGCGATGGCGCCACATCCTTGATGGATCTGCAGCAGCTGTTGCTGCGCTCCTATCGCCAGGCCATCCTGGCGGTCCCTGGTGTGGCCCAGGTGACGATCTACGGGGGTGATGAGCAGCAGTTCCAGGTGCTGATCGACCCCCAGGAACTGCAGGTGCAGAACGTCTCGCTCCAAGCAGTAATGGAGGGGGTCTCCAATGCCATGGCCACCAGCCCCGGAGGCTTCCTGATTGCCGGCGGCCAGGAGCGGCTGATCCGCCCGATGGGACAGATCGAGCAAGTCAGCGACCTGGCTGATGCAGCGGTGCGCAACGAGCAGGGGCAACCGGTGCTGCTTTCCACCCTGGCGGAGGTCAAACGCGACGCGGCGCTCAAACGGGGTGACGCCAGCTTCAACGGCAAGCCCGCCGCCGTGCTGATGGTGACCAAGCAGCCCGACGTGGACACACCCACCGTGACCCGCGCGGTGGAGCGACGCCTGGCCGAACTGAACCGAACCCTGCCGGCGGATGTGCAGACCCACGTCACCTTTCGGCAGAGCAACTTCATTGACAGCGCCATCCGCAATGTGAGCGAGTCGCTGCTGCAGGGGGTGGTGATCGTCTCGGTGGTGATCGTGCTGTTCCTGATGAACTGGCGCGCCGCCATAATCAGCCTCAGCGCCATTCCGCTTTCGCTGCTGATCGGCCTGATGCTGATGAAAGCGCTTGGGCTGGGGATCAACACCATGACCCTGGGCGGGCTGGTGGTGGCGATCGGCTCGGTGGTCGACGACTCGATCGTCGACATGGAGAACTGCTACCGGGGCCTATGCCGCAACCAGGCGAGCAGCACGCCCAAATCACCGCTGCAAGTGGTGTTTGACACCTCGGTGGAGGTGCGCCAGCCCGTGCTGTTCTCCACCGTGATCATTGCGGTGGTGTTCGCGCCGATCTTCTCGCTCACCGGCGTGGAAGGACGGATCTTTGCGCCCATGGGCCTGGCTTACTTGCTCTGCATCGGCGCCTCCACCCTGGTGGCGGTGACCCTGTCACCAGCCCTCTGCGCCATCCTGCTGGCGCCGGTTCAGCTGCCGGAGGAAAACACCTGGATCGCCAACCAGGCCCAGCGCCTCTATCGCCCTGTGCTGGATCTGGCGGTGGCCTCCCCGCAGCGGGTGCTGGCCATGGCCCTTGCTCTGGTGATCGCCACCACCCTCATCCTGCCGGCACTGGGGCGGGTGTTTCTGCCCGAGTTCCGTGAAAAGTCGCTGGTGAATTCGATGGTGCTTTACCCCGGGGTGTCGCTGGAGATGACCAATCGGGCCGGCCTGGCCCTGACCCGTTCGCTGCAGAACAACCCTCTGTTCGAGTGGGTGCAGGTGCGCACCGGCCGCGCGCCTGGTGATGCCGATGGTGCGGGTGTGAACCTTGCCCATGTGGATGTGGAACTCAGCGATCAGGCGATGGCCAACCGCCCAGCCGCCATTGCTGAACTGCGGCAGGCGTTTCAGAAGCTGCCGGGCGTGGCTTCCAACATCGGCGGCTTCATCTCCCACCGCATGGATGAGGTGCTCTCCGGGGTCCGCAGTGCCATCGCGATCAAGATCTACGGCACCGATCTGGGCGAGCTGCGCCGCATCGGCGAGGCCGTGGAGACAGCGATCAAGCCGATCACCGGAGTGGTGGATCTGCAGTTGGAGCCCCAGCTGCCCATCCCCCAGGTGCAGATCCACTACGACCGCCCCCTGGCCTCGGCCCTTGGCCTCAGCATTGAAAAGCTGTCGCAGGCCGTGGAGATTGCCCTCAACGGCAAGGTGGTGGGCCACGTGGTGGAAGCCGGCGTGCGCAGCGATGTGCTGGTGCAGCTCCAGCCGGACGCGCGCGCAAACCTGGAGGCCATTCGCTCGGTGCCGGTGGCCTTCTCCAATGGCATGACGGTGCCCCTGGGCAGCGTCGCCTGGATCGACGAAGGCCTCGGCTCCAACGTCGTCAACCGGGAGGACGTCTCCCGCATGATCGTGGTCTCCACCAACGTCAGCGGCCGGCCCCTCGGCACTGTCGTCAAAGACATCCAGCGCACCATTGCCCGTGAGGTGCCACTGCCTCAGGGCTACACGATCCGCTACGGCGGCCAGTTCGAATCAGAAGAACGGGCAACCGCGTCTCTGGTCTTCTACAGCGCTGTTGCCGCAGTGGTGATCGGTGTGCTGATGGTGATTTCGGTGAAATCAGTGCCCGCCACAGTGGCGATCATGCTCAACCTGCCCCTGGCCCTGATCGGAGGTGTGGTGGCGGTGTTGCTCACGGGAGGAGTGCTATCGATCGCCTCGTTGATCGGCTTCATCACGCTGTTTGGCATCGCCGTGCGCAATGGGTTGTTGCTGGTGGACAACTACAACCGCCGCCACGGCGCAGGGCAACCCCTGGGCGAGGTGATCCGTGAGGGAAGCCTGGAGCGCCTCAACGCCATCCTGATGACAGCCCTCTCCTCGGCCCTTGGCGCCTTGCCGTTGGCGCTGGCGTTCGGGGCCGGCAACGAAATCCTGCAGCCCCTGGCCGTTGTGGTGCTGGGCGGCCTGATCACCTCCACGGCGCTGACGCTGCTGGTGCTGCCCGCGCTGTACGTGCGCTTTGGCCGTTGGCTGTTGCCTCCTGTCGCAGCTCCGTCGCCCTCCCTCGTTGCGTCCCATCCATGAACCCGAGCCTGCATCGCATCAAGGATCGTCTGCGTCAGCCCCAGGTGCTGCTTCCTTTGGCCCTCGGGGGATCCCTGTTGCTGGGCATCGCGCTGGGGCGCCTCCAGCCGGGCCCAGCCACCGTGCCCGTGGCTAAAGAATCAGCAAGCACCACGCGCAGCGGCTCCCTTGCCTTCAGTGAAGAGCAACTGCGGCGCTCGGGGCTCAGCACCATTCGCCCAGATCTGAGCACGGGCACCGCACGTCCGATTTCCGGGTTTGTGGACGCAGCCGTCGGAGCGCGCTCCAGTGCAAGCATGCAGGTGGCCGGCCGCATCGTTCGCCTGCTGGTGGCACCAGGCGCTGCCGTCCAGGCCGGTGAGCCGATCGCTGAAATTCAGAGCCCCGACGCGGCGGTGGTGCGAGCCGATGCGGATACAGCCCAGGCCACGGCGCAGTCCCTGGCTTATCAGTACCGCCTGGCCCTACCGATGGCCCGGCAGGGGGCGCTCTCGGCCCAGGAATTGGAGAGCCGCCGCATCGCCAGCGTCACCGCAGCCAATGCCGCCAGGGCGGCGGCAGCCAAGGCCATGGCGATGGGACAGCCCGATGCCATGGGACGCCTGCTGATTCGCAGCCCGATCCGTGGCCAGATCGCCGCCGTGAAGACATCCCCCGGGTCAGTGCTCCAGACCGGCGATGAGGTGGCCCAGATCAGCGATGCTCGCGGCAGCGAATTGCGCTTCCTGGTGTCGCCGGTGCTGGCCACCAACCTGGAGATCGGCCAGCGACTGCGGGTGAGAGCAGGATCGCGGGATCTGCGGGCTCGCGTCTTGGCGGTGGTCCCCGACAGCGGCAGTGGAAATCGTGTCACCGTGGTGCGCGCCGAGACGGTGGATGCGCCCATGCCCCCTGCCGGCACGGCTGTGACGGCCTTTGTCCAGGTGCCGGCCTCCGCGCAACGGTTCACGGTGCCGGCGGATGCTGTTCAGTTGGTCAATGGCATGGCGGTGGTGTTCCGCTATCAACGGGGCGTGGTGGAGCCAGTTCCGGTGGTGGTGGGCCAGCAGTCCGCTGAGCGCGTTGAAATCCTGCAAGGCGTGCGCGGCAGCGAGATCCTGCTGAGTGGGAACACGGCAAAACTGCGTGATGCCCTGGCCGGGGAACGGCGACTAAGCGAGAACTGATCGAGCGTCCGAAAGCAGTCGATGGCCTGGTCTTCTCTCCGACGTGGACAGCTGGCTGGCCTGGCGGCCGCCGTCCTATTCGGCATCAGCGCCCCGCTGATCAGCACCGTGACTGGTTCTGGCTCGGCTCTGAGTATCGCCGGGCTGCTCTATGGGGGCGCCACCCTGGCCCTACTGGCGGTGCGGCTGTTCCGAGACACCGAGGCCGAAACCTCCGTAGGCAGGCAGGACTGGCCAGCGCTCGCGGCCCTCACCCTGCTCGGCGGCGTGGTGGGACCGGTGGCCCTGGTGATGGGCCTGGCGCGCCTGCCCGCGGCCTCCAGCTCGCTGCTGCTCAACCTGGAGGCGGTGTTCACCCTGGCGATCGCCGTGCTGCTGGGGCGAGAGCACTTAGGCCGGCGGGGACTGCTTTCTGCTGGGCTCACGATCGCCGCGGCGGTGCTGCTCTCCGAGGGCTCCCTCAGCGGAGCCAATGCAGGGGGCAGTGCCCTGATCGCTTTGGCCACGTTGGCCTGGGGTATCGATAACAACCTCAGCCAGAGCCTCAGCCTGCGCAATCCGATCCAGATCGCCACCTGCAAGGCCGCGGGCGCGTCGCTGCCGATGCTGGCGCTGGCGTTGCTGCTCGGGTACCCCTTCCCGGCGCTGCCAGTCATGTTGGCATTGCTGGCGATCGGGGCCCTGGGCTACGGCATTTCGATCTGGCTGGATCTGCTGGCCCTGCGCGATCTCGGTGCTGCCCGCGAGGCGGTGCTGTTCTCCACCGCGCCGTTCGTGGGTGCCCTGTTCTCCCTGGTCATCCTGCGCGAGGCCTTCACGCCCCAGTTGCTGGTGGCCGCTGGCCTGATGGCCGCGGGTGTTCTGCTGCTGCTGCTGGAGCAGCACAGCCACTGGCATCGCCATGACGTGCTCCGTCATGCCCATCGCCACCGGCACGATCCACTCGGCGGCGATCCCCATCACGAGCACCGCCATCAACCCGAGGAGCTGGAGGGTGTCGCTGCCGATCAGCCCTTCTGGCACGCCCATGAGCATTGCCACGGGGAGCTGGAGCACGCACACCCACACGTCAGCGACACCCATCACCGCCATCGCCACTGAGCAGGCATCGGCTCTCGCCTGCTGGGGCATGCGACAGCAGGAGGTCGAATCAGCCCGGCGGCAGCGGCGAAAGTTCCCAATGCGGCGCACAGACCTGCCAGCCCTGCTGCCGCTTCTGGGCCCAGAGCCGGATCGCCTGCTCGCCTGTGAGCTCCCTGCGCAGCTTGGAATAGTGCTGGCCCTCCGCTGGGTATGAGCTCCCCGAGGGTCACCTCCAGGCTCTGGCTCCAGCGGTCGTAACGCCATGGCATGAAGTGCAGCACCTGGCGGCCGTCGCTCAGCCAGCCTTCCCGGGGTGAGAGCGGCGGCCGGCCGGGCCTGTCGGTGAAGTTCATATGCCGCTCAGGCCACCTCCGGCGCCCAGCCCTTCTGCCGCACCAAGTCGTCGGTCCAGCCCTGGCAGCGGCTGGTGAGGTGCTCACCATGCGCGATCAGCCCTTGGTGCAGCTGACAGGTGAGCACCGGGATGCAGTTCACCCCGGCGTGGTGGCGGAACCAGTGGCAGGTCATGCAGACCTTGCGGCTGCGGGTCTTCTGCAGGGTGCCCTCATCGAGGTAGGGCCAGTCCTCGATCTCGTCGGTGCGGGAAGGCTGCAGACGGGAGAGCGGGACCGGCACCATGGCAACCACGATAGGCGTACACCTGTACTAACAGGGGATGCGCTTTGGCGCCAGGCCCTCAGTCGCTGCTGGCCTGGTGCTGCACCAGGAAGGTCTCAATCCAGTCGTGGTGGCACTTCTGGTTGATCCGATCGGCGATCGTCGCCGCCTCCTCGGGCACCTGGAACCGCTTGCGGAAGGCCCGGGTGAGGCTCTCCAGGAGTGGCCGTGGCAGGGCCCGCAGGGTGCTGTGGAGGTGCTGGATCGTCTTGGTATCGAGGGGCACCTGGCCGAGGTCGGCCGGGGCAGATGGGGGTGGCGTCGGGGCCGTGGCCTGGGTGCGACCCTGAGCTGGGGAAGCAGCGGCGGCGGAGGAAGAACCAGCCTCCGGCCGACTCAGAGAAGACCGCTGCCCACCAGGCCGCTGGGGCCCATCACCCTGGCCCGCAGCACTGCTGACCTCTCGCTGGCGCTTGTCATAGAGGGCAAGGCCAAACGGATTCCCGAAGGTCATCAGCGCCCGCTTCATGGCATCGGTCTCGGCCTCCTTGAGGGCGGATTCATGGGCCTGGCCCAGGTCCACGTCGATGCCGTGGCCGGCGCCGCTGCCCTCCCGAACCAGGGGTGTCAGCCTGCCGGCGGTGACGGTGACGCGCACACGAGCGGTGTAGGTGACGCCCCAACCGGGCTTCTGATCTCTGCCGATCAGCCGCTCGGCCTGGGCGACGCAGCGGACGGCGATGGTCTGGCGCTGCCAGCCGTCGAAACCAAAGATGCGGTTGGCTTCCGCGATCACCTGCCAACCCTCCAGGTAGCTCACCCGGCTGCGGCCCTGCTCCCGCTGGCGGACGTTGGCTCGATCGAGCGGGGCGGAGAGCGCCGCGAGCTGCTCGGGGGAGAAGCCAGCAGGCGGAGCCTGGGGGGCTTCCGGTGCCGAGGTTGGTGCTGGAGCCTCCACAGCGCGGTCAGTTGAGCGGATCAGCTCCAGGGCCGAGGGCGGCCTCTGGCTCGGTCGAGGAGGAGCGGGGCGGCTGGTGGTGCGGGTCCCGTTGGCGGAAGGAGCGGCGACGGTCATGGCGATGGAAGCGAAAGGGTGTGAGGAGCGAAGGGGGCCCCGGCTGCCCAGCAAGGACCCCAGTTGCGAGGGGCTTATGCCCCGTTCAACAGATGCGCCAGGAGCGGCGGGAGAGGAGCTGGGCACCGGGGATGAGTTGGCCGGCTTTGAGGGCCTCCTTGATGGCGGCCTTGTCCGGCTTGCTGGTGGTGGAGAAGCTCAGCCACTGGGGATCGAGGGCGTCCTCGTCGTCGATCTCGACGGCCTGGGACTTGCGGGAGCTGAGCTCGTGATTCGGAAAGGAGAACCGGGTGGCGGTGGGCTGCAGCCGGGTGAGGACCAGGACCAGGGAGTCCTCGAGGGCGTCGGCCCGGGAGGCATCGGATCGAGAGAGCTCAGTGAGACGCTTGGCCTGCTGCTGGCGGTAGGCGGCCTGACCACGCAGGTGCTCGATCACCCAGCAGGTGGCATCGGCCTTGGCGGCGAGGGCGGCCTTGTTGCCTTCCTCTGCAAGCAGGGCAGCCTCCAGCTCGGCGAGTGCCTGTGCGCGGGAATCGTCGTCATCGGCTTCCAGCTGCTCGGCGAGCTGGCCGATGGCGGTGGTGAGCTCCTGGGCCTCGATGCCCAGCTGCCAGAGAGAGCCGGAGCGCTGGAGGGTGCAAGACGGCCCGGCGGCTTGAGGGAGGGAAGGAGCGGCAGGGGCAGTGAGAACGGCCATGGGGTGGTGAATGGGGATAAGGGACAAGACGAACGGGGCGGCGACTGCCGCTCAAGTGGCGAGGGGCTCTGGCGCGAACGACGGCGGCACTTCCATCACCACCACCGGCACCGGCGAACGGGAGGAGCAGCGGCGGGCCTGCTGCACCAGCGAGGCCGTGCCTGCCCCACCGGGGAAGGCGATCACCAGCACCGAGGCGCTGAACGCTGGGGAGGTGTGAGCCTGGGCCTCGACCAGGGCCTGCTCCAGCAGAAGGCGATTGCGGATCGGACCGGCAGCGCGGCCATGGCGGCGCCAATCAGCAGCGAGGGCCTGGACCCCCCAGCCGAGCTGCTGGGCGGCACGGCCGATGGCGCGATCAGCGCCACGGGCCCCGCCATGGAGCAGCAGATGGACAGGCCGGCCACCGCTGCGCTGGAGCAGGGCGGAGGCGATGCGCTCCTGGGGCCAGACGAGATCACGGCCACCGGCAGCGACGATGACGACCGAGCGATGGGCCAACGCTGGCGGCGGCAGGAGGCCAAGGGAAGGCAATGCAGCGGCCTGGGCCACTGCAGCAGAGAACAAGCTCATGGGCTACAGAGCAAACGAATGGGGCAAGTTGTCCGAGGATTTCGTTGCCGCAGGCGATGGGCTCGTGGCCTTTGGCGCAGCTCTTATCTTACCAGTACAAACGCACTGAGCAGCGAGCAGAGCAGCTGCGGGGCAATGGATCTACGCAAAGCAAAGCCATCCGCTGGTGGATCGGAAAGCTGATAAGCAAGGCCATCAGATTCAGCACGGAATGCCCAGCTGGCCGCGCAGCCGCGCGAGGCAATTTGGGGCCTTCCTCTTCTTCATCAACGCGGGCGAAGGCCCGGCTACCGCAGCCGCGGGAGGACAGCCATGCCTGCACCCCCTCACCGGCCCCGGAGCGGAGGGCGGCGGCGGCTGGCCGATGCACGCCACGGCGCAGCCGTGGCACGCTGAAGGACGGCCGTCGCCGACCGGAGCCCTGCGGTGCCTGCTCAGCTCGCTCGGGCAAAAGCCAGCAGTCCAGTGAGATCACCGCGGTCAGCTCGCTGAAGAGCGCTGATGTACTGCTGCCTCAGAGCTGAGGCATTCACCAGGGAACTGCTGCCGCCCCAGGAGAAGCGAGGTGCACCCAGCTGCTCGATCAACGCGTCAGCGATCAGGCGGGCGTGGCGACCGTTGCCGTTGGGGAAGGGGTGGATGGAGACCAGCCGGTGATGGAAACGGATGGCGATCAGATCCACCACATCCACCCGGTGCTCCACCTGGAAGGCGATGTCGGCCAGCAGGGCCGGGACTTGCATCCGGATCTGCCGCCAGTCGGCGCCGATGCTCTTGTCGCTGCTCCGGTACTGACCGGCCCAACGCCAGCTTTGGCCAAACATCTCGCGGTGCAGGCGTCGCAGCCAGCTTTCTTCCAGCGGCCGGGGCCGTCGCTGGCGGGACAGCCAGAGCAGAGCAGCTTCGATGTTCTGTTGCTCCCATTCATTGAGTTGGCTGCGGTTCACCAGATGGGTGGGCAGCAGCCCCTCCAGCTCATCCCCGTCGAGGGGCGTAGCCCCGGCCGGCAGGTCCTCGTTTAATCCCACAGCCGGCTGCCGCTGGTGTGGAGGATCTCCTGGGCCATGGCCTCAAGGCGCTCCTCTGTTGCCTCGGATGGCGCATCAATGGGCTGGGCCTCCAGCGCCATGGTGCGACCGGCCCGTTGCTGCCACTGTTGCGCCAGCCTCAGGGCCTGCTGCCGTCTCATCTCCCGCAGCGGGCGCCTGGGTACAAGGGCGTACTGCAGGTCGCAGTCGAGGGCCTCAGCCACCCGCCGCAGGGTGCCGAGGGTGATGGCATCGGCCGCCTCGGCCTGCTCCAGCTTGCGCGCCCCAGAAGCCGTCACGCCAAGGCGTCCTGCCAGCACAGCAGATGTCATCCCCAGGGTCTCGCGGATGGCCCGCAGCCAGCCTGCTGGCGGACGTGGCGGCAGCGGGTGACTCGCAGCCTCTTGCAGCACCGCATCCATCTGGGCCAGCCGTAGCTCCTTGGCATTCATGGTGGATGGGAGCGATCAGCCCTGAGAGGGTGCACTAAAAGCAACCTATCACTCCTTGCACTTGCTGGCGAAGGAGAGCGATGGGTTGCCTAATGGTGAGATTGCGGGAGCGATAGGTTGCTCAGACTCTCTCTGCACATGCTTCTGCGATCTGGTTGCGGGACGGTTCAGCCTCAGGGGCCGCTGAGGAGCTCGGCCAACAGCATCCGCGGGGTGTTGGGGTTCGCATCCGCAATGCTCATCGCCCAAGACGTTTCGCGGCCCGCTCAAAAGCGTCGTCCACCACGTCATCACCACACCACTTGCTGTAAGCCGCCAGGTGGGTCTCGACGCTGTGGCCCATGGCGGCAGCGGCGACCTTGGGAGGCAGTTCACAGATCAGGTGGGCACGGTGCGCATAGCCATGCCGCGCCGAATAGAGAACGAGCTTTTCGCCGGCTGCTTCGTAGTCCTGGCGCAGTTCCTGCCAGCGGCGCCGCCTGCGCATGTAGAGGCCCAGATCCTCGGCGCCATAGCCAGGCCGCATCGGCGGCAATGGCTGGCTCTTGAACGTCTCCAGCAGATGCCAGCCCTCAGCCCAGTCATCACAGGGAAGGAGACGCAAGGGCCTGGGTTGGGTCTCGCCCCGACTGGTGCTTTTTCGGTATTCGCACCACAGGCGATCGCCTCGGATCTGAAGGTGCTGGAGCTCCTCCGGCCTCAGGCCATAGGCCGCCAGCAGCTGGAAGGCAAACCTCCACCGTGGGTCGGGGATGGCATCCACCAACTCCAGGATGTGCTTCACCTCCAGCGGGGTGGTGATGGTTTTCGCTGCTCGCTTGCGGCCGACGTAGGGATCAAGATCGAGCGGTGGCGCCCATTCCGGGCCCAATGTGCCGTTATCAACGCCCCAGCGCAGGAGCGCTGCGGTCTGCTGCACCTGGATCTGCCGGCCACGGGCTCCGGGTTGCTTGGCCCAGCGGGCCGTCACGGCTTCCAGTAGCTCCCGGGGGTTGGTTGGCGGTCGCTTCCCCTCGAAGACAGCCAGCAGTTCAGCCATACGGCGCTGATACACGCTGTTCCAGGTCTGAGGCTTGATGGCGCCGCTGCTCAGCTTTCTCGCCTTGAACCGCTCCACCAGGGCAGGCCAGTCGATTGGCCCAGTACCGGAGTCTCCGGCCTGCTCATCGCCCGCCAGCGCGGCGTCGATCGCTTGATCCAGAGAGGAGCCAGCGAGGTACGCGCCGTGGATTGCCAAGACGGCGTCTCGAATGGCATCGGCCTGTTCATGGCTCCACTCGATGGGCAAGAGCACCTGCTGCCGCCCGGACCTCCCATCCACCGTGAGGCGGGTGCGACCCCGGAAATCAGAGACGCGCCAGCCGCTGCTCGTGCCCCGCTGGGCAAGGGAGAGGCGCAGGCCGGAGCGCAGCACCGACGCCCACGTGCTCGAGGCCCTAGAACTGCCCATGTGAGCAAATATGTGAGCAAATCGACCCCAAAAGCCTGGCATGGCTGGGCATCGCCTGTCACGCTCTTGCAGCCCAGAAGCTTGCTGTAGCAAGGGGTTTTGACTGAGATCGCAGCAGTGGAGCGGGGTCCGAAAAACCCAAAAAAGAGGGCTTTGGGAGCACTAGGTCGCAGGTTCGAATCCTGTCGCCCCGATTCAGTGATCCCATGGTGTTCCGGGGCATGGGTTGCACAACAAGGGGACCACAGGGGCGGACCACAGCCGCCAGTGCTTGGCGCCCCGGATTTCGCCTGGTTTGCCAGACACCCGACAGGAAGGCGCTCCAGCTGGCTTGGACGCCCTGAATGGCCAAGGTCAAGGCCGAAGTCCCGCGGCCTCCTCAGAGCTCGTCTCGATCATGGCCACAAGGGTCTCGGCCCGCTCAGAACCAGCATCCTCTGGGTAGAAGGCACTCGGCATGGAGCTGGGGCAATCGCTTGGTCTGCAAACAGCAGGCATCGGACGCGGATCCAGCGATGATTTCCTCACGACGCCGACCCGGCTTTGGACCTTTCGCCTTTCATCCCGGGAATTTCTGCATTGCTGGAGGAATTGGAGGAGCTTCTGGCCCATCACACCACGGTGGCCTGCCTGGAGCACATGAAGTGGCTTGGAGCCTTCATGTGCATCACACCCGTGCACAAGAGCCTGGTTGGTGCTGCCACCACTGAGCAGGAGGGCTTTGAGCTGGTCAGGAAGCATCAGCCCACACTGCTGATTGCCAGCCAGGTCTTGCAACAGGGAACAGGCCTTTCCTTGGTGGGGCAAACCAAGGCGCTGAATCCTTCCATCAAGACGCTGCTTGTTATCGACGATTCAAGTGAAGCCTTGGTGCGGGAAGCGCTGGCTAGGGGCTGTGACGGGATCTGCTATCAGTCAGAACGCTTCATGCCTGCCCTTCGGGTCGTCGCCGGAGGTGGGATCTACTACCCACATTCCGTTGCGGAGGTCCTGCGCAAAGAAGGCCCCCCCCCTAGAGTGGAACATCTGACCGCAAGGGAACGGGAAATTCTCAACCAGTTGATGCTGGGCCTGAGCCACCAGCAGATCAGCAAGCAGCTCGTGGTGAGCGTGGAAACGGTGAAGACTCATGTGAAGCACATCTACCAGAAGCTTAATGTTGACAATCGAACCCAGGCCGTGGTGCGCTCCATTGCCGCAGGGCTGATCAGCCTCGAGTCCGCCCTGCAAGAGAACCCCTAGACGCCTGGAAGACCAAGGCAGGCGCTGAATCCCGGCGGAGCTTGGCCAAGAAAATCACCCATTTGGGGGATGCACGTGGGCGCGGTCTTGAGGGATGGTGAAGAGACCTCAAGGACGACCAACCTGTTTCTCCTTAGCGCAGTCGAGATGCATACCCACACAGAACGTTTTTTCAAGATCTGCCAAGGGGAACTGCAGGATGCAATTGAAGCCTGTCAAGCAGTTTTTCAGGCACAAGATGACCTTGAAATCAACGTAGACAACTGCGTTGCAGCCACCCTATTGGCCTTGGGGATATCATTTTCAGTAGAGCGAAACGTGTCGCTTTGCCAGGAATTGAGCGGGTTCATTTTCGATACATACAAGTACATTTCTAACAAGATTGGCGATATCTACAATCACGACAGTCTGGCAAAGATGCAACACCTGGAAGAAGTCAAGGGCATTCCCCACGAGGAAAGCAGCATCGAATTCTTTACGATGAAGGGGAAAGCTGGCGAGAATATTGTACAGATGCTGAGCATCTGTCAGGTCTATGACGAGGCGATGAACACGGAGACTCGCAGGGGGCTTGAAGAAGCATTAACTCATTTCGTGCATCTTTTGATTAGCCTAGACGGCAGAGCCAAACACAAAAGAGGTCATCACAGCATGTCCTACAAAGAACTACTGACCATGACTCTGCTTGGCAAGGCTGGCTCCGGGCGAGGTCAGGAACAAGATTGTGCTGGGGAATCAGCAGACCCAGAGACAGAAATGGCAAGCCAGTCTTTTGCCAATGCCCGGCATGACATACCTTCCCTTCTGGGGTTGGAATCAATCAAGGAAGACGTGTCTGGTTTTGTCAAGCTTCTTCGTATCTAGTTGGTGCGCAAGGAGGCGGCTCTCGACCAGAGGTCCTCGATGGCGCTGCCAGGATCGCCCTGCTCGACAACCACATCGGCGACCTGCGGAGACACGTTGCGCACCGGGAGGCGCTGAACAGCCCTGGGGGTGGCCTCGCACTGTTCCGGACGCCCTCAGGCAGTGTTCTTGCAACCGGCTGCGGCCGGCGAGGCGTTCCGGCTGCCTCACCTGGAGGATCCTCCGCCTCGTGCAGCCTTGCTGCGGCAGGGCCCCTCCCCAGCCTTCAGCCCCAAGGGGTGCGCTTTGGCAAGACCCTCATCCAGCAACGGCTGCGACGTGCTCTGACCGCGACAGAGAGGATCGACGGCGGATCTCAGGACGTCCGCAACAGCCTGATTCTGGTGAGTGATCTGGAATCCCAGCTCCAGGCGATCACCGGATCGATCCTCACCACTTCGGGGTAGGCCACCCGTGCCGGCGGGCGTGGCGGCCCTGCTGGAGCTGGCCGAGCGCTGGAGCGACTCCCGAGGCCAGGACGGCCCCCCTCCCGGCCATGCGGCGCCCTGCGACGGTCATGCACACCTCGGTTCTGGGCCATTCCCCCCACCCCCTGCTGAGTGGCAGGTTTGAAAGGCGGCGGGATTGCACTCGGTCTGTCTGCAGGTACCGCTCCATCAGCCTCAGCCGGGAGGGGGTTGCTGGATCGCACTGGTTGCCTGGTGGGGGGCGCCTGCCGCCGGAACAGCAAAGATGAGGCCGTTTGCGATGTGACTGAGCCCATTGGGCTGACCCGCGGCGCGGTGCTCGGGGACGCCAACGAGGGCGACATCCCAGTAGGGCTCAAAGGGGGCATGTTCGCGTTCCGCCATCGCGGTTGATCGCCGCTTCTGCCCTCAAGGCGGGCTTGCAGCACCTGCGGCATCAGGATCTCAATCTGATCCCACTGCAGTTCCATCCGGTCGAAGCGCTCGACAAGGCGCTGCTCCATGGCGGCGAGGACAGCCGTGTTGCCGACTGCGTTGCCACGGACCTGAGCTGCACTGCCCTTGCCCACGGGCCAGCTGCCGCGGCTGAAGGTCTCCTCCACGTCCGCCGAGGTCAAACGACCGACTCCAGCGCTGGGTGGCCCCAGCTTCTGTTCGAGAAAGGCCCGGGCGGGAGACAGGGTGCGGAAGCGGGCCTTGAGCCGTGCCTGGCTGCACCCCTCAACCCACAGCAGCGGCGAGGGGGCCAGGGCCGCAGCGGACCGTGCTGTTTCCGGGATCCTCGCAGCAGGCCACGCACGGCGGCATTCTGCTCGCCAAGCGTGCGGAACAGGTCGGCATCGGAGCGGGCCATGCGGGCCATCAATGCCGCAAAGCGGCGGCTGAGATCAGCCATTGGCCTGGTTGTCGGCCTGGCCGCTGCCACCCACCAGCTGGCGCAGCTTCTCGATCAGCCGGCTCAGGTAGACGATGCCCCAGAAGCCGGATTCCTCCTTGGCTTGCTCCAGCTCGCTGAGGAGCTCATGCAGGGCACACTCCTTCGCCTCGAAGGCCTCCAGCGCCTGGTGGAGATCCTGGGCCTGGGTCATCGCCTCGGCCTTCTCCCGGCGGATCACAAGCAGCCTCTGCTCATCGGTCAGGGGTGACGGACTGCAGGGCTCTCCCTTGCAGTTACGACCCCTGGCAGCACCTCACGCCGCGCAGGCGGCTCAAACCTCAGTACGGTTTCAGGCACGGCAATGGGTCAGCGATGCCCAGCATGACGGCGACAGAAGCCTGTAAACAGCCCTACATGCTGATCGATGAAGTGGGCCAATCCCACGAGGCCGGACAGATCACCGGCAAGCGCGGCAATGCCGTGGTCCTTTCGGAAGACAGCTGGCGGGCGATTCATGAAACCCTGCACGTGGTGTCGCTTCCGGGGATGCGTGAAGTGATCCTGGAGGGCATCGCCACGCCGAGCCGCGAACTGAGCTGTTCTTCCGGCCGCTCAGCGAGGCCCTGGGCAACCCCTTCAGCTGGCGGGCAGAACCCGTGCCGATCGGCGGCGAGGCGTTCCAGGCGCCCCTGCTGGAAGCGGTGGCCAAGGCCAACGGTGAGCCTGGTGATCCGCTGGAGCTGGCGGTGAGCGGCCAGCAGATCCACGACCCCTCCCTGGCCCTGGTGCAGGAAAGCGAAACCTGGAACGAACTGAACAGCGAGCGACTGCGTGGCCAAGAGATCCCGCCCCGCTGGGGGCTGGCGGTGAGCCGCGACCAGCTGCTGCTGATCGATCGCCAGAAGTGGGCGGCCTCGCGGCTGCTGCACGTTGAGCTGACCACGCTGCTGGGCGAAAGCAAGTCGTAGCCCAGTGGCCAGCAAGCGCAGCCTCAATGCGAGCAACCTGGAAGCCCTGGGGGCTGCCGCGCTCGCGGAGCTGCTGATCGAGGTGAGCGGTGGCAACGCCGTGGTTCAGCGGCGGCTACGGCTTGCCCTGGCCACCGCCGAGGGGATCGATGCCGCCGCCCAGGACGTGCGCAAGCGTCTGGCCGCGATCGATCGGGCCAGCACCTTGGTTGACTCACGCAAACGCAAGGCTCTGCTGAGTGATCTGGAAGCCCAGCTCCAGGCGATCAGCGGCCCGATCGCCGCCGCTGACCCCAGGCAGGCCTGCGATCTGCTGTTGCGCTTGCTGGAACTCTCCGAAGGGGTGCTGGAGCGTTGCACAGGCAGCAGCGACACGGTGGTGGGGGTGTTCGAGCGGGCCGCCAAGCAGCTCGGGCCGCTGGCCCAGGCCGCCCAGCTGCAGCCGGAAGCCCTGGTGGAGCAGGTTGCCGAGCTGCTGGCCGAGAACGGCCATGAGCAGTTCGATGCGCTGGTGCCGGCACTCACCGAGGCCCTTGGCAAAAGGGGCCTGAAGCTGCTGGAGAGCAGTTGCCGCCAGCGTGGCAGCCGCGACGGCGACACACACCTGCTCCAGATCGCTCTGGCCCGGGGCGATGTGGAGGGCTACCTGGCCCAGTTCGATGCTGAGGATCTGCGCTGGCGCGACATCGCCGCCGGCGTGGCCCAGCAGCTGCTGAGGTGCGAGCGGGCGGAGCAAGCCCTGCAGATTCTCGATGCAGCCACGGAAGAGGTCGCAGATCTCGAGGAGTCGGCGTGGCACGACAGCCGCATCGCCGTGCTTGAGGCCCTCAATCGCCGGGCGGAAGCCCAGGAGATGCGCTGGCAGTGGTTCAGCCACAGCCTCTCGATCCCCCACCTGCGCGAGTACCTCCAGCGCCTGAACGACTTTGAGGATGTGGAGGCCGAGGAGCGGGCCCTGCAGCTGGCCGGGCAGCATCCGGAGAGCCTGCGGGGGCTGCAGTTCCTGGTGGCATGGCTGGCCATCTCCCGCGCAGCCCGCCATGTATTGGCTCATGCACGCGAGTGGGATGGGGAGGCTTACACGATTCACTGCGCCGCCGCCGAGCGCCTCAGTGCCCACCACCCGTTGGCGGCCACCCTGCTGCTGCGGCCACTGGTGTTCTTCGCGCTGGAGATGGGGCGCACCAAGCGCTACCGCTACGCCGCCGAGCACCTGCGTCACTGCGACCAGCTGGCGGCCCGCATCGACAACTGGCAGGGGCAGCCGGACCATGCCACCTACCTCGAGAGCCTTCATGACAGGTTCGGGGGAACCTGGCAGTTCTGGGAAAGGCTGGAGTGATGGAGAGGTCAAGGGCGATGATTTGCAGACTCAGCACGACACTCAGCACGACACTCAGCACGACACCCACCAGGCGTCTTCATCCAGAGCAGACCAACGAGATCTTTTCCATGTCGCTGCAGCTGTTCCACAGGTTCAGATCCATCACCTGCCAGGCTTCGATCTTCGCCCTGGCCCTGGCGCCGCTGCTGGCGACGGCAGCACCCAACGGCACATGGCTGTCGCAGCCCCAGATCTGGTATTACAGCTCCACCAACAGGATGGGCGAGCTGATGGCTCGGATTCGAGCCGTGCGCTATCGCGTGGTCTTTCTCGACTACCGCAAGGTCTCTGATGCCACGCAACAGCAGGTGGCCCGGGAGGCCCGCCAGCAGGGGTTGATGCCGGTGGTGTGGGTTCAATCGCCCCAATACCGCTCCCTGAGCGTGCCCGACCTATTGCATGAAGCACGCCACGGCGACGGCATCCAGGTGGATGATCACTTTTTTGCCAATTACACGCTCTACGATTTCTATCGGCTTCGCCAGCTCTACACCAAACCGATCTTCTGCAGCATCCAGCCCTTCCAGGTTGGCCTGGTGCCTCCCAGGGGATGCAATCAGCTGGATATTCAATGCTACACAGCCCAGACATTCCAGCAATGCGTCAAAACGGCCGACCGACTGGGCGCCGTCGTGAGCTTGTCAGAGAAAAACACCCTGGGCTATCAGAACAGCATCGGCACGCGCTACTTCAATACGTTTTTGTGGCCGGGCTGATTTGTGGCGGGGCTGATATGGGGTCAGTCGCGACCCAGGCGCAAGGGGCCCATCACCATCACCGCGTTGATCGTGAAGATGGCACCATCGAGGGAGGCCGTGGGTTCATCCAGCAGCATCACGCTGGGGTCGAACTGCAGGGCCCGCAGCAGCCTCAACAGCTGCAGCTCACCACCGGAGAGCCTCTCGGCGTCGTAGCTCCTGAACACGCCAGGGGGGCCAGTCCCCAGCCCTGCGGCGGTCGCCCCTGGGGGCGGATCGAGCCTGCCTGAAGCGGATCCAGCAGGGCCATCGCTCGCTGCAACAGCGTCTTGCCCGCCCCTGAAGCCTCCAGCAGCCCCAGGCGCTCGCCGGTGGCCAGCCCCTTGGCCGAGCGACGTTCGTGCGCCTGGACAACAGCCTGCTCAGAGCAGCTCTGCGTCAGGCGCCGCCAGGGGATCAGGGCTGCTGAACGGGCCACCCCTCAGCAGCGATGGCGCCGGTTGGGAGGGCGGCAGCAGCGGTTCGGGCTGCAGGGCCGGAAGGCTCAGCGATTCCGATGAGACCGGCTCCGTGCCGGGCGGCTCAGTGCCGGGCGGCTCGCTGGCTGGTGGTTCCACGACCGGCAAGCCTGCAGGCGCCGGCTCAGCCAGGGGGTCAGTGGCGATGGCTGCATCAGCGGGGGCGGCCGTGCTGCCGATGCTCAGCCCGGTGATCGGATCAACAGCCGCTGGGCTTGTGCTCAGCCACACATCGGCGATCAGGCCGGTGCTGCCATCGCTGCCGGTGAAGCTGACCTGACAGGCACCATCCATCCCGAGGCCATGGGTGTTCTCCCCGATGGAGTTTCAAGCTGGATCACCGCGACTCAGCCGCCAGATCTGATCAGCCAGAAACTCCGAAGTGATGGGAGCGTGGAGGTGGTTCTCAAACCAGGGCCATTGGGCCAGCGACCGACGTTCACAGAAAGGCACTGAGCCCTGTTGTTCGAGGCGCGCCGCGATCGGCTCATGGGCGGGGTAACGGGCGGGAGCAGGGGTCCTGCAGAGGCTGGCCGGTCCGTTGATGCTCGCCGGCAGGGGCTTGATGCAGGTCAGGGTCGGCTCTGCACCAGGCGGAGGTTGAGCCCAAAGACACCTCGTGCGTACGCGCTCAGGAGACAACTCAAGAACTGGAGCCCCACCTAGGATGGTCACGGCTCGAAGAAGGGGAAATAGGAAACCATGACCACGCCACTGAGCCAAGCAGAAGCCCTCACAGCTCGCCTCGCTGATCACTCTCTCGCCTTTTACGGATTCAGCATCTTTGCCATCATTCTGATTCGTTATTTCGTGATGGCCGGTGTCTCCTGGTGGCTGCTGTACGCGCGCTCCGAGCAGGTCGGCGATGGAATCCGCCGTGACATTTACCTCTCTGTGCTCTCGGCCGGCGTGTTTGCCCTGGCGACGGCGGGGTTGATCACACTGCAGACCATGGGGCTTACCCGGCTCTACAGCCAACCGGAGCAGTACGGCTGGTGGTACCTCGGGCTCAGCTATGGCGCCGTGCTGATCCTGCAGGACGCCTTCTTCTACGCCAGCCACCGGCTCTTCCATCACCCCGCCCTCTACCCCTGGTTCCACCAGGGCCATCACCGCAGCCGCCAGCCCACCCCCTGGACGTCCTTTGCCTTTGACCCCCTGGAAGCGGCCGTTCAGGCGCTGTTTCTGGTGGCGGTGGTGATGCTGCTGCCCCTGCACCCGGTGACGCTGCTGGCGGTGCTCACCACCATGACCATCTGGGCGATCGTGAACCACCTCGGCCTCGATCACCTGCCGTTGCGCTTTCCGCACCACTGGCTGGGGCGCTGGCTGATCGGCCCGGCCCACCACTCGATCCACCACCGTCGCCAGGGCTTGCACTACGGGCTCTACTTCACCCTGTGGGACAGGGTCTTCGGCACCGAAGACGCCACCTACGCCCAGCGGCTTCAGGCCAGGGGCGGAGCGATCCTCCCCTAGCCGCGCCCGTGGGGCTCCAGCCAATCCAGATCAGGCCCCAGGGGCACCACACCGGTGGGATTGATGGTGGCGTGGCTCTGGTAATAGTGGCGCTTGATGTGATTGAAATTCACCGTTTCGGCCACCCCCGGCACTTGGTAGAGCTCACGGCTGTAGGCCCAGAGCTGGGGATAGTCCACCAGCCGCCGCAGGTTGCACTTGAAGTGACCCACATACACCGGATCAAAACGAAGCAGGGTGGTGAACAGGCGCCAGTCCGCCTCGGTGATCACGTCCCCCACGAGATAGCGCTGGCCTGAAAGGCGCTGCTCCAGCTGATCCAACAGGGCGAACAGCGGCTGCAGGGCTTCTTCGTAGGCCTGCTGGCTGGTGGCGAAGCCACAGCGATACACGCCGTTGTTCACCTGCCGGTACACCTGATCATTGATGGCATCAATCTCCTGCCGCAGTGAGTGGGGGTAGAAATCACCCGGCAGGGCACCGAGCTGATCAAAGCTGGAGTTGAACATCCGAATGATTTCAGATGATTCATTGCTCACGATCGTGCGCTGCTGCTTGTCCCACAGCACGGGAACCGTGACCCTGCCGCTGTAGCTGGAATCAGCCAGGGTGTAGAGCTGATGCAGCACCTGGGCCCCCTCATTCGGGTCGCCCACCACGCCCTCGCCTGGGTTGAAGGTCCAGCCCTGATCCCCCATGAACCAGTGCACCACCGACACAGGAATGAGCGTCTCCAGACCCTTGAGGGCACGGACGATCAGGGTGCGGTGGGCCCAGGGGCAGGCCAGCGACACATAGAGGTGGTAGCGACCTGGCTCGGCCTCAAAACCGGCCTGGCCGGAGGGGCCGGCCTGGCCATCGGGGGTGATCCAGTGGCGGAACGCCGCGCGGGAACGCTCGAAGCGCCCGCCGCTCTGGCTCGTGTCGTACCACTGGTCGCGCCACACACCCTCCACCAACAGGCCCATCGGAGTGCCGTCGCTGGGTCGACCGTAATGGCCCCCTCCAGCCGGCCAAGGGGACGGCCCATGAGAACGGCGTGTTACGTTTCGTTGCATTGCTTTACGAAACGCCATGACCTCCAGTTCCGCCGGCCAGCGCCCCGCATCCCTTGACAGCCAGGAGCTACAGCAACGGCACCTCGAGCAGCTGCAGAGCGCCGAGCGCTTCAACGGCCGGGCCGCCATGGTGGGGCTGGTGATCGGCGTGGTGGTGGAAGGGCTCACCGGCTTCGGCATCGCCCACCAGATCGGCCTCGGCGCCCTGGTGGATGGCTATGCGGCCTGCAGGACCAACCTGCTGCCCTTCTGCTTCTGAGCCCCGCCCACCTGCTCCACCGTGATCCTCACCCTCGCCATCGAGCTGGCCTCCACCGTGCTGGGCCTGCCCCTGCGCCAGATCGGGCTGGCCCTGGGCTTTGCCCGGGTGCTGGTGCTCATCGCCTGAACGCTTGCCGGCTCAGGGGGCCCGGAAGGCTGCCCTCTGCGCCTCGTTCCAGCTGGGGCCGCCCAGCCAGCCGCCCAGGGCGGCGGCAATCGCCGAGGCCGTGAGCAGCCAGGGCAGCAGGGCCCCATTGCCCTGAAGGGTGAACACGAACAGGGCGCAGAACAGCGGCGTGCGGCAGGCGCCGCTGAACAGGGCAGCAGCCGCCACCCCCGCCAGGGCCGCCTGTTGCTGCGGCGGCAGACCGCCCAGCCAGGGCGTCACCAGCACGGCCCCGAGGCTCATCGAATCGTGCATGAGGCCGCCGGGGGCTCCGATCGCGATGCTCAGCAGAGGCCCTAGCAACCGCGGACCGGCGCCCCACCAGGCCGTTGTGGGGGCACCGGCCAGGGCAGGTCCCAGCACCAGCGAGCCGTCGTTGAGGCTGAGGCCACCGCTGAGCACGGCCAGCAGCGCCAGGGCCAGCACAACGCCAAGGCCGCTGAGCCAGGCGGAGCGGCCCCGCAGCTGCCGGGCCAGCTCTCCCGCCAGGGGAAGCAGCAGCCGCACCAGCAGCACCCCCAGCAACGCTGTGATCACGGTGATCAGCAGCGCCAGCGGCAGCAGACGGAACTCCAGAGCCGCCCCCATGCCCTCCGCCAGCCGGGCCGGCTGGCCCAGCCGTGAATTGAGCGCGCCGCCGATGCCGGCGAGGATCAGGGTGGGCACCACCAGCGGCAGGCCATGCACGGCGCTGAGTTCTTCCAGGGCATAGGCGGCCCCCAGCAGTGGCGAGCGAAACGCCGCCCCGAGGCCGGCGCCGCCGCCGATGGCGGCCAGCAGGGCCAGGGGCACCTGGCGCAGCAAGGGCAAGCGCTGGCGCAGGGCCAGCAGCGTCGAGGCCCCCAGGGCCGCAGAGGGCGATTCCGTTCCCACGCTGAGGCCAGCCAGATGGGTGAGGGCCACCAGTGGCAGGCGTGCCAGCTGATGCTTCAGATCAAGGCTGGCGCTGGCCCTTTGGCGCTCCTCCTCCCCGACGGCGTCCTGCAGCACCAGCACGCCGGTGATGCCGCCGCCGCGGCCGGCCGCCAGCGGCCCCCAGGCCAGGGGCAGGAACAGACCTGTGCCCAACAGCGGCAGCAACAGCAGCCAGGGCCGCTGCGCCAGCCCTCCGCCACTCCAGAGCTGCTGCAAACGAAAGCCCAGCTCCGAGAGCCACTGGTAGGGAAGCTCCACCAGGCCGATCACACCACCCGCCAGCAGCAGAGTCAGCGACCAGGCCAGCGCAGCGCGCAGGCTCTGGGCAGGGGAGCGGCGAGGGCCGGTCATCGGCTGCTGGAGGGCACGGCGATCATGCCGTTGGGGCGGCTGAACGCCTAGGGGATGTGTCGATCCAACGCGCTGGAGGTTCCGGCAGCCACAGGGCCAGCCTGCCCGCAGCGGCGCGCGCCATGCTGAATCCATTGGCACCAGAGGCAATGTCGTGAAGACAGACGAGCCCGGGTCCCCCAGCGTCGGCGGCGGTTGGCCGGTGATCGACGGCTGGGCCAGGGCCACCCTCTCGCCGAAGGGCCCCCTGCTCTGGCAGACCCTGCTGCACAAGAGTGCCTGCCTCTCCTGTGCCTGGGGCACCGGCGGCCAGAACGGCGGCTTCCGGGACGAGCTGGGCGAGCCCCTGCAGCGCTGCCTCAAGAGCGTGGAGGCGATCAGCGCCGAACTGCAGCCGGCGGTGCCCGAGGCCGTGTTCGGCCAGCGCAGCCTTCAGGAGCTGCAACAGCTCAGCTCCCTGGAGGCTGACCGCCTCGGCCGCCTCAGCCACCCCTTGATCCTGCGCGAGGGCCGCAGCCACTACGAACGGCTCGGCTGGGACGACGTGTTCGAGCTGGCGGAGGCCGCCTTCCGCCGCCCGCCGGAACGGGTGGCCTCCTACAGCTCCGGCCGCTCCTCCAACGAGGCCGCCTACCTGCTGCAGCTGCTGCTGCGGGCCTGGGGCTCCAACAACCTGGCCGACTGCTCCGACCTCTGCCACGCCCCCTCCACCGTGGGGCTGGCCGAGGTGTTCGGCTCGGGCACCTCGATGGTGAGCCTGGAGAGCCTGCAGCAGGCCGACTGCGTGGTGCTGGTGGGCTCCAACGCGCCGGCCAACCACCCGCGGCTGATGAATGAGCTGATCCGGCTGCGGGAGCGGGGCGGCACGGTGCTGGTGATCAACCCGGTGCTGGAGGTGGGGCTGCTCAAGTTCGGCTCGCCCGCCTTTCCGATCAAGTCGATGCTGCGGGGGTCGGAGATCGCCTCGCTGTTCCTGCAACCGGTGCCGGGCAGCGACACGGCGGTGTTCCTGGGCATCCAGAAGGCGTTGCTGGAGGCCGGCTCGATCCAGTGGGACTTCCTCAAGGCCCACACCGAGAACTGGCAGGAAGTGCTGGAGCCGCTGCAGGCCACCTCCTGGGAGGCGATCTGCGCCTGCTGCGGCCTCAGCCGCGAGGAGATCGAGCAGGCCGCCGCCATGATCAGCCGCGCCCGAGGCGTGGTGTTCGCCTGGGCGATGGGCATCACCCACCACGTGAACGGCACCGCCAATGTGCAGGCGATCGCCAACACCGCCCTGCTGAGCGGCAATGCCGGCCGGCCCGGGGCGGGCACGATGCCGATCCGGGGCCACTCCAACGTGCAGGGCTTCGGCTCGATGGGGGTGTCGGTGAAGCTGCGGGCGGCGATGCAGGAGGCCCTCGAAGCCCTGCTGGGGCGCCCCCTCAGCCGGGTACCCGGCTACGACACCCGCGCCCTGATCGAGGCCGCCGACAGCGGGGCCGTGGACACGCTGCTCTGTCTGGGGGGCAACCTCTGGGGCGCCAATCCCGATTCGCAGCAGGCCCGCCGCGCCCTGGGCCGCATCGACACGGTGATGTATCTGGCCACCAAGCCCAACCAGGGCCATTTCCATGGCCTGGCGGCCCAGACCACCCTGCTGCTGCCGGTGTTCAACCGCTTCGAAACGCCGCACCGCACCACCACCGAGTCGGGCAACAACTTCGTGCGGCTGAACGAACCCGGCAGCACCCACCTCAAGCAGGCCGATCTGATCAGCGAGGTGGGTTTCCTGGCGGAGCTGGCCCGGCGGCTGATGGGCAGTGAGCCCTTGGACTGGGGCCGCCTGCAGGATCCCGCCTACATCCGCGAGCTGATCGCCCGCACCGTGCCGGGCTACGGCCCGATCGCCGCCATCGACTCCACCAACAGGGAATTCAGCGTGGAGGGGCGGGTGTTCGACAGACCCCACTTCCCCACCCCGTCAGGGCGGGCGCGGATGCGGCCCACGCCCCTGCCGGCGCTGTCGTTGCCGGGGCCCGATCACTTCGGGGGCCTGGCCCCTCGCGAGAAGGGCCTGGTGCTGGCCTTGATCACCGCCCGCAGCTACTCCCAGCACAACACCGTGGTGTACCAACCCGGCGATGCCTACCGGGGCATGCCCCACCGCAACACCATCCTGATGAACCGGGGCGACCTGGCCCGCGCAGGCCTGGAGGCCCACCAGCGGGTGACGGTGCAGGGGGAGGCCGGCAGCCTGGAAGCCGTGGAGATCATTCCCGGCGAGATCCGCGAGGGGGCGGCGCTGATGTTCTACCCGGAGGTGAACGTGCTGATGACCCCCCGGGTGGATCCCCGCTCGGGCACCCCGGCCTTCAAGCGGGTGCCCGTGCTGGTGCGGGCTGGGGTCAGTGGCCCTTGAGTTCGGCTTTGAGACGGGCCGACACCTTGGATTCAGGATCCACCCCTTCAAAGGTGGGTGGCAGCCAGACGCGCACCACCAGCAGCACCGCCATGGTGACCAGGAACAGGCACACGGCCAGGATCTGGTGCCAGTCGGTTTCCAGTACGCCATTCACGATCACTTCCCGCAACACCGACACGATCGCAATCTCCACCGACACCCCGATCGACACCCTCTGCTCCTGCAGATAGATGATCAGCAGGCGGAATAGCTCCACCAGGATGAGGATGAACAGGATGTCTGCCGTGATTTCATGGAACTGCGGCTCCTGCAGCAGCGAAGAGAACAACACCTTCATCTGCAGCACCATCACGCAGAAGATGCCCATGCACAGGGTGATGGCGATCAGGTCCTGAACCGCCTCCAACGACTGCACGATCTGGACGCGGCGCAACTGCTGATACCAGGCCAGTTTGACCGGGGGTTCCGGGGCAACAGGGGGCTCCTTGGCGACGGGGGGAACAGGGGAGATGGGCTTGACGGCGGCGGTGGGTGGTCGTTCGGCGGGGAGCTGGGCGGCACTGCTGGTCATCACTGAATCAGCTCAGAGGACGGAACATCCGCGGCCCGCGCTGAGGCGGAGAGGCGAACGCCCTGGAGTTGGTGACGGAACGTTAACCGGCAGTTTTCTTATGGGTCAATGAATTTCCGATCAGTCCTGATGATCGCAGTGATGGCCATGCCCGGCACCAGCCGTGCCCCGAAAGCCCTGGATCAGGCCAGCGGCCTGGGCCTGGGCGGCTGGGCCTGGCGGGACGGCCAGCCGCCACTGGCCAGCATCACGCCTCCCACCACGACCCCCGTGCCGAGCAGCACCGTCGGCCCCGCGGCCTCCCCCAGCAGGGCCGCCGCACTCAGCACCGCCACTGCGATCGTCAGGGACCCCACGATCGCCACCCGCGCCACGCTGAAGTGCTCGTAGCAGAGGCGCAGGCTCCACTCACTGCCCAGCACCAGGGTGATGGCGTAGAGGCCGATCACCCCCGCCACCCACCAGAGCTGCAGGTGCATGAAGTGCTCCGGCCCGTAGAGCACCAGGCCCAGCACCAGAAACAGCAGGGCCGCCACCAGGGAGGGCAGGCCGGTGGTGAGGCCGATCCCCAGGCCCTCGCGGCCGAGCCGGCGGGCCGTCACGGCGCTGCAGGAGAAGCCCACCACCCCCGCCAGGCCCCAGCCCAGCCCAGCCAGACGGCCGCTGGCCATCGGCATGCCCGAGCCCAGGGAGGCCAGGGCCAGGCCGGCGGCAATCAGACCACTGGTGAGCCAGAAGCGGCGCGGCAGCGGTTCACCCAGCCACAGCAGGGACAGCAGCGCCGAAGCCGGCAGCACCAGGCTGAACAGCAGCGTCTTCTCGATCACCGCCAGGGCCTCGATCGCCACGTAACTGCCGAACGGCCCCACCAGGCTCCCGGCCAGCATGTCCAGCCCCAGCCAGCGCAGTTGAGCCGGGCTCAGCCGGGGCAACTGGCGGCGGATCCCCCGCCGGTCGATGGCCACGCTGCTGGCCCCCACCACCACCAGGGCGAAGAAAAAGAGGTTGCAGGCACTGATCGGGTTGGCGCCATCGATGGGATGGGCGGCGCCCTGCAGCTGCAGACCACGCACCACCGTGCTCTCCAGGCCCTTGAGCACCACGTAGGCCAAAAGGGCCAGCAGACCGGTCATGACCGATGCTCCGCCCTCAACGACGGCCGTTGACGATCACCGAGGGGCTGCCGCCAGCCAGCCCCGGCAGGGCGGGCACCACGGAGGTCTGGCCGTCCCACTTGTCGAGGAAGAGCTTGTAGAGCACCTGGTCATCGAGGCTCTGGTTGAGGATCTCGTAGCGCTTGGCCTCCTGGTCGGCGATCTTCACTTCCGTCTGGGCGCGCAGCAGTTGCTGTTCAGCGATCTGCTTCTGCTCGATCGCGGCCCGGTATTCCTCGGCGATCTGCAGACCGGTGAGGTCGAGGCCCTGCACGATCACGTAGTTGAACTTGCTGAGTTCACCGGCCACCTTGTCCTGCACCAGCTCGGAGATGCTGTTCCACTCCGTGGCGATCGTCACCAACTCGTATTGCGAGAACACCGATTTGAGCGCCTTTAGCAAGGAAGGCTGGATCACCCGCGCATAGATCTGGGAGTTGTCGGTGGCGATCGTTTCAAAGATTCGCCCCGCCTCGGTGGGCTTCACGGCGTACTTCACGGTGGCGGTGGCCTCGATCACCTGCAGGTCTTTGGTGAGGGTGGAGAACTGCTCGGGGCGCACCTGGGTGCGCACGTCAAAAAAGGAAATGGCCTGCACCAGGGGAATCTTGAAATTGGCTCCCGGATTGCGCTGTCCACCGGTCACCTTGCCCAGGGTGGTCACCACCGCCACGGTGCCGGCCGGCACGATGAAGATGGTCTGGCTCACCAGAATCAGCAGGGCGAGCGCCCCCGCAATGATCAGCTGAAAGGCCGAGCCGAGCCCCCCTCCACCGGCTGGACGCATGGAACCTTGCATGAAGACGGAGTGCCGGGTGAGCCCAGACCCTAGACAGATGGGCTGCAGGGCCCGACCTAGCCTCACCCCCTGCAGGGCCGGGGAGGGTGAAGGCCATGTCACTCACCGCGGCGGAGCGCCGACAGTTCGAGCAGCAGGGTTTCCTGATCTGCAGCCGAGGCCAGGGGCAATGGGCCACGCCACTGCTGGCCACCCTCGAGCCGCTCCTCGGCAGTGCCGGCCCCACCCAGGACCCGCAGTTGCATCGGCACATCGACTGCGCTCCGGTTCATGGCCTGGCCACGGCTCCGGCGGTGCTGGAGCGGGTGGCCGCTCTGCTGGGCGAAGACCTGCTGCTCTGGCACAGCCGCCTGTTTGAGAAGGTCCCAGGGGTCCCTGCCGTGCCATGGCACCAGGATGGGGCGTTCTGGCCGCTGGATCCGATGCAGTGCGTGAGTGCCTGGATCGCCATCGACCACGCCCATGAGGGCAATGGCTGCATGCGCATGGTGCCTGGATCTCACCTGCGTCAGCGGCAGCATCGGGCCTGCAGCACCGGAGGCCGCTTCGCCCAGGCGATCGAGCTGGAGGCGGGCGAGGCGGAACGCGCCGTGCCGATCTGCCTCGCCCCGGGGGAGTTTGTGCTCTTCGATCGCTGGATGGTGCACAGCTCCCCAACCAGCGCCTCGGGCCAACGGCGCATCGGCCTGGGCGCCCGCTACGTGCCCGCCTGGGTGCGCGTCGACTTCAACCGCATGGCCCACGCCTTTGCAGGCCTGGGTGCCCAGCTGGTGCGAGGCCAGGATCGCTGGGGCCTCAACCCTCTCGTTCCCGCTCCGGCGGTGCGGGGATCATGAGCTCGTCTGCGGCTGGTGTCGACGGCCCCGGACGGCGTCCCGCCGCAGCCGTTCCCAAACCGCAGCTCCTGCGCAGCGCCTTCGGCCAGCGGGCCCAATGGCTGCAGCTGCACGGCATCAACTCCAGCGGTGGGCTGCTCACCCCCTGCACCTTTGCGGATCTGAACCTGAGGCCGCTGCGCCTGTTTCTGGTCCACACCGAAGGGGGGGCCCGGCGGGGCGGCCATGCCCACCGCCACGGCCAGCAGTTGCTGATCCGCAGCTCCGGACGCATCACCGTGAACCTGGCCTGCAGCGGCGACACGGCCACCTTTGTGCTCGATGAACGCCACAACGCCTGCCTGATCCAGGCCGGGGTGTGGGCCGAGCAGATCTATGCCGGAACGGCACCCTGCCTTCTGGTGGTGTGTGACACCCCTTACGATCCGGGCGACTACCTGGACGCACCGCCTTGAGCCGCCGTGCCGCCCTTGCCACTGCGCTGCACCGGCTGCTGCCACGGGCAGGCATTGGGGCAGGGCCGGAGGTCTCGATCCTGATCCCCAGCTTTGAGGCGGAGAAGTTCATCGATCGCACCCTGCACTTTGCCCGCGGGCAGACCCACCAGGCCTGCCGCATCCTGGTGTCCGTGGACAGGGGCCAGGACGACACGGCTGGCCAGGTCCGGCGGCACGCGGCCCTGGATCCGCGAGTCGAGCTGATCGAGCAGCAGCAGCGGCGCGGCTGGGCCGGCAATGTGAACGCGCTGCTGGAGCGCGTCGCAACGCCCTACTGCTTTCTCTACATGCACGACGACATCATCGTGCCGCAGTACACCGAGACATTGCTGCAGGTGCTGGAGGCCAACCCCGATGCCGCCAGTGCCCATGGCGACATGGGCCACTTCGGGGCAAGCGACCACCTCTCCAGCGCCAGGAGTTATGGGGGCGGCGTGGCCGCCAGGCTGCTCACGTTCTTCCTGGCCCCTGAACGGGGCTCGCCCCTGCGCAGCCTGCTGCGTTCGGCGGCCGTGGCTGACCTGCGCCTGCCGGAGGATGCCCCGGGCGGGCTGTGGGCCAATGAGCCCTTCCTGGCCCGGCTGATCGCGGCAGGGCCGGCCCTGGCGGTTGCCGAAACCCTCTACCTGCGCTGGCAGCTGAGGCCGGGTGGCCTCACCGATGGCTGGCGGTCGATGCCGCCCGAGCGGGCCTTCGAGGGCTGCCGCCGCAACCTGAACACCATGGCCGCCCTGGTGCTGGAGCGGGTGGAGCCAGGGCCGCTGCAGCGGGCCCTGCTCAAGGCCTTGCTGCTCAACCAGTTGCCGCGGCTCCGCCAGCTGGAAGACGAGGCCGGGCAGCCCCTGTTTCAGACCCCCTCGGAACTGCATCCGGCCTTCACCAGGCTGGACACCGTGACCTGGGACCAGGACGGGCTGCCCGACGAGACGGCCAGCTGGGCAGAGCGGGCCCTGGCCGCCAGCCGTCACGATCCGCGGCTGGATTGGCGGCAGCAGGGATGACAGTGGCTCGGGCCGAGCGGGTGGCCGTGCTCGGCGCCGGGATCATGGGATCGCTCACGGCCCTGCTGCTGGCCAGGCGGGGGATGGCGGTGACCCTGTTCGAGGGGCGCCAGGAGCCGCTGCAGGGGGCCAGCCGCTGGAATGAGGGCAAGATCCACCTGGGCTACCTCTACGCAGCAGACCCCAGCGGGGAGTCGGCCCGGCAGGTGCTGAGCGGTGGCCTGGCCTTCGCGCCGATCGTGGAGTCCGTGATCGGCACCAGCCTGACCCCCCACACCACCCGCCACGACGACATCTACCTGGTGCACCGTGACTCGGTGGTGGACATCGCCGCAGTGGCGGCCCACTTTGAGGCGCTGACCCGGGAGCTGCGCGACAGAGCCGAGGGCCGCCACTACCTGGTGGACCTCTCCGAGGCGAGCGTCAGCCGCCTGGACGAAGGGCGGCTGGCCAGCCTGGTGGTCCCCGGGCTGGTGAGCGCGGGCTTCAGCGCACCGGAGCGCTCCGTGGACACCTGCTGGCTGGCCGATCAGCTCAGCGCCGCCTTGCGGGCCGAACCACTGATCGAGCTGCGTCTGGGCAGTCGGGTCACCGGAGCCAGCCCGCTGAACAGTGACGACGGGCCCTGGCAGGTGGAGGCCGGTGGCGCGGCGGATGGGCCCTTCGGCTGGGTGATCAATGCCCTGTGGGAAGGACGGCTGGCGCTGGATCTCAAGGCCGGCCTTCCCCCAGCTCCGGGCTGGTCGCACCGCTACCGGGTGTCCCTGTTCGGCAGCACGGCCCAGCCCACGGATCTGGCCTCGGCGGTGATCGGCTTCGGCCCCTTCGGCGACGTCAAGAACTACGACGGCCGGCGCTTCTATCTGTCCTGGTACGAGGCGGGGCTGCTGGTGGAGAGTGAGGCGTTGGCGCCACCGCAGCCGACTCATGGCGACCCGGATGCGCTGATCGCCGCCACGCGCAGCGGGCTGGAACGGGTGGCGCCCTGGATGGCCGCCTATCTGGATGGGGCCGAGCGGGTGGAGGTGCGAGGCGGCTGGGTGTTCGCCCAGGGCCGGGGCTCCCTGGCCGACCCCGCGGCAACCCTGCATCGCCGCGATCGCTTCGGGATGCAGGCCCGCGGCCGCTTCCTCTCGGTGGACACCGGCAAGTACTCCTCCGCGCCCCTGCTGGCCACCCAGCTCGTCGCCAGGATCCTGGGCTGAGGTCAGGGCCGGATTGAAAACCTTCTTGATGAAGGACCATGGCCGCCGGTGAAGACCCATGACGGCTGCAGGGGCTCAATGGACAGCACCTGCACACCTGAACCAAGCTCAACCCATCGGGATTCGGAGGCTCCACCGATGGAAGACACCCCCCCGCAGCAGACAGCAGGAGCGCGCTGACGATCCGGCCCCTGCTCCAACACTCTCAACGGATCACCGACGTTCCAGGCCTGTCGCAGGCTGAAGGGCTGTGAAGCTGCCTTGCCAGCTTCGCCGCCCCCACCTCCAGCCTTCGCCATCCACCGCATCGCTTAACGGACCTGTCCTCGACCTGGTCCCCAGGTGCCCCGGATCCCAGCGGAACGTCCCTTTGGACACCTGGCCCCAGGTGCCAGCGCCAGCGGCTCCCCCAACCCAACACCCTGCCGTTGCGATCGGACGGTCCGCAGCGGCAGGCCAAGCCTGCAGCCCCACTGCGGGCTTTGTTGTTGGTCAGAACGATGGCCTGATCAGCAAGAAGCCTGGCCGATCAAGACGCCATGATTCGGTTCTCCGCCCTGACAATGGGGGTGAGCCGACAGTTGTCGTGAGGGCCGAATCAGAACGTTCGGTTCACCCCATGCCAGCATCTGGGCAGCTGGGCGATGGTTGTTGCACGGGGGCGATGAGACCCCGCACACAAGCAACTTCGCCACCAGAACCATGCTCAATCTGCGCACCACTTCTCCCTTTGAACTGTTCGATCGGCTCGAAGAACAGCTCTCCCAGCAACGTCAGGAGGCCGGGCGCGTGCCCGCCGCTGAGGTGCACGACAACACCGAGGCCTACGTGATCGGCCTGGAACTTCCAGGCGTTGACCGCGACGCCATCGACGTCAAGGCCACTGAACGCACCCTGCAGATCAGCGCCGAGCGGCGCTCCGCGCAGGACTCGACGCCTCAGAACGCGCCAAGCCCCGAGGCTGGGCCCCAACCTGAAGCCGCTGCCCCAAGCCAGCGGCAACTGCTGATCAGCGAGTTCCGTTACGGCACCTGGAGCCGCAGCTTCCGCTTCTCAACACCGATTGATCCCCAGAGGATCAGCGCCGTCTACCGCGACGGCGTGCTCACCGTGACGGCGCCGAAGGCCCCGCAACACACCAGCGTGTCGGTGAAAGTGGAGGGTTGACAGTTTGGGGCGTCCCATCGTCCCCGAACAGGAGCAAGGAACCGCAACAGGTCTGAGAACACTGAGCCCCCGGTTGGTCCCGGGGGCTTTTCGTGCCGGGCGCCTGGCGCCAGGCCAGGCGAACAACGCCAACAGCGCACCTGGTCGCCTCAAGGCATCAGGCCCCAGCCTGGCTCAATGGCCATGGGGAGATGGGGCAGGCACGGATCCAGAAGCGGGGGAGTCGTCGTGAACACTTCGCCTTTTGCTTCGTTGTGTCCATCTGCTGAAACCTTAAGATCGCCTGGCAGACAGCACCATTGGAAGAATCAATCACGATTCAACACTGAAACCGCGGTTGAGATCAGAAACGACTGATGCCAACCGCTGATCAACGTGATCAAGAAGACTTCGTGCAGCACAAAGGCCGGCTAGAAGCCATTCCAAGCGGTGCCAGCAAGCAACAGTGATGATCCTTTGGAGATCCACTTGCCGGATGGACTTGGAACCGGAGAGCGTGCTTCTGATCAGATCAGTGACCTAGACTCCTGCCCAGCAAGCCTTCCCAGGAAGTTTTCCCTTAGCGGATCCGAACACTCAACGCCAGTGCCTACTTTCATGCCATTGCCTGCTTTGATACCGCTGCCTGCATCCATGCCCTTGTCTGCTGTCAGAATTCAGCGATCGGGGTCTGAATGACCTGTTGCAGTCCCTCAGTAGCGACCTCATGCTGGACCTGGATTTGGCTACAGGAGAATGGATTAACACGCCAAAACAGTACACAGTTACACGCGCCAGCGTTGAGATTACCACGGAGCCCAACACGGACTTGTGGCAGAGAACCTACTATGGTTTCAGAAATAATAATGCGCCAGCGCTGCTCTTCAAGTCCAATCAGAATTTCACATTCACATCCAAAGCAAATTTTCAGTACCGACAACAATTTGACCAATGCGGCTTGATCATCTATAGCGATCAAGATCATTGGTTCAAGTGTTCCATTGAATACGAGAACGCCAACTTTTCCAGGGTTGGCTGCGTGGTCACCAACCATGGCTATTCGGACTGGTCAACAACAGACATCAGCAGTCGTTCCGAGATCTGGTATCGCCTTAGTCGCCGCGGCCCGGATTTCTTGGTCGAGTACTCACTGAATGGAAACAGATTCACTCAGATGCGGATTTTTCACATGCACTCACTAGGCGCAACGACAGAAGCAATGGGCAGAGTCAACCCACCCATACAAACGAAAAACAGCATCAGGTTTGGCCTTTATGCCTGTAGCCCAGGTAACTCGACATTCAAGGCCAAGTTTACACAGCTTACGCTTGAGTCATGCACCTGGACAGCACATTGTGCGTTGTGAATAGAATGAAAGCAGGTCTTAATCACGGGTGGATGCATCCCCACGGCCAATCGCTAGCACCACTGGTTTCCACGTCAATGCAGCAGTGCATGGTCATGCCCTAGCACCATGAAACTGACTGGAATTCTGTTGGCAGCGGTGGCAGTCACGGCATGCACGCAAGCCCCTTCCTTTGTGCAACCCTCACATGCGCCAGCTGATGCCGTGCGGTCGTATCTCGTGTATGTGGTGAATCATGGCTGGCATGCCGGCCTGATCATTCCAGCAAGTCATCTGAATGAGGCCATTCCTGAACTCGGGAAGCGCTTCGATTCTACCGGCTACTATGAAATCGGCTGGGGAGATAGGGAGTTTTACCAAGCCCCGGCCCCCTCGGCCGAACTAGCCGCTCAGGCCATCGTTCGCTCAACAGGATCTGTGCTGCATATTGCAGCAGTTCCAGGCTCCCCAACGCGATATTTTCAATCCATGGAGGTTCTCAACACGTGTCTCACCAAAGAGCAAGTTGAGTCACTCGTCACCTATGTGTCGAACAGTTTTGCCCGCGACCAGCGCGGTAACGTGATACAACTGGGCCGGGGCCTCTACGGCAATAGTCAGTTCTATGCCGGGCGGGGAAACTATTCCTTGCTGAACACATGTAACACATGGATTTCAGGAGGGTTGAACAGTGCTGGAATCGATCTGTCACCACCACTCACCCTGACATCCGGAAGTGTGATGCGTTCCATTCGAGCACTTCGACAGCACTGTACTTCAAGGCCCAGTCCTGAAGACCCTGGTTAGTGAGTATGTTTGCTGATCGCTTTGCGGCAGTATCCGATTACTCTCCTCAGAAATGATTCTGCATTGAGATTTCGGCATGCCCCCTTCCACCCGCTCTGCCCGGGCTCCAGTTGCCGGCTCGCCGCTGGACCTGCCAGACCTGGTGTACCCGCCGCTTCCCTGGGCCTTTCAGAAGGCCGCTCCAAAGACCTCCCTCAGCCCCGCCCTTGCCCGCACGGCACGCCCCCTGGTGCTCAACCTGGTGGAGTTGATCCACTGGGCCTCCTTCCCCCTGGGTTTCTGGATTCTCGCCTACATTTTCGTGCATGCCGATCTGATCGCCACCCATCTGGATGGCGATCTGATGCGGGTGTTCTGGCTGCAACTGGGCATGGCCTGCCAGGTGTTCGGCGGCGGCATCAGCGGCATCCTGATGCACGAGTATGAAGGCTGGCAGATCACTCCCTTCCGCAACATCCTCGGCCTCCAGCAGAACGCGCCATCCCAGGATGTGGCCCAGGTGCTGGTGCCGAATTTCAACAACGCCTGGCTGCGGGCTGTGGCCTACCAGATGTTGTTCAGCTTCCAGACCGCCGGGCTCGGCTTTTTCACCCTCGGCGTGTTTGGTGCCCAGCCCCTGCCCTTGCTGCTGGTGTTCGGAGGCATCGCCATTGCCCTGTTGGGTCCTTCGGAACCGCGCACGAGGTTTTTCCGCGTCGTCGACGGGGAAGCGCGGCCGGTGCTGCCGCTCTCCTGGTCATTGCTGATCGTGTTTGCACTCAATGCGCTCGCCAATCTGATCGCCTGCCACCACTTCTTTGGCCCCACCATCGCCGAGGCCTGGCCCCCCACCCTGCTGCCCTGGCTCGCCGCCGTGGTGCCGGCCTGGCTGGTGCCCTGGCTGGCTCTGCTGGCCCCCCTCACGGTGGCCGCCGGAGGCGCCTACGAAGGCTGGGTGGCCGAATCTTCCTTCAACCAATGGCAACACTTCATCGCCTTTGTGCTGCTCACGCTGGGGTTGGGATTGTATGGCCTCTTCTATTGGCACATGGTCAACGTGGGGGTGCATTGAGTGATCAACCGCTTGTTCTGGCTCGGATCACCACTGGTCGCGGCCCTGCTGGCCCTCACCCTGCTGCTGGCCTGGCTGTTTCCCCCGGCCGCCTGGTGGAGCGGCGGGCTGCTGCTGCTGATGGGCCTCATTCTGCTCGCCTATCGCCTCGGGTGGAACGGGGAGCCGCTGGTGCTGGAACCCACCGAGGCCACCGGGCCGGAGCTCGCGGTGGTGTTCATCCAGGGGGAAGGGATCCCGCCCGAGCGCTACCGCCCCGTGGCCGAAGCGATCCAGCGCCACTGCGCCTCGCGGCGACTCTGGGTGGCGTTGCCGCGCTTCCTCGGCGACTCGCCCATTCCGCGTGAAACCCCACTGGTGGTGGCCCAGGCCCGCCGCGCGCTGGAGCAGCGCGGCATGGCGGCCGGCAGCCCCTGTCTGTTCGTCGCCCACTCAGTGGGGGGCATCGCCATTCAGAAATTCCTCAAGGCCTTCCCCGAGCAGGGGATCGGCCAGGTGTTGATGGGGTCATTCCTGGGCCGCTGGAATCTCAGCGGGCTCGATGCCCAGGGCCGCACCCTGATCGACTACCCACGGCCCACCCTCACCCTGGCCGGCACGCTCGATGGGCTGGCCCGGATCAGCCGCTTCGCCGTGGCGACCTGGCTGCAACGGATCAACGCCGCCCCTCAGAGCCAGCCCGAGCAGTTTCCGGTGGTGACGCTCGAGGGAGTGAGCCATATGCAGTTCGCCTCCGGCGAGCCCGTGCCCTACGTGAAGGCCTTCGATCTGGTGCCCACCGCGGACGAAGCGGCGGCGCACGAGCGCATCGCTGAGCTGGTGGCCGCCTTCCTGCCCAGCTGCCTGAACGAGGGGTCCGCCAGCGTCAGTCCCGTGCTGGAGGAGGCGGTGGCCCACAGCGCCAGCTGGCTGGCCCCCCTGATCGCGGCCCTGCAGATGGAGGGCTACAACGGCTTCAAGCCGGCCTGCTACGACACCGCAGAAACCAACAGCCGCACCGATCCCTGCTGCACGCCTTACTCCCCCTGGATTCAGGAGCACGCCAATGGGCTGATGGCAGGCGAGCCGGAATCTCCCACGCGCTTTGGCCTCACAGCCCTCGACAGCTTCCACCGCAGCTACACCTACAACCCTTTCGCCAAGCCTCCGGTCCACGTTCCCCAGATCTCGGCCCACTGTGTGCCCCCAAACCCCTGCCAGGTGGCGGTCACCAGTGTCACCCAGGCCCTGTATGGCCTGTTCACGGTGCTGGACACCGGCTTCTTCCCGATCGCCGCCTTTTCGCTGCGCAGCAAACTGAACTCGCGCCAGTCCTTCTGGAGCCATGGGGGCGTGCCGGATCCAGACTTCACCAGCACGGACGGGCCTTCCCGCGCCCAGCCGATCAACGAGGCCGTATTCCGCTGGACCCTGGGTCAGAGTGATGAGCACAGCCGCCGACGGTTTGAGGCCCTGGGTCAGCCGATGGTGATGCAGAGCGACACGGTGCGCCCGGCCATTGGTCCCCTGTGGATCTGGAGTTACCCCAGCTACCGCTATGAGCAGCAGCCCGAGGGGTTGGTGCTTGGGGTGAGCGCCACGGTGATGAAGACCCCACTCGACAGCCTGATTGCGGCAGCCAGGGGCTTTCACTACTGCCAGCTGCTCTCGCCGGCCGCCGCGATGGAATGGATCTACATTGATGGTCTGAGAAACAAGGCATCGCTTTCGGGCCGCCTGTTCATCTACGGGCCGGTCGCGGGTTTCGACAAGGCCGCCGCCTACCTCGGCCGCTCCCTGGTCAACCAGACCCGCACCGCTTCACTGCTGCGCCGCCGCTGAGGCGATCCTCCATTCCAGGCCAGAAGGCATGAGTCAGCGCATGGTTTCCTGGATTGCGACAGCCACGATGCGCGCCTGGGCCCTGCACTCGGCCCGCACCACAGTGGCTGCGACGCTGGCACTGGGGCTGGCCACCCTGGCTCGTCTTCCTGATGCCTACTGGGCTCCCATCACCACCCTGATTGTGATGCAGTCCAGCCTCGGAGCCGCCTGGGCTGTTTCGAAAGATCGGCTGATCGGCACAATGCTGGGTTCATGCTTCGGCGCACTGCTGGCCAGCTCCATCGCGCCAGCAAGCCTGGCGTTTGCGATTGGTGTGTTCGTGGTGGGCCTGCTGTGTGGCGTGCTGAAACTCAATCTGGCGGCTTACCGGTTTGGTGGCGTCACCTTGGCTGTCGTGGTCCTGGTGACGAGTGGGCAGCCCACCTGGCTGGTGGGCCTGCACCGGCTGCTGGAAGTGTCACTGGGGATCGTGGTTGGCCTCGCCACAACGGCCCTATGGCCGGGGGATCAGACGCTGGCAGGGGGCGGCCGCTCCACAAAGAGATGAAGTGCCGGTCAGCGGCTAGGCGATCAACAGCTGGGCAGGAATAGCCTCAGCCGAATCAGCTCCTGAGCCAGACAGCTTCGCAGCCAGACACAATCATTCGAGCAACTGTGTGTCTGTAGTAGTCTTCACCGTGAAAGACAGTTGACCACGGCTATCAATTGGCCCAAGCAGACACGCAGAAAAGCAAGTGTATCGCTTGTGAGATATAGTGAAGAAGCCAGAGAAGAGAAAGTTGACTTCATTGCGGCAAGTAGCTGGCTTGACTGCTTGATCCAGGAAGGGGGTCCCAGCATTGACAACAAGGCAAAGATTCGAGCCTAGGCAGCCCGGGGGTCCAAGACAGGACCAGTGGCGCAGCAACATGGATCCCGAACAGTCGGCTGACAACCCGAAATGGCTTCATGACATATCCAAGCAGTCAAAGCAGGAGCCACGATCAGAATCACCATGCTCCAAGACATCAGAAGACCGTAATCGAAGCCTGATAACAGGGGCAGTGTGTTCTACTTTAGTGGGCACCAGAGGTTCCGATTCCCCGTCTAAGCGGAAGGAAACCATGCGACGAGACAAGAACTCGGGGCGGCCAGCAAGGAGAACGGCACGTGCAGGAGAGTTGGCTCAACTTCACCCAGCTTGAGACCACCTCAGCCAGGGTCAGCACGATGGGCCTCAAGCACGCGGAGAAGAACAGGAGAGGCAAGTGAAGGGTGACATGGGCAAGATTCAGGCCTTTCTTGCCCTGTGGCTTGCCGCCACCGGCCCAATGCTGAGGACAACCTGCCTTCTCAACGCAGATGCCTCCTGATGAGCGAAGTCTGTGCTCATCGGAACCCGATGTTGGCGCATTGCAGCTTTTGACAATGCTTGCCTTGGCGACCTGGATCAAAGTATTATGGCAATTAGATGATTAGCAGACGACACGGCGAGATTGCACTTTTCACGTCGCCTTCACCGCCGGCTGAAGGGCAGGAACGAAGGGCAGTTCCCAGCCAGAATTCCTGCGCGAATGCCTACTAGCCACAGGCCCTGCCGCCATTGTAGTGAAGAGTAACAATGCCGTGAAAGAAGTGATCAGCCAACTTTCTGGGAAAGGTATGAAAACTGCAAGTGAATGCCTTCTTGAGGCCACGAGAGCCAAAGGGGAATACCTGCTGGGCCACGAGGATGGACACCTCGAGCGCACAGACTATGCACAAGTGCTGGAGCAGGCCTTGCGTCACTTGGCCACACTTCAGGCACTGAACGTAGCGCCAGGAAGCATTATTATCATCAAATGCCATAGCAGGATTGCATTTGTTTCCATCCTGTGGGCATGCATTCTTGGAGACTATATTGCACTACCAATTGAAACAGAAACGGAGAATTCGAAAGCTGATAAGCGTGTTCTTGAACATATATTGTCCCGAATAGAGTCCCATCCAAGTCTCTACATCATCGACAATGAGGCATCACGTGCCACAACTGTTCTACTCAGCAATGCTCCTCAAGCCCAGTGGATCTCGTTAGACAATGTTTGGACCGATGGCTTGACGCCACCGATGATCCATCGATCTCTAGCCACAGCGCCCAGAATTCTGATCCCCACCTCGGGAACCACTGGGCAACCCTCGCTTGTCGAATTATCCGATCGGGCAGTGCGTGCAAGGTGGTGGCCAGATAGCTCTACAATTAGAAGTCATGTGATTTATTTATCTTGGGCGCCGGTTAACCACACCATGGGACTTTCTGGCTGCAGCCCGAATGCGAAAAAGAAGATCATCATTCATCCAACATCGTTTATCAAAGATCCTTTGATTTGGCTGAGACTGGCCGATCAGCATCGGGTTAGCCACTGTTCAATGACAAATTTTGGGATGCGACTGGTAACCAGTGCGATCAAAAAGGCTGGTCTCTCGGCCTTAGCAGGAATTGACTTATCATGCATCAAGGCCATTGGCATGGGAGCCGAAGCGATTCAGTCTGAAACTCTACTGGCATTTAGCGAGGTGCTTGATGAGTTTAATGTTGATCGGAATTGCTACTCCCAGGGCTACGGTCTCACTGAATGTGGGCCGATCATGAGTGGACAAGTCTTCAACAAGGCAAGAGACTTTCAAGCCTATAGTCTTGCCCTAACTGATCTCATGCAGGGGCACGAGATCAGAATCAACCAGGATCAGAATCTTGAGTTGGCTGCTGAGACGTCAGGAGGTTTAATCCAAGTTCGGGGACCAAGCATGGCCTCTAGCTATTATGGTGATGTTGAGGGCACAAAGCAACTTTTCTCTGAAGACGGCTGGATTAACACCGGTGACCTAGGTCGTTTCAAGGATGGAGTTCTTGAGCTGACTGGGCGACTTAAGGAGACCATTATTCTGAATGCCCGAAAATATCCATCACGCTTCATCGAACTAACCGCCGAAGAAGTCAACGGCGTAGATCATGCTTATGCGATCCAACCAGAGGAACATCGCCAAGCTGGGCAGGCATTGTCTGGCTATGTGCTGTTCGTTTGTTCAGCCATGCCAAATTCATTTCGCATGGAACTTGCCGGCAAAGTTAACCGCCGTCTGGGCGAGTTCATGGGAGTAGCTCCGACCAAGATCTACTTTGTTGCAGCCAGTCAGTTACCTCGAACACCCATCGGCAAGATCAAGCGTCGAGAGTTGGCAGCCATGGCCCTAGGCACCAAGCCTGGAGAGCGTCCGCTGACCTTGATATCTGTGGAGAATCATCAGTCTGGGGACGACAGTTCTAACTATTCTCCATCAGAACAACACTTGGCAGGCTTATGGAGTGCGGTCCTAGGGCACTCCTCCTTTGACCGAAATACGAACTTTTTCGACTGTGGCGGAGACTCTCTGAAAGCCGGTGAGCTTTTGAGCAAGATGGAGTCTTGGCTAGACCGGTCTATTCCAATTGGAGATCTGTTCCGATTTAACACTGTCAAGGCACAGAACAAATCGATCGTTTGTGGCTATTCTGATTGCTTCCCGGGACTTCCGACCACATCGGAGTTCAATCTGGGTGAGCAAGCCATCTGGAATCGTCAATTAGATCTGATTCAGAACTGGCCCGGTTACCGAAAATACAGTCAGTCACTGGTTTTTAGATGGCGTCAACCTAAAGAATTAGAGGCCGATACAACTTCACTATTCTGGTGTTTTCAAGGCGCTCATGAGTTCGAGAGACTTGCAGCAGAAGTAGGACCGAATATTGCGCTATATGGAATGCGTTCTGGACATCTTTCATTTGAGAATAGTCCGGAGAATATTGATACTCTTGCAACCATTCTTGCCCGTGAACTGCGTGATCTGAAACCCTCTGGCTCATTCCTATTGGGCGGAAATTGCCAAGCTGCACGCATCATGCAACGTGTGGCTGAAGTGCTTACCTATTCAGGCAGGCATGTGCAGCATTTGATCCTGATGGAGGAGCGGGAGATCGGCTCCTATAGCGTCTCTCCAGTGACAGTGATCTTTGGAGCAGAGAGCGAGTTTAACCCATTTTCCCATACTAATGAACAAGCTGTCTACCTAAACTTCAAGAAGAGTTATTGCAAGGGCTATCGCTATCATGAGATTTCGGGCAGCCATGGTCGATTTTTCAACCCCGAACATGTGGCCTCCCTGGGCAGGATCATCGCCAAAGTGGTTGCCAAACATCGGCGATCAACACACGCAGAAGGCACCGTGAGCCACAAGCCTTTGATGGCTTCTGTTGTGATTTCAGTGGGAGACTCTCCCTATGTAGTGGATGCCGTTCGCTCACTTTTGTTGCAAGTCCCTCAACCCGAGATTCTTGTTGTCAGTACAGGGGGGAAATCACCACAGAAGCGCCTGGAAGCTGCAGGCATGAACGTTGCCGTGATCCATCGTAAATGGAGACGCTTTGTGGGTACAGCTCGTAACATCGGAATTGAGGCAACAACGGCACCGTACATCAGTTATCTCGCAGATGACTGTATTGCCATGCCAAATTGGGTCTTCGAAAGGCTACGGCTTCATCTTGAAGGCGCTGCGGCAGTATCATCCGCCCTCGTACCGAGCAGCAATCGATGCTATTGGGCTTGGATCAATCACCTCCTGCTGTATTGCCGTAGACTGCCTGGGACACCAACTGAAGATACAGTCCACTATGGGATGAGTTTTGAACGCAGAATATTTCGTAGTTACGGCTATTTTAGAGAAGATCTCCGAGTCGGCGAGGATACTGATTATTTGACACGTATTGGCAAAAAACTGAAACTCACTTGGGCCCCTTCAGTGGTTACAGCCCATAGACATCCACGCAACTTGATTGCATTTGTCCATGATCGCTTCAAGCGTGGGCGACAGTATGAAGCAGCGAGGGATTATTTTTCCTGGACGGGCCGTCAACGTTCTCTGGTGTCTTGGAGCGCCGCAACCAAGATGGGGCTTCGGGATCGTTTAGCGATTGCCAAGCTGGCCCTGACCAAAGACGATCGTTGGATTTTACGCTTTGCTCGTCATTCACTATTCTTTGGTCAAGTTGTCTTTAATGCCGGACGAATCTACCAACGATCTATTGGCGGACAGACAAATCAGGGGAGGTATCAGAAAGAGGTTGATGGCAAGCCTGTGATCCATGCTTTGCTTCGTTTTCGCAATGAGATCAAGTATCTTCCCGGATACTTTCGACATTTAGAAAACAAGGTTGACGGTGTCATTGCTCTTGATGATGGATCCTCGGATGGATCTCGCGAATTTGTTGAAACGCAGCCCTTGCTCCTTGACCTCATCCACAAGCCAGATCATCCTGATCATGTCTGGGATGAGCCCGGCGATCGGCGTCGTCTGGTCGAGACAGCACGCAAGCATGGCGCCGACTGGTTCATTGTCCTTGATGCCGATGAAAGACTAGAAATTAACTTCAGGTCAAGATTATTGCCCATCCTCCGTAAAGCACATCTTCATACTGAATGGGGCCTGGGACTGAGACTGCTGGAGTGTTGGGATCGTTGGGATCAGGTCAGAGTGGATGGGATCTGGGGGAATAAGACTGTTCCACGTCTGTTCGCGTCTCGCTATGATCATGAATTTGATGATAGAAAACTCCATGGTTCCTGGATTCCACTGAATGCCAATCAAGGTGCAACCCCTATCGTCGATCTATTCATCTATCACCTGCGCATGATCAGTAAGGCGGACCGCGAGTTGCGCAAAGCGCGTTACAGGACCCTTGATCCAGACTCCACCTATCAATCCACAGGCTATGAGTATCTAAATGATTCTTCGGTTCCAATCACGCAGCCACTCGAACCTGGACGAGACATTCGAGCTGAGGATACCTTTTGAGATTTTTGGCAATACTTAGCAACCAGCTCAAGTCATCGGAATGCGTCAATTTACTATCCTCATCTAAGCAATAGCATGACAACTTGTCTAGTACCCACATTCTCGGCCTATCAGGGAAGCCAGAAAGAGCGGGATATGATTGTCGATTGGTTCTCTGGAAAGGTGACTGACTTCACCCCCTCAGGAACCCGGTCTGTCTTCCTGAAATTATCCGATCAAGTTGATCTCAAGATCAAGGGTGCTGGATTCCCTCCGGATTACCGTATTCACTTTGAAGAGCGACACCGTACGGGTCCCAGGGCATTTCGGTTTGACTATGAAGGTAGAAGAATGGAGGATATTGCCATTGGTCATGACACAGCCTTCAAAGGTGGCATGAGCTATCAACAGGCCGCAGTGGAATATCTTGCTAGTTCTAAGTTATCGGAACTTGGATATACCGTTGTTCCTTGCGCAGGTTGGGGAACGGTTCGTGGTTCTGCTGACAATGAGCTGAGTTTTTTTGCAGCACTCTATTGGGACAAAAAAATAGTCCGGGCGAACAGCAAAGCTTGTCCGGATGAGCTCAGGCTGCACCTGCTAAAACGAAGCACCCAACTGCTGGCTGACATTCAGCTCAATCACTTGATATCAACCTTTTTTGCAGTTGGCATGTTGGACAACAGTGAGGTGATCTATGATTTACATCCCACTCGAATGATTTCCAAGGTCACGGACTCGCCAATATCGGCAACCATGCAGACGATCTTCAACATGCGCGTCAGGTGGTGGGCATTAAAAACATTTTGTTTTCTCGAGAAGGAGGTCGAAGCGGTCAAGTTTGCCGATGAAGTCTTCAGGTCCGTCCTTCCTGACCTTGGCTATGATGAATGCAGGGCTTTGGAAGTAGACGTGATCAAGCCTATTCTGACCTCCCATGGATCTCAAGACTACCTGGAAAGCATGGCGATCCTCAATTCCAACAGGCTAGGAACATTCTTGTTGAAGAGATTTGAATCTGTTCTGATGTGAGCCCACCTCCCCAGCCAGGAGCTGGTGCCACCCAGCCGCAGACTTGGCACCACGGAAGCTATTTGAGCCAGAATGGGAGTTCAGATCCATCTCTGCCATGGGCCGCGACCGCGATCCCTTCCGTATCCCCCGCGCCGGCTGGGAAGTGGCGCCACTGGCGGGGCTTGCCTCGATCGATCTCAACGGCAGCGGCAGCCCCCTCAGCGGCGCCGAGTTCGTCAGTGAATCCGCCGTGGGTGGGGTGGCGGTGTACGCCATCTACCAGGCCCTGCTGGCCGCGCTGCGCACCGAGGCGATGCGCCGCCGCGGGGAGATCGATCGCGCCAGCCAGCTCCAGAGCATCGCCGCCACCGTGTGGGAATCGAGCAAACAGGGCGCCGTGGTGAGCGCAGCCCTCGGGGTGGTGCTGCTCGTGTTCCCCTGGCTGAGCCTGCCGCTGACGCTGCTGGGCGCCGTGGGCATGGGCAAGGCCTCGCTCGACCTGTTCCATGCCTTCTGGGATGGCCTCAGCCCCGAGCAGCAGGCGGAGCTCAACGGCAGCGCCTTCGACGCCGGTGTGAACCTGCGGCGCTTTTTTGAGGGCGCCGGCACTGGCCCCCAGGCGGCCTGACCTCACGACCTAACGGGCCTGCGGCACCACCCCCGCCCCCACCAGCTCCTCCGTGAAACCCAGGGCGCTGCGGGGCTCGACGCGATCGGGGAACAGCACGCCATCGAGGTGATCGCACTCGTGCTGCACGACGCGGGCATGGAAGCCCTCCACCTCCCTCACCACAGCAGCTCCCGCCAGGTCGAAGCCTGCATAGCGAATCCGGCTCCAACGCGGCACAGCCCCGCGCAGGCCAGGCACACTCAGGCACCCCTCCCAGCCGCTGCCGCGCTCCTCGCCCAGGGGGGTGATCTGCGGGTTGATCAACACTGTTTCAGGGATCGGCGGTGCCTCGGGATAGCGGCGGTTGTGGGTGATCCCGAAGATCACCACCCGCAGGGCCACACCGATCTGCGGCGCCGCCAGGCCGGCCCCGTCGCGGGCGGCCATGGTGTCGCGCAGATCCGTGACCAGGGCCTCCAGCCCGGGGCTGCCGAACGCCCCGGGGGGCACCGCAGCTGCCTGTTGACGCAGGCGTGGGTCACCGAGGCGCAGAACGGGGCGGATGGCCATGGCCCTCGGGCAAGCACCGCTCCAGCCTGGCGGCTCAGGGCGTGGCAGGCCAGGGCGAGAAGCGAAGCGGCTCGCGCCTGGCGATCGAGACCGTCCAGCCCCGCAGGCTCAGGCTGGCCAGGCCCGACAGCAACGCGGCCGTGGAGCCACCGGCCAGCCAATCGCGCTTGAGCAGCGGCAGCCGCTCGCTCATCAGCTCCAGAGGCAGTTCCACCAGCAGCAGGCTGGGGTCCTCGGCCCGTTGCAGGGAGCCAGCCCCGCTGCGCTGCCACAGCTGCAGCAACAGCTCCAGGGCGAGCTGCTCGCCAACGGGGCCCGGTCCCGCTGAGGCTGGCTGCTGCGGCAGCGAGAGGCCGGTCAGGGGCAGGGCGCGCTCCCCCGCAACGGTGCAGAGCGCCAGGGCGACCAGGTAGGGGGCATCGGCCATGGCGGAGAGAGTCGCAGGCTCCACCATGCACCAGTCAGGCAGCCGGGCCCATGTGTCACCATCGGCCCAGAAGGCCCACGGCGATGCTGAGTTCCAGCGCACCAAGCCAGGTGCCTCTGCGTCAGCGTGGGCGCCAGGCCGGGCACCAGCTGCGAAGGCTGCTGCCAGTGGCCCTGGGGCTGCTGCTGGCTGTGCTGGCCCTGGCGCCGGCCCTGGCCCAGATCAATCTGGGCGACACCCTCACCGGCGGCAATGGCCGCACCATTCCCGATGGTGTGAACCGCTTCGGTGATATTGAGGTCACGGAAGTCACCTCCCCCATTGACGGCGAGGTGATGTTCAAGATCGCCTCTCCCACGGTTCTGGACCGCAACGAGGTGACCGAAGGGCAACACCCCGTGGAGAAACGCGCCCGGGAGATCCAGGCGCGGGTGGACCTGGCTGCCGTGGAGCGCCAGATGGATGGCGACAGCCTGCGGGTGGAGAAGGCCACCCTCAACAACGTGAGCGTGATCACGGTGCGGGACGCCAAGCACCCCCGCCCGCTCGTGCTCGCCTCGGTGACCAACGCCGATGCGAACTACTACGGCGTGCCGGTGGAGGAGCTGGCCGAAACCTGGCGCCAACGGCTGGAGCAGGAAATTCTCGACTTCAGCTACCGGCTCAGGCCTGAAAACCTGACCCGCAGCCTGCTGAGATTCCTTCAGATCCTCCTGGTGATGGGCGTCGGCACCGCCCTGATCCAGCTGCTCAAGCACCGCATCCGCCTACGGGAGCGGGTGCTTCAAGGCCGCCTGGAGGCCAGCCTTGAGGCCCTGCACGAGGACGACGCCGCGCCACCTCAGGAGGGGACGGAAGGTCGGCCCGGCAACCTCAATGAGGCCACGCTCAAGACCGTTCGGCTCAGACGCCGGCTCGGCCTCTGGGGGCTATGGCAGTGGCTGTTGTTCTGGATGCTGCTGGTGCTCCTCTACGGGGGCACCTACATGCTGCTGCGACAGCTGCCGGGCCTCGCCACGTTCACGAAGGGCCTCGTGGACATCCCCCTGAAGCTGCTCACGGTGTGGTTCTGCGCCACCCTGGCGATCCGCTTCTCGATCCGCCTGCTGGATCGCTTCGAAGCCCGCTGGCTCGACCGGCACGCCGCCCGTGGGGGCGGCAGCGACCAAAGCAAGCGCCTGCGGCGGCGCTTCTCCACCATCCTCGATGCGGGCCGGGGCTTGCTGGTGGTGGTGATCTCGGTGGCCGGGGTGCTGTCGGGGCTGGGGGTGCTGGGGGTTCCCAGCAGCTCGATCCTGGCCATCAGTGGACTGCTCGGCCTGGCGATCAGCTTCGGGGCGCAGAACCTGGTGCGGGATCTGGTGAATGGCTTTCTGATCCTGGCCGAAGACCAGTTCGCCATCGGTGATGTGATCGACGTGGGCGGCCTCAGCGGCGCCGTGGAGCGTCTGAATCTGCGCGTCACCCAGCTGCGCAGTGCCGGCGGTGAATTCATCACCCTGCCGAACAGCACCATCAGCCAGGTGAAGAACCTCACCCGCAACTGGTCGCGGGTCAACGTGAGTGTGGAGGTGGACGTGGACAGCGACCCGGATCTGGCCCTGGCGGTCACCAACCGGACCGGCGAGCAGTTGCAGCAGGACCCCGACTGGGGCGGTGTGATTGTGGCGCCACCTGCGGTGCTGGGCATCGATGCCATCGGCCATGCGGGCCTCACCGTCACCACCTGGATCGACACGGCGCCTGGCCAGCACTGGGCCGTGAGCCGGGAATTCCGCCTGCGCCTGCTGCGCAACCTCCACCAGGCCGGGATCCGTCTGGGCACCCCGCGCCAGACCTACCTGGGCCAGCCCTGGGGGCCCGAGGCTGCGACCCCTAGCCCCGCTGTCACGCCATAGCCTCAGCAGGCCTGGCTGCCATTCGAGAGTGCCGATGCCCCTGACTCCCCGCCACCGACTGCAGCTCTCCCTGCTGGGGGTGGGCCTGCTGGCCGTGGGCGTGGGGCTGTGGTGGCGCCCCTATCTGGCCTCTTCCCTCAACGGCGGCGCGCTGCAGGTGCCCGGTGCAGAGCAGCCTCCCGCGCCCTTGACGCCTCCCCCCAGTGTGGTGAAGCCCAGCGTGGCGCTGCCGAGCGCAGCAGAGCTGAGCCGCAGCGCCGACGGCCGTCATTACCCCCTTGTGCCGGCGGAGCCTGCGGCCATCGCCGCCCTGCTGAGCGCGGTGGAGACCGCCCTGCGCGCCCCTGAGACCCCGGCCCAGGAGCTGCCCGCGCTGGGCCACCAGCAACAGGTGATCTACCGGGTGCTCTCCCACCAGGAAGCCCTGGCGGCCCAGGTGCGTGCTGGCCTCGATCCCCGCTGGCAGAGCGTCTACGACCGCCACCTGGAGGCCCGGCAGGCCTTCCTGGCCATGCACCGCAGCGGGCCCAAAGCCACCACCCTGCCGGCCTGGCGCATCATCCAGCCACCCCCCGCCGACACCCTGATCGGCTTCTATCAGCAGGCGGAGGCCGCCACCGGCATCGCCTGGGAGGTGCTGGCGGCGGTGAACCTGGTGGAAACCGGCATGGGCCGCATCGATGGCGTGTCGGTGGCCAATGCCCAGGGGCCGATGCAGTTCCTGCCCACCACCTGGGCCCAGGCGGGGGTGGGCAAGGGGAACATCCGCGATCCCCACGACGCCATCCAGGCCGCCGGCCGCTACCTGGTGCGCCGCGGCGGCCTCCAGGACATCCGCAAGGGCCTATGGGGCTACAACAACAGCGACAACTACGGCCGCGCCGTGCTGCTCTACGCCTCCCTGATCGAGGAGGACCCGCGGGCCTACCTGGGCCTCTACCACTGGGAGATCCACTTCGCCACCGCCGCCGGCGACCTGTGGCTGCCCGTGGGCTACAACCAGGCCAAGCCGATCCCGCTGCGGGCCTTCCTGCAGCAGTCGCCGGCCAGCGCGCCGCCGCCTGGCTCCTCGGGCTACTGAGCCCGCTCAGTCGCCAGCGGCGAGGCCTGCTGCCGCTGCCAGGCCTCCGCACCGGTGAGCAGGGCGGAGCCGATCAACAGCAGCGCAAAGCCCTGGCGCAGCCGCAGCTCCGGCAGGTGGGGCGCCAGCCACTGGCCCAGCAGGCCGCCGGCGGCTCCGCCCAGCAGCAACGGCACCAACAGCGGCAGCGTCGTCTGGGGCCAGTGACCCAGGGCCACCAGGGCCACGGCCGCATTGGCGGCGATCAGCACCAGGCTGGTGCCACTGGCCACGGCCATCGGCAGTCCGGCGAGCAGCACCAGGGCCGGCACGATCGCAAAGCCACCGCCCACCCCGGCCATGCCGGTAAGCAGGCCCACCCCCAGACCCTGGGCGGCCAGAGCCACCGTGGCAGCACGGCTGAGGCCTCCGTAGCGGCCGGCGGGCCGGCCATCCCGGCGCAGCAGCAGCCAGGAGGCCGTCACGGCGGCAACGCTGAACAGCCCCAGCTGCAGCACTTCTGGAATCAGGCCCGCCTTCACCAGGCTGCCGCCGACCCAGCTGCCCGCCAGGGCGGGCAGGCCCAGGATCAGGGCTGGCCGAGGCGCCAGCTGGCCGCGGCGCAGGTAGGGCCCCAGGTTGGCCAGGGCCAGCAGCGCCACCACCAGCAGCGACAGCGGCACCGCCTCGCGCGTGGCCAGGGCCGCGCCGCTCACCAGCAGGGGCAGCAGCAGGATCGAGCCCCCCGCCCCCAGCACGGCCAGCAGCAGGCCGATCAGGGCTCCGCCGGCCAGCAGCAGCGGCGTGGGGGCCGTGAGCAGCTCAACGGCCGCGGCCGTCACGGGCTCACCCGGTTCCAGGGCATCAGCGCCAGCAGCCGCGCCATGCCGCAGAAGCCACTGAGGCCGGCGAACACCAGCCCGGCTCCCACGAAAGCGCTCAGAGCCATCCAGGCCGGGGCGACGGCCTGGCTCAGGATCACTCCGAGCAGCACCAGGGCTCCGGCGGCGATCTGCACCTGCCGCATCAGGGGCAGCGGGGCCCCGGCCCGGGACAGCAGCGGCAGGCCGGCCTGCTGCCAGGCCTCGATGCCGCCCTCCAGATCGCTCACGGCCCGGGAGGGGTTGAGGCGCAGCAGCTGCTCCCGGGCGGCGGTGCTGCGGTGGCCGCTGTGGCACACCAGCACCAGGGGGCCCTCGGGCAGCGGCTCGCGAGCGAGGCGGGCCAGGGGCACATTGCGGCTGCCGGCGATGTGGCCGCCCAGCAGCTCCACCGGCTCGCGCACATCCACCACGGTGACGGCCCCCCGGGCGAGCTGATCGGCCAGTTCAGGGGCGGAGACCCGTCCTGGGGAGAGGCGTGTGGATGGAGCTGCGGCAGGGGTGAGGGTCATGGCTGTCGTGGGTGCAAAGGGTGTTGAGATGCCCTGTTGGGCGTGAGACGGGGCCTCAGGGGTTGCTGCGCTCCAGCGGATAGCCCTCATCCCCCCAGCGCTGCAGGCCGCCGCGCAGGTTGGCCACCTGCTGGTGGCCGCTGCGCAGCAGGTGCTGGGTGGCCAGGGCCGAGCGGCTGCCGGAATGGCACACCACCACCAGGGGCCGGTCGGAAGGCAGCCCGGCGCTGCGGGCCTCCAGCTCGGGCAGGGGCAGCAACAGGCTGCCGGCGATGCGGCCATCGGGCCCCTCGAACTCCTCGGCGGAGCGCACATCCAGCAGGGTCAGAGCGGCGGCATGGGCCGCCACCCAGGCGGGGGTGAGTTCGGGCAGGCCGGCATAGCTGCGGCTGAGCGGGGCCCAGCTGGCCGCAGGTTCGGGGTGCAGGGGACGGCCGGAGCGCAGGTTGCCGGGCAGGGCCTCGGCAATGCGGTGCGGATGGGGCAGGCGCAGGTTCTGCATGTGGCCCACGAAATCGCGCTCACTGGCACTGCCGCCGAGGCGGGCGTTGAAGGCGCGCTCCTCCGCCACCGAGGTGACCGAACGGCCGGTGTAGTCGTGGCCGGGATAGAGCAGGCAGGCCTCCGGCAGGGTGAGGATCTGCTCGGTGATCGAGGCCCACAGGGTGTGGGCGTTGCCCTGCTGGAAATCACAGCGGCCGCAGCCCCGCACCAGCAGGGCGTCGCCGCTGAAGGCGGCGCTGTGGTCGTCGAGCACATAGGTGAGGCAACCGGCGGTGTGGCCGGGGGTGGCGCGCACCTGCAGATGGCGGCCGCCGAAGGCCACCGTGTCGCCATGGCCCAGGGGCCGGGTCACGTTCTCGGCGCCGGCGCTGGCCGCCAGGGCAATGGCACAGCCCGTGGCCTGGTGCAGCAGCCAGCTGCCGGTCACATGGTCGGCATGGGCGTGGGTGTCGAGGCTGGCCACCAGCTCCAGGCCGAGCTCCTGGATCAGGGCGAGGTCCCGGTCGTGCTGCTCGAAGACAGGATCGAGGATCAGGGCCTGAGCGCTGGCCACCTCGGCCAGGAGATAGGTGTAGGTGCCGGTGGCGGCATCAAACAGCTGGCGCAGCAACAGCGGCGCGCCCCCCGCGGCGGCAGCCAGAAGGCCTGCGGGGGCCGTGGCCAGGAGAGGCGGGCCCGCGGCACCGGGGTCCTGAACCAGAGGCTGGGCGGCGAAAGCGGCAGTCACGGGGCAACTCCTGCAAACTGTTATGACGATAACCGCATAGAGGGGCACAAGGCAAGTCGCCTGTTTTCCGAAGACTGCATAATTGACAAAACGTCTCCATTCGCGTCGATGGCTTGCCCGGGCCCACCGCCCTCCCCCCAGTTGCTTGAAGAGTTCAGCCAGTTCTTCCGGATCCTGAGCGAACCGGCGCGGCTGCAGCTGCTCTGCCAGCTCAAGCAGGGGCCGATGGATGTGGCCTCCCTGATCGAGGCCACCGGCTTCTCCCAGTCCCACATCAGCCGTCAGCTGGGCCAGCTGCAGCGGGCCGCCCTGGTGCGCTGCGAGCGCGATGGCGTGCGCACGATATGGCACGCCGACAGCGATCTGGTCGACGACCTCTGCAACCTGGTGCAGAAACGCCTCAAGCAGCGGCTCGAGGCCCAGCTGCAGCAGCTCAAGGCCGTCTGACGCCAAGGACCCTGGCCAGCCTGCCTGCATCGCCACACCACAGGCGTGCTGGGCATGACAGGATCCCGCCACCTCTGGCCCCCGGGGCCCTGATCCCCATGCCCCGAGCCCTGCCCCCCCGTTCTCCTGCGGCTGCCATGGCTTGCCCCCCTGAGCGCACTGGCCCCGCCGCCGGCCCCACCCGAGCCCGCAAGCCCGCGGGGCTGGCCCTGATGGCGCTGCTCGCGGCGCTCCCCCTGGCGGCCTGCGCGCCCGAGGGGGGGGCCGGCAGCCAGAGCCCGAAGCTCTCCGCCATCACCGGCCGCGACAAGCTCGTCTGCGGCGTGGAGGGCACCCTGCCGGGCTTCAGCTTTGTGGAGGCCGACGGCACCTACTCCGGCCTCGATGTGGACACCTGCAAGGCCGTGGCCGCCGCCGTGCTCGGCGATCCCGGCAAGGTGGAATACCGCAACCTCAACTCCAGCGAGCGCTTCGCCGCCCTGGCCAGCGGCGAGGTGGACATGCTCGCCCGCAACACCACGGCCACCCTCAGCCGCGACGCCGCCGGCGGCAACGGCCTCAGCTTCGCGCCCACCACTTTCTATGACGGCCAGGGCGTGATGGCGCCGGTGAGCCGGCGCATCAGCGGTCTGCGGGATCTGGCCGGCCAACCGATCTGCGTGGAGAGCGGCACCACCACGGAGCTCAACCTGGCCGACCGGATGCGGGAGATCAATGTGCCTTACACCCCGCTGAAGTTCCAGACCAGCGATCAGACCTACGCCGCCTATCTCGGTGGCCGCTGCGTGGCCGTCACCAGCGACCGCTCGCAGCTGGCCGGCAAGCGCAGCAGCTTCCCGGCTCCCGATGAGCACCAGCTGCTGCCCGATGTGCTCAGCAAGGAGCCCCTCTCGCCGGCCAGCACCAATGCCGATCCGGCCTGGGCCGATGCCCTGCGCTGGGTGGTCTTCGCCCTGATCCAGGCGGAGGAGTGGGGCATCACCCAGGCCAATCTCGAGGCCAAGGTCGCCGAGGCCAAGGCCAACACCAACCTGGCCGATCTGCGCCGCTTCTTCGGGGTGGAGGGCGACTTCGGCCGCCAGCTCGGCCTGCCCGCCGACTTCACCGTGCAGGCGATCGCCGCCGTGGGCAACTACGGCGAGATCTTCGAGCGCAACGTGGGCACCAGCTCGCGCCTGAAGCTGGAACGGGGCCTCAACAAGCTCTGGAATGAGGGCGGCATGCTGTACGCCCAGCCCTTCCGCTGATGGCGCGGCCCCCCCGCCCCGGCCGCTCCAAAGGTGGGGCACCGGTTGCTCCCAACACCAGCTCAGCGATCGGTTCAGCGGATCCCGCCGTGCCCTGGTGGCGCAACCGGCGCGTGTTGCCCTGGGTGGTGCAGGCGGCCGTGGCCCTGGCGGTGCTGCTGGTGGCGGTGTTCCTGCTGGGCAACCTGATCCGCAACCTCACCGCCGCCGGCCTGCTGCTCACCTGGCGCTGGCTGGGCCAGCCCGCCGGCTTCCCGATCGGCGAAACCACCATCCCCTTCGACGCCACCATGCCCTACTGGCGGGCGCTGCTGGCGGGGCTCGCCAACACCCTGCGGGCCGTGCTTTCGGCCCTGGTGGGGGCCACCCTGCTGGGCACGGCGGCGGGCATGGCCAACTTCAGCAGCAACGGCCTGCTGCGCCGGCTGGTGCGGGCCTACGTGGAGCTGGTGCGCAACATCCCGCTGCTGGTGCAGCTGGTGTTCTGGTATTTCGTGGTGTTCCTCTCCCTGCCCAACGGCGCCGCCGCCATCCAGCTGCCTGGGCTCACCCTGGCCAAGTCCGGGCTCTACCTGGCCGGCTTCGGCAACGGCTGGAGCTGGGTCGGGCCCAGCCTGGTGAACGGCGTCTGGCAGGCGCCGCTGCGGCTGAGCGTGGAGTTCGGCGCCCTGCTCTGCGGCCTGGTGGTGTATTCCGGCGCCTACATCGCCGAGGTGGTGCGGGGCGGCATCGCCGCGGTGACCCAGGGGCAGTGGGAAGCGGCGGCCTCCCTCGGCCTGGGCTGGTTCTCCACCCTGCGCCATGTGGTGCTGCCCCAGGCCCTGCGGGTGATCGTGCCCGGCCTCAACACCCAGTACATCTCCCTGGCCAAGAACTCCTCCCTGGCGGTGGCCGTGGGCTTTCCCGACCTCTACGCCGTGGCCGAGACCACCCTCAACCAGACGGGCCGCGCCGTGGAGGTGGTGATCCTGCTGCTGGCCTCCTACCTGGTGCTCGATCTGCTGATCTCCGCCCTGATGAACGGCCTCAACCAGCTCGTGCAGATCAGGGAGCGCTGAGATGGTGCCCTCCGCCACCCCCAACGGCTCCGGCCGGCCGGGCCTGCTGGCTGCCCTGAAGCGGGAGCTGTTCGCCAGCCGCGGCGACACCGTGCTCAGCCTTGCCCTGATCGCCCTGATCGGCAGCGCCCTGTTCGCCCTGCTGCGCTGGGCCCTGGGCTCCGCCAACTGGGCGGTGATTCAGCTCAACAGCACCCTGTTCGCCGTGGGGCGCTATCCGCAGCCACAGCAGTGGCGCCTGTGGCTGCTGCTCGCCCTGCTCTGCGCCGCCAGTGGCCTGAGCTGGGGCCTGCTGCGCAGCCAGCCGCGGCCCGACCGCCGCGGCAACCCCTGGCCCAACTCCGATCGCTGGGCCTGTGGCCTGATCGCCGGGCTGGCCCTGTGGACGCCCTGGGCCCTGCAGCTCAGCCCCGCCATCGCCGGTCGCTGGGCCGCCCTGGCCGCCCTGCTGCTGGCGCTGCGCTGGCTCACGGGACGCTGGGCCCAGCGGCTGGGGCCGGAGCTGGGGTCGCGGGCGCTGCGGGGGCTGGCCCTGCTCTGGCCGGGGCTCTACCTGCTGGGCATGGTGTTGATCAGTGGCGGCTTCGGGCTGACACCCGTGTCCAGCGCCGAGTGGGGAGGCCTGCTGCTGACGCTGCTGGAGGCCAGCTTCGCCATCCTGCTCTGCTTTCCCCTGGGGGTGCTGCTGGCCCTCGGTCGCCGCAGCGCCCTGCCGCTGCTGCGCTGGGGTTCGGTGCTCTACATCGAGTTCATCCGCGGGGCGCCGCTGATCACCCTGCTGTTCCTCGGCCAGAACATCCTCGGCTTTCTGCTGCCGGGCGGGCTGGCCCCGGAGCGGGTGTGGCGGGCCGCCTGGGTGCTCACCTTCTTCGCGGCGGCCTACCTGGCCGAGGCGGTGCGGGCCGGCCTCAGCGCCGTGCCCGCCGGCCAGCTGGAGGCGGCGCGTTCCCTCGGCCTCGGGCCGCTGCAGGCCCTGCAGCACGTGGTGCTGCCCCAGGCCCTGCGGGTGGCCCTGCCGGTGATGGTGAGCCAGTTCATCTCGCTGCTGCAGGACACCACCCTGCTGTCGCTGATCGGCCTGCTGGAGCTGCTCGGCACCGCCCGCGCCGTGATGGCCAACCCCGCCTTCCTGGGCCACTACGGCGAGGTGTACCTCACCCTGGCAGTGCTGTTCTGGGGCTGCTGCACCGCCCTGGGCCTGGGCAGCCGGGCCCTGGAACACCGCCTCGATCCACGCCACAGCTCCAGTGGCTGAGACACCGCTCCAACCCCGCCCTTTCTGATCCCCATGGACTCCAGCGCCCCCACCAGTCCCCAGAGCCGCGGCCGGGCCCCGATCCTGCGGGCCGAGGCCGTGCACAAGTGGTACCCCAACGGCTTTCAGGCGCTCAGGGGGGCCAGCCTCACGGTGGAGCGCGGCGAGGTGGTGGTGATCATGGGCCCTTCCGGCTCCGGCAAGAGCACCTTCATCCGCACCTTCAACGCCCTGGAGGACTTTCAGCAGGGCAGCATCCACATCGATGGCCGGCCCCTCTCCGCCGACCTGCGCGACATCGACGCCATCCGCCGCGAGGTGGGCATGGTGTTTCAGCAGTTCAACCTCTTCCCCCACCTCACGGTGCTGCAGAACCTCACCCTGGCGCCGGTGCTGGTGCGCCGCCGCAGCCGCTCCGAGGCGCAGCGGCGGGCTGTTCAGCTGCTGGAGCGGGTGGGAATCGCCGAGCAGGCGGACAAATACCCCGGCCAGCTCTCCGGCGGCCAGCAGCAGCGGGTGGCCATCGCCCGCTCGCTGTGCATGGACCCCCAGCTGATGCTCTTCGATGAGCCCACCAGCGCCCTCGACCCCGAAATGGTGCGCGAGGTGCTGGAGGTGATGCAGGACCTGGCCGCCGAGGGCATGACCATGGTGGTGGTGACCCACGAGGTGCGCTTTGCCCAGCAGGTGGCCCACCGCGTGGTGCTGATGGATGGGGGCGAGGTGGTGGAGGAAGCACCGCCGGAGCGGTTCTTCTCGAACCCGAGCCACGAACGCAGCCGCCGCTTCCTCGAGCAGATCCTCTGATTCGCCGGATTCAGCGCTGCCAGCGCATCAGGCCCAGCCGCCGGGCCAACCCCGTGAACGGCTTCAGGTAGGCACCCTCGTGGGGCTGGGCCTTGAGCATCCGATTCCAGTAGATCCAGGGAAAGCCCCAGCGCTCCAGCAGCCAGGCGAACCAGCGCTCCTTCACCGGATCCACCAGAAAGCTGCTCACGGGCTTCTTGGAGTAGTCGAACTCCACCATCATCACGCTGTGATCCGTGGTGATCAGCGGGCAGGCGCTGTAGCCGTCGTAGCCCCCCTGCACGCTTCGCCCCTGCAGCACCGCCTGCACATTGGCCGCCACCACCGGCGCCTGCAGCCGTACCGCGGCCGCAGTCTTGGAGGTGGGAAAGGAACCCACGTCGCCGATGGCGAACACATCCGGATAGCGGAGATGCTGGCCGCTGTGCGGGTCCACCTCAACCCAGCCCTCCGTGGGATTGACGGCCAGCGGACTCTCGGCCACCACCCGTGGAGCGGCCATCGGCGGCACCACGTGCAGCAGATCGAAGCCGAGCTCGAGCTCGTGGCTCTGGCCGCCTTCCTGCTCCCGGACCCGGAACACGGCCCGGCGCTCGGGGCCGTTCACGGCCACCAGGTCGTGGCGGAAGCGCACCTCGCTGCCATGGGCGGCGGCGATCGCCCCCATCGCCTCGCTGAAGGCAGGCACGGGGAAGAGGTTGCTCTTGGCGGTGCAGAAGATCAGCCGGGACTTCACGCCCACGCCACTGCGGCGCTTGAACTGCTGATCGGCGATGTGCATGATCTTCTGGGGTGCCCCCCCGCATTTGATCGCCGTGGCGGGCTGGGTGAACAGGGCCGTGCCGCCCTGGAAGCGCCGCAGACAGTCGCGGGTGTACATCGCAAAGCGGCGGCTGTAGATGCTGCAGACCCCGTGGCGACCCAGGGCCGCCGGCAAGCCGTCCACGGCGCTCCAGAGCAGATCGAGGCCCAGGGCCACCACGAGCACCCCATAGGTGATCCGCTGGCCATCGATCAGCTCGACAGCGTGCTGCTCGGGATCGAAGGCCACCACCTTGCTGCAGATCCAGCGCACCCCCTCGGGCATCACCGAGGCCTCGCTGCGCTCGGTTTCAGCCATCGGCACGAAACCGCCGGCCACCAGCACCCAACCCGACTGGTAGTCGTGAGAGGAGGAGGGCTCCACCACGGTGACATCGAGCTCGGGGGCCAGGCGGCGCAACCAGCTGGCCAGCGTGATCCCCCCCGTTCCGCCTCCCGCGATCAGCACCTGGCAATGCATGGTCAGCCTCCCTCAGAGGCCCTGAGCACCTCCTGCACCTCGGGAATGAACACGGCATACATGCCGCGCAGATCGCCGGGCTTGAAGTTGAACGCCTTGTCGGCGGGGTACCTCTCGCTCACGAATCCGGGGCGGCTGTCCTTGGTTCCATGACAGGCCAGACAGCTGGGTTGCACATCGATGCGGCGGTAATAGTTCACACCAGCGGTCTGGCCGGCGGTGGCCGGCTCCCACAGGCCGGTGATCTCGGGGTACCTGGCCAGCAGATCGATCAGCTGGCTCTCGTGGCTGTTGGCGGGGGCATGGTCGGGGTTGCGGTACTTGCTGGCCACCTGGCGCACGGTCCAGCCGTTCTCCTTGCTGATCGCCATGGCCCGCACACCCACGGGCCGGCACACCTCCCGCATGGTGTCCATGGTGGGCTCCTCGCTGCTGCCCTCGAGGCTGGAGGCCAGCTGCGTGCGCAGCTGATCCAGTTGCTCCATCGCCTCGACGGCCCGCGGCAGACCGGCCGGGCTGGCTGGTGCCTCCAGGGCGAGGGCGGGCGCCGGACAGAAGCTCAGCAACAGGCTGGCCAGCAGGGCAAAGGCGGCCGCCAGAGCCATCAGGGGCAGCATGCGCCGCAGAGTGGGAAACAGGAGGTCCATGGCAGAGCCAGGCAGGGGAACGATGAACAGGAAGGAGCCACTGGGGCGCCCCGCTGGCGCCATCTGGGCGCGACAGGATCAGCCGAGAGCTGGCGCCGTGAGCGCCACAGGAGCCCGATCAACCGCCGCCAGATCGAGGGGGAAGTTGTGCACGTTGCGCTCGTGCATCGCCTCGATGCCGAGGCCGGCGCGGTTGAGCACATCGGCCCAGGTGTTGATCACCCGGCCCTGGGCATCGAGCACGGAGTGGTTGAAGTTGAGGCCGTTGAGGTTGAACGAGAAGCTGGCCACCGCCAGGGCCGCGAACCAGATGCCCACCACCGGCCAGGCGGCCAGGAAGAAGTGCAGGCTGCGGCTGTTGTTGAAGGAGGCGTACTGGAAGATCAGACGCCCGAAGTAACCGTGGGCGGCCACGATGTTGTAGGTCTCCTCCTCCTGGCCAAACTTGTAACCCCTGTTCTGGGACTCGGTTTCCGTGGTTTCGCGCACCAGGGAGCTGGTGACAAGCGAGCCGTGCATGGCCGCGAACAGGGCGCCGCCGAAGACGCCGGCCACGCCGAGCATGTGGAAGGGGTGCATGAGCACGTTGTGCTCAGCCTGGAGCACCAGCATGAAGTTGAAGGTGCCGGAGATGCCCAGAGGCATGCCGTCGGAGAAGGAGCCCTGCCCGATCGAGTACACCAGCAGCACGGCGGTGGCGGCGGCCACGGGAGCGGAATAGGCCACGGCGATCCAGGGGCGCATGCCGAGGCGATAGCTGAGTTCCCACTCACGGCCCATCCAGCAGAAGATGCCGATCAGGAAGTGGAAGATGATCAGTTGATAGGGCCCACCGTTGTAGAGCCATTCATCGAGGCTTTTGGCGGCCCAGATCGGATAGAGGTGCAGACCGATGGCGTTGGAACTCGGCACCACCGCCGCCGTGATGATGTTGTTGCCGTAGAGCAGGCCGCCTGAGACGGGCTCACGCACGCCGTCGATGTCGACGGGGGGAGAGCCGATGAAGGCGATCACGAAGCAGCAGGTGGCCACCAGCAGGGTGGGGATCATCAGCACGCCGAACCAACCCACATAGAGGCGGTTGTCGGTGCTGGTGATCCAGTTCTTGAAGGATTCCCAGAGGGGGGTCCGGGAGGGAGGCAGGGAGGTTGTCGTCATGGGATCCAGGCGATGCGTGGACGAGGAGCCCAGCGCCGTCAGCGCCCCGAAGGACTGGGAAGGGCCGCTATGGGCCGAACCGGCGAGCTCCTGCTGCAAACGATAGCTTGTTATCGCTGTTAACGCATAAAAGACGATGAACCACTGCTGCCGGCGCCGGGGCCCCTTGGCCGGGCAGGCCCTGCGGGCGCTGCTCCAGCAGGCGATGCCGCTCATCCTGGGCCTGCTGCTGGTCATCGCCGCCGCTCCAGCCGCCCGCGCCGCCTGTGACCAGACCCCGGTGGACGTGCACAGCTGGACCCTCAGCGACCGCAATGGCGCCCGCTGGGGGCTGACCCTCTTCTCCCTGGAGGATCCCGACGGTGGGCTGCACGGCCGCCTGCGCCTCAGTGCCCGCTCCCCCCAGCTCAACCCCCACCACAGCCTGCCCCTGCAGGTCCGGGACGCCTCAGGCCAGCAGTGGAGCCTGCCGAACCGCAGCCACGAGCTGATCGCCCCGGACGACACCGGCCTGCCCGCCGCCACCGCTCAATTCGATGCGGATGCCCTGGTGCCCCGGCCCGGAGATGGCCAGCCGCTGGAGCTGGCCATCCCCCTGACCGGGGAGAAACCAACAGGGGAGGAGGCCTTGGCCCACCTGGGCCCTGAGCCGGTGCAGGCCCTGCACAGGCTCCCCGCTCCGCCCCCCAGAATGGCGCCCCGGCGCTGAGTGTCCCCATCACCCCCTACGCGCCCTGGGCGCTGCTGGCCCTGGGCACGGCGGTGCTGGAGACCCTGCGCGATCTGGCCCTGCGCCGGGTGCTGCGCCAGTCCGGCTGGAGCACCCTGCGGGTGATCGGCCTGAGCAGTGCCCTGGCCGCCCTGCTGCTGGGGCTGCCCCTGCTGCTGGCCCAGAGCCAGCCCCTCGATGGCTGGGCCTTCCTGGCGGCCCTGGCCGTGGGCGGCAGCCTCAATGCCCTGGCCTTCTGGGGCTATGGCCGCGCGATTGCTCTGGAGGACCTCAGCCTGGTGCTGCCGCTGATCAACCTCTCCCCCCTGGTGCTGCTGCTGGCGGGCTGGTGGGTGCTGGGGGAGCGGCCCTCCCCGAGCGCGGTGGCCGGCGTGGGACTGCTGGTGCTGGGGGCCCTGCTGCTGGGCCGCAGCCGCCGGGGAGGGCCGTCAGCGGGCGGCATGGCAGGGCTTGGCCAGCTCTGGGCGAGCCCCGGTTGCCGCTGGATGCTGCTGGTGGCGGTGATCTGGGGGGTGGCCGCCACCATGGACAAGCTGGGGGTGCAGGCGGGCGGCAGCGTGCTGTGGGTGCTCTCCCTGCAGCTGGTGATCGGCGGCAGCCTGCTGGGGCTGTCGCTGCCAGGCGGCCAGGCCAGCGGCCCAGCTAGTGCTATGCCCAGCGGCCAAGCCCGGATCGGCTGGGGACGGGTGCTGCCGTTCCTGCTGGTGGCCGCCCTGGCCGGGGCCGTGGGCACGGTGTGGCAGATGGAGGCGATCCGGAGCACCGCCGTGGTGCATGTGATCGCCATCAAACGGCTCAGCACCCTGTTCGGCAGCGGCATCGGCGTGGTGGCCCTGGGCGAGGCCGAAGGGCGCCGCCGCCTGCTCGCCGCCGCAGTGATGGTGCTGGGCGCCGCCACCGTGCTGTGGAGCGCGCTGCCCTGAGGCCAGGCTGGGAACCAGCCGCCGGGCTCAGAGGCCGGCGGGGCGGGGCTGCAGGCCCATCAGCTGGGCCACGAGGTCCTCACTCATCGAGGCCTGCAGCTGCCAGGCCTGGAGCAGGCTCTTGGCCACGGTGCGCAGCTCCTCGACGTTGTCGCAGGAATCGATCGCCCTGGCATGGGCCTCCATGGCGAATTGGCGGCTGAGGGAAAGGGTCTCCATGGCGTCGTTTTCGCGTTCGTTCACAACACGTTACAAAGCTGCCGCCGGTTGTGGGGTGCGGGTCTCCGAAGCGACCCCCAACGGGCGCTTCCGGCCCGGGAGGGGCACAGTGGAGGGCAGCGGCAGGCAAAACAGGGCATGGGCATGCGCGCACGACTGGGCCAGTGGCTGCGCCGCGTTGGCGATCGGCTCGATCCCGAGCGCGATCCCATGCTTGCGGAGCGCCAGCCGGCGCTGCTGGCCGGCGCCGCGGCGCCGGGCGAGTCCGCCCTCACCAGCATCGGCCTGGCCAACCCCAAGCTGCCCTCGATGGCGGGGCTGGATGAGGCCCCCGGCGCCAACGAAGACAGCCTGCCCTCGGCCCCCTGGCAGGGGGTGCGGGAGCGGGCGCTCAGCAAGAGCCTGCTCACCCTCCGCTCCGAGGCCGTCTACAGCCTGGGGGCCCTGCACGCAGCCCATCTCGCCGCCGCGGCCGTGTTCGACGACCGGCGCCTGGCGGTGGCCCTGGCCCAGCGCCGCGGCGACCCCATGGACGACGAGGTGCTCACCAAGCTGGCTGAGGCCGCTTCGATCTGGCACCGCGACAGCGCTTCCCTGGGGGTGGCCCTCACCGCGATCGGCACCGCCCAGGTGCCCGATCTCACCCTGGCGGAAGCCCTGCAGGTGGACGACGAGGAGGAAGCCTCCCTGGAGGCGATGGTGGAGGGCTATCAGATCGAGCTGCAGCGCCAGATCCTCGAAGAGGCCGAGAGCTGAGAGCAGCCCGCCCCTGAGCCAGCCTGACCCTCAGCTCGCCATGTGCTCGATGCTGATCAGGGCGGTGCCCAGCAGGCTGGTGACTTCGTGCAGCTGGTTCTTGCTGCCCATCACCACCAACATCTGCCCCGGCGCCAGGCGGTGATCGCTGCCCGGATTGGCGATCAGGCTCTGCTCCTCGAGCTTGTAGGAAGTGCCCCGGTACTGGCGCACCACCTCCTGGGCCGGAGCCGCCGGCTGCACGGCCAGCACCAGGGCGCCGGTGCGCCGCCCCAGCTGCAGCTCCCCCAGACTCATGCCCAGCAGCCGACCCAGGTCGCCCGGCTCAGCGCTGAGCCGGAACTCCTCCACCTCGCAATCGCTGCCGGCCAGCAGATCCATGAAGGTGACGGCCAGGGGCCGCAGGGCGGTGGCGGCCATCGTGCGGCCGCCGCTCACGTAGGGGCTCACCACCTGGTCGGCCCCGGCCAGGCGCAACTTGCGCTCCGCCTCATCGCTGTCGGAGCGGGCGATCAGGCGGCAGGAGGGGGCCAGCCCGCGGGCGCTCAGCACCACGTAGAGATTGGCGGCGTTGCTGGGCAGGGCCGCCACCAGGGAGCGGCACTGGTGAATGCCCGCCTCCACCAGGGTTTCATCGAGGGTGGCGTCGGCCACCAGCACCGGCAGACCGCGGTCCTGGGCGGCCGTGCTGCGCTCCTGGTCCAACTCCACCACCAGCAGCGGCACCCGCTCGCGGCTGAGCTGCTCGGCGATCTCACGGCCGATGCGGCCGTAGCCGCAGAGAATCACATGGTCTTGCATGGTCTTGACCCAGCGGCGGAAACGGCGCTCACGCAGGCGCCTGAAATAGCCCGATTCGGAGAGGCCGAGCACTCCCTGGATGCTGATCTGCACCACCACCAGGCCGCCCAGGATCAGCAGCACCGTCACCAGCCGGCCGGCTGGCGAGAGGGGCTGCACCTCGCCGAAGCCGATCGTGCTGATCGTGATCGCCACCATCCAGTAGCAGTCCGCCCAGCCCCAGCCCTCCGTGAGGCGATAGCCCAGGGCAGCCAGATTCACCAGCACCACCAGGGCGAGCGGGGCCCGCCAGGGCCGGCGAATCCGGGTGGATGGTGGACGGCGTCGGCGCCAGGGGCGCCAGCGAAGGCTGGCCATGGAGATCTGGATCCGAGGGCCGGATCGCTGCGCCATTAAACCAATGGTGCGCTGCCGCTGCAGGTCACGGTCGTAGCAGGACGCGGTCAGGCCAGAGCGCAGGATGGAGCGGTGGTACGGCCTGGAGCCGCGCCCTCTCCTCACCCACCGCACCGCCGATCGCCACGATGTCCTGGATGGAGGAAGCCGCCCGGCGGGCTGAGGGGCGGCTGGAGACTGCCGGAATCGCGCTCACCCTCGGCGGGGAGCCCACCCTGGTGCCCTTGGACCCTGAGGGCCTGGAGTGGTCGGTGGCGGCGGATGGCCCCACCAAGCTGCCCGTGGCCCGCGCCCTGGCGGCGGCGATCCAGCAGCGCACCTGGCCCGGCAGCACGCTGCTCTACTGCAGCGGCAAGCGCTACGAAGGCGAAGTGAACCCCCGCTGGGCGCTGCGGCTGATCACCGGCCGCCACGGCGCTCCCATCGCCCCCTGGCCCACTCCAGCCGCCACGGGCGCAGGGCTCACGGCCCCGGCCGGGGAGCCCTGGCTGCAGCGGCTGGGCGATCGCCTTGGCGTTGCCCTGGCGCCCCTGCGCCTGCTGGATGAGAGCGATCCAGAGCGCGCCGTCTGGGCGGTGCCACTCACCTGGGAGGAAGAGGAGGGCTGGAGCAGCGCTGGCTGGGAGCTGCCCCTGGAGCAGCGTCGCCTCACCGCCGCCCCGGGGCCGGCCGGCCTGCGGTTGCCGCTGGAGCACTTCCCCGACGACCTGCCCTGCCAGCTGCTCACCCTGGAGATCGGCCACGGGGGCTTTGGAGCCGCCGGCTGGGGCCTGTTCCTGCCGCCCCTGGAGCGGCAGCCCACGGAGGAACTGCTGCAGGCCATCAGCGCCGAGGCCAGCTGTCCGCTCACGGCCGCAGCCCTGGCTGAACCCGATCTCAGCGGCCTGCTGCCGGTGGATGCCAGCGAAGGCTGGGAGGTGCTGGGCCTCACCGCCGATCCGGGCGTGCTGGAGGTGAACCTGCCCGTGTGCGACAGCTGGAGCGCCTACCGCGACTGGCTGCGGCTGATCGAGGCGGCCGGCGCCGCGGTGGGCCTGCGCAGCTGGAAGCTCACCGAGGCCGGCGGCCAGCAGGGCACGGGCGGCGGCAACCACCTGCTCTGGGGCAGCCGCGACCTGCAGCGCCATCCCTTCTTCCCGCGGCCCGACTGGCTGGTGGGAATCCTGCGCTATTTCCAGCACCACCCCAGCCTCGCCTATCTGTTCAGCGGCTCGAGCGTGGGGCCGTCCTCCCAGGCTCCCCGGCCCGATGAGGCCCTCGGCGAGCTGTTCGACCTGGAGCTGGCCTACACCGTGCTGGAGCGGGCCCGCGGCGAGCAGCGCCAGCTGATCGGCGAAACCCTGCGCCATCTGCATGCCGATCGTTCCGGCAACAACCACCGCAGCGAGATCAGCCTCGACAAGTTCTGGAATCCGGGCGCCCCGGCCGGCTGCCTGGGGCTGATCGAGTTCCGGGCCCTGGAAAGCCTGCCCCAGGCCGACTGGATGGCCGCCATCGCCCTGCTCTGGACCCATCTGGCGGCCCTGCAGCTGGATCCGGCCCGGCGGCCAAGCCAGCTGCGCCCCTGGGGCGGAGCGCTGCACGACCGGATGCTGCTGCCCAGCCAGCTCTGGGCCGACCTCGAGGCCGTGTTCGCCGATCTGGAGGCTGCCGGCCTGCCCCTCGATGCCGCCCCCTACCGCACGATCTGGGAGTGGCGCTTCCCGCCGCTGCTGCGCTGGCGCGACCCCGCCGCGCCGGACGCTCCCGAACTCGCTCTGCTGCCGGCCCTGGAGCCCTGGCCCCTGATCTGCGACACCCCGCGGGAAGGGGGCTTCACCAGCCGCTTCGTGGACGGCTCCCTGCGCCGCTTCGAGCTGCTGGGCGCCGGCGCCCTGGCCGAGCACTACGTCCTGGTGCTGAACGGCCGCCCCCTGCCCCTGCAGCAGCCCGGCCCCCTGGCGGTGCGCTACCGCGCCAGCGCCCTCTACCCCTGCTTCCACCCCGGCATCGAGCCCGAGATGCCCCTGGTGCTGCAACTGGTGCCGCTCCCCGGCAGCCCTGCCGGCGAAGGCCTTGGCCCCTGGCCCCTGGCCCAGTGGGAACTGGAGCCCGAGGCCCTCAGCTTCACACCGGTGGAACCCACCCCGCTGGCCTGGCCCCTGGCAGCGCCCTGGAAACCAGGAAGCGAGCGGCCCTGCACGGTGGACCTGCGTCTGGGCCCTGACCTGGTCCCCTGACCTTGCCCCCTGGCACGGCCACGCCCACATCACAAACCCCACTGATCCCCGGCCAATCGGGGCCCCGGGCGCTGCCAATCGAGCCGATTCCCCCTAGCAGTGGGTAGCAACGCAGCAGTGGATCACCGCATGGGTGGATCGACAACAGTGGCGGCGGCCACAGCGGCGGCCCTGGACGTGCGCAGGGAGAGTGGGCAGCGCGAGGTGTTCTGCGGCCTCACCTCGATCGTGTGGCTGCACCGCCGCATGCCCGATGCCTTCTTTCTGGTGGTGGGGTCGCGCACCTGTGCCCACCTGATCCAGAGCGCCGCCGGCGTGATGATCTTCGCCGAGCCGCGCTTCGGCACGGCGATCCTGGGGGAGCGCGACCTGGCCGGCCTCGCCGATGCCAACGAGGAGCTGGATCGGCTTGTGGCCGACCTGCTGCAGCGCCGCCCCGAGATCCGCACCCTGTTCCTGGTGGGCTCCTGCCCCAGTGAGGTGATCAAGCTCGACCTGGCCAAGGCCGCCGAGCGCCTCAACTCGCGCCTCGCTGGCCAGGTGCGGGTGCTGAACTACACCGGCAGCGGCATCGAAACCACCTTCACCCAGGGCGAGGACCAGGCCCTGCTGGCGATGGTGCCGCTGATGCCCAGGGCGCCGGCCGCCCCTGCCGCTGAGGGGGCGGCCCCCACAGCAGCGCAGGAACTGCTGATCGTGGGCACCCTGGCCGACGCCGTGGAAGACAGGCTGATCAGCCTGTTCGGCCGCATGGGCATCGAGCGGGTGCGCAGCCTGCCGCCACGGAACTCCCGGGACCTGCCCGCCATCGGCCCCGGCACGCGCGTGCTGCTGGCCCAACCCTTCCTCTCGGCTACCGCCCGGGCCCTGACGGCCCTCGGCGCCCAGCTGATCTCCGCCCCCTATCCCCTCGGCGTCGAGGGCAGCGCCGCCTGGATGGCCGCCGCCGCCGCCGCCTTCGGCCTGGACGACGCCCGGGTGGCCGCGGTGATCGATCCCCTGGTGGAGCGGGGCCGGCGGGCCGTGGCGCCGCACCGCGAGATCCTTGAGGGCAAGCGGCTGTTCCTGCTGCCCGACTCCCAGCTGGAGCTCTCCCTGGCCCGCTTCCTGCAGCGCGAGTGCGGCATGGAGCTGGTGGAGGTGGGCACGCCCTATCTGGATCGCGCCCTGCTCGAATCGGAGCTGGCCCTGCTGCCCGCCGGCACCCCCCTCACCGAGGGCCAGCACGTGGAGAACCAGCTCGATCGGGTGCGCGCCGCCCGGCCCGATCTGGTGGTGTGCGGCCTGGGCCTGGCCAATCCCCTGGAGGCCGAGGGCATCGCCACCAAGTGGTCGATCGAGCTGGTGTTCAGCCCGATCCACGGCTGCGACCAGGCCGGCGATCTGGCCGAGCTCTTCTCCCGTCCCCTGCGTCGCCGCAACCTGCTGCGTTTTTCCTGATGGAACTCACCCTCTGGACCTACGAAGGCCCTCCCCACGTGGGGGCCCTGCGCATCGCCGCCTCGATGGAGGGGGTGCACCTGGTGCTGCACGCGCCCCAGGGCGACACCTATGCCGACCTGTTGTTCACGATGATCGAGCGGCGACAGCGGCGTCCGCCTGTCACCTACACCACCTTCCAGGCCCGCGACCTGGGCGGCGACACCGCCGAGCTGGTGAAGCGCTCGATCCAGGAGGCGGTGGACCGCTTCCAGCCCGAGGCCCTGCTGGTGGGTGAGAGCTGCACCGCCGAGCTGATCCAGGACCAGCCGGGCTCCCTGGCGGCCGGCATGGACCTGGGCAGCACCCCGGTGGTGAGCCTGGAGCTGCCCGCCTACTCCAAGAAGGAGAACTGGGGAGCGGCGGAGACCTTCTACCAACTGGTGCGGCACCTGCTCAAGGCCCAGATGCCGGCCCCGGGCACGCCGCCGCCGTCACCCCAGCGCTGGCGGGCCGAGGGCCGGCGGCCCCGGGTCAACCTGCTCGGCCCCAGCCTGCTGGGCTTCCGCTGCCGCGACGATGTGCGCGAGCTCACCCGCCTGCTGGGCGCTGAAGGCATCGATGTGGGGGTGGTGGCGCCCCTGGGAGCCCACCCGGCCGACCTGCTGCGCATCCCGGCGGCCGATGCCAATGTCTGCCTCTATCCGGAGGTGGCCGGGCCGGTGTGCAGCTGGCTGGAGCGGCGCTTCGGCCAGCCGGTGGTGCGCACGGTGCCGATCGGCATCGGCGCCACCCGCGACTTCCTGGGCGAGCTGCGCCAGGTGCTCGGCCTCGAGGAGCAGCCGATGGCACCGGAGAGCTCCTCCCAACTGCCCTGGTACTCCCGCTCGGTCGACTCCACCTACCTCACCGGCAAGCGGGTGTTCATCTTCGGCGATGCCACCCACGCCATTGCCGCCGCCCGGGTGGCCAGCCGGGAGCTGGGCTTTGAGGTGGTGGGCCTGGGCAGCTACAGCCGCGAGCTGGCCCGGGATGTGCGGGCCGCCGCCCGGGAGCTGGGCCTCGAAGCCCTGATCAGCGACGACTACCTGGAGGTGGAGCGGGCCATGGCCGAGGCCATGCCGGAGCTGGTGCTCGGCACCCAGATGGAGCGCCACAGCGCCAAGCGGCTCGGCATTCCCTGTGCCGTGATCAGCTCACCCCTGCATGTGCAGGATGTGCCGGCCCGCCATGCCCCCCAGATGGGCTGGGAGGGCGCCAACGAGCTCTTCGACAGCTGGGTGCACCCGCTGATGATGGGTCTGGAGGAGCACCTGATCGGCATGTTCCGCCACGACTTCGAATTCGTGGAGGGCCACCGCAGCCACCTGGGAGGGGGAGCCTCCAGTCCCGCAAACGCGACCGAAACAGCCGCTGCGGCCGAGGCGGTGGCTGAAGTGGGAGTGGCTCGGGAGGGGGTGGCCGAAGCGGGAGTGGCTCAGGAGGGCTCTGCTGAACAGATCCCCGCAGGCGAGCTGAGCTGGACCGCCGATGGAGAGGCCGAGCTGCAGAAGATCCCCTTCTTCGTGCGCAGCAAGGTGCGACGCAACACCGAGGCCTTCGCCCGCGCCCGCGGCCTTGGCGCCATCGACGCCGAGACGCTCTACGACGCCAAGGCCCAGCTCAGCCGCTGATCTGCGCTCAGGATCACAGCCCAGGGGCAACCCTTGGCCGAGATGGTGGAGCTGAAGCCGGTGGCCTTGGCGTTGAGCGTCTCGTTCAGCACCTGCAGGTTGGGGCCATCGCTGAACTTCAGGAACGCCCGGATCGGATCGGGGCCTGGCTTGGCGGAGGAGGACGCGAAGTGGATGGTTTTGCTCACCACGGGGGCGCCGCCGATGGCCTCCAGGTCGCAGATCAGGGTGGCCTGGATCACTGCGATGACAGCGTTCTGGGCTTTCGCTGGCAGCAGGGCAGGGGCTGCATCGCAGCCCCACTGTCAGGGAACCCCCATGTGTCGGATTGCGTGATCCTGGGGCCTCAAGGCCCTCTCAGCAGCCAGCCCTGTCTTGCATGGAAGCAACGGCAATCTTCTGCCGAGGAGCTTCCATGACCAGCACGCTCACGCCTCCACCCGCCTCCACCCCCAAAGCGCCCGGACAGGACGGGGAGGGCAGTGTGCAGGTGCATCAGGACCCGGCCATGCACATCGAGACCGGCGCCCTCGTGATCGCCGTGTACGGCAAGGGGGGGATCGGCAAGAGCACCACCTCCTCGAACCTCTCGGCCGCCTTCTCGAAGCTGGGCAAGCGGGTGCTGCAGATCGGCTGTGATCCCAAGCACGACAGCACCTTCACCCTCACCAAGAAAATGGTGCCCACGGTGATCGACATCCTCGAAACCGTGGACTTCCACAGCGAGGAGCTGCGCCCTGAAGACTTCGTGTTCGAGGGCTTCAACGGCGTGCAGTGCGTCGAATCGGGCGGCCCTCCGGCCGGCACCGGCTGTGGCGGCTACGTGACCGGGCAGACGGTGAAGCTGCTCAAGGAGCACCACCTGCTGGAGGACACCGATGTGGTGATCTTCGATGTGCTGGGCGACGTGGTGTGTGGCGGTTTTGCCGCGCCCCTGCAGCACGCCGATTACTGCCTGATCGTGACGGCCAATGATTTCGATTCGATCTTCGCCATGAATCGGATCATGCAGGCCATCAATGCCAAGGCCAAGAACTACAAGGTGCGGCTCGGCGGCGTGATCGCCAACCGCTCCGAGCAGACCGACGAGATCGACAAGTTCAACGCGCGCACCGGTCTGCGCACCATGGCCCACTTCAAGACCGTCGATGCGATCCGCAAGTCGCGCCTGAAGAAGTGCACGATCTTCGAGATGGAGCCCACGCCTGAGGTGGAGGAAGTGCAGAAGGAATACCTGCGCCTGGCCCAGGCCATGCTCGAGAACGTGGAGCCCCTGGAGGCCGAATCCCTCAAGGACCGCGAGATCTTCGACCTGCTCGGTTTCGACTGATCGACCAGCACGGCTCCCTGCCGCCCCTGATCCAGGGGTTGTTGCGCCCCGAGGCCTACCCCCATCCGGTGGTGGGCCCGATCCGGCTGCTGCAGACCCACATCTCCTGGGTGCTGCTCACCGGAGACATCGCCTACAAGGTGAAGAAGCCGGTGGATTTCGGCTTCGTGAATTTCAGCAGCCTGGAGCGGCGGCGCCAGTGCTGCCACGAAGAAGTGCGCCTCAACCGCCGCCTCAGCCCCGGGCTCTACCAGGGGGTGGTGGCCATCGGCGGCAGCCAGGAGCAGCCGCGCCTGGCCGCCGGCGTGGAGGCCGAGCCCGGCCCAGGAGCCCAGCCTGATGCGGCTGGATCCCCGGGGCCCGCCAGCCTGGAGTACGCCGTGCGCATGGCCGAATTCCCCCAGGACGCCCTGCTGCCGGCGGCCCTGGCCCGGGGCGCCGTGGGCCCCGAGCAGATCGATGCCCTGGCCGAGCGGCTTTCCCGCTTCCACGCCGAGGCGGCCCAGGCGGCGCCCGATGGGCCCTACGGCACCCCAGAGGCGGTGCTGGAGCCGGTGCAGGCCAACATCACCAGCCTGCTGCAGCACGGCGATGCGGCCCTGGCGCCGCGGCTGCTGCAGCTGCAGGGCTGGATCCGCAGCAGCTTCGGCCAGCTGCGGCAGCGCTTCAGCGAACGCCTGGCCCGGGGACAGGTGCGGGAAGGCCACGGCGATCTGCACCTCGGCAACATGCTGCTGCGGCAGGGGCGCATCGAGGTGTTCGACTGCCTGGAGTTCAGCGCCGCCCTGCGCTGGATCGATCCGATCAGCGACCTGGCCTTCCTGGTGATGGACCTGCAGGAGCGCGGCGAGCAGGCCCTGGCCTTCCGGCTGCTGAACGGCTGGCTGGATCAGAGCGGCGACTACACCGGCCTGCGGCTCTGGCCCTGGTATGGCAGCTACCGGGCCCTGGTGCGGGCCAAGGTGGCCGCCCTGGCTGGGGAGAGCGCGCGGGTGGAGCGCTATCTGCAGCTGGCCGAGCACCTCTGCCAGCCGCCTGCGGCGGGCCTGGTGCTCTGCCATGGGGTGTCGGGATCGGGGAAGTCCCACAGCAGCGGCCTGCTGCTGGAGCGGCTCGGCGCCATCCGGCTGCGCTCAGATGTGGAGCGCAAGCGCCTGTTCGGCCAATGGGGGGTCCAGCGGCAGGGCCATCCCCAGCCCGATGGCTCCGCCAGCCGCAGCGGCGAGCTCTACACCGCTGAGGTCACGGCCGAGCTGTTCGAGCAGCGGCTGCCCCGGCTGGTGGCGCCGCTGCTGGCAGCCGGCTTCCGGGTGATTGTGGATGCCACCTTCCTGCGCCGCAGCCACCGCCAGGCGATGGCCGCCGTGGCCGGGGCCGCCGCTGTACCCCTGGTGATCCTGAGCTTCTCGGTTCCGGCGCAGCTGGCGGAGCGGCGCTTGCGTGATCGGCTGCGCCAGGGCCGCGACCCCTCCGATGCCGACCCCGGCGTGCTGCGTTCCCAGTGGCGCCAGGCGGAGCCCCTCGATGCTGAAGAGCAGCGGCTGGTGCTGGTGGTGCCGCCGATGTCCTGGGCGGGAGAGGCAGGCGATGCCAGCGAGGCCATCGCGCGGCTGGCAGCCAACCTGGAGAGCCGCCTGCTTCAGGGCACCTGAGGCTCAGCAGCCCCCGGCAGCCTCGGGCCAGGTGCTTTCAGCGGGAGGGGGTCGGGGAGTTTGGGGTCGTCGGCCTCGGTGCCGGGCGTGATGTCGTCCGGCAGGGGCGGCACAGAGGGCACGAAGGGGGTGGAGGGTTGCTCGGGAGGCACCTCCACGGCCCTGGGGTTGGGGGCGGTCTCCGGACCGATCACGTCGATGGAGGAGCGCTGCACCAGCAGCCGGTAGCGGATCGTCTGGCGCTCATTGATGAAGTCCTGCACCGCGGCCACCTGCTCGGGCGTGGGCAGGTTGGGCTTGCTCACCCGCACCGAGGCACGGATCAGGGGCGGGTTCTGCTCCCAGTCGATGCTGATGCCCACCAGCTCGGAATCCTGGCCGAGGGTGATGGTTTCGCTGCGCAGGCTCTCGGCGATCGCCACCTCCACCCGGTTGAGCGAGGCCTGGCGCCGAGCCTGACCGATCAGGCCCACGAAACTGGTGCTGAGCGGCACCAGCAGCAGGCCAGTGAGCAGCAGGCTCACGAAGCCCAGCCGGCTCCTCAGCAACCGCTGGCGCAGTTCCGGCCGGGTGACGCCCAGGGTGACCAGGGCACCACTGAGGATGCCCAGCAGGTTGGCGGCGAACAGCAGTCCGGCCCCCTGGGCCCGCTGCCATTCGCCGGCCGCCACCAGCAACCCGAACACACACACCGGCGGCACAAGGGCCACGGCGATGGCGGTGCCGGCCAGGGAGCCCACCGCCTTGATGCGCACCTTGGCGTAGGTGGCGATGGCCCCGGCCACGATGGCAATGGCCAGGTCCAGCAGGTTGGGGCTGGTGCGGGCAATCACCTCGGAGCCGAACACCGGCAGCCCCACCATCAGGCCCAACCCGGCCGACAGCACCACCGTGGTGGCCACCCCGATGGCGAGGGTGAGCAGACCGCGACCCACGAGCGACAGCCGGCCCTGCAGGATCGCGAAGGCGGTGGCGCGCAGGGGCAGGATCCAGGGGGCGATCAACATGGCGCCGATCACCACGGCGGCACTGTTGGCGAGCAGGCCGAGGCTGGCGATCAGGCTGGAGGCCGTGGTGAGCACCACGAACTCCTGATCCAGGCTGGCCTCGGCGCGGAACTGCCTGGTGAGAACGGCAGCAGGAAGAACGGCGGCAGGAAGTTCGGCGGCAGGAAATTCGGACGTCATGGAGACGCAGGGCCAGCAGCCCATCATCCGTCAGCTGTGGCTGCTCGGGGAGGATTGGTGCTGAGAGATCCCCTGCTCCATGGCCTCAGCCCCCTCCCAGCGAACGGTGATGGTGAGTGGGGCCAGCCGCGGCATCGGCCTGGCCGTGGCCCTGAAGTTGCTCGCTGAGGGACACCGGCTCAGCCTGGGGGTGCGCGATCCGGCCGCCGTGCGCGACACGTTGCAGCAGCTGGGCTGGAGCGAGGACGCCGGCAGCCTCTCGATCCACGCCTACGACGCCCTGGCCGCCCCGGATCAGCCCGACAGCGCCGAGACCTGGGTGGCCGCCACGGCCGAGCACTGGGGTGGGGTGGAGGCCCTGGTGCCGAGCGCCGGTCTCCTGTCGCGGGCCGGGGTCCGCTACGCCCCGGGCGAGGAGGCTGAGATCGCCCGCCTGCTCGATGTGAACCTGATGGGCCCCTGGCGCCTGGGCCGCGCCGCCTGGCCCCACCTGCAGGCCTGCGGCGACGGGCGCCTGGTGGTGCTGGTGTCGATGAGCGGCAAGCGGGTGAAGGGCAGCCTGGCCGCCTACGGCGTGAGCAAGTTCGCCCTGATGGGCCTCTGCCAGGCGATGCGCAACGAGGGCTGGGACTCAGGCATCCGGGTCACGGCCCTGTGCCCCGGCTGGGTGAACACCGCCATGGCCGCCGCCGTGAGCTCAATCGCCAGGGAGGCCATGACCCAGCCCGAGGATCTCGCCACCACCGTGGCCCACCTGCTGGCCCTGCCCGCCTCGGCGGTGCCGTTTGAGCTGGCGGTGAACTGCCTGCTGGAGAGCAGCCCCTGAGGCCGGCCTGGCTGTGGCGGCGGCCCCCGCCCGGGTGTTGCATGGGGACTGCTCCCCAGGTCGTCATGACGCGCCAGCGCACCCGACTGCTGCGGCTGCACCTCACCTACAAGCTGCTGCTCGGGATCTGCCTGCAGGTGATGGCCTGCCTGGCCCTGCCGCCGCCGTGGTACCGGCTGTCATCGGTGGGGTATCTGGGCCTGGGGGTGGTGATGATCCTGGGGCTGGGGGATCCGGTGGAGCGCTTGCGCTTCGGGGCGATGCCGCGGAAGCTGTTCAAGCTGCTGGGCTGGGCAGCCCTCGGCAGCGGCCTGCTCTGGTATCTCACGCCGGTGCAACTGCGGCATTCGGGGTTGCCGGTGCTGATCCTCTGGGCCCTGTTCAGCCTCTGGAGTGCGGTGCGGCTGATCCGGGGGCTGGCCCTCGAGCGCCGGGTGACTTCCGATGTGCTGCGGGGCTGTGTGGCGGGGTATCTGATGCTGGGCCTGGCCGGTGGCCTGATCTGTTCAGCCCTGGAAACGATCCAGCCGAACAGCTTCAGCAACGCCAGCTTCCCCGCAGCCGTCGTCACCGGCGAAGGCCAGTTGTATCCGGTGTGGAGCCTCAACTTCGTGCGACTGAACTATTTCGCCTTCGTGAGCCTCACCACCGCGGGGTATGGAGACATCACTCCACTCACGCCCGTCGCCCAGATGATCAGCGTCGGCCTGGCGATCGTGGGCACCTTCTACATCGCTGCGGTGATGGGGCTGCTGGTGAGTCGGTTCTCGGCCAGCGAATCGCCTCCTGCGGCTGAGCCCCCCCTCCCCCTGGAGCCGACGCTGCCGTCGGTGCAGGCCCCCCATTTCCCCCAGGCCAGGGTCAGGCCATCACCGCCCAAGGAGCCACCAGCGGCTGAACCCCCGCCGGAGAGACCCTACCCCTGAGATCAGACCAGCCCCCTGAGGTCAGCCAGCCCCCTGAGATCAGACCAGCCAGCTGCTCCCCTGGCCGCGTAAGCCCCGTCAGCGCCATCAGTCAGCGCCATCAGTCGCCTCCCTCAGTCGCCTCCGTCAGTCGCCTCCGTCAGTCGCGGGCTTCAGTCGCGGGCTTCAGACGCTCGGCGCGGCCCAGCTCCCAGCCCTTGACGATCCGGTACACCACCGGAACCACGAACAGGCTCAGCACCGTGGCCACCAGCAAGCCGGCGAACACCACCGTGCCGATGCTGGTGCGGCTGGCCGCTCCGGCGCCGCTGGCGAACAGCAGGGGCAGGAAGCCCGCCAGCGAGGAAATCGCCGTGAGCAGGATCGGCCGCAGCCGCGCCACGGCCGCCCCGTGGATCGCCTCATCCAGAGGCAGGCCCGCCGCCAGGCGCTGGTTGGCGAACTCCACGATCAGGATGCCGTTCTTGGCCGCCAGGCTCACCAGCACCAGCAGGCCCACGCGGCCATACACATCCAGGGGCAAATCGCGGATCGCCAGGCCGGCGATGCCCCCCAGCAGCCCCAGGGGCACCGTCACCAGGATGATCATCGGATCGATGAAGTTCTCGTAGAGCCCGGCCAGCACCAGCAGCATCACCAGCACCGCCAGCAGGAACACCTGCTCATTGGAGCCGCCGGCACGGGCCTCCTCCCGGGCCAGGCCAGCCCATTCCAGGTCGGTGGCGGTGCTGCCCAGCTCGCGGCGCACCTGCAGCAGCCGGTCCATCGCCTGGCCGGTGCTCACCCCAGCCCGGGCCTGGGCCCGGATGGCGATCGAGCGCACCAGCCGGGTGTGGTTGATCACCGTGGGACCGGTGCTGCGCTCCACCCGCACCACCTGGGCCAGGGGCACCAGGGTGTCGTCGCGGCCCCGCACCTGCAGAGCAAGCACGTCCTGCACATTGCGCCGGTCGGAGCCCTCCAGCTGCACGATCACCCGGCGGACGCGGTCGCCCTCGAAGCTGTCGTTGACGTACTCGCTGCCGAAGCTGGCGCCGAGCACCTCCACCACCTCCTCGAGCTCCACGCCGAGGGAGGCCAGCTGCAGGCGGTCGGGCTCCAGCCGCACCAGGGGGGCATCGGCCCGGAAGCGGGTGTCGACGCGATCGAAGTCGCCACTGGCCTGGGCGGCGTCGATGAAGGCCTGGGCCGCCTCCTGGAAGGCACTGAGGCTCAGCCGCCCGCCGCTGGTGTCCAGCAGGTCGAGTTCGATGCCGCCCTCGCTGCCGAAGCCCCGCACCGTGGGGGCCTCGATCACCACCACCTGGGCGTTGTCGATGCGACCGGCGAGCTCCCCGTTCAGCCGGCCCGCCAGGGCCGCAGGGGTGAGCTCCCGTCCCGGGCGTTCCTCCACCGGCTTGAGACGCAGGAAAAAGATGCCCTTGTTGGGGCTGCTGTCGCCGAAGGAGCGGCCGGCGTAGAAGTTTCCGGTGACGATCTGGGGATTGCTCGCCACCACCTGGCGCACCTCCTCCATCACCGCCTGGGTGCGCTGCAGGGCCATGCCATCAGGGAGCACCACGATGCCGCGCAACTGGCTGCCGTCCTCCTGGGGAATGAAGGCCTTGGGGCGCTGCTGATAGGCGAAGGCCGTCACCACCAGGCCCACCAGCAGCAGGGCCACGATGCGGCGGCGCCAGCCCAGGGCCCGGGTGAGCCAGCGGTCGTAGGGCCCCTCCAGGGATTCGAGTGCCCGCCGCGGCGGGTCGATCAAGCGCAGCAGCCAGCGGGCCTCCTGGCCGCCGGCCTTGAGCAGCCGGCTGGCCGCCACCGGCGTGAAGGTGAGGGCATTGAAGGTGGAGAAAACGATCGTGGCACCGATCGTGAGGCCGATCGGCGCGAACAGCCGGCCCGTGCTGCCCCCCAGGGTGAGCACCGGCAGGAACACGGCGATCAGCACCAGGGAGGTGGCCACCACGGCGCCGCCCAGCTCCGCCATCGCCTCGCGGGCCGCCTGCTGGGGCGGCTGACCGCGCTCCATGCGGCGGCCGATGTCCTCGCTCACCACGATGGCGTCGTCCACCACCAGGCCGGTGGCCAGCACCATGCCGAACAGGGTGAGGGTGTTGATCGAGCTGTCCGTGAGCCGCAGCACGGTGAGGGCCCCCACCAGGGCCACGGGCACGGCCAGGGCGGAGATCAGGGCCAGGCGGCTGTTACCCAGGCCCAGCAGCAAGGCCAGGAACACCAGCAGCACGGCGTCACGCAGGCTGGCCAGGGTGCGGTCGATGTTCTGCTGAACGGTTTCGGCCTCGTCGATGATCACCTGGAAGTCGAGACCTGGCGGCAGGCTTTCGCTGATCTCATCGAGGGCCGCGGTGATGCCGGCGCTCACCTCCAGGGCATTGCTGCCATCGCGCTGGAAGATGCCCATGGCCACGGTGGGGCGGCCCTGCAGGTTGGTGGCGATGGCGCCGTAGTCCTCACTGCCCAGGGTGACGCGGCCCACATCGCGCAGCAGGGTCACGCCGCCCTCGGCCGTGGGGGCCACCACCAGGTTTTCAAACTCCTGCACGCTGCGCAGGCGGCCCTCCATGCGCAGCGGCAGGGTGAGCATCTGGTCATCGGGAGACGGCGCCTCGCCGGCCTGGCCCAGGGCCGCCAGCACGTTCTGCTCCTCGAGGGCATCGCGCACGTCGGTGATCGTGAGCCCCAGCTGGTTCAGCCGGGCCGGATCCAGCCAGAGCCGGAAGGCGAGCGGACTGCCCCCGAACAGCCGCGCCTCGCCTACGCCGGACACCCGCTGCAGGCGATCGATCACCACCTGCTCCACCCAGCCGCTGAGGAAGATCTGGTCGTAGGTGCCCGGCTCAGCGCTGAAGCTCAGCACCATCAGCAGGTCGTCGGAGCTGCGCCGCACCTGCACCCCGAAGCGGGCCACCTGGGGCGGCAGCCGCGGGTTCACCACCGCCGCCTCGTTCTGGGCGTTGATCTGGTTGATCTCGGGGTCGCCGCCCTCGAAGCTGAGGGTGATGCTGCTGCTGCCGGCCGAGCTGGTGGAGCGGATCTGATCGAGGCGCTCCAGGCCGTTGAGCTGCTTCTCCAGCAGGGTGGTCACCCCCTGCTCCACCACCTCGGGGCTGGCGCCGGGATAGCTCGTGCTCACCGACACCCGCCCGGGGGCGATGGCCGGCAGGTTCTCAATCTGGAGCCCAGGCAGGCTCACCAGGCCACCCAGCAGCACCAGCAGGCTGATCACCAGGGTCAGCACCGGCCGGCGGAGAAAGGGATCCGAGATCGACTTCACGCAGGCTTCTGGCTGGCTCTAGGGAGGTGGTGGCCCGCAGCGGGGCCGCCAGGGCTCGGGCAGTTCTAGGCGAGATCGCGCTTGAGCACGACGCAGAGGTAGTCCGGTGCCTTGTAGCGGCTGGGCAGGCAGAGGTGCAGCTGGGCCAGGCGGCTCCAGCACACCGTGCGCTCAATGGCGGTGCGGCTGCGACCCTCCTGCAACAGCCGGCGCAGGGCTTTGCAGTACAGCGAGTAGTTGGCCTCGAGCTCCCCGATCGTGAGGCCTGTGCTGCTGCTCATGGCGGAGGGGGCGTCCGGGTGTAGCAGGGACGCACATTCAGCCTACGGGCCGACCGTTCCCACCCCGGCTTCCGGCAGCAGCAGGCTGGCCTGGGTGTCGGTGAGCCGTCCCGAACGATGCAGCACCGCCGTGATCGTGTCGATGCCCAGCACGGCATGGCAGTCGTACCCGGCCGCAGCCAGGCGCTGCTTGGCCCGGCGGTCGTGGTCGCCGCCGTGGTCGATGAACACCACCACATCCTGCACCTGCAGCCCGGAACTCTCCAGCTTGGCGATGCCCGCCAGCACGCTGTTGCCGGTGATCAGGATGTCGTCCACCACCACCACCAGATCCCCCTCCTCGAAGTCGCCCTCGATCAGCCGCCTGGCGCCGTGGGCCTTCACCTCCTTGCGCGGATAGATCAGGGGCTTGTGCAGCAGCAGCGAGAGCCCTGTGGCCGTGGGCAGGGAGCCGTAGGGAATGCCGGCGATGCGATCGAAGACCAGTTCTTCCATGCGGATCGCATAGGCATGCAGCACCCGGTGGAAGAGGTTGGGGTCGGAGATGATCTGGCGCAGGTCGATGTAGTAGTTGAACACCGCCCCCGAGGCCTGCACGTAGTCGCCGAACAGCAGGCAGCCGATGTCGAACAGCTCGACGATCAGGGCATCGAGATCGGCGGTGGCATTCGGATCCGGGCCCGGCGGGGAGGCCAGCAGGGTGCCGTTGCCGGGGGCGGCGGTCCGTGGTGGTGGCGCCGCCGGCAGCCAGAGGTCGCAGCGGTCCTGCACCGCCTGGGCGCGCTGCTCCAGCCACTGGTTGCGGGTGGCGTTGATCTGCAGCTTGAGGGCCTCGGCGCGCTCGGCGATGTCGTCTTCCACCAGCAGGTTCTGGGGCAGGGGCAGCAGCAGCCCATCGCCTGCCGCGGAGAGGCCCGCCGCCAGCATGGTTTCCAGGTTTTCCTCCACGCCCCAGAGGCTGCGCAGGATCAGGAACCGCCCCGGCGCCTCCTGCCGCACCCGCGCCAGCACGGCCGGATCGCTGGTGCCGATCTCCAAGAGCAGCTGCTCCGGCGTCGCCCAGAGCATGCACTCGCGCACGATGCGCAGGTAGAGGGGTTGCTCCTCGCTGGGGTAGTGCTGGATCAGCCGGGCCGCCTGGTTGGAGCTGTGGCAGGTGATCACCACCGCCTTGTCCGGGTAGAGGAGGAAGGGGGCGGCGATGTCCTGGCCGGCCAGGGGCGAAAGGGTCACGGCATCGGCGGCCAGCTCCTTGAACAGGTACTGGGCCAGAACCGAGGAGGAATTGAGATCGCCGTGCTTGCTGTCGATGATCAGCGGCAGCTCCCGCGGCACCAGATCGCGCACCTCCAGCAACAGCTCCAGCCCCACCGGGCCCAGGGCCTGGTAGAAGCCGAGGCTCGGCTTGTAGGCGCACACGTGGGGCGCGGTGGCCTCCACCACCGCCTTGATCCAGTGGCGGGCCTGGCTGAGGAAGGAGCGGGCCGACATGCCGCGGCGACCCACCCAGCTCTGCAGCATCTCGGGGTTGGGGTCCAGACCGGTGACCAGGAGGGACTGGCGCGCGGCGATGGCGTCGGTGAGGCGAATGAAGAACCCCATCGCGCTGAGGCTGGCTAAGGCCTGTTGCTAAGTCAGTCGATCATGGCTGGTGCCACCGCTGACATAGCTCTTATTGATGCTGGTCAGCCTGATGCCGCTCAGCTACGGCGCCGGTCAGCCGCGCCGCCTACGGTCGCCCTGTCCGATTGCGCCAGCCAGAGCCGGTGACGTTTCACACCCTCGCCGGAACGCTCGCCGGCCTCAACGACGTGCCGATCCAGGGGCGCCTGCTGTTCGTGGGGGTGCTGTTTCTTGGCACCCTGGCGGTGAGCCGCTTCTCGATCCGCCTGGGCATTCCCGGTGTTCTGGGGGTGCTGCTGCTCGGGCTGGTGGTGAATGTGAACCTGCTGGATGTGACCCATGTGGAAGCGGAGAACCTGCAGGTGTTCGCCCTGGCCCTGCTGCTCTTCTACGCCGGCCTGAAAACCGATCTGAAGGCGATCCGGGGCTTCATCGAATACGGGCTGCTGCTGGCCCTGGGGGGGGTGATGGTCACCTCCTGCGTGCTGGGGGGAATGATCTGGTGGCTCTCCTCCTCCACCGCCAGCGGCCTGTCCCTGGGCTTCGGCAACGGCATCCCCCTCGGTGCCGCCTTTCTGCTGGCCGCCTGCCTGGGCTCCACCGACGCCGGGGCGACCCTGAGCGTGCTGGCCCAGGTGAAACCGCCGGTGCCCCTGCGGCTGCAGCACCTGCTGGAGTTCGAATCGGCCGTGAACGATCCGGCGGCCCTGCTGGTGTACGGGCTGCTGATCGAGCTGTTCAGCCAGGCGGCCGGCAGTGCCGCCGGACAGCCCCCAGGTCTGGCGGCGGCCGAATCAATGGTGACCACGGCGGTGCTCGACAGCCTGCGGGTCTTCGTGCAGCAGATCGGCTCCGGGCTGATCCTGGGTGTGCTGTTCGGCTACGTGGCCAAGTTCGTGATCGATGTGCTGGTCACCGAGCGGGCCCAGCTGCTGGTGGTGGCGATGTCGATCGCCTTCGCCGATTACGGCCTCACCGACCTGCTCGGCGGCTCGGGCTTCATCGCCGTCTATGTCACAGGCGTGTTCATGACGAACATGACCTACCGGCGGCCCGAAGTGAACCATGAATCGATCCAGGAGGTGTTGCTCCCGTTCAACACCATGACCGAGATCACGGTGTTTCTGCTGTTCGGGCTGCTGGTGTCACCACCTGATCTGGTGGCCGCCATTCCGATGGGGCTGGTCACCGCTGCGGCCCTGATGCTGGTGGCCAGGCCGCTGGGAGTGCTGGCCTTTCAGCCGCTCTCGCCGTTCAGCCGCCGGGAGGGGGTGCTGGTGGCCTGGTGCGGGCTGCGCGGCGCCGTGCCCCTGGCCCTCTCCTATCAACTGGTGGCGGCCATTCCCCAGCTGGCCGGCGTCGATGCGGCCCTGGCCCTGCCACTGGCCCGCAATGCCCAGGGCATCGTGTTTGTGGTGGTGGTGCTGAACCTGCTGCTGCAGGGATTCACCCTGCCGCGGGTGTGCAGCGCCATCGCCCCGAAGCCCCCCGGGGCCCAGCCCCCGGCCCCGAGCCAGCCTCCCAGCCCCCAACCGCAGTGACCTGGAGGGGCAGTGACCTGGAGGGGCTCTCAGCTGAGCTGCCAGGGCAGGGTCTCGCCGCTGTGGAAAGGCACCAGCTCCACCGGCTGGCCGGCCCTGTCGTGGAGCTGCAGGCGCCTGGGCACCTGCTTGGGCTCCCGCACCAGGGTGATGCGGCCGCTGTTGAGGGGCAGCCCATAGAAGCGGGGGCCGAACTCACTGGCGAAGGCCTCCAGCCGATCAAGGGCCCGCTCCTGCTCGAACACCGCCGCGTAGCTCTCGATCGCAAACGGGGCGTTGAAGATGCCGGCGCAGCCGCAGGCCGATTCCTTGGCGCCGCGCGTGTGGGGCGCCGAATCGGTGCCCAGGAAGAAGCGCGGATCGCCGGAGGTGGCCGCCCCCCGCAGGGCCAGGCGATGCAGTTCCCGCTTGGCCACCGGCAGGCAGTAGAAGTCGGGCCGCAGGCCCCCCTGGAACATGGCGTTGCGGTTGATGTGCAGATGGTGGGGGGTGATCGTGGCCGCCAGCTGGCCCGAACCAGAGCGCACGAACGCCACCGCATCGCTGGTGGTGATGTGCTCCAGCACCGCCTTCAGGCCCGGGTGGCGCTGCAGCATCGGCGCCAGGTGCCGCTCGATGAACACGGCCTCCCGATCGAAGATGTCGATGCTGGGGTCGGTCACCTCGCCGTGCAGGAGCAGGGGCATGCCGATCCGCTCCAGGGTGTCGAGCACGGGGGTGAGGGCCTCGATGTCACTCACGCCGGCATCGGCATTGGTGGTGGCCCGGGCCGGATAGAGCTTGCAGGCCACCCACACGCCCTCGCGGAAGCCGCGCTCCAGCTCAGCGGGATCGGTGTGGTCCGTCAGATAGGCCGTGAGCAGAGGTTCAAACGTCGACCCCGGCGGCAGGGCCTGGCGGATGCGCTCGCCATAGGCCCGGGCCGCGGCCACGCTGGTGATGGGCGGCGTGAGGTTGGGCATCACGATCGCCCGGGCGAACTGCCGCGCCGTGGCCGGCAACACCGCCTCAAGCATGGGGCCATCGCGGAGGTGCACATGCCAGTCGTCGGGTTGGCGCAGGCTGAGCTCGGTGGGCATCGCGATCGCGGCGGGGTGGGCCTCCAGGGGCCCGCGTTCCACCCTGCCAGCGGGATGAGGACCATGGCCACCGCTCGATTCCAAAGAAATCTGTGGGTCTGGCCCTGGGGCTGGATTTAGCCACCAAGCCTTCTTAAGATTTGCTTTGTAAATGAAGGACTTCCTTCGCACAGGGGTTGGCATGGGCGTTGAGGCCAGGCTCACGATCGGCGAACTGGAGGCGGGCTATCCCACCTATTGCAAGGCCCTCAGGCTCTTGATCAAAAACGGCAAATCCCTCGACACAATTCAGCGCACGGTGTGCTGGGAGCGCTTGACCCTGCTGCAGAAAAGCCTGCCCAACCGCTACAAAGCTCCCGACTACCTCTATGCCCTGCTCAAGCGGGATGTGGAGGAGCTGGCCGCCTGAGCTGCTCTGGGTCGGTCAGGGGATGCTGGCAGGGGCGTCGAAGTTTCCCATCAGTCAGGGGAGCGCTTCGGTTGGGGCACCCTCGGCATGACTCAATAGGAACAGACCTCCACGGCGCGGCTCAGCGCGCTGCGCTGCCCCATGGCCCACCACCAGATTCTGATCGTCGGCGGCGGTGCCGCCGGGATCACCGCCGCGGCCCAGCTGAAGCGGGCCCGCCCCGGGCTCGATGTGGCCATCCTTGAGCCCTCCAGCGAGCACTACTACCAGCCGGGCTGGACCCTGGTGGGGGGTGGTGTGTTCACTCTGGAGGAAACCCGTCGCGCCGAAGGCGATGTGATCCCCTCAGGCGTGCACTGGATCCGCGCCGGAGCCGCCGCTTTTGATCCCGAGCGGGCGGTGGTGACCAGCACCGACGGCGAGGCGATCCACTACGACGTGCTGATCGTGGCCGCCGGTCTGCGGCTCTGCTGGGAGAAGATCGAGGGGCTCAGCGAGGCCCTTGGCAAGGGCGGCGTCTGCAGCAACTACTCCAAGCACTACACCGCCTACACCTGGGAGGCGATTCAGGCCTTCAAGGGTGGCAGCGACGGCGCCAGCGGCAATGCGGTGTTCACCTGCGCGCCGATGCCGATCAAGTGCCCCGGTGCTCCCCAGAAAATCGCCTATCTGGCCGATGACGTGTTCAAGAAGAAGCGTCTGCAGGCCCAGGTGATCTATGCCACCGCCACGCCGGGCATCTTCGGCGTGCCCACCTACGCCGCGCCGCTGCGGGAGGTGGTGAAGCGCCACGGCATCGACGCCCGCTACAACCATGTGCTCACCGCCGTGCGCCCGCAGAGCCGCGAGGCGGTGTTCCAGGTGAAGGACGGCGACAAGAGCCATGAGGCCGTGATTCCCTACGGCCTGCTGCATGTGACGCCGCCGATGGCGGCCCCGGAGGTGGTGGCCAGCAGCCCCCTGGCCGCCTCCAGCGGTTTCGTGGAGGTGGACAAGTTCAGCCTGCAGCACCTGCGCTTCGCCAACGTGTTCTCCCTGGGGGATGTGAGCGGCATCCCCAACTCCAAGACCGCCGCCGCCGTGCGCGGCCAGGCCCCGGTGCTGGTGGCCAACCTGCTGGCCTTCCTCGACGGCCAGCCCCTGGAGGCCGCCTACGACGGCTACAGCTGCTGCCCGCTGATCACCGGCTACGGCAAGGCGATCATGGCCGAATTCAACTATGAGCAGCAGCCGGTGCCCTCCTTCCCCCTGGATCCCACCCAGGAGCGCTGGAGCATGTGGTTCGTGAAGCGCAAGATCCTGCCCGCCCTCTACTGGAACCGGATGCTCACCGGAGCGCAGCACGAACGCCGCTTCATCCCCGGGGTGAAGCGCTAGGCCGAAGCCCTAGCCAGCCTCGCGGCAGAGGCGGGCCATCAGGCCCTCCTCGTCTGCAGGCACCGTGAGCAGGGTGGTGGGCTCCAGCCAGGCCAGGGCGTCGCGCAGCTCAGCCATCAGGGCCTGGTCGTGCTCGCCGATGCCCCCGGTAAGGGCGATCACGTCCACCCCCCGGAGGCAGGCGGCCATGGCGCCGATCCCCTCCAGCAGGCGCTGCCGGAACACGGCCACCGCCAGCTTGGCGCCGGGGTGCCCCCGGCCCGCTTCCTGCCGCAGGGTACGCATGTCGCCGCTGAGCCCGGAGAGTCCCAGCAGGCCGCTTTGGCGCTGCAGGGCCTCATCGATCGCCTCGGCACTGAGCCCCTGGCGCAGCTGATGCAGCAGCAGACCCGGATCCACGCTGCCGCTGCGGCTGGCCATCACGAGCCCCTCCAGCGGGGTGAACCCCATGGTGGTGGCCATGCTGCGGGGGCCCGTCACCGGATCGAGGCTCACGGCGCAGAGGGAACAGCCGGCGCCCAGGTGGCAGCTGATCAGCCGGCGTGCCTGGGGATGGCACGCCGCCACCTGCTCGGCCACGTGCTGGTGGCTGAGGCCATGGAAACCGAAGCGGCGCAGCCCCGCCGCTCGCCAGTCGGCCGGGATGGCGTAGGTGCGGGCCTGCTCGGGCAGGGAGGCATGAAAGCCAGTGTCGAAGCAGGCCCACTGGGCGAGCGCGGGGGCCTCGGTCTGGCCCCAGGCGCTGAACCAGCGGATGGCCCGCAGCGCCACGGCGTTGTGCAGGGGGGCCAGGGGCACCAGTGCCTCCAGGGCCTCGATCACGGCCGGCGTGATCGCCGTGGGGGCCGTGAACCGTTCGCCGCCATGCACCACCCGGTGGGCGATCCGCTCCAGCCCCGGCAGCCAGGGGGTGATCGCCGGCAGCAGCCACCCCTCCAGCAACGCCTCCACGCCACCGGTTTCGCCGGGGTTGAGGGAACGCTGCTGCTGCCAGGGCCGCTGGCCGTCGGCATCCACGAGCGAGGCCTTGAGGCTGGAGCTGCCGGCGTTCACCACCAGGACCAGCGCTGAGGGCATCGGGGCGGGCATCACGGTCGGTTCCCGCCGAGGGTCCGTCCATTGTTGAACCGCCCGCAAGCCCTAGCGTCCAGGACCGCCATCCCCTGGTTCCCCACGGCCGTTTCCGCCTGCTGAGCGGCCTCCACTCCCTTCGCCATGCCCCCAGGCACCACGCTTCTTCACGCCGCCGGAGGCCTCGGGCTGTTCCTGCTGGGAATGGCCCTGATGACCGAGGGGCTGCGCAGCCTGGCGGGGCAGCGGCTGCGCCAGGGGCTGCTGCGCTTCACCCGCTCGGCCTGGAGCGGCGCCATCAGCGGCGCCCTCACCACCGCGATCGTGCAGTCGTCCAGCGCCACCACGGTGATGACCGTGGGATTCGTGAGTGCGGGGCTGCTGAGCTTCCAGGCCGCCCTGGGGATCATCCTCGGGGCCAACGTGGGCAGCACCGGTCTGGGTTGGCTGGTGGCCCTGCTGGGCATCAGGCTCGATCTGGAGCGGATCATGCTGCCGCTGGTGCTGGTGGGCGCCTGTCTGCGGCTGCTCGGTCGGGGCCGCCAGGCCCAGGCGGGCCTGGCGCTGGCGGGGTTCGCGCTGCTGTTCATCGGCATCGGCGGGCTCCAAGAGGCCATGGCCGGCCATGGGTTGCTGCTGGATCCGGCCCGTTTCGACGCCGGCCTGCCATCCGGCCGCCTGAAACTGCTGCTGCTCGGGCTGCTCACCACCGTCATCACGCAGTCGTCGGGGGCGGGCGTGGCCACCGCCCTGGCCGCCATCGGAGCGGGGGCGATCGTCCTGCCCCAGGCCTGCGCCCTGGTGATCGGCATGGACCTGGGCACCACCGTCACCGCCCTGATCGCCGCGATCGGGGCGGGCCTGGGGGCGCGGCGCACCGCCCTGGCCCACGTGACCTTCAACCTGTTCACGGCCGTGCTGGCCTTCACGCTCCTGCCTGTGTATCTCTGGGCTCTTAGGCTCGGAGCGGAGGCGGGGCTGGCCCCAGGTGCCGAATTCGCTCTCACGGCCTTCCACACCGGCTTCAACGTGGGCGGCGTGCTGCTGATCCTGCCCTTCGCCACGCCGTTCGCCGCCCTGATCCGCCGGCTGGTGCCCCCCAGCCCCGACCGCCCCGTGGAGGAGCTGGCCGACACCCCGCCGAACGAAGCGATGGTGGCGGTCGATCAGGCCTCCACGGCCCTGCGCCAGACCCTGGTGGCCCTGCTCAGCCGGCTGCATGAAGCCCTGGACCATCCCGCCACCGCCCCGGCGGATCTGGCCCAGGGCACGGGCCTGAGGCCGGCCGATCTGGACCGCATCGAGCTGTTCGTCGATCAGATCGACCTGCCGAGCACCCGCGACCCGGCCCGCAGCCGGCTGCTGCATCTGCTGCATGGCCTCGACCATCTGCAGCGCCTGCACGAGCGCTGCACTGAGGAGCGGCAGCGGCGGCAGGCCGTGGCCACCGCCTCAGCACTGCGGCCGGAGCGCGACCGGCTGCTCCAGTGCCTGGAGGGGCTCATTCCCCTGCTGCAGCGGGCCGCGTGGTCGGAGGCCCTGCCGCTGGCGGAAGCCTGCGCCCGGGACCTGCACCACCGGCTGGATCCGTTCCGGCAGGCCGTGATGGAGCAGGTGGCTGCAGGTTCGCTGCCCGTGGAGGAGGGCACGGCCCTGCTGGAGGCGATGCGCTGGCTGCGCCGGGTGAGCCAGCATCTGCAGCGCATCTGCAGGCACCTGGTGGAGGTGATGGAACCCGGCACGACTTCTTCATCCCCTGACGCCCCCGCTGCCAGCAGAGTGGGCAGGGAGGCCTGAACAGGGAGGCAGCAGCCATGGCCAACGGCGCATCCAGCACCGGCCAGCACGTGCATGCGCTGCTGGCCACCCACAGCAAGCGCCTGGTGAAGCTCCATCCCCAGGTGCTGGACGACAGGGATCCGGAGCCCCTGCACCAGATGCGTGTGGCCATGCGGCGTCTGCGCACCTGCCTGACCCAGTTCGCGCCGGCGCTGGTCCTGCCGGCGGGGGTGTCGGCCCAGCGGCTGACCCGCTCCGGCCGGCGCCTCGGCCTGGCACGGGACCTCGACGTGCTTCGGGAGCGCCTGGACACCAGGCTGCTGCCCCATCTGAGCGAGGCGGAGACGCGGCAGCTCAAACCGATGTTCAAACAGCTGAAGCGGGAGCGCCGCGATGCTCAGCACGAGCTCCGCAGGGAGCTCCACAGCGGTCGCTACCTCAAGCTGCTGCAGGCCTTGCAGGGCTGGCTGCGGGACCCCCGCTTCACTCCCCTGGGTGAGCAGCCACTCAGCGACTGGCTGCCCGAGTGGCAGTGGCCCTGGCTCGGGACCCTGCTGCTGCACCCAGCCTGGTGGCTCACCGATGGCACCGGTGCGGCGGAGCAGGAGCTGCTGCACGACCTGCGCAAGGGCATCAAGGGTGCCCGCTACAGGCTCGAAAATCTGCTGCCGGCATCCGGCGACACGGCCCGCCGCTGGGTGGAGCGACTCAAGCAGGCCCAGGAGCTGCTCGGCGACCTCCACGACCTGGCCGTGCTCCGCGACGCGATCGAGCAGCAGCTCCCTCAGAACTTGCCCAGCCAGATGCCGGGGCTGCATGGGCTGCTGGCAGAGCAGCATGCCAGCAGCTGGAGCAGCTGGCGTGTGCTCGGGCCAAGCTTGCTCGAGCCAGGGGAGCGGCGCCAGTTGTTGCTGGGCCTGCTTCAGGATCAGGCCAACAGTTCTCTGTAGCGCAGACCACATGCGCGGGCCGTCTGGAACACCGGGGCTGGGCGAAGTCGATCGATAAGGTCCTGTTGACGCCTGTCTGGCGTCACTTCCCTATCGGTGTGAGGACCCGATGAAATTCTTCCAGCACCTGCTGGTGGCCCCTGCGGCCCTGGGCCTGCTGGCCCCCGTGGCCGCCACGGCTTCCGAGCTCAACATGGACGGCGTGAACCGCTACGCCTCCCAGGAGCAGGTCACCAGCATCTCCCAGTTTTCCGACGTTCAGCCCACCGACTGGGCCTACCAGGCCCTCTCGAACCTGATCGAGCGCTACGGCTGCGTGGCCGGCTATCCCGACGGCACCTACCGCGGCCAGCGGGCCATGACCCGTTTTGAAGCCGCTGCGCTTCTGAACGCCTGTCTCGACCGCGTCACCGAGGTGACCGACGAGCTCAAGCGCCTGATGGCCGAGTTCGAGAAGGAACTCGCCGTGCTCAAGGGCCGCGTGGACGGCCTCGAGGCCAAGGTGGGTGAGCTGGAGGCCACCCAGTTCTCCACCACCACCAAGCTCAAGGGTGAAGCCAGCTTCATTCTGGGCGGCGCCCCTGATTTCGAACTTGCCGGCGAAACAGACCCCAACAACACCACCTTCAACTACGACCTGCGGCTGAGCTTCGACACCAGCTTCACCGGCAAGGATCTGCTGCGCACCCGCCTGCGGGCTGGCAACTTCGAGTCGCTTCCCTTCGGCAGCAGCTCGCAGATCTTCAAGCTCGACAAGGCTGAGGGCACCGACGACTCGGTGATCATCGACCGTCTCTTCTACCGCTTCCCCGTCGGCGATTCCTTCAACTTCACGGTGGGCGCCCTGGTGCGCAACACCGAGATGGTGGCCTTCATCCCAAGTGCCTACAAGTCGAGCATCCTCGACTACTTTCAGCTGGCTGGTGCCTCAGGTACCTACAACAAGGCCACCGGCGCCGGCGCCGGCTTCACCTGGAAGCAAAAGGTTGAAAAGGGCCGCCCCTACGCCACCTTCTCCGCCAACTACGTGTCCAGCGATGGCTTCGCTGATTCCACCGTGGGTGCCTTCAACGAGGAAGGCGGCATCAACGCTCTGACCCAACTGGGCGTGAAGGGCAAAAACTGGGGAGCCGCCGTGGCCTACCGCTACGGTTCGGAAAACTCCCGGATCCGCGTGCCCAACTTCAGCGGCACGGTGGAATCTGGCGAATACACCAACAGCCTGGCCGTCAATGGCTACTGGCAGCCAATTGACTCGGGCTGGATTCCGTCCATCAGCCTGGGCTACGGTTACAACGCTGGTGGCGGTGGCTTCCCCGACTCCCAGTCGTGGATGGCTGGCCTGCAATGGGATGACGCCTTCATCAAGGGCAACTCCGCTGGCTTTGCGGTGGGTATGCCCCCGTTCGAAGATGGCGATGACAGCGACGAAGCCTGGTTGTATGAAATCTTCTACAAGTTCCAGGTGACTGACAACATCTCAATCACCCCTTCGCTGTTCTATGGCACCAACGTGCGCTCCAACGACGGCGACGACGCCTGGGGCGGCGTAATTCAGACCACCTTCAAGTTCTAAGCCCAGACTGCTCGGCCCATCTCACACCTGCGCAACCGCCCTCGTGCGTCCGCCCCCCGGGATCCGGGGGGCTTTTTGTCTTGGCGATGGGCACCCGGGGATCGGCAGGCCGTCGTCTCCGGCTGGCAGGACCCTGCGCAACCTGCAGGGCGTGGCCGCGGCCATCAAGCCACCTCCGCATGTAGCAGAGATCACCTTCGATCGCCGAATTGGTCACCGGGCAGTCCTGCGTCGATCGATAAGGTCCCGTGGACGCCTGTCTGGCGTCACTTCCCTATCGGTGTGAGGACCCGATGAAATTCTTCCAGCACCTGCTGGTGGCCCCTGCGGCCCTGGGCCTGCTGGCCCCCGTGGCCGCCACGGCTTCCGAGCTCAACATGGACGGCGTGAACCGCTACGCCTCCCAGGAGCAGGTCACCAGCATCTCCCAGTTTTCCGACGTTCAGCCCACCGACTGGGCCTACCAGGCCCTCTCGAACCTGATCGAGCGCTACGGCTGCGTGGCCGGCTATCCCGACGGCACCTACCGCGGCCAGCGGGCCATGACCCGTTTTGAAGCCGCTGCGCTTCTGAACGCCTGTCTCGACCGCGTCACCGAGGTGACCGACGAGCTCAAGCGCCTGATGGCCGAGTTCGAGAAGGAACTCGCCGTGCTCAAGGGCCGCGTGGACGGCCTCGAGGCCAAGGTGGGTGAGCTGGAGGCCACCCAGTTCTCCACCACCACCAAGCTCAAGGGTGAAGCCAGCTTCATTCTGGGCGGCGCCCCTGATTTCGAACTTGCCGGCGAAACAGACCCGAATAAGACCACTTTCAACTACGACTCGCGACTGAGTTTCGACACCAGCTTCACCGGCAAGGACCTGTTGCGCACGCGACTACGGGCCGGCAACTTCGAGTCACTTCCGTTCCGCAGCGGGATCTTTACCCTCGACAAGGCGACGGGGGGTGATGACAGCGTTCGCATCGACCGGTTATTTTACAAGTTCCCGGTTGGCGATTCGTTCACCCTCACGGTGGGTCCGCTGGCACGGAACACTGAGATGATCGCGTTCATTCCCAGCGACTACAAATCAAGCATTCTCGATTTTTTCCAGCTCGGAGGGGTTTCCGGAGCCTACAACAAGGCTACCGGCGCTGGCGCTGGCTTCCACTGGAAACAACAAGTGGAGAAGGGTCGCCCTTACCTCACATTTGGGGCTAATTATGTCTCCCAAGATGGCTTTTCAGACTCCACGATCGGTGCCTTCAGCGAGAACAGTGGGATCAATGCACTGGCCCAGCTTGGTGTGAAGGGCCCTAACTGGGGTGCAGCCGTGGCCTACCGCTACGGCTCCGAAGGATCCAGACTGCGAGATGCCAACTTCGCCGGAACAGTTCTGAACGGTGAAGACACCAACAGTGTCGCCATCAACGCCTACTGGGCACCGGTGGAAACGGGCTGGATTCCTTCGATCAGCCTCGGTTACGGGTACAACGATGGTAGTGGAGGGTTCCCTGATTCACAGTCGTGGATGGCCGGTCTGAAATGGGATGATGCCTTCATCAAAGGCAACACGGCCGGCTTTGCTGTGGGCATGCCCCCCTTCACCGATGACAACGACTCTGAATCGTGGCTGTATGAAATCTTCTACAAGTTCCAGGTGACTGACAACATCTCGATCACCCCAGCTCTCTTCTACGGAAGTGATGTCGCCACCAATAATGGTGAAGAATCCTGGGGCGGCGTGATTCAGACCACGTTCAAGTTCTGAGCTCGCGTCAGAGCAGTCCAGGCCTGCCCATCCCACACCTCACGTCCAAGCCCCCGTCAGGGGGCTTTTTGCTGGCGGATTCATGGCAGTGCTTCGGGCGCCGGCCTCGGCGCACTCCTGAACACCCGGACAGCAGCCAGGCTCTGTAGATTAAGAAAATCGAAAGCACGCCAACGGCGGACCCACTCCTCCATGACCCTGTCCACCGACCTCTCGGCCCGTTCTGTCGCCACCGGTCCTGCCGGCAGGGCGATGGCCCAGCCCATGGACAGCACCCTGCTGGAGGGGCTGCTGGAGCACCTCAGCATGGAGCGGCGGGCCAGCACGGCCTACTTCGCCCTGGCGCTCTGGTTCGCCGAGCGGGAGCTGCGCGGCTTTGCCGCCTACCTGCACGCCGAGGCCGCCACCGAGCAGGCCCATGCCACCGAACTGGCCAACTATCTGATTGCCCGGGGCCAGACCGTGCTGCTGCAGGAGATCCCCGCCCCACGGCAGATCTGGACCTGCCCTGAAGAGGCCTTCACGGCGATCTTCGAGATGGAGAGCGACGTGACCACCTCGCTGCAGCAGCTCTACGCCATGGCCGAGCGGGCCGGCGATGTGCGCACCACGGTGGTTCTCGATCCGATGGTGCAACAGCAGATCAATGCCGAAGATGAGGCGGCCCACCTGCTGGGCCGGGTGCGTTTCGCCCGCAACGAACCAGCGCCCCTGCTGATCCTCGATGCTCAGCTGGCTGAGGACGCCGCCAAGGCCCCTGCCGCCTGAGCCTGTGGTGAGTGAGCCGCTGCTCAGGCCACCGGGATCGGCCGGCTGCTGAGCTCCACCAGCAGCTCCAGGGCGAGGGAGTGGCCCCGGCCCTGACGCTGCCAGGCCCTGGCCACCTCCAACAGTTCCTGGCGCCGGCGCAGCACCTGGAGCGATTCGGCGCCGAGGCGATCCCTCAGGGAGCGATCACAGCAGCGCTCCAGGGCCTGGGCCAGCTGGATGGCGCGGCCCCGCAGGGTCTGGGCCTCGCGGCAGAGGCTGCCGAACAGGGATTCGGAGGTGGAGAAGAGGGGTGCGTTCAACGCAGTCATGGCGACCAGGCCCCAATGGCCTGTGGCGATGACGCTAGCGAGCCGAGGCGCTTCTTTGCAAGAGATTCTCAATAGCATGTATTGAGCATCGGGGGCGTCAGGACGCCGCCGTCTGCAGCGCCCTCGGCGAGGGCAGGCGCAGGCTCACCAGAGCGGCAAGGCCCACCAGCAGCGCGGAACACCAGAGGCAGGCCTGCAGGCCCCCCTGCAGGAACAGCCAGCCTGAGAGCAGGGTGCCCAGCAGGCGTCCCGCCGCATTGGCCATGTAATAGAAGCCCACGTTGAGGCTCACCGACTCAGCATCGGTGTAGGCCAGCACCATGTAGCTGTGGATGGAGGAATTCATGGCGAACACCACCCCGAATACGGCCAGGCCCACCACCACCGTGAGTGCCGGGTTGCCTACCTCGCGCCAGAGGGTGATCGCCATCAGGGCGGGGATGACGGTGAGCAGGCCGGCCCAGAATTGCACGGCACTCGGGCCAGGCGGGCTGGTCTGCCCCCAGGCGCGGCGCAGGCTCGGCACCGACCCCTGCACGATGCCGTAGCCGATCACCCACAGGCCCATGAAGCCGCCCACTTCCCAGAAGCGCCAACCCAGGGTGGTCTGCAGAAACACCGGCAGGGCCACCACGAACCACACGTCGCGGGCGCCGAACAGAAAGAAGCGCGCCAGCGAGAGCACGTTGATGCCCTCGCTCTTGGAGAACAGGGCCTTGAAGGCGGGCTTGGTCTTCATCCTGCCGATGTCCCGCGGCAGCAGCAGGGTGACCAGAAAAGCCAGGGCCAGCCAGGCCGCCATCACGATCACGGCCTTGTTGAACCCCACCGCGTAGAGCAGCAGGCCTCCCACGAAGAAGCCCAGGCCCTTGAGGCCATTCTTGGCGCCGGTGAGGATGGCCACCCAGCGGAACAGCTGCTGCTCGCCCCTGGCGTGATCGTCCGGGGTTTCCGGCACCACCACCCGGATGGCGCTCTTGGCGCTCATCTTCTCCAGATCCTTGGCGATGCCGCTGATCGCCTGGGCCACCATCACCCAGACCACCGAGAGCCCCTTGGGCCAGGTGTCAGCCACCGGCACCAGCAGCAGCAGGGCGCCGATCTGAAGCAGCGTGCCGATCCAGAGGGTGAGCTTCAGGCCGAAGCGGGCCCCCAGCCAGCCGCCGTAGAGGTTGGTGAGAATCCCGAAGAACTCATAGAAGATGAACAGGAAGGCGATCTCCAGGGTGGTGTAACCCAGCTGCAGAAAGTGGAACACCACGAGCATGCGCAGCGCCCCATCGGTCACCGTGAACGCCCAGTTGTTGGCGGTGATGATCCCGTACTGCTGCAGAGGGGAGAGGGAGCGCATCACTTGTCCTCCAGGCTGGCCACGTGGCAGGCCAGGTCGGCCATGCGGCAGCTGTAGCCCCACTCGTTGTCGTACCAGGCGAACACCTTGAGCTGGCTGCCGTTCACCACCAGGGTGGAGAGGGCATCCACGATCGAACTGCGGCTGTCGTTGAGGTAATCCACCGACACCAGCGGCCTGGTTTCGTAGCCGAGGATTCCCTTGAGCGGGCCCTGGGCCGCCGCCTCGAAGGCGCCGTTCACCTCCTCCAGCGTGACGCTGCGCTCCAGCTCGAACACCGCATCGGTGAGCGAGGCGTTGAGCAGGGGCACGCGCACGGCGTGGCCGTTGAGCTTGCCCTGCAGCTCGGGGAAGATCAGGCCGATCGCCCGGGCCGAGCCGGTGGTGGTGGGGATCAGGCTCTGCAGGCAGGAGCGGGAGCGGCGCAGGTCGCTCTTGAAGCCGTCGATCACCACCTGGGTGTTGGTCACGTTGTGCAGGGTGGTGATCGAGCCGTGGCGGATGCCGAAGCTCTCGTGCACCACCTTCACCACCGGCGCCAGGCAGTTGGTGGTGCAGGAGGCGGCGGTGATCACCCGGTGGCGGGCGGGGTCGTAGAGGCTGTGGTTGATGCCGTACACGATGTTCAGCACCTCCTCCCCGGCCACGGCCCCCTTCACCGGGCAGGCCACGATCACCCGCTCCACGCCCAGCGCGGCGATGTAGGGCGCCAGCGTTTCCGGCGTTTTGATCTTGCCGCTGCACTCCAGCACCAGCTCCACCCCGGCCTGCCGCCAGGGCACGGCGGCCGGATCACTCGCCTGCGAGTAGCCGATCGCCTGCGATTCCACCTGAAGGCCGTCGTGGCTGGAACCGACGGCGTGGGTCCAGCGGCCGTGCACCGAATCGAATTCCAGCAGGTGCGCGGCGGCGTGGGCATCGCCGGCCCGCTCGTTGATGTGCACCAGCTCGATGCCGGGCCGGCCCCACAGGGCGCGAAACGCCAGCCGGCCGATGCGGCCGAAACCGTTGATGCCGATGCGCACAGTGAACGAGCGGGTTGCCGTATCCTCACATCAACAGGAGTTGATGGATCTTATGGGCAGGTTAAGGGGGGTGCGCTGCGCTCCTGGGGCGGCGGCGCCGCTCATCCCTGCTGCAACGGCGATGGGCAGCTTCGAACGTTGGCTGAGTCTCTGGGTGGCCCTGGCCATCGCCGCCGGCATGGTGCTGGGGCAATGGTTCCCCGGACTGTTCACGCTGCTGGGGGGCTTGGCGGTGGCCCAGATCAACCTGGTGATCGCGGCCCTGATCTGGCTGATGATCTACCCGATGATGCTGGCGGTGGACTTCGGTGCCGTGCGCAGCGTGGGCCGCAACCCGCAGCCGCTGCTGGTGACGGTGGGGATCAACTGGCTCGTGAAGCCCTTCACCATGGCGCTGCTGGCCTGGGTGTTCATCCGCGGCCTCTATGCCGCCTGGATCCCGCCCGAACTGGGTGATGAACTGATCGCCGGCATGATCCTGCTGGGGGTCGCCCCCTGCACGGCGATGGTGTTCGTCTGGAGCCAGCTCTGCCGCGGCAACGCCACGTACACCCTGGTGCAGGTGGCGGTGAACGATCTGATCATGGTGGTGGCCTTCGCCCCGATCACCGCCCTGCTTCTGGGCGTGAGCCAGGTGGTGGTGCCGTGGGACACCCTGCAGCTCTCGGTGGGGCTGTTCGTGGTGATCCCGCTGGCGGCCGGCTGGCTCACCCGGCACTTCATGGACAGCGAGCGGGCGATCGAGCACCTGGAGCAACGGCTCAAGCCCTGGGCGATCGTTGGCCTTCTGGGCACGGTGGCACTGTTGTTCGGCTTCCAGGCCGGCACCATCGCAGCCAACCCCGGCCTGATCGCGCTGGTGGCGATCCCTTTGATCCTCCAGACCCTGCTGATCTTCCTGCTCGCTGCTCTGGGGATGCGGGCCTGCCGGCAGCGGCACGACGTGGCCGCCCCCGGGGCCCTGATCGGCGCATCCAACTTCTTCGAGCTGGCGGTGGCGGTGGCCATCAGCCTGTTCGGCGTGCGCTCCGGCGCAGCCCTGGCCACCGTGGTGGGGGTGCTGGTGGAGGTGCCGGTGATGCTGGCCCTTGTGGCCATCGCCAACCGCAGCGCCTGGCTCTTCCCTTACCGCAGCCCAGAGGGCTGAGCCAGCACGGCTGGAGTGAGCCCGGTCCCTAGGCTGCCGCCGCCCTGATCCAGCGCCCGCCCATGCAGCTCGCCGGTTTCGCCACGTTCAATGTGGCCATCATGGTGCTGGCCGCGGGCAAGCTGCTCACCCGCCGGGTGCGCCTGCTGCGCGAGTTCAGCATCCCCGAGCCGGTGAGCAGCGGCCTGCTGGTGTGCCTGCTGCTGGCCCTGCTGCAGCGGCTCACTGGCCTGGAGGTGGGCTTCGACCTGGCCACCCGCGATTTTCTGCTGCTCTATTTCTTTGCCGGCATCGGCCTCAATGCCGATGTGCGCGTGCTGCTGGCCGGGGGCCGGCCGCTGGCCATCCTGGTGGCGCTCACCATGCTGTTCCTGGTGGCGCAGAACCTCACCGGCATCACGGTGGCCTCCCTGCTCGGCCTGGATCCGGTGATCGGTCTGCTGGCGGGTTCCACGTCCCTGGTGGGGGGCCATGGCACCGCCATCGCCTGGGCACCGCGCTTCGCCGAGCAGCACGGTATCGCCAACGCCCTTGAAATCGGCGCGGCCTGCGCCACCTTCGGCCTGGTGCTCTCCTCCCTGATGGGCGGACCGATCGCCCGCTTCCTGATCCGGCGCCACCGGCTCTCCACCCCGGCTGGCGCAGCGGCCTCCCCGGCAGCATCCTCCAGCGGTCGGCCTCCCACTGCGGGCCAGGCGGCCCCGGTGACCAGCTTCAGCCTGCTGGCCACGCTGTTCTGGCTGAACGTGAGCCTGGCTCTGGGCGAGCTTCTGGAGGAGGGCTTCGCCGCCCTGGAGATCAAGTTGCCCCTGTTCGTGTGCTGCCTGTTCGCGGCGATCCTGATCACCAACACCGTGCCGCGGCTGCTGCCGATCCCCTGGCCCGCCCAGTCGCCGTCCCTCGCCCTGGTGTCGGAGGTGTCGCTGGGGATCTTCCTGGCCATGTCGCTGATGAGCCTGCAGCTCTGGACCCTGGCCGGCCTGGGCGGGCCCCTGCTGGTGATCCTGGCGATGCAGTTCGCCGTGGCGGTTCTGTTTGCCGCCCTGCTCGTGTTTCCCGCCATGGGCCGTGACTACGAGGCGGCGGTGGTGTGCGCCGGCTTCGGAGGCTTCTCCCTTGGCGCCACCCCCACCGCCATGGCCAACATGGCCGCCGTGGCTGGGCTCTACGGGTCAGCGGAACGGGCCTTTCTGGTGGTGCCCCTGGTGTCGGGCTTCTTCATCGACATCAGCAACTCCCTGGTGATCCAGGGTTTTCTGCAGCGCATGGGCTGAGCTGGGAGACTGGGCAGATGGTGTCAGCACGCCAAGGGCGTCAGAGCCCGATCCTCGCGGACCCCGTGGATGTGGTGGTGGTGGGGGCCGGACTGTCGGGCCTGGTGGCGGCCCGCTGCCTGCAACAGGCCGCCTGCTCGGTGCGCTTGATCGAGGCCGCCGACCAGCCCGGCGGCCGCATGCGCAGGCAGCCGCTACCGCTCGCCGGTACCGAGACGCGCCCGGATGGATCCGACCCCTGGATCGACCTCGGCGGCCAGTGGATCGGCCCCACCCAGACCCGCGTTCTGGAGCTGCTGGAGCGCCACCGCATCCGCCGCTTCGCGTCGCCCCACAGCGGCGACACCGTGCTGGTGTTCGGAGAGCAGCGCTGCCGCTTCAGCGGTTTCTTCCAGGGCTTCCCCGAGGGCCAGCCCCCCGCCGTGCCCGAGGCCGACTGGGCCGATGCGATGGCGGCCCTGGAGCAGTTCCAGGCCCTGGTGGCCCAGCTGCCCGAGGGGCACCCGCACCACCATCCCGCCGCAGCGGCGCTGGATCGCCTCAGCTTCCAGGACTGGATCGACGCCCACACCCACACCCCGTTTGCCGCCTGGTACTTCGCCTATTTCTGCCGGGCCGTGGGCTTTCTCGGCCCGGCAGAGCCCGAGCAGGTGTCGCTGCTGCACGTGCTCTGGGGTCAGCGCACCGCCCCCCAGGGCGAGCACCCCGAGCAGTGGCTGCTGCATGGGGGAGCGGGCCAGCTGCCGGCCCTGCTGGCGGCCGAACTGGGGGAGAGCGCGCTGCAGCTGGGCGAGCCGGTGCGCGGCGTGGAGCAGGAGGGGCCTCACCCCGTGGTGGTGCGCACGGACCGGGCCCGCTACCCCTGCCGCGCCGTGATCGTGGCCATGCCGCCGGCCATGGCGGCCCGGCTGCAGTTCAGCCCCGAGCTGCCAGCTGACCGGCAGCAACTCCAAGCCGAGATGGCGATGGGGGCCTGCGCCAAGGTGCTTCTGGCCTATGCCAGCCCCTGGTGGCGGGAGCAGGGGCTGGCGGGGATCGCCATCGGTGATCGCCCCACGGTGGAGCTCTGCGCCGACAGTTCCGACCCTGAGAGCGGCTGCGGGGTGCTGGCCGCCTTCGTGGCGGGCCACCGCTACCACCGCTGGGCCCCCTTGCCCGAAGCGGAACGGCGCCGGGCGGTGCTGGCGGATCTGGCGGCCTACCTGGGCCCCCAGGCCCTCGCGCCCTTGTCCTACTGCGAGAAGGACTGGCCGGCGGAGCCCCACGTGGGCGGCGCCTACGCCGGCTGGATGCCGCCCGGCCTCTGGACCCGCTGCGGCGACGCCCTGCGCCGGCCCCATGGGCGGGTGTTCTGGGCCGGCACCGAGGTGGCCGAACGCTGGCCGGGCTTCTTCGAGGGGGCCGTGCGCAGCGGCGAGGAGGCGGCCGCAGCGGTGCATGCGCAGCTCTGTTGAGCAGCACCATTCCTTAACCAGCAAGTCTGGTTGATTCACCAAGCTGGAGCGGTCCGGGTTCTCCCCTGCTCCCATGGCCACCTGCCCCCGTGGTTCCCTCCCCCTGGCCGCCACCCTGCTCCCTGCCCTGGCCGCCCTGCTGGCCGGCTGCGGCCGGGCACCAACGCCAGAAGCCAGCCCGATTCGCATCACCGGCTCCAGCACCGTGTTTCCGATCCTGAAGCTGGCCGTGGCCGGCTACGGCGCCACGGCGCGGGGCCGTGACGTGACGGTGGAGCTGAGCGAAGTAGGCACCAGCGCCGGGCTGCGGGCCTTCTGCGCGGGGGAGGCCCCGATCGCCAACGCCTCCCGCCCGATCAGCAGCGAGGAGCTCCAGGCCTGTGCCGCCAAGGGGATCACCTTCATCGAGCTGCCCCTGGCCTTCGATGCCATCAGCGTGGTGGTGAACGGCGGCAACGACTGGGCCCCAGCGATCAGCACCGAGGAACTGTCCCGCACCTGGTCGGCGCCGGCCCAGGGCACGGTGAAGGCCTGGAACCAGGTGAACAGCGACTGGCCCGAACGCCCCCTGCGCCTCTGCAGCCCAGGCCGGGATTCAGGCACCTTCGACTACTTCAACGAGGCGATCAACGGCAACAAGGCCAACAGCCGCGCCGACGTGGAGACCAGCGAGGACGACAACGTGATCGTGGCCTGCGTGGCCGATGACCCCAACGCCATGGGCTACCTCGGCTTCAGCTACTACAGGGCCAATGCCGAGCGGTTGAAGGCCCTCGCGATTGACTCGGCCGGTGGCAGGGCTGTCGCCCCCTCGCTGCAGACGGTTCAGGACGGCAGCTACCGGCCGCTGTCGAGGCCGCTGTTCGTCTACGTGAACGACCAGCAGATGCGCTCCAACGACGCGATCCGCAGCTTCGTGGGGTTCACGGTGGGCAATGGGCTCCGCTTTGTGGAGGAGGCGGGGTCCATCCCCCTGCCGCCGGACACCTACCGACTGGTGGAAGCGAAGCTCTACCGCCACATTCTCGGCACCTCTTTCGGCGGTGACCTGCCGGTGGGCCTGCCGATTGCCGAAGCCCTGAGGCGCAGCTTCGATGACACCCGCAAACCGGAGTACCGCTGAGGAAGCTTCGCGGCCCTCAGAAGCGGCAGCAGGCCAGGGAATTCTGATCGTCTGTCACGGGCCCCAGCTCGACCCCTGAGAATGACCCGATGACCCTGACCAGCCCCCCTGTTGCGCGGCCCGTCGACGCCGGTTCGAGCTTCGCTGACAGCCCTGCCGAGCGCCTCGACAACGCCCAGGCCCGTCAGCTGCTCAAGGCCCTCGGCGATCCCCTGCGGCTGCAGGTGATCGAGGCGCTCGCGGGCGGCGAGCGCTGCGTCTGTGATCTCACCGTGGACCTGGGCCTGGCCCAGTCGAAGCTCTCCTTTCACCTGCGGGTGCTCAAGGAGGCTGGCCTGCTGGAGGGGCGCGAGCAGGGCCGCTGGATCTACTACCGCCTGCAACCGCAGGCGATCACGGCCCTGCAGCAGTGGCTGGGCCGGCTCAATGGCCAGTGCCAGCGGCCCGCCGCCCCCTGTTGCGACTGAGCCCCCGCCAACTGCCCGTTAGCGCAGACCAGAAGTGCTAACCAACTCTTAAACGGACGACCATCCCGCCTTGACCGCAGGGCCGTCTGCCGTCCATAGGGTTTGGGCACCCTTCGGCTGCAGCCCCATGGTGTTCACGCCTTCCCAAGCTGCTGAGCACCGCGACAGCTTCAGGGAGCTGCTGGAGGCCAGTTATGAGAAACGCAGCCTGGTGCATCTGCCGGCTGGCAGCCCGATTCCCATGCTGCGGCGCAACCTCTGGGTGGTGGTGCGCGGCATGGTGAAGCTCGGCGCCATCTCCTACCAGGGCGATGCCCTGCTGCTGGGGCTGGCCGGGCCCAACGAGCCCTTCGGCGATCCCCTCAGCAACCAGCCCGCCTACGAGGCCACCACCCTGGTGGCCAGCGACCTGCTCTGCCTCAGCTGCGACGACATCCACGCCTCCCCCCATCTGGCGATCGGCATCCTGCAGGGCATGGCGTCCCGCTACCGCCAGAGCGAAGCGATGCTGGCCCTGCTCGGCCTGCGCCGCATCGAAGACCGGGTGAAGGGCTTTCTGGAGCTGCTGGCTGAGGAGTACGGCCAGCCCTGTGACCGCGGCCTGCGGCTGCCGCTGCGGCTCACCCACCAGGACCTGGCCAGCGCCCTGAGCACCACCCGGGTGACGATCACCCGGCTGCTGGGCCAGCTGCGGGCCGAGGGCTGGCTCGATCTCGATCTCGAACGCCACCTGGTGATCAGCCACCAACCCCTGCGCCGATGAGTCGCCCCGGATCGGTCCTGCGGCCGATCAGCAGTTTCTGGGATCTGGAGGGCGACGGCCAGAATGGCGGCATGAGCGCCCGCCTGCTGGTCGTCGAAGACGATGAAACCATTCGCGACACCCTGCAGGAGGCCCTGCAGCTGGAGGGCTTTGCGGTGACGGCCTGCGGCAATGGCCGCGATGCCCTCAACCTGCTGCAGCGCAGCAGCGAGGAGAACGCCTACGGCCTCGTGGTGCTCGATCTGATGCTGCCGGGCCTGGGCGGCCTCGATGTCTGCCGGGCCCTGCGGGCAGCCGACATCCTCACGCCGATCCTGGTGGTGAGTGCCCGTGACAGCGAGACCGACCGGGTGCTGGGCCTGGAAGTGGGCGCCGACGACTACCTGGTGAAGCCCTTCGGCATGCGCGAGCTGGTGGCACGCTGCCGGGCCCTGCTGCGGCGCACCACCAGCCAGGCCAACCAGGCCAAGGTGCTGGAGCATGCCAACCTCAGGCTCTACCAGGAGGAGTGCCGCGTGACCCGCGACGGCCTGCCCGTGAACCTCTCGCCCAAGGAATACCGGCTGCTGGAGCTGTTCATGCAGCATCCGCGCCGGGTCTGGAGCCGCGACAAGCTGCTGGAGCAGGTGTGGGGCGTGGATTACTTCGGCGACAGCAAGACCGTGGACGTGCACATTCGCTGGCTGCGCGAAAAGCTGGAGGACGAGCCCTCCTCACCCGCCCACCTGATCACGGTGCGGGGTTTCGGGTATCGCTTTGGCTGAGAGCAGTCGCGGCGGCTGGCGGGGTTCCGGCAGTCCCTGGTGGCGCCGCGGGGCGGCGGCCCTGCCGGAGCCGAGCAGCCGCCAGCTGCTGAGCTGGATGGACCACTCGCCCATGGGCTGGGTGCTGCTCGATGGCGACGACCGCATCTGCCACATCAGCCCCAGGGCCGAGCGCATCCTGCTGGCGGAGATGGAGGGCAGCACGGCGCCGGGGAGCGCAGCCGCCAGAGGAGCAGGGGTCCGGTTGCTGGGCACACCCCTGGCCCAGCTCTGCGACGATCCCGCCCTGCTGAGCTCGATCGCTCTGGCGCGGCGCCAGCAGCGGGCCCAGCGCCTGGAGTGGCGCTATGGGCCGGTGGACTACGACCTGGCCGTGGTGCCGGGCCGCGAGGGCTGGATGGCGCTGCAGCTGCAGAGCCGCCGCTCGCTGGAGGCCCAGCTCGATCAACAGGAGCGCTGGGTGAGCGATGTGGCCCATGAGCTGAAAACCCCGCTCACTGCGTTGCTGCTGGTGGGGGACAGCCTCGCCGCCCAGGTGACCGATGGCAACGCCCGGCTGGTGGAGCGGCTGCAGCGGGAACTGCGGCGCCTGCAGGACATGGTGGTGAACCTGCTGGAGCTGTCGCGCCTGGAAAACGCCATGCCAGGCCAGGGCCTCAGCCTGGAGGTGGTGGATCTGGAGCGGCTGGTGGAGCAGGTGTGGCAGAACCTGCGGCCCGTGGCCGAGCAGCGGGGTGTGAGCCTCAGCCTGCAGGTGAAGGGGCCAGCGGAAACCCTGCAGATCCGCGGCGACCAGGCGCGCCTGCACCGGGCCGTGCTCAACCTGCTGGACAATGCCCTGCGCTACAGCCCCCACGGAGCTGAGGTGGAGGCAGGGATCGGCAGTCGGGGCGGCTGGTGCCAGCTGAGCATCCGCGACCGGGGGCCGGGGCTGAGCGAGGACGATCTCAACCACATGTTCGAGCGCTTCTACCGGGGTGACAGCTCCCGGGTGCGCCAGGAGCGCACCGGCAGCGGCCTGGGGCTGGCGATCGTGCAGCAGATCGCCGCCACGCACGGGGGCAGGGTGCAGGCGCGCAACCACGGCAGTGGTGGCGCCCTGCTGGAACTGATCCTGCCCCAGGAGCCCGCCGGGCTCAGCGCACGCTGACCTCCACCACCCGGCCACCGAGCCGGTTGACCCGCTGCAGGGCCTGGTTCATGCGGGTGTAGGGCACCCGGATCACCGTTTCGGCGGTGCGGGAGTAGGCGTTGTTGGCCACGCCGGTCACCACCAGGGTCACCAGACGGCCGCTGCTGCCATCGGTGGCGCGGGCCCCGGCCATCACCGGCAGACCGCTGATGCGATCGGTGCGCTCGGTGTTGTAGACGGCCATTGGCGCTTCGCCGTCGCCGCCGTAGGCGCCTGAGCCCACGGAGGAGCGGAAGTAGGAGGGGCCGGAGCTGGGCGGATTCACCGGCACGGGGCGGTTGCGGTGCACCACGCGGTTGAGGCGCGACTGCACGCCGCTGCTGTCGCCCTTCACCGAGGCGGCCGCACCCCGGGCCAGCTGGAACACCCAGGAGAACTGGCGCCCCTGCTGACCAACGGAGTAATCCCAGCCGTGGATGTAGGGCACCACATCCTGTCCGAAGCGGCCCTGATACTCGTCGCTGTCGATGTAGGAATCAATTTCAGCGTCGTAGCCCTGTTCCTGAAGGGTGGTGAAGTGATCGAGCATCTCCTGAGCCGTGTTGGGGGCGCGGCCCAACAGATGCTTGTGGTTCAGCTCAATGAAGCGGTAGGGATTGCAGTTCTCGAAGAACTTCTCCTTGTAGAGGCCGCTCTTGGCCACCAGGCGCACCAATTCACGCACGCTGAGATCACCGTTTCTGAACAGTGATTCGAGGCCATTGAGCCGTTCGCTCTTCATGATGTGCTGGTTACCCAGCACCTGCTGATACACGGCACGCACAATCGTGTTGCGGTCGTCTTCTGTGGCGTGGGCCCAGTTTTCCTTGTTGCGGGAACCTGCGAAGCGTTCAATCCCCAGAGCGGGGGCTTTGACCAGTGCCATGGGCGGGGGAGCGTAGGGCGAGGATCGGGCTGGGAGTAGGCAGCATGCCGAGGCAGGCGCTGGCACGACGCTAAGCCGATCCTTCGGGCCGGTGATCAAGATTCATTGAACGTTGGGATCGTGTGAAGAGCTGTAAAGAAGCCCTGGCCTACAGGCCCAGTTCTGTGGCAACCGGAACAGGCCGCTAAGGTAAAAAAAGATACCAAGGATTGATCGGCCTGCACCGATCCAGGAGGTTCACCGTGCTGCATTTCTGGGCTCCTGAAATTGATCCCGCCCACCCGATGGCGTGCACCCAGCCCGAGCGCTACGCCATCCGCCGTCTGGAAGATGGCCTGTTTCTGGCCGTGCAGGGCACGGACCAGCAGGTGGCGCCGGTGGCGGACCCCGGCGAGGCCTACCTGTTTCACACCCACGAGGCGGCCCTGCGGGCCGCCCTGCAGCTCAACAACTCCGGGCGTGGCCCGGTGGATGTGATCAAGATCGAGTGGGAACCGACGTCCCCAGGCGTCTCCATGCCAACCGTGCCAACCGTGCCAACCATGCCAACCGTGCCAGCCAGCCTCAGAGGCTGATCGGCTCGACGCCGCTCACCACCGGCGCCACCACCGCCAGTTCGAGGTCGGGGTGGTCGTCCTGGAGCTGGCGCAGATTCCAGTCATTCTTGAACAGCAGCACCGGCCGATCCCAGGCATCGCGCACGGTCTTGCAGTTGAAGATCCGGCCCACGGCCTCGAGGGCGTCCCAGCCGCCGCACACCCAGCGGGCCACGCTGAAGCCCATGGGCTCCAGACGGGTCTGCACGCCGTATTCGTGCTCGAGGCGATACTGCACCACCTCCAGCTGCAGCTGACCCACCGCCGCCAGGATCGGGTCACGTTTGCTCTGGTCGGTGTCGTAGAGGATCTGCACGGCCCCCTCCTCGCGAAGTTCATTCACCCCCTTGCGGAAGCTCTTGAAGGCGGAGGGGTTGGGGTTGCGCAGCCAGGAAAAGATCTCCGGAGAGAAACAGGGAATGCCCTCGTATTCCACCTTGGCGCCCAGGTAGAGGGTGTCGCCGATGGCGAACATGCCGGGGTTGTTGAGGCCGATCACATCACCGGGGAAGGCATCGTCCACCACTTCGCGGTCCTGGCCGAACAGCTTCTGGGGCCGCGACAGGCGGATCGCCCTGCCGGTGCGGGCGTGCTGCACGGTCATGTCCTTCTCGAAGCGGCCGCTGCACACCCGCACGAAGGCCACCCGGTCACGGTGGCGGGGGTCCATGTTGGCCTGCAGCTTGAACACGAAGCCGCTGAACCCGGGCGCCACCGGATCCACCGCCACGCCGCGGCTCTGGCGCGGCACCGGCTTCTGGGCCAGCTCCAGGAAGGCATCCAGGAAGGGCCGCACACCGAAGTTGGTCATCGCCGAGCCGAAGAACACCGGGCTCAGCTCACCAGCCTGCACCAGGGCCAGATCCAGCTCGGCGCCGGCGCCATCGAGCAGCTCCAGTTCCTCCAGGGCAGTGGCCAGCAGGTCGGCCTCCACCAGATCCGCCAGCTCAGGACTGTCCGCCAGCAACCGCTTCTCGGTGGCCTGCCGGCCTCGCTCTGCCCGCTCGAACAGGATCACGTCGCGGCTGCGGCGGTCGATCACGCCACGGAAGCGGTCGCCACTGCCGATCGGCCAGTTCACCGGCCAGCAGCTGAGGCCCAGCTCGCTCTCGATCTCATCGATCAGCTCCAGGGGCTCACGCCCCGGCCGGTCCATCTTGTTGATGAAGGTGAAGATCGGCACCCGCCGCAGCCGGCACACCTCAAAGAGCTTGCGCGTCTGCGGCTCGAGCCCCTTGGCGGCGTCTTCCAGCATCACCGCGTTGTCGGCGGCGGCCAGGGTGCGGTAGGTGTCCTCTGAGAAGTCCTGGTGGCCGGGGGTGTCCAGCAGGTTCACCGTGGTGCCGGCGTAGTCGAACTGCAGCACCGTGGAGGTGATCGAGATGCCGCGCTGCTTTTCGATCTCCATCCAGTCGGAGGTCACCTTGCGCTGCTCCCCCTTGGCCTTCACGGCGCCGGCCTGCTGGATGGCACCGCCATAGAGCAGCAATTTCTCGGTGAGGGTGGTCTTGCCCGCGTCGGGGTGGGAAATGATCGCGAAGTTGCGACGCCGCTCCACGGCCTCGGCCAGGGATTCGAGATCGACGCCGACGGGGCTGCTGGTCATGGCCCCAGCCTGCCAGAGCCAAGGCAGGGCCTGGGTCCTGCCCCGCAGCGGCACCTGGGGTCACCCTCCCGGGGGCCACGCTGGTTGTGGTGGCAACGGCGTCTTGCAGCCACCACTGGTGGCGTTATGGTGCACGCCAACCACCGGATCGCCCTGCCGTGACCCTCTCCGCCCAACCCCTGTCGGATGCGGCCCGGCAGGCTGCCGAACTGGGTTATGCGGCCGCTGATGCGACGCCGGCCGGCCCGCTGGCTGGCGGCGATTTCCCGGCCACGGCGCCGGCGGCGAACCCGGTGTTTTACCGCACCTATTCGCGCCGCACGCCCGAGGGCCGCGAGAGCTGGCAGCAGGTGGGCGAGCGCAACCTGGAGGGTCTGCGGCGCCTGGGCCACCTCACCGAGGCGGAAGTGCAGCTGCTGCGGCGCATGCAGCAACACCAGAAGGCCCTGCCCTCGGGCCGCTGGCTGTGGATCGGCGGCACGCCCTGGATCGAGCAGAGCGAAAACTTCTCCGGCTCCTACAACTGCACCTCCACCAACCTGGTGGACTGGCAGGCCTTCGCTCTGATGATGGATCTGGCGATGATGGGCTGCGGCACCGGCGCCATCATCGAGCCGCACCTGATCAGCCGCCTGCCGGTGCTGCGCAACCGGCTGGTGCTGGGCAGCGTCACCGACATCGGCTCGACCCCGGCGGGCCAGCGCCAGGAGCACACCAGCCACACGATTGAGGCGAACAGGGTTCACATCAAGGTGGGCGACACCCGCCGCGGCTGGGTGGACAGCTACCAGCTGCTGCTGGAGCTCAGCAGTGACGAGCGCTTCTGCCAGCACGGCGCCGCGGGCGAGATCCAGGTGAGCGTGGACCTCTCCGATGTGCGCCCCGTGGGCGAAACCCTCAAGGGCTTCGGGGGGATGGCCAACCCGGTGAAGCTGAAGGACCTCTACGGCCGCGTGGCCCAGATCCTCAACCGCGCCAACGGCCGCCAGCTCACCTCGGTGGAGTGCTGCCTGCTGATCGATGAGGCCGCCGTGACGATCGTGGCCGGCAACATCCGCCGCAGCGCCGGCATGCGCCAGTTCGCCGCAGACGACATCGCCGCCTCCACCGCCAAGGACAACCTCTGGCAGCAGGACAGCGAGGGCAACTGGCGCATCGATCCGGAGCGCGATTCGCTGCGCATGGCCAACCACACCCGCGTGTTCCACACCAAGCCCAGCCGGGCTGTGGTGCTGGAGGCCGTGACCAAACAGTTCCAGAGCGGCGAGGGGGCGATCCAGTTCGCCCCTGAGGCGATCGCCCGCTCCAATGCCGATCTGCTGCCCACGCCTGAGCTGCGCCAGGAGTTCATCGCCCTCTATTGCGAACAGGGCCGCGAGCAGGCCGGCGCCTGGCTGCTACAGCACCACCCCGGCATCGAAGCCGATGAGCTGGAGCACCGCCTCGGCCGCTACGGCCTCAACCCCTGCGGCGAAATCCTCGGCGCCGACTTCCACTGCAACCTGGCCGAGGTCCATCTCAACCAGATCCACCCCACCGATTTCCAGGCCCAGGAAGACGCCTTCCGCGCCGGCGCCATCTCGGTGGCCTGCCTGCTCAACCACCGTTTCGAGGTGGAGCGCTACCGCCAGAGCCGCGCCTGGGATCCGATCGTGGGGGTGAGCTTCACGGGGCTGTTCGACTTCTTCGTGCATGCCTTCGGCACCCCCTGGCTGCGCTGGTGGGAAGCGGGCCGCCCCGACAGCGAGGAGGGCCGCACCTTCCGCGCCCAGGAGGCCGATTACCTGGCCCGCTGGAAGCGGATCGTGAATGAGGCGGTGTGGGAATACTGCGACCGCCACGGCCTGCGCCGCCCCAACCGCTGCACCACGGTGCAACCGGCCGGCACCAAGAGCCTGCTCACCGGCGCCTCCCCCGGCTGGCATCCGCCCAAGGCCCAGCGCTTCCTGCGCCGTATCACCTTCCGCAAGAACGATCCGGTGGCCCTGGCCTGCCTCGACTACGGCTACGCCATCGTGCCCTCCCAGAGCGATAAGGATGAGCAGGGCCGCCTGCTGGATGATCCCTTCGACACCCGCTGCACGGAGTGGCTGGTGGAGATCCCCACCGAAGTGAGCTGGGCCAACATCCCCGGTGCCGATGCGGTGGAGATCAACAACTTCTCGGCCCTGGCCCAGTTCGACTTCTACATGCAGGTGCAGCAGCACTACACGGCCCACAACACCTCCGCCACGGTGGAGTTCCGCGAAAACGAGATCGAACCGCTGGCCGAGGCCATCCACCGGGCGATCGAGGGCGGCCAGGGCTACATCTCAGCCGCCCTGCTGGCCCGCTTCGATGCCAATGCCACCTTCCCAAGGCTGCCGTTCGAGCCGATCGACCTGGCCACCTACCAGCGTCTGAACAGCGAGGTGGCCGCCCGTCGCCGCACCGCAGACTTCTTCGAGGCCCTGCAGCGCTACGACGGCGGCGAGCTGCAGGAGGCCGGCCCCGCCGGCTGCGACTCGGACAAGTGCCTGCTGCCCCTGGCCAAGCCCTGAGGCAGCCCCCGCGGGCTGGGCCTGGCAGGGGTCCCGTGGGAAGATGGTGGCTCCCGGTCTACGGGCCGGGGATGGGAGAGGTGGTCGAGTGGTTGATGGCTCCGGTCTTGAAAACCGGCGAAGGGAAACCTTCCGCGGGTTCGAATCCCGCCCTCTCCGTTGAACAGGATTCAGGAATGACGAAGGAATCAGTAGATCTGGAACTAGGAGCGGCGCCAATACAGGGCCGGTCTTCTAGGAGTTTGTTGCCAATAGGCCGGTGCCCCTCGGCCCATGTCCAACTGCTCCTCTGAAGTGAGCCGATGCATAGATGCAGACATCTGGTGTTCCTAAGTCTTGGCCTAAAGACTAACCTCAGTAGGCACCCACCTATTGATGCCTATCAGGTGACGACTGGCCATAAATCAGCTGGCTACATTTCTCTAAGCCATGGATAGTGGGCATCGAGCAGAGTGTGGAGTCAGTCCTTAAGAATTGAGGGCTTCAAGTTCCCGTAAGTACGTGGCCAAATCGTCGAATATTTCATCCGCCGCGCACTGCGATCTATTCCTAGCCAGACCACCAAGCAAAGCCTTGAGATCAAAGACAACCTCAGTCATCTCATTTTGCAGGGATATCGTAGCCTCAAGAGCAAACTGACCTCGCAACAGAGTTGCGGGGATGAGAGAAAGAATAGTCAATTCATCAGTGCCCTGCCGGATATCATGCACATCACACTGCCGGCCAGCCAATGCACACGCCAATGCAGCAATTACCTGGCCTGGTAGATTTTCAAAACTTCGGGAGATCTTGTGATGATGTGCCCAGTTAGTTTTTTCCACAATAGCTAGGCCTACCTTACTCGAAAAACTGAATAGTGCTTTCCCAGGCCCTGGCAGAACTGGATTCAGAAGATCCAGATAATCATTTAGCCCAAGGCCCTGTCTTCCTCGGCGTTGAGCACAGCCAAAAGCATCTTGCACAACTTTGGTTTCAATAATGCGTTTGTAATTAAAACTCCTCTCCCAACAGTACCCAGAAGTCTGGACGCCTTCCGCACATTTTTGTTTCACTGACGGCACACCCTGAAAGCCGACATTCTCATCGGTCCGATTGCGACCACAGCCCCCGCAGAACTGGTCGGAATCGGCATACTTGCGACCACAACTTGTACAATACATGAGGAGGATAAAGAATAGAGTTGCTTGCTGTTCTCTTTCCCAGCATAAGAGCTCAGCAGCACCATTGCAACCCTGCCGGTGTCCACGCTGCATAACGATAAGCCTCAGCGGCGTGAACCTTTAGTGCGTACGCCGGAGGAACCTATTGCGGCCATGGAAATAATGCAAGACAGATTTGAGTCTTGCAGCTATTTTGCCAGTCTAGAAACTATATGTATTCGTATCGGAATGGTACACAAGCGAACGCTCTACCGGCATGCCATTAAACATTCCTTCAAAAATAGTTTTAAGGTTAGAGTTGCTGCGAGGCGGATCGCCTGTGAAATACGAATGTTTAGAGCCAACATGCTCAGCATCGGTCAGATTCACATAGGATACATTAGGGCTGTTTAGTTTCTTTAGATAGTGACCTAATCGAGCTTTCTGTTCTTTTCCTGGCTTGATACGGGATGCCTTCAGGGCGTAATCGTTCTCATTGATTACGACGTAAATCCTCTTCCTAACATCAAGCGCTCCTACCCAGTCAGAATGATTCGCATTATTCACATCAGCTGCGACCAGGCAGATATTATCAAATACCAACTCAGAGCCAGAGTTTTCACTTGTTGAGAACGTATGTTTCAGTACGTAGTTTCCCATGCTATGACAAAGTAGGTTAATTGTCACAGAGCACTTGGCTTCAACGAGTTGTGAAAAAAGCGCTGCCGCCGCAGTGGGATTTTCTGGGTGTCTACGATAAGCCTGATCTTGGCATTTTCTTGTAATAGAATGAGTAAGCATGAGATGTAGTTTCTGAATAATATCAATTGTTCTGTTGAGAGCGCCAGCGGAGACTCTGGCATCAGACTTGTCACTTAGGTATGCAGCTGTTCCGCTAATGGCACCACCACCATTGGCCGGCCACGAAAAAGGCACAACAATTACATTGTAAAGTTCTTCAATCTGGAGGGCTGTACTTAATACGTCTTCTACGTCATTATTGTAGCCATGCACAAAGAATAGTATGGACCGCTTTTCTTCATTGGCACGATGAAATAGCTCGCAAGCCACTTCAAGACTTCCATGCCACTGATCCTTGGAGTCAATATCAAGACCATATATGGATTTTAGCTCTTCTACTCTCTCTGTTGAAAGCTGATCATCAACGGGGGCTGCGTCCCATCCAGTATCGTCGTGTTCAACTTTTACTAGCCGTAACTCATTGGGTCCTTTGCTACTTGGCACATCTCCAAAAGATTTCAAGCCTTTTGCCTTAGAGAGCTTGCGATTGGTAATCAGGTACATGCTTGTTTCGATTTGAGATAGTGAAGATGGTGGTCTAGGGCTGCATACTAACTTCACATTACCGGGAGGTTCCCTGAAACGTGGATTCAGAATACACCTAAATCGCAACCACGGTGGTTACGATTGTTATGCGCTCTCTCTGAGTTGATAGCCCCATTCATTTTACTTTTCGTACAAGAAGTTAAGCTCTTGTTTTTTATAGGTCAACTCAAACACCTCCGCACCTGTACCTACCGCCTTCAGGAGTACCGTTACGAATTTAATATGGGATTGATAGTTACGCAAGATAGGAACGAACGGCGCCATAAGATCGGCCGCTGTGGCTAGCGCCTTTGTTGATGCAATAGCAATTTCGAACCCATCCGGATCTTCCTTGGTTAGCGCATGATAAACATCAGCCCCAGCGAGAACGAATCCAGTGGTTGCGAATACCGTATTGGTGCCACTAGGGAGATTGAGCTGCGATAAAGCAAGCCCTTGGTCCATACTACTGAGGCTCAAGTCAGCTAATTTGATTGACTTACCAATTAGCTTCTCACGGTCTGAAAGTGCTTGGGAACTAAGTTTGTAGAGGTTGAGACCTTGCAGATCATCCGTGGGGAGCGCAAGCGTGAGGCCTTGAGGCAGTTGACAGTCAGCGCCGATCACGACATCAGCCGAGAGATTCTCAGAAACTTGCTGCATCGGCGATGTTCGCCGAGTAGAGCGAATTAGCATTGTGACGACCTCCACGAATGGCTTTTTGACACGATATCCTATGGCAATCTCAACATAAAGTCAATTCTTTCCTTTGGGCTCTGCTGTTTACACGGATAGTGCTTGCTATCACTTGGCTGCAGAAAGTGAAGAATTCACACGCACTCCATGGGTGGCGGCTCAGATGAATCGTAATGTTAGGGCTCACCCAAACCAAGGCGATCAACTACTTGAATGCCGAGGGTGGCCTGTAGTGGCCGAAGCTCAACTGGCATGTCTCCCCCTAATGCCAAGATAACTCTGCAATCCCTTATCGACTGCTCTGCCTTCTCTTCGGCCTCAATGACTGCCAAATACTTTATACATTGAAAGAGTCCTCTGACGACATCATATTGAGGAGCGTTTACAGGCTTGACCTCGACAGCAATTCGATTGCTTAAGGAAGCAAAGTGAACATCAACTCGATCACCAGAGTAGAGATCTACTTCGGTTTGACCGAAGCCTAAAGATGACTCCACTCCAACAAGGGATGGATTTAGTGAGATTGCCAACTTCAAGGCCAAATGTTGTTCTCCTTCCCCTTGGTCACGCATTGCAGTGATCTGACTTGGGTTGACAGGCAGAAGTTCTGCTGCAGTTACAGGCTCCAATCCATAGCGGACCAACACATCGTTCCACCTGGAAAACATAAATACCTCTGCGAGCATTCCATTGACAATCAGCTCTTTATTAATCCCACTGGCCTTCTTGAATTCTGAGGCATCTGGCGCAAACCACGAGATTCCCTCTCCAGGGAGACCACTCCCTTTGTTGACGACCAGGGCCTGAATTGGAGGGCACTTTATGCCCCATTCCTGGCTTAGCTCTAGCATTGAGTTTCCAATCGCTCCGAGGACATAATTCAGATTCCGCGGATTGGTCATTCCCAGCTCTCTGGATAACGCTCCATACTCGATTGACTGACTTGCCTTGGCTTGCCTTACCAGGATAGGCAATGCTGCTCTAGCACGCTGTTGATATGGCTTGTCCCCAGCCAAGCCTTTGATCGATGCTTCGCCTGTTTCTGCCATTGGATACACTTGCTTTGTTGTATGTCAAACTAGTGGTGGGATGGTTCTGTAAACCACAGCTGCCGGATCTCCTCCTTGAAAAGCCACACGCATGAATCTTCGTTAAATTCTATAAATCCCTGGCTCAGCATAGGATTTGAGCATTGCTTCACCAAGCTTAAGTGTGGTTCAAGGGTCCGCAAACCACTTGTTCGCTTGGCTACAAAATGTCCACTGGTTGAAGGCCCTCAGCGCGCCAGATTGAGCAAAGGAGTGCGGCTCATGCAGCACCTCCCATCTCGTGAGGGTTTCTACCACTACTGCTGCAGCTCCCACCAACTCTCCTCCACCCACACCGACACCGAGCCTCCCTGGCAGTGCCACTCGGCCCAGCCGTGGGCGTTGGTGCTGATCACGGCGGGGTGGTGGCCGGTGAGGTCGCGGAAGCGGGTGTGGGGTTTGCCCACTTCCATCCACTTCGATCCGGCGGGGCCATCGCTCATCAGCACCGCCAGCGCCAGGGGATGGCCGGGGCTGCCGAGGCGGGTCCAGCCGATCGTGTTGAAGTGGTCGAGGTAGTCGTACTGGGGGCCATAGGCGCACTGGGTGCGGGCCAGCAGGAAACGATCGATCAGGCCGCGGTGGGAGGCCATCGACACGCTGTAGCTCTGGCCGTTCTTGCTGTCGCTGTAGGTGGCCCCGTAGTAATCGGCATGGAAGATGCAGGGATAGCCCTCATCGCGCAACAGGATGAAGGCGTAGGCCAGCGGCTTGAACCAGTCCTGCACCGGGGATTCCAGGGCCTGCAGCGGCTGGGTGTCGTGGTTGTCCACCAGGGTCACCGCCAGCAGCGGCGCTTCCTTCATCAAGGTGCCATCCAGCAGCCGGCGCATGTCGTAGTGGCCGCCACCGAGGCTGGCCTGGTGGAAATTGAGATGCAACGGCGCATCGAAGAGGCTCATGGCGCCGCCGGTGTTGGCCAGATACCACTGGAGGCTGGCCAGGTCGTAGGTCCAGTACTCGCCCACCACGAACAGATCGCGCTGCACGTGCTGCTCCAGGTGGTCGACCCAGTCCACGAAGAAATCACTGGCGATGTGCTTGATCGCATCGAGGCGGAAGCCATCCACCCCAAAGCTGTCCAGCATCCAGCGGCCCCAGTGCTTGAGTTCGCCGCGCACCTCGGGGTGGTTGAGGTTCAGGTCGGCGCCCATCAGGAAGTCGTAGTTGCCCTTTTCGAGGGCCACGTTGTGCTCCCGCAGCGCCCCCTTCACCTGCCACACCGCCTGGTAGTCGCGCTCGAAGCCGTTGTAGTCCACAGCGTCGAAGTGATACCAGTGCCACTGCATCTCTGAATACCGCCCGCCGCGGCCATCGAAGCGGAAGTGGGTCCAGGCGCGGATGGTGCGTTCATCGCCGAGCTTGCGGGTGCGGTCCTGCGGATCGAAGGGGGTGGCCTGGAACTCCTCTTCCGCATCGGCAAACAGCTTGTGGTTGAACACCACATCGGCATACACCTGAATGCCGTGCTCACGGCAGGCCTGCAGGGCCGCCTCGTAGTCCGCTCTGGTGCCGTACTTGGTACGCACCGTGCCCTTCTGGTCGAATTCACCCAGATCAAACAGGTCGTAGGTGCCGTAGCCCACGTCGTACCCACTGCCCCCCTTGGTGGCGGGCGGCAGCCACAGGGCCGTGATGCCGGCGGCAGCCAGGGCCGGTGCTTCGGCGGCGAGGCGGCGCCAGTGGCCGCCATCCGCCTCGCTGTACCAGTGGAACCACTGCATCAAGGTGCCGTTGAATTCCGTGGGCTCGGCGCTGCGGCGTGCTGCCGTGGCCGGCCCCTCCCGCTGCAGCCAGCTGCGCAGCAGGGCCGCCACCCCGGAGGCGGTGTCCTGGGCCGGGTCGCGGAACACCTCCAGGGCCTGGGCCTTGAGCTGCCGGGCTACGGGCGACATCGGGGGCGCAACGCTGTATCCCTCCCTAGCCAAGGCGAGGCGACATGCCAGCCCTCTGGTTTCAGGCCGCCAACCATCAGGAAGTGGGGGGTGAGGTCTGCGACGGCGTCTGGCCGCCCAGTCCGACGGTTCGGGCTTCCAGCCGAGGGCCCTCGCCGGGCTTCAGGGCCGGATGCTGGGCGCTCTGGCGGTTGAGCTCCCGCTCCAGCATCTGTATGCGCATCTCGCGCAGGCAGTACTTGCAGCCGCCGGTGGTTTGCAGATGTTTTTCAGGGGTGATGCAGATCTGCTTCACCGGATGCATCTTGCAGCGAATCTTGATGGGTGATTTATAGCTTTTATAGATGATTTCGCCGTAGTCATAGCGATCGCCAAAGCGCGAACGGGCCCGTTCGAGAAATAAGTCCCGGCTGATCGGATTTCCCATGGCACAGAGACTAGGCACCTGGCCAGCTTCAGAGCCAAACAGACAAGGAACGACACACCCGTTCAGGTGGCAGGCTGAGGGCATCCCTTGCCCGCCACTCCCATGGCCCAGGAGCCCCCCCAGCGTCCCGCCTGGCTCAACTGGCTGTTTCTGGCCGCCTTTCTGTGGTCGAGCTGGCAGCTCACCGGCCTCTGGTTCTCACGCCTGCACGGCTGAGCCCCGGCCCTCCCTCAGCTCGAGGGGCGGCGGGGCAGGCAGGCCCGCACCAGTCTCACCACTCCCCCCACCACCAGCACCAGCGCCCCCAGGGTCACCACCACCAGCAGCACCACGGCGAGCAGCTGCACAAACCCCAGCAGGAAGGTGCTCACGCCCTTGATCAGGTTGACGGTGGCCTCGCTGAGCAGCAGAAACGCATCGTCCCGCGCCGGGATCTGCAGCAGCCCCGCCAGCAAGCCACAGCCCAGAGCGCCCAGCAGCAGCCCGGAGCCAAACTGCCGCAGCCGCGTCGGCCGGTTCTTGCGTCGAAACACCTTGCGCTGACCACCCGGTTTCTGGGGGAGCTGCAGCAGGGGGCGGCGGGAGGAGGTCATGCCTCAAGAGGGTGGCCGGCGCCACGCATCCAGCGCTCGAATTCCATCAGCACCAGCTCGTTGGGGCAGTCGATCAGGTGCAGACCACCCACCGTGCAGTCGCCCTGGCCGCCGTGGTGCAGGGTGAGGCGAAACGACTCACCGCTGAGGCCACACACTTCTGGGTCGCTGCGTACCACCACATCCAGGCTCGCCCCCAGGCGCGCCACCCGGATCCGCAACTCAGACCAGCTCAGTGTCGTCATTCAGCGGGCAGAACAGGCGGACAGAACAAGCGAACGAAACGGGGAAAGAGAGCAGGCCGCCACACGAAGCGAAAGCCGCTGCCCAGCAGACGCTGCAAATGCACGCACGGGGAGCAAGGCAACCTGAATCCTGGCCTCAGTGTGACCAGCCAGGCGCTGGCGTCAAGCTCAGGGCCCGGGACTGGGCTCAGGCGTGGAGCCAGCGGCGGGGGCTCCCGCGGCGGCAGGGGCCTGGGGGGAGGCGGTGGGCTGGGGGCGGGGTTCCGGCAGCAGCAGGCTGACGCCCGCGGCCATGGCGAGGGCCACGGCGCCGCCCAGCGGTGCGGCCAGACGCTGACGGCGGGGCAACCGCCCCTGCACCTCCCGCGGCTTCAGGGGCTGGGGCACGGGCAGATCCAGAGGCATCTGCAGGCGCGGGTCGAGGCGCAGCTGGTCCAGCACCCGCACCAGATCAGCCAGCTCGGCGTCATCCAGGCCGATCGTGAGAGGGGGGGTGTCGGGCTGGCTGCTGCGCAGCAGCAGGGTGTGGCTTGCCCCAGCGGTGTCAGCCTCAGCGGGGGCGATTTCCACGGGCAGGGGCGGGCCGCCGAAGCGGCGGCGCACACCGCTGATCAAATGGCGGGCATAGGGCAACACCACCTGCATCAGGGCCAGCAGGTGCTCCTTGCGCCCCTCCAGCTCCGGCCGGCCGGCCCAGCGCAGGCTCCAGCCGGTGATGATCCCGATCGCCTCGCCCCGCTGCCCCACCGACACATCGGGCAGACCCTCCACCTGCAAGCGGCAGCTGAGTTGTTCGAAGCGCAGGGTCTGTTTCATCGCGGGCTCAGGGTGGGGTCATGGCGGGTGGGGTCAGCCGCCGGGGTCCATCAGGCTGGCGCGCAGGCGCTCGAAGCCGCCGATGCCGCCGCCGAGGGCGAGGGTCTGCACCAGCTGATGGCGCTGGGGGGCCCCCAGCAGCGGATCGAGCAGCCGCTGCACCCCCACCCGGCGAGGATTCATGCGTTCGTTGAGCAGGGCCGAGAGGCGCCCCTGGAACAGCTGCCAGCGCTGCTCGCGCACCTGGGGCGATTCGGACTCCGACAGCAAGGCCCGCAGCAGGGGGTAGAGGCGGTCGGCCAGGGCGCAGAGGATGCGGATCAGGGCGTCCGTCTCGGCCGGATCGAGCTCGCCGCGGCGGGTGGTGCGGCGCAGGGGGTTGTAGCAGCGCCGTTTCCAGAGCTCCACCCGGTTGGGGAACAGGCCGGTGAAGCCCATCTCCTCGCTCATCCACACCATCGCCTCGCCGCCGTTGAGGTCGAGGGCCTCCACGCTCAGCAGCAGCAGGTCGAGCCGCTCCAGTCCCCGCCGGGGCAGTCTGGTCTGCTCAGCGGGCCGGGGCGGGGCTGGCGGTGCTGCAGCAGGGTCGCTCATGGCTGCGATGATGCCAGCTCCCGCCCCCCTTCGTCACGCCGATGGCCGTTGATCTGCGCCGGTTCGTGCGCGACGTGCCCGACTTCCCCAAGCCCGGCATCCTGTTCCGCGATCTCACGCCGCTGATGCGCGATCCCGAGGGCTGGCAGGAGGTGATCCGCCAGCTGGAGCTGGCTGCCACGGCGCTGCAGCCGGATCTGATCGTGGGCATCGAATCGCGGGGCTTCATCGTGGGCATGGCCCTGGCCACCCGCCTGGAGCTGGGTTTCGTGCCGGTGCGCAAGCCCGGCAAGCTGCCCGGCGCCGTGACCGGCGTGGACTACGCCCTCGAATACGGCAGCGACCGGCTCGAAATCTGCAGCGATGCCCTTGAGGGCAGCCCCCGGGTGCTGGTGGTGGACGATCTGCTTGCCACCGGCGGCACCGCCGCCGCCTGCGCCGAACTGGTGAGCAGTGCCGGGGGCGAGCTGTGCGGCTTCAGCTTCGTGGCCGAACTGGCCGGTCTTGCCGGCCGCAGCCGCCTGCCCGAGGCCCAGTCGATCACCTCCTTGATCATTTACGACTGAGACCAGAGCCTGGCCTAGAGGTTGCTGTCCTGCCAGGTCCACACCTGCTCGAGCTGCTCCAGGCTGATCAGGCCGTAGCGCCACAGCACCGCCGGCAGCGGCGCCTGCTCCTGCTGGGCCTGCTTGATGCCCAGGGCCAGGGCGCTCTCGCTCAGCCCCAGCTGGTTGCGCAGATAGCGCAGCAGGGCCTGGGGAGGCGGCGACTGGGGGCTGGAGCTGATGACCATGGTCAGGGCTGCATCAGCAGAGAGATCACCATGGCTGGCAGGGGCCGTGGGTCATGGCCCCCAGGCTGAGCCGGCGCAATGGAGCCACGGAGGCCAGAGCGGCCAGGCCCAGGCGCCGAAAAGGCAGCAGCAGCCTGACACGGTTGGAGAACAGGCGCATCAGCAGATCGGTGGCCGCCAGGGTGAGCAGCAGGTCGGGCCAGCGGCGGCGGCCATAGGCCCCCGGCAGCCGTTCGGGCCGCAACCGCCCGGCGGCCGTGCGCCGGGCCAGGCGGTGCAGCACGGCCACATCGCGCCAGCAGAGGTTGAGCCCCTGGCCGCCCACGGGATGGCAGCGGTGGGCGCTCTCCCCCACCAGCAACGTGGAGCCGGAGCTCAGCCGGCGGGCCAGCAGCAGGCCCACCGGGAAGGCCCGGGGCTGATCCAGGAGCCCATCGGGCTGCAGGCCCTCCGGGAGGCTGGCGGCCAGCACATCCAGAAAGGCATTGCCCGCCAGACTCTCCAGCTGGCGGCAGCGGCCACTGGCGGCGCTCCACACCATCTGGGCCTGGCCGGGCGCCAGGGGCAGCACGGCAAAGGGCCCCTCGGGCCGGAACAGCTCCCAGGCCTCGTCGGCGGCGCTGCCGCGCAGGGCCACCTGGGCCGTGAGGCAGCTCTGGCGGTAGGTGTGCTGCCACACGCCGATGCCCAGGGCCTCGCGGTGGGGGGAGTGGGGGCCATCGGCGGCCACCACCAGATCGGGGGCCTCGCGACCCGCCTCGGCCTCCAGGCAGGCAGCGGGCTCCACCCCACCCCCCAGCTTCAGAGACACCGCCGGGTGGGCCTGCAGCCGCGCCAGCAGCAGCTCCATCAGGGGCCGGTGCAAGCCCACCCAGCCCACGGCGGCGCCGGCACCACGGCGCAGGGCCGGGGCCAGATCGCCCAGCCCGAAGGGCACCGCCGCCCCCACCTCCTGATCACAGAGCAGCAGGCGCCGAAACGGCACCATCACCTCCTGCAGGGCAGCCCAGAGATCGAGCTGCTCCAGCAGGCGCCGGCTGGCGTGGCTGAAGGCGTAGGCCCGCTGGCGGCTGCAGAGCTGCTGCCCGTCCATCGGGTCAGTCAGGGTCACCTGCCAGCCCGCCTCGGCCAGGGCCAGGGCGCTGAGGGCGCCGGTGGGCCCGGCCCCATGCACCAGGGCCCGATAGGGGGTGGTCGCCATCGCGTAGCCAGGCATCAAAAAAGCCGCAGGTCAGTCTGCGGCTCAGGGAGAAAGGATGCTCAGAGAGCCGCGCTCAGAAAGGCGCCCTCAGAGCAGCGCCAGCAGATGGGATCAGCCGATGCCCAGCAGGCCGCGGGTGAAGGCCTCGCCGCCCAGGGCGATTTCGGTGGCGAGCAGGGCAATGAAGCCCAGCATGGCCATGCGGCCGTTCAGCTTCTCGGCGCGCTCGTGGAAACCCCAGCCGCTCTCGGGGCTCACCACTTCCATGCGGGGCTCACTGGCAAAGGCGTTGAGGCGGCCGCCGTCTTCGGTGGTCACGGTGGCGCCGCGGATGATGGCGGGATTGGCTTGGGTCATGCGGGAACCTCGTTCACTGCATGAAATGTAACACATTGTTGCGCTGTGTGACGAGCTGTTGCTCCTGGCTGGCCGTCCGGGCCGGCTCGCCCCTACCTCAGGCGCCGCAGGCACAGCTCCTCAAAGGCCGGCTTGAGCAGGAAGGGATACTCGCCCACCCACAGCTTCAACTGGGGCAGCCAGGCATCAGTGATGGCGCCGATGCGGGAGAAGTCACGCCGCTCGCTCAGCACCAGCACCCGCACCACCTGGCCGCGCCGGATCAGCTGATGCTTCTTGTCCATCGGAAAGCGCAGCTTGCCCAGGTAGCCCTCCTCGTCTTCGAGCTCCAGCGTCAGCCAGGTGCGGCGGTTCTCCACCAGCTCCAGCCGCCCGCCCTTGTCGGCCTGTTCGCGCCGGTTCTCCACCACCTCGGTGGTGTAGAGGTCGCCCACCTGGCCCTCGAAGATCGCTGCGGCGGGGTATTTGCGCAGGATGGCGTTGCGGCGGCCGGCCTCCAGGATCGGCCCCCACAGCATGTAGAGCAGGAACACGAAGCCCGTCACCAGCATGATCGGGCCGGCCTGGCTGGAGAACAGCAGGGTCTGGCTCACCAGCAGGCTGATCACGCCCCCGATCACCGAGATGAAAAAGCGCTGCAGCAGCTTGCGGGGCGAACCGCTGCAGGCATTGAACTGGGGGCCGGTGGCCACCGCCGGAATCAGCCGCGTCAGCTCCCCCGGCTTGAGCGGAATCAACATCGCGCCCCCCTCCTGGGACTGAACCCGGCCCCCATCACAGCAGGCGCTCCAGGCCATACACCAGGCCCGGCAGCGACCGCACCCGCCGCACCGCCAGCAGCACCCCCGGCATGTAGGCGGCCCGCTCGATCGTGTCGTGGCGGAGCGTGTAGGTTTCGCCCGCCGCGCCGAACATCACCTGCTGGTGGGCCACCAGCCCGGGCAGGCGCACCGCATGCAGGCGCAGGCCGCTCTCGCGCTGGCCACCGCGGCAGCCGGCCAGGCTTTCGTGCTCCTCCACCTGCAGCGGATTGAAGCTCTTGCCCAGCTCCTCCATCAGTTCGGCCGTCTTGATGCAGGTGCCGCTGGGGGCATCGGCCTTGCGGTTGTGGTGCAGTTCGGTGAGCTCGGCGTAGTCGTAGAAGCGGGCGGCGGCGGCGGCGGCCTGCTGCAGCAGCACCATGCCCACCGAGAAGTTGGGAATCACGGCGCCGCCGATCGAGGCCTTGCCCGCAAACACCGCCAGATCGTTCAGCTGCTCGGGGCTCAGCCCCGTGGTGCCGATCACCGGGTGCACCCCGTAGGCGATGGCGCCGCGGGTGTGCTCGTACACCACCTTCGGATGGGTGAAGTCCACCAGCACCGCCCCCTGGCCGGGGCCGTCCTGGCGCACCAGCTGGCTGGCCTGGCAGAGGCAGCCCTCGAAGTCGGCCGTCACGGCCACCTCCAGCTCGCCCAGGCCCAGCTCCAGGCCCACATCGGCGCCCTCCTTGCCGGCGGTGGTGTCGATCGCCCCCACCAGGCGGCAGTCGGGCGCCGCCAGCAGCGCCCGGATCACCTCGGCGCCCATGCGGCCGAGGGCGCCGGCCACCACCACGGCGATCGGGGGGCTGCTGCTGGGCGCAGCGGTGGGGGCACTGGCGGCGGTGCTGGTCATGGTCTCGAAACCGTTCTCATCAACGCTTGCTGCAGAGCCTATGGGGCAGCCACCGCCCCAGGGAGGGGGTTCGTAAAGTCAGCCCATCTCCTTCACGCCCGCATGTTCACGCAGGTCCGCTCCGCCAACCGTCGGGTCAGCCCTGCCGCCTCCCATTGCGGTGCGGTGATGAAGGCCGTCTACGTGGTGCTGGAGCCCCAGTACCAGAACGCCCTCACCCAGGCAGCCACGGCGCTCAACGACCAGAACGGTCCCCTGGCGATCGAGCTGAGCGGCTATCTGATCGAGGAGCTGCGCGATCCCACCAACTACGCCGACTTCTGCGCCGATGTGGCGGCGGCGGATGTGTTCATCGCCTCGCTGATCTTCATCGAGGACCTGGCCCAGAAGGTGGTGGAGGCCGTGGCCCCCCACCGCGACAGGCTCAAGGCGGCCGTGGTGTTTCCCTCCATGCCGGAGGTGATGCGGCTCAACAAGCTGGGCACCTTCTCGATGGCCCAGCTGGGCCAGAGCAAGAGCGCCATCGCCGGCTTCATGAAGAAGCGGAAGGAGGCCGGCGGCGCCGGTTTCCAGGACGCGATGCTCAAGCTGCTCAACACCCTGCCCACGGTTCTCAAGTACCTACCGGTGGAGAAGGCCCAGGACGCCCGCTCCTTCATGCTCAGCTTCCAGTACTGGCTGGGCGGCACGCCGGACAATCTGCGCAACTTCCTGTTGATGCTGGCGGACAAGTACGTGTTCCCCCGCGGCAGCGGCAGTGAGCGGGCGGCGGTGGCGGTGGCCGAGCCGGTGGTGTTCCCCGACCTGGGCATCTGGCACCCCCTGGCGCCCTCGATGTTTGAGGACCTCAAGGAATACCTCAACTGGAGCGCCAGCCGCACCGATCTGAGCGAGAAGGCCCGCAACGGCCCGGTGATCGGCCTGGTGCTGCAGCGCAGCCACATCGTCACCGGCGACGAGGCCCACTACGTGGCCGTGATCCAGGAACTGGAATACCGCGGCGCCACCGCGATTCCGGTGTTCTGCGGCGGCCTCGACTTCACCAAGCCGGTGAACGCCTTCTTCTACGACCCGCTGAAGCCAGGCAGTCCCCTGGTGGATGGGGTGGTGTCGCTCACCGGCTTCGCCCTGGTGGGGGGTCCGGCCCGCCAGGACCACCCCAGGGCGATCGAGGTGCTCAAGAGCCTCAACCGCCCCTACATGGTGGCGCTGCCGCTGGTGTTCCAGACCACCCAGGAATGGGAGGAGAGCGACCTGGGCCTGCACCCGGTGCAGGTGGCCCTGCAGATCGCCATCCCCGAACTCGATGGCGCCATCGAGCCGATCGTGCTCAGCGGCCGCGATGACGCCACCGGCAAGGCCCACACCCTGCAAGACCGGGTGGAGGCGATCGCCGAGCGCTCGATCCGCTGGGCCTCCCTGCGGATCAAGCCACGAGCCACCAAGAAGCTGGCGATCACGGTGTTCAGCTTCCCGCCCGACAAGGGCAATGTGGGCACCGCCGCCTACCTCGATGTGTTCGGCTCCATCCACCGGGTGATGGAGGAGATGGCGGCCCAGGGCTACGACCTCGGCAGCCTGCCCCGCACGCCGAAAGAGCTGATGGAGTCGGTGCTGCAAGACCCCGAAGCCCTGGAGGGCGCCCCCGAACTGGCCATCGCCCACCGCATGAGCGTGGCGGAGTACGAGCGGCTCACCCCCTACTCCGAGCGGCTGGAAGAGAACTGGGGCAAGCCCCCCGGCAATCTCAACTCCGATGGCACCAACCTGCTGATCTACGGCCGCCACTTCGGCAATGTGTTCGTGGGGGTGCAGCCCACCTTCGGCTACGAGGGCGATCCGATGCGGCTGCTCTATTCCCGCAGCGCCAGCCCCCACCACGGCTTCGCCGCCTACTACACCTACCTGGAGAAGGTGTGGGGCGCCGATGCGGTGCTGCACTTCGGCACCCACGGCTCGCTGGAGTTCATGCCCGGCAAGCAGATGGGCATGAGCGACACCTGCTACCCCGATTCGCTGATCGGCGCCCTGCCCAACCTCTACTACTACGCCGCCAACAACCCGTCGGAAGCCACGATCGCCAAGCGGCGCGGCTACGCCGAGACGATCAGCTATCTCACGCCGCCGGCCGAAAATGCCGGCCTCTACCGGGGCCTCAAGGAGCTCGGTGAGCTGGTGGGCTCCTACCAGCAGCTGCGCGAGAGCAGCCGCGGCGTGCAGATCGTGAACGCGGCGGTCGAAACCGCCCGCCAGTGCAACCTCGACAAGGACGTGGCCCTGCCCGAAGGCGATGCCGCCGAGCTCGACCTGGCCGCGCGCGACGCCGTGATCGGCCAGGTGTACCGCCAGCTGATGGAGATCGAGAGCCGCCTGCTGCCCTGCGGCCTGCACACCATCGGCAAGCCCCCCACCGCCGAGGAGGCCATCGCCACCCTGGTGAACATCGCCGCCCTGGAGCGTGAGGAGGATGGCCTGCGCTCCCTGCCGGCCCTGCTGGCCGAGAGCCGCGGCCGCAGCATCGCCGAGATCTACAAGGGCAACGACGACGGCGTGCTTGCCGACGTGGAACTCAACCGGGTGATCACCGAAACCTGCCGCGCCGCCGTGGGCGCGATGGTCAAGGCCGTCACCGGCAGCGACGGCCGCGTAACCCTGCGCCGCAAATTCGCCTGGTTCTTCAACCTGCTGGAGCGCTTCGGCTTCAAGCTGCCCAGCCCCTGGCTGGGTGCCTGCTGCTCGGCCGGCTTCGCCCAGGTGGACCAGACCGAACTCGACCGGCTGTTCGGCTACCTGCAGTTCTGCCTGGAGCAGATCTGCGCCGACTTCGAGATGCAGAGCCTGCTGCGGGCCCTCGATGGCGAATATGTGCTGCCCGGCCCCGGCGGCGATCCGATCCGCAACCCCGGCGTGCTGCCCAGCGGCAAGAACATCCACGCCCTCGATCCCCAGGCGATCCCCACCAAGGCCGCCATCGCCGCCGCCAAGGTGGTGGTGGACCGGCTGATCGAACGCCAGAAGGCCGAGCAGGGCACCTGGCCGGAAACGATCGCCTGCGTGCTCTGGGGCACCGACAACATCAAGACCTACGGCGAGTCGCTGGCCCAGATCCTCTGGTTCATCGGCGTGCGGCCGGTGGCCGATTCGCTCGGCCGTGTCAACAAGCTGGAGCTGCTCTCGCTGGAAGAGCTGGGCCGGCCCCGCATCGACGTGGTGGTGAACTGCAGCGGCGTGTTCCGTGACCTGTTCATCAACCAGATGGGCCTGATCGATCAGGGCGTGAAGATGGCCGCCGAGGCCGATGAACCGCTGGCGATGAACTTCGTGCGCAAGCACGCCCAGGAGCAGGCCGAGCAGGAGGGCATCTCCCTGCGCGATGCCGCCACCCGGGTGTTCTCCAATGCCAGCGGCAGCTACAGCTCGAATGTGAACCTGGCTGTGGAGAACAGCACCTGGGAGGAGGAGGGTGAACTGCAGGAGATGTACCTCTCCCGCAAGACCTTCGCCTTCAACGCCGACAACCCCGGCGAGATGAACCAGAAGCGCGGCGTGTTCGAGTCGGCGATGAAAACCGCCGACGTGACCTTCCAGAACCTGGATTCCGCCGAGATCTCGCTCACCGATGTGAGCCACTACTTCGACTCCGACCCCACCAAGCTGATCGCCGGCCTGCGCGACGACGGCAAGGCCCCCACCAGCTACATCGCTGACACCACCACCGCCAACGCCCAGGTGCGCTCCCTGAGCGAAACGATCCGGCTCGATTCGCGCACCAAGCTGCTCAACCCCAAGTGGTATGAGGGCATGCTCAACTCCGGCTACGAGGGCGTGCGGGAGGTGGCCAAACGGCTCAACTTCACCCTGGGCTGGAGCGCCACCAGCGGCGCCGTGGACAACTTCGTGTACGAAGAGGCCAACGACACCTTCATCAACGACCCCGAGATGCGCCAGCGGCTGATGGAGCTCAACCCCCACAGCTTCCGCCGCATCGTCGGCACCCTGCTGGAAGTGAACGGCCGCGGCTACTGGGAGACCTCAGACGAGAACATCCAGCAGCTCCAGGAGATCTACCAGGAGATCGAAGACCGGATCGAGGGGGTCACGGCTCCCTGATGCCCTGCGATCAGATCTCGCCACCATGAACGCTTTTCGACTGGATGGCCAACGGGCTTTGGTCTCCGGCGGCTCGAAGGGCCTGGGGGCAGCCATCGCCAGCAGCTTCGCCGAGGCCGGTGCCGACATCGGCCTGATCGGCAGGGACACCGATGGCCTGAACAGGGTCAAGGCCGTTGTCGAGAGCTACGGGCGCCACTGCTGCCTGATCGAAGCCGATCTCGGCTCGGTGGAGGGCGCCAGGCGCGCCGGGGAAACAGCCCTGGAGCTCTTTCCGCAATGGGATGTGCTGGTGAACAATGCCGGCATCGCCAGGGCCGCTCCGATCCTGGAGATCAGCGAAGCCGATTGGCAGGACACTTTCGCGGTGAACCTGCGCTCCGCCCTGATCCTCTCGCAACTGATCGTGCCGCAGATGATCAGCAGAGGCCGCGGCAAGGTGGTGAACATCTCGTCGTTGGGCGCCTTTCTTGGCACCCCTGGATTAGGCGCCTATGCCGCCTCCAAGGCCGCCATCAACCAGCTGACCCGAACCATGGCCGTGGAATGGGGGCCGGCCAATGTTCAGGTGAATGCCCTTTGTCCCACCGTGATCCTCACCGAGCTGGGCCATGAGATCTGGGACAGCCCTGCGATGCAGGCAGCCAGACAAGCCAAGGAAAGCAGGATTCCGATGCACCGCTTTGCAGAACCCGAGGAAGTGGCCCGGGTGGCCCTGTTCCTGGCCAGCGCCGCGGCTGATTTCATCCAGGGCGTGTCCCTGCCCCTCGATGGGGGCCTGCTGATCGCCCCCTAGCGCTCAGCACCGCACGATCGCATCCACCATGCGGGCGGTCTGCACGATCGGCCCCACGTCGTGGACCCGCAGCACATCGGCGCCGGCGCTGATCGCCTGGGCACAGACCGCCGCGGTGCCCCAGAGCCTGGCCCGGGGCCGGGGCTCCTCCAGCACCGCGCCGATGAAGCGCTTGCGGGAGGGGCCCAGCAGCAGGGGGAAGCCCTCCTGCCGCAGCGCCGCCAGCCCCCGCAGCAGGGAGAGGTTGTGCTCGGTGGTCTTGGCAAAGCCCAGGCCCGGATCCCAGATCAGCTGATCCGCCCGCACCCCCGCCGCCAGAGCGGCGTCGGTGGCCCGCAGCAACTCCTGGCGCACCTCCGCCACCACGTCGGTGTAGACGGCCAGCCCATCCATGCTGCGGCTGTCGCCACGGCTGTGCATCAGCACCAGCGGGCAGCCCGCCGCGGCCACCACCTGCAGCAGGGCGGGATCGCGTCGGCCGCCGCTCACATCGTTGATCCAGTCGGCCCCGGCCTCCAGGGCGGCTTCCGCCACCGCGGCGCGGAAGGTGTCGATCGAGAGCAGCGGCCGCTTCGCCGGCAGCCGACCCTGCACCAGGGCGCGCAGCACAGGCAGCACCCGGGCGGCTTCCTCGGTTGCGCCCACCTCGCTGGCCCCCGGCCGGGTGCTCTGGCCGCCGAGATCGAGCACGTGGGCACCCTCGCGCTCCATGCGGGCCGCCTGAGCCAGGGCCGGCTCCAGATCCAGGTAGCGGCCGCCATCGCTGAAGGAGTCCGGGGTGAGGTTGAGCACCCCCATCACCAGCGTGCGCTCACCCCAGCGCGGCGGCTGGCTGGCCATGGCTCACACCGCCGCCGACACCCGGAAGTTGGCGATGCGCGCAAAGCTCTCGGGATCGAGCGAGGCGCCACCCACCAGCACGCCATCGATGTCGCTCTGGGCCATCAGATCGTCGATGGTGGCGGGGTTCACCGAGCCGCCGTACTGCACCGTGACCTCGGGATTGCCCACCCAGCCGCGGATCAGGCCACAGATGCGGTTGGCCTCCTCGGCGGGACAGGTCTTGCCGGTGCCGATCGCCCAGATCGGCTCATAGGCCACGATCAGCCGGGTGGGATCGACGGCCTCCAGACCCTGCTCGATCTGACGGTGGATCACCCGTTCGGTTTCCGCCGTCTCGCGCTGGTCGAGGCTCTCACCCACACACAGGATCGGCACCAGCCCGTGCTTCTGGGCCGTGCGGGCCCGCAGGTTGATCTGCTCGTCGGACTCGCTGAAGTACTTGCGCGGCTCGCTGTGGCCCACGATCGCGTGGGTCACGGCGTGCTCCACCAGCATCGGCGCCGACACCATGCCGGTGTAGGCCCCCTGCTCCTCCCAGTGCACGTTCTGGGCGGCGATCGCCACGCCGGCGCCCTCCAGGTGGCGGCTCACGGTAGGGATCGCCGTGAACGGCGGCGCGATCACCACCTGGCGGTCGCCCGGCAGGTCGGCGATGAGGGGCCGGAAGGCGGCGGCAAACTCCCGCGCCTGGGCGCATGTCATGTGCATCTTCCAGTTGCCTGCGATGACAGCCTTGGCCAAAGGTCCTCTCCCAGCGACGTGCTGAAAAGCTAATGGGCCGCCTGTCAGCGGCTGTTGGCCGTGGGGGTGACGATCAGCTCACGGCCGTCCAGGCTCACCGCATCGCCGAGGGCCAGCTGGCGGCCGCGGCGGGTTTCGATCAGGCCGTTGACGCGCACATCGCCGCGCTGGATGCGCAGCTTGGCCTCGCCGCCGGTGGCCGCCAGCCCCTGGTATTTGAGGAATTGGTCGAGCTTCACGGCGAATCTGGCCATAGGGACAGGCGATAGCGTGCCCTGATGCCCGCACCGCCTCCGGACAGCCTGCCCCAGCTGCAGCGGACCTCTGCCCCCAGCCTGGCCGGCACGGTGCGCCGGCTGTGGCCCCTGCTCAGACCCCACCGCCGCCGCCTGCTGGCCGGCGGCGCCTGCATCCTGGTGTTCGTGCTCTGCTGGCCTGTGCTGGCCTGGCTGGCGGGGCGGCTGATTCCGGCGATCGGCGCCGGTGACGTGGGGCTCACCCTGCAGTCGATCCTGGCCGCCCTGGCGGTGTTCATGGTGCAGAAGGCGGCCCAGTACGGCCAGGACACGCTGCTGGCCAACCCGGCCCTGCGGGTCAGCCAGTCCCTGCGCCAGCAGCTGTTCGCGCGGCTGCAGCAGCTCGACTTCAACGCCCTCGAAAAACTCTCCGCCGGCGACCTCACCTACCGCCTCACCGAGGATGCCGACCGGGTGGGCGAGGTGATCTACAAGACCATCCAGGACACCACCCCCAGTGCCCTGCAGCTGGTGGCGGTGCTGGGTTACATGGTGTGGCTCGACTGGCCCCTGGCCCTGGCCACCCTGCTGCTGGCCCCCCTGGTGGCCCTGCTGGTGAGCGGCTTCGGGGCGAGGGTGATGGGGGCCGCCGAGCGCAGCCAGGAGCAGGTGAGCGAGCTGGCCAGCCTGCTGGGCGAGGCCATCTCCGGGCTGCCGCTGGTGCGGGCCTTCGCCGCAGAGCCCTGGCTGCAGCGGCGCTTTGACCAGGAGATCGACCTGCACCGCCGGGCCCGCTACCGCACCCTGCGGCTGCTGGCCCTGCAGCATCCGGTGGTGGGATTTCTGGAGGCCGCCGGCATCCTCACCGTGCTCTGGATCGGCGCCTGGCGGATCCAGTCGGGGCAGCTCGACAGCCAGGGCTTCAGCAGCTACGTGGCCGCCCTGCTGATGCTGATCGATCCAATCGCCCACCTCACCACCAATTTCAACGAATTCCAGCAGGGCCAGGCCTCCCTGCAGCGGCTGCGGGCGATCGAGAACGAGCCCGTCGAAACCCCCGACCGTCCCCAGGCACGACCCCTGGGTCCGGTGCGCGGCGCCCTCCAGCTCGAGCAGGTGTGGTTCGCCTACGGCGACGGCGAGCCGGTGCTGCGCCAGGTGAGCCTGGAGGTGAAGCCCGGCCAGGTGGTGGCCCTGGTCGGCCCCTCCGGAGCCGGCAAGAGCACCCTGTTCTCGCTGTTGCTGCGCTTCAACAACTGCCAGCGGGGGCGGGTGCTGCTGGATGGCCACGACCTGGCCGACCTGCGCGCCCGGGAGCTGCGCCAGGCCGTGGCCCTGGTGCCCCAGCAGAGCAGCGTGTTCTCGGGCACGGTGGCCGAGGCGATCGCTTTCGGGCGGCCGGCCACGCCCGAGGCGATCCGCCAGGCGGCCCGCCTGGCCAACGCCGATGGCTTCATCAGCCAGCTGCCCCACGGCTATGAGAGCCGGCTGGAGGAGCGGGGCCGCAACGTGTCCGGTGGCCAGCTGCAGCGGCTGGCGATCGCCCGCGCCGTGCTGGGCAATCCCGCCGTGCTGTTGCTCGATGAGGCCACCAGTGCCCTCGACGCCGAGGCCGAGGAGGCCGTGCAGGCCGGCCTGCAGACCGCCATGGCCGGCCGCAGCGTGCTGGTGATCGCCCACCGCCTCTCCACCGTGCAGAGGGCGGATCGCATCGTGGTGCTGGAGGCGGGCCGGATCGTGCAGCAGGGCAGCCACAATCAGCTGATGGCCCAGGACGGTCGCTACCGGCAGCTGTGCCGCCGCCAGTTCATCCACCTCGAACCATGACCGGCAGCCCCATCGGCTCGGCATTCGGCTGGGAATACCGCGTGATCCACATCGACGTGGAGAGCGGCAACCCGCCGGAGCCTCCCTCGCCCCAGAGCGACAGCGAGCGGCTGGGCGGCGCCCTCAGCCCCGAGTTCCTGGAGCGGGAGTTCCCCCAGCAGTACAGCCCCCTCAACAGCACCCCCCGGCACCCGGCCGAGCAGCTGCAGTTCTTCCTCAATGCCCTGGGCCGGGAGCACTGGGAGATGGTCGAGGCGGCCCAGGTGGGGCCGCTGCTGATGTTCGTGTTCAAGCGCCCCCTGGGGAGCCCCGAAGCCACGCGTCGCGGTGATCGCGGTGCGGGTCCGTCCGTAACCTGAGGACACCTGAGCGTTCCGCGTCTTGACCTCCACCCCCCAGCAGCCGCCGGTCCTCACTTTCGAGGGCAAGCGCTACGACCTCAACAGCCTGCCCAATGAGCTCAAGGAGCTGGTGAAAGGCATGCAGGTGGCCGATGCCCAGCTGCGCATGCACGAGGACACCCTCAAGGTGCTGGCCGTGGGCCGACAGGCCATGGCCAGCCAGCTGAACGACAAGCTCAAGGCGATTGCGCCCCTGCCCTGAGCCCGCCGGCCGCCCCTCAGCTGCGGGCCTCCCCGTCGAAGCGGTAGGCCCGGGTGAGCCGGAACACGGTGCCTGAGAGCAGCAGCAGGCCGATCAGGTTGGGGATGGCCATCAGGCCGTTGAGGATGTCGGCGATCGTCCAGATCGCGTCGAAGCTGGCCACCGAGCCCACCACCACCACGGCCACCCACAGCAGGCGGAAGGGCTTGATGCCGCCGGTGCCCACCAGGAATTCCAGACAGCGCTCGCTGTAGTAGCCCCAGCCCAGGATCGTGGTGCCGGTGAAGAACACGGTGGCGAAGGTCACCAGCCAGCGGCCCCCCGGCAGGCCCCAGTCGAAGGCCGCCATGGTGAGGGTCACCCCCCGCTCGCCACTGTCATAGAGGCCGCTGGCCACGATCACCAGGGCCGTCATCGTGCAGATCACCAGGGTGTCGATGAAGGTGCCGAGCATCGCCACACTCCCCTGCAGCACCGGGTCGCCGGGCTTGGCCGCCGCCTGGGCGATCGGCGCGGTGCCCAGGCCCGCCTCATTGGAGAAGATGCCCCGGGCGATGCCCATCTGAATCACGGTGCCGAGGGCGCCGCCGGCGGCGGCCTGGCCCGAGAAGGCATTGCTGAAGATCACACCGAAGGCGGCCGGGATCTTGTCGATGTGCAGGGCCAGGATGATCAGCGCCCCCACCACATACACGGCGGCCATCACCGGCACCACCACTTCGGCCACCTTGCCGATGCGCTCGATGCCGCCGATCAGCACCAGATAGGCCAGCACCGCCATGCCGATGCCCGTGGCCAGGGGCGGAATCGCCAGGCTTTCATTGAGGGCCTTGGCCATCTCGTGGGCCTGCACCCCGTTGCCGATGCCGAAGCCGGCCAGGGTGCCGAACAGGGCAAACAGCACCCCCAGCCAGGCCCAGCGGGGCCCCAGGCCATTGCGGATGAAGTACATCGGCCCGCCGACGTGTTCGCCGAGGCCATCCACCTCGCGGTAATGCACCGCCAGCAGCGATTCGGCGTACTTGGTGGCCATGCCCACGAAGGCGATCACCCACATCCAGAACACGGCGCCGGGACCGCCCACGGCGATCGCGCCGGCCACGCCGGCCACGTTGCCTGTGCCGATCGTGGCGGCCAGGGCCGTGGCCAGGGATTCGAAGGCCGACACGTCGCCCTCGCCCTTGGAGCTGCGGATCGAGGCGAACGCCTGGCGGAAGCCGAAGCCGATCTTCAGCAGCGGCATGAACCGCAGCCCCAGCATCAGATAGAGGCCCGTGAGACCGATCAGCCAGAGGGTGGGAGGCCCCCACACCAGGCTGTTGATCTGTTGCAGCAACTCCAAGGCAGGATCTCAGTGTTGCCGCGATGGTGTCACGGGGCCTGGGATCCGGCCACCCCTAGGCGAGGGGCTCGAGGTGTTCGAAACGAAACAGCTGGCGGCTGGCCGGCGCCTCGCCATGGGCCTCGGTGGCCACCTCCCGCTCGCTCAGCACCCAGGGCCCCCCGTCGCAGAGGGGCACGAAGGTGTCGGTGAAGCGGCTGAGGCCGCCGCGGGCGTCGCCCGTGGCCGGATCGGCGTACTGGCTGGTGTAGGAGCGGCTCAGGTAGCCGGCGCCGGTGTGGGTCACCGACTCGGTGAAGATCGTCACCACCGTGCCGTGGATGTGGCGGTGCACCATGGTCACCACATCGTTGTGAATGCGGTAGCGGTCGCCGTCGTTCTTGCCGCCCACGATCACCTCGGTGCCCACCGCATCGGTGTTGCCCGCCGTGAAGGTGTTGGCGCCGTGGGTCTGCTCGAAGCTGCGGCGCACCCGGTGAATCGCCACCTCCCAGAGCTGGGAGGCCATGGCCTTGTGAATCTCCTCGTCGGCGATGCCCTCCACCTGGGCCTTGAGGTCGGCGCCCACTGTGAAGCGGCCCCCGGCGCGGCGATCACCCTGCTCCCAGGAGCAGGTGCCCTGGTAGCCCGCGAAGCCGGGATCCCAGGTGTAACGGTTCTCGTAGGCGGCGCGGAAGGCGGCGGTGCAGTCGCTGCCTTCTGGAATGGCTGCAGAAGTCGTGCTGGCCGTCGTGGCGGCAGTGCTGGCAGAGCTGGTGGTGGCGGTCACGGGCATGGGCGCAGGGCCCCAACGCTACCCAGGCGAACCCCGGGGCTGGCTCAGCCCCTCACCATCGGGTGGATGTCCTGCAGGGCCGTCACCGAGAGATGTTGCTGCTGCAACGCACCGATCGCCTCCACAGCTGCCCGCGCTCCCGCCAGGGTGGTGAGCGTGGGCACGGCGTAGTCGAGGGCCGCCCGGCGCAGGTAGGCGTCATCGAAGGTGGCCTGGCGGCCGATCGGCGTGTTCACCACCAGCTGGATGCGGCCGGAGCGGATCGCGTCCTCGATGTTGGGCCGCCCCTCGTGCACCTTGAGGATCACCTCCACCGCCAGGCCCTGCCGGGCCAGCACCGCGGCGGTGCCGGCGGTGGCGATCAGTTCGAAGCCCAGGTCGGCCAGGCCGCGGGCCACGGGCACCAGGGCCGGCTTGTCGCGGTCATGGGTGGAGAGGAACACGCGGCCGCCGGTGGGCAGGCTCTCGCCGGCCCCCTGCTCGGCCTTGGCATAGGCCATGCCGAACCCGGGGGCCAGGCCCATCACCTCGCCGGTGCTGCGCATCTCAGGGCCCAGCAGGCTGTCGGAGCCGGGGAAGCGCTTGAAGGGCAGCACCGCCTCCTTCACCGCCTGCAGGGGGGGCCTCGGCTCACTGTGCAGGCCCAGCTCGTCGAGGGTGCGCCCGGCCATCAGACGGCTGGCCACCTTGGCCAGGGGCACACCGGTGGCCTTGGCCACGAACGGCACCGTGCGGGAGGCCCGGGGATTGGCCTCGATGATGAACACCCGCTCCTCCCCTGCCGCGCTGCGCTGCACGGCGAACTGCAGGTTGATCAGGCCGCGCACGTTCAGGGCCAGGGCCAGGTCGCGACTCCAGGCGCGGATCGTGGCCAGGCTCTCCTCCCCCAGGCTCACGGTGGGCAGGCAGCAGGCCGAATCGCCGGAGTGGATGCCCGCCGGCTCGATGTGCTCCATCACGCCCCCGATCAGCACCGTGCCGGTGCGATCGCAGAGGGCGTCCACATCCACCTCCACGGCGTTGTCGAGGTACTGGTCGATCAGCACGGGGTGGTCGGGCTCCACGTTCACGGCCTCGGCCATGTAGCGGTTGAGCTCCTGGGCGTTGAACACCACCTCCATGGCCCTGCCGCCGAGCACGTAGCTGGGCCGCACCACCACCGGGTAGCCCACCCGCTCGGCCACGGCCAGGGCTTCCGGCTCGCTGCGGGCCAGGCCGTTGCGGGGCTGGCGGATCTCCAGCCGCCGCAGGATCGCCTCGAACTGCTCGCGGTCTTCGGCGGTGTCGATCGATTCGGGAGAGGTGCCCCAGATGCGGGTGCCGGTGGCCTGGCCCTCGGCCGAGGCCAGCCAGCGCAGCAGGGGCAGGGCCAGCTTGAGGGGCGTCTGGCCGCCGAACTGCACGATCACGCCCGTGGGCTTCTCGCTCTCGATCACGTTGAGCACGTCCTCGAGGGTGAGGGGCTCGAAGTAGAGGCGGTCGCTGCTGTCGTAGTCGGTCGACACCGTTTCCGGGTTGCTGTTCACCATCACCGTGGCGTAGCCCTCCTCCTGCAGGGCAAAGGAGGCGTGGCAGCAGCAGTAGTCGAACTCAATGCCCTGGCCGATGCGGTTGGGGCCGCCGCCCAGGATCATCACCTTCTGGCGACTCTCGGGCAGCACCTCGTCTTCCGGGGGCAGCGGCGCCACGCTGCCGTCGGCGGCGATGCGCTCCAGCGGCCGCTCGTAGGTGGAGTAGTGGTAAGGGGTGGCCGAGGCGAACTCGGCGGCGCAGGTGTCCACCGTCTTGAACACCGCGTTCACCCCCAGGGCCTGGCGGTGCCGCCTCACGGCCAGCTGGTCGCTGCCAGTGGCCCAGGCGATCTGGGGATCGGAGAAGCCGAGCTGTTTGAGCCGCAGCAGGGCGCCGGCATCGAGCTGCTCAAGGCGGCGCCCGCGCAGCAGCTCCTGCTCGGCGCTGAGGATGCCGCGCAACTTGGCCAGGAACCAGGGATCGATGGCACTGAGGCGGTGGATCTCTGCGTCATCGAGGCCGGCCACCATGGCGGTGCGTACCGCGAAGATCCGCTCCGGCGTGGCCGTGCGCAGGGCGGCGCTCAGGGCGGCGGGCTCAGGGCTGGCATCGGGGCGGTCACAGCCCCAGCCGGCGTGGCCGGTTTCCAGAGAGCGCAGGGCTTTCTGGAACGACTCCTCGAAACAGCGGCCGATCGCCATCGCCTCCCCCACCGACTTCATCGAGGTGGTGAGTACCGCCGGGCTCCCCTGGAACTTTTCAAAGGCGAAGCGGGGGATCTTCGTCACCACGTAGTCGATCGTGGGTTCGAAGCAGGCCGGCGTGGCGCCGGTGATGTCGTTGGTGATCTCGTCGAGGGTGTAGCCCACCGCCAGCCGGGCCGCCAGCTTGGCGATCGGGAAGCCCGTGGCCTTGGAGGCGAGCGCCGAGGAGCGCGACACCCGCGGGTTCATCTCGATCACCACCACGTCGCCGTTGGCGGGGTTGATCGCGAACTGGATGTTGCTGCCGCCGGTGTCCACGCCGATCTCGCGGATGATCGCGATCGACTGGTCACGCAGGCGCTGGTACTCCCGGTCGGTGAGGGTCTGGGCCGGGGCCACGGTGATCGAATCGCCGGTGTGAACCCCCATCGGGTCGAGATTTTCGATCGAGCACACGATCACCACGTTGTCGGCGGTGTCGCGCATCACCTCCAGCTCGAACTCCTTCCAGCCCATCAGCGACTGCTCGATCAGGATCTGGGAGACGGGACTGGCCTCCAGACCGCTCTTGCAGATGGCGCGGAACTCCTCGGGGTTGTAGGCGATGCCGCCGCCGCTGCCCCCCAGAGTGAAGGCCGGCCGGATGATGCGCGGGTAGCTGCCGATCACCTCGCCCACCGTCTCCGCCTCTTCGAGGCTGTTGGCGATGCCGGAGGGGCACACGGCCACGCCGATGCGCCCCATCGCCTCCTTGAACAGCAGCCGGTCTTCCGCCATGCGGATCGCCTTGAGGTCGGCGCCGATCAGTTCCACGCCGTGCTCGGCCAGGGTGCCGTTCTCGGCCAGGGTCACCGCCAGGTTGAGGGCGGTCTGGCCGCCCATGGTGGGCAGCAGGGCGTCGGGCTTCTCCACGGCGATCACCCGGGCCACCACTTCGGGGGTGAGCGGCTCGATGTAGGTGCGATCCGCCATGTCCGGATCAGTCATGATCGAAGCGGGGTTGCTGTTCACCAGCACCACCTCGAAGCCCTCGGCCCGCAGCGCCTTGCAGGCCTGGGTGCCGGAGTAGTCGAACTCGCAGGCCTGGCCGATCACGATCGGTCCCGAGCCCAGCAACAGAATCCGCTTCAGGTCCGTGCGGCGGGGCATGGGCGTGGTCGGCGGCCAAACCCGATCAGGCTCTCATGCCCTGGTGGCCACCGACGTTCAGCGCCAACCAGGCGATGCCGTCATGGTGGCTAGGCTGGGTGTTCTCCAGCTGACCGTTCCCGTCGATGAGCGAACTCCAGCGCCTCAAGGGGCTGCTGCCTCCGGAAATGCAGAGCTGGGTGTTCGTGGAAGCCGCAGCTTCGGTTGAGCCGCCCCTGATCACCATTGAGGAGATCGGTCGCGATGAGATCGAGATCCAGGTGGATCTCGAAACCTGGGATGGCCTCGCCCTCGACCACCGCAATCTGCTGTTCTGGCACGAAGTGGGCCGGGTTCAGAACGATGCCGTGCCCCGCGATGGCTGGGAGATGGCCGCCCTGGCCATCGGCCTGGGCGGCGCCATCGGTGAGCTCTGGGTTCAGGATGGCCTGCTGCTGCTGATGGCCCTGGGTCTGTCGGGCTTCGCGGGCTACCGGCTCTACCTCAAGAACAACTCCGAAAAGCGGCTGCAGGATGCGATCAGCGCCGATGAGCGGGCGATCGATCTGGCCTGCCGCTTCGGCTACACCCTGCCCAACGCCTACAAGAGCCTCGGCGGCGCCCTGAAGGAGCTGGCCGAGCAGACCCGCAAGAAAAAGAAACGCACCTTCTACGAAGACCGCCTCGAAGCCCTGCGCAAGAGCGCCGGCAAGGCCCGGGCCGAAATGGCCCAGCAACAGGGATCCCGCCAGTCGGTCACCAGTGAAAACGTCTATGGCTGAGTCGATCACCCCCACCCATTCGCCCGCAGGCGCGCCAATGCCCACAGCATCCCCCGTGTCCACGGCATCCCCGCTGCCCACGGCCCAACCCCCCACCGGGTCCCGGTCGCCCCGCGACCCCCACACCGAAGCCCTCGCCCTGCTGGTGGCCGACGCCTGCGACGACCGCAAGGCCGTGGACATTCGCCTGATCCGGGTGGATGAGGTGTCCTCCCTGGCCGACTGGTTCGTGATCTGCAGCGGCCTCTCCGACGTGCAGGTGCGCGCCATCGCCCGCTCCGTGGAGGACAAGCTCGAGGAGGTGCATGGCCGCCTGCCCCTGCGCCGCGAGGGCCAGACGGAGGGCCGCTGGGTGTTGCTCGACTACGGCGAAGTGATCGTGCACGTGCTCACGCCGGCGGAGCGCAGCTACTACGACCTGGAGTCGTTCTGGGGCCACGGGGAACAGGTGCCCTACGTAGGCTCAGGGGCAGATCTCAACGCCTGAGCGTGACCATGGAGCTGCTCGGGCCCTGCCCGGTACCGCCGGACCAGCGCCCGCTCAAGCAATACGAAGAGCTGCGCGGCTCCTGGTTCTTCGCCTGGCCTGCCGAGAGTCTCGATGGCCTGATGCGTCCGCTGCTGATCAGCTGGCTGCTGGTGGCTCCCCTCAGCGTGCTGGTGGCCAGCGGCAGCTGGGTGCTGCGCCACGATCCGGCCCGCATGGTGGCTGCAGGGGCAGCCGCTGCCATCGCCCTGCCCACACTGCTGCTGGTGCGCCAGTGGCTGGGCTGGAGCACCATCCACCGGCGCCTGATCAGCGAGCGGGTCGACTACGAGGAGTCGGGCTGGTACGACGGCCAGGTGTGGGAGAAGCCCCTGGCCTGGCGCCAGCAGGATCTGCTGGTGGCCCAGCATCAGGTGAGGCCGATCCTGGGCCGGCTGCAGCAGGCCATCGGCCTGGCCGCCACCTTGATGTTGCTTGGGGCGAGCCTCTGTCAGGCTCTCTGAGCACGGCCAGATCGACCGGCTTCCCGTATGTCCCTGCCCCCCAGCTTCGGCGGATCGGCCCGCACCTCCATCCCGCCCCTGGAAGTGAGGCTGCTGCGCAACGGCATTGCCGAATCCCGTCATCGGGTGCATGCCGTGGTGTGCGACGGCCGCGGTCGGGTGCTGATGCGGGCCGGCGATCCCCAGCAGCTGAGCTTCGTGCGCTCGGCCCTCAAGCCATTTCAGGCCTCCGTGTTCGTGGCCAGCGGCACTGCCGACCAGATCAACTGCGGCGACAGGGGTCTGGCCATCGCCTGCGCCTCCCACGCCGGCACCTCCAGCCATGCCCGCGAGGCCTTCCGGCTGCTGTGGGGCGCCGAGGTGGAGGCCGAGCAGCTGCAGAGCCCGGTGCCCGAGCACGGCAGCAGCCCCCTGGAGCACAACTGCTCCGGCAAGCACGCCGCCTTTCTGGCCACCTGCCGGCGCATGGGCTGGGCCCTGGAGAGCTACCTGCGGCCGGAGCATCCCCTGCAGCAGGAGGTGCTCAAGCGGGTGGCCGAGCTGCTCGGCCTGCCCGCCGCTGAACTGGTCACCGCCCGCGACGACTGCGGTGCCCCCACCCTGCAGCTGCAGCTGGCCCAGATGGCCCTGCTCTACGCCCACCTGGGAGCCGGCGCCCAGCCCGACCTGGAGCGCCTCAGCCGGGCGATGCTCAGCCATCCGGAGCTGGTGGCGGGTGAGGGGCGCTTCGACACCGAGCTGATGCGCCTGGGCCATGGCCAGGTGCTCAGCAAGGGAGGAGCCGAGGGGATTCAGTGCCTGAGCCGGGTGGGCGAGGGCCTGGGGGTGGCGATCAAGGTGGAGGACGGCGCCGGGCGGGCCAAGCACGCCGTAGCCCTGCACCTGCTGGAGCAGCTCGACTGGCTGACGCCGGTGACCCTCGAGGAACTGCACCGGTCCTTCCGGGAGCCGGCGCCGCACCTGAAGCTGGACGTGCGCGGCGAACTGCGCTTCGACTGAGATCCACCTGTAGCGCAGGACACCGGCTGGTACACTCCACTGGTGCCGCGGGGTAGAGCAGCCTGGTAGCTCGTCGGGCTCATAACCCGAAGGTCGCGAGTTCAAATCTCGCCCCCGCCACCATTTGTTTGCTCTCCAACAGGCTCCGGTTTCCCCGGGGCTTTTTTTGTGTTCAGGCTGTGTTGCCTTGGAGGCAGGTGCCATGACCGAGCTGCAACGGGCCCTGCTGATCTTTGTGCTCGGCGGCCTGGTGACCCTGGCCACGGTGGTGATGGTGCTGCGTGGCCACCGGCGCTGGCACCAGCGCGATCCCTTCGATGACCCCGGTTGATGCCCTCTGCCCATGACGACTGACGCGATGCTGGCGCCAGGCACCGCCTGGCTGCTCCTGGTGGGCTTCTCCGTGCTCTGGATCGCCCTGGGCATCTGGTGGGGCAAGCGCGGCAGCGGTGATGCCGACGACTACCTGCTGGCCGGCCGCAACATCGGCCTGGCCCTGAGCACCGCCACCCTGATGGCCAGCTGGGTCACCGGCAACACCACCCTGGCGGCGCCGGAGGTGGGCTACACCCTCGGCCTCTGGGGCATGTTCGGCTACGCCCTCGCCGGCCTGGGGCTGTTCCTGTTCGCTCCCCTGGCCGTGCGGATCAAGCGGCTGATGCCCCGGGCCCGCACCAGCGGCGACTTCGTGCGGCTGCGCTACGGGCGGCTCTGCTGGGCCCTGTTCCTGCTGATCACCATGGCCTACACCCTGGGCTTTCTGATCACCCAGGGGATGGGGGCCGGCCTGCTGCTGCAGTCGCTCTCGGGCTTCGACTACCGCCTCGGCATGGTGTGCGTGATCGGTGTGTCCACCACCTACACCCTGTTCGGCGGCATGCGGGCGGTGGTCGGCACCGACTTCATCCAGTCGCTGCTGATCATGGCGCTGCTGGTGCTGGTGGCCGTGCTCGGCTTCAGCCGCTTCGGCACCGATCAGGTGTACGCGGCTCTGGCCAGCGAGCATCCCGGGCGGTTGAATCTGCTGCTGCCGGCAGGGCTGCTGTTTGCCTGGAACACCGGGCTGTTCAGCATGGGCGAGGTGTTCCACAACAACATCTGGTGGTCGCGGGTGTTCGCCAGCCGCCCCTCGGTGGTGTTCCGCTCCTTCGTGCTCGGCGGCTTCGCCTGGGTCACGGTGCCGATCGTGACGGGCGCCATCGCCCTGACGGCCCTGGCCCAGAACCTCGAGATCCCCCAGGTGAACATGGTGTTCCCGATCGTCACGGCCCAGCTGCTCGGCAGCGGCGGTGCCGCGGTGGTGTTCGTGATCATCTTCGCCTCGCTCACCTCCACCCTCGACTCCCTGCTCGCCGCCACGGCCGATCTGATCGCCGAGGACGTGATCGCTCACTGGTTGCGGCCCGAGTCCACCGACCAGCAGATCCGCCAGGCCGCCCGCCGGGTGGTGGTGGCCCTGGGTCTGCTGACCATGCTGCTCTCCTGGCAGTACGTGACCTCGATGTACCAGCTGCTGCTGTTCACCGGCGCCCTGGTGGCCTCCACGATCTGGCCGATCGCCATGGGGCTCTACTGGCGCCAGGCCAACCGTCAGGCGGCCATCGCCGCCATGCTGCTGGGCTCGGTCAGCGGCCTGCTGGCCTACTGGCTGATCGCCCCCTACTGCGCCGCCCTGGTCTCCGCCGCCGTCTCGGCCCTGGTGATGGGGCTGGGCAGCCACTACTGGCCCGAGCAGTACGACTGGCGCCAGCTGGCCGGCGATCCCGAGAGCCCCTGAGTCGTGTCCATCCCCCAAGCCATGGCCCTGTTGCCTTCCCTGCTGCTGAGCACCACCGCCCCCGCTGGCTCCTGGCTGATCTCCGGCTGGTGGTTCGGCCTGGTGGTGTACGGCAGCATCGCCGGCCTCGTGCTGGCCGTGCTGGTGATTGTGGGCATCTGGTTCGTGGAGTGGCGTAATGGCCGGATCTGGTAGCGCCAGGTGTGGCAGCGACAGGAGTGCGCCGGCGGGCCAGAGCAACTCTCTCTGAAACGGTAAATACCGCTACTTTCTGCCGCTTCCGATGTTGCAGAAAACACAAGATTTTCCAGTCAGCCACCCGATCGAGGCGGAAGATGGAGCCTTCCACCCCGTTCGACCACAACATCCCCAGCCCCCGGGATCACCTTTGACGATGCACTCTCCCCACTTCAATCGGCTCGGTCCTGATGTCTATGGGAACGCCCACCCACAGGCCCTGCTCGAGCAGATCCGCGAGCACGGCGGGGCGCTGAGCGATCTGATGAACCAGCATGTGATCTCCACGCTGCAGTACAGCGCCAACTCGCTGCTGCAGGTGTTTCGGCTGGCGGCGAAGTTCGAGAGCAACCCCGAGCGCTACATCCGCTTCAACAGCCCGCTGCAGCGCAAGATCCTGATCAACGCCTTCTACGAGCCCAGCACCCGCACCCGGCTCTCCTTCGACAGCGCCTGGCACCGGCTTGGTGGCGACACGATCACGATCACGGATCGCAGCACCACCGGCATCGCCAAGGGGGAATCGCTGAGGGATGTGGCGGAGATGTTCAACAACTATGGCGACTGTGTGGTGTTACGGGATACCAATGCTGAGGCCATCTACCAGATGACCGAATCGCTGCGGATTCCGATCATCAATGCAGGCAATGGCATCGATGAGCACCCCACTCAGGCCATGGCCGACCTCTACACCATCTTCAAGTGGCGCCCCCAACTGGTGGAGAAGGATGTGCCCGCCGATCAACGCATCCGCATCGGCATCGTGGGCATCCCGAAGCGCATGCGCACGGTGCGGTCACTGCTGCGCATCCTCACCAAGTTCCCGCAGATGATCGATGAGCTGGTGCTCTTTCACGAGCCGGGAATCGACCCCGGCGAACCCGAGAGCTACTTTGATCCCGGCCAGCGCCAGGAGCTCGAGCAGGCCGGCATCAAGGTGCTCACCAGCGACGATCTCAGCGCCGCCGTTCCAGACCTCGATGTGATCTACATCAATGCGATCGCCTGGGTGGGGGACAACTACGAGGTGCACGGCCGCAGCTTCCAGCTCACCGCCGATCTGTCCTACCGGCCTGAGGCGATCATCCTCCACCCCCTGGCCAGGGGAGCGGAACTGGGCACCTGTCTCGATGGCACCCCCCACAACTGGTACTTCTCCCAGGCGCGCGGTGCCGTGTTCATCCGCATGGCCCTGCTCACCTGCATGGTGGAGCGCACAGACCAGGTGATGGACATCATCTGAGGTCCAGCGGGTGCGCCGTTCTGGCCGATCCGCTCACGTTCAGCACTTCGAGATTTCATCCAGGAGACGGTCTATGTGTGGCATCGGGGGAGTGTTCCAACTCCAGCCCCAGCAGCCGATCGACGAGCAGGTGCTCGTCAACATGGCGGCGATCCAGGTGCATCGCGGCCCTGATGGCTTCGGGGTGAGGGGCCTGCCGGATCAGGGTGTGGGCTTCTGCCATGCCCGCCTCTCGATCATCGACCTCGATGCCAACCGCGGCCGCCAGCCTTTCGTGTCCGAGGACGGCCAGCTGCTGATGGCCCACAACGGCGAGTTCTACGACTTCCAGGCCATCCGCGCCTCGCTCACGGCCCAGGGCCATCACTTCAGCAGCAAGAGCGATTCGGAAATCCTGCTGCGGCTCTACCAGCAGCGGGGCCTCGAGGCCAGCCTGCCCCTGCTGCGCGGCGAGTTCGCCTTCGCCCTGTTCGACAGCCGCCTCGACACCCTCCACCTGGTGCGCGACCGCTTCGGCGTCAAACCCCAGTACTGGACCCTCACCGAGGAGGGCCTGGTGTTCGGCTCCGAGCTGAAAGTGCTGTTCGCCCATCCCGGTGTGCAACGGCGCTTCAGCTCCGAAGGCCTGTTCCACCAGCTGATGCAGACCATGGTGCCGGGAACCACGGCCTTCGAGGGGGTGCACCAGCTCAAGCCCGGCCACGTGCTCACGGTGCGCCGCCGCGACGGCCGCTTCAGCCTCGAGGATCAGCCCTACTGGGACGTGGATTTCCCCCGCAGCGGCGAGCGCGATGCCGGCCGCAGCGAGGCCGACCACATCGCCGCGGTGCGCCAGGCCCTGCTGGAAGCGGTGGAGGTGCGGATGGTGGCCGATGTGCCCGTGGGCTGCTATCTCTCCGGCGGCATCGACTCCTGCTCGATCCTGGGCCTGGCCGCCGCGGTGAGCCAGAACCCGGTGAAGGCGTTCACGATCGGTTTCGACGACAGCCGCTACGACGAAACCCCGATCGCCACCTCGATGGCCGAGGCCACCGGCGCCGATCAGCTGGTGATGCGGCTCTCCGGCAACGAGCTCTATGGCCATCTGGAGGCCACGATCTGGCACACCGAGCGCACGATCTACAATACCCTGGCGGTGGCCAAGTTCCTGATGAGCCGTGAGGTGAACCGCTCCCACTACAAGGTGGTGATGACCGGCGAGGGCTCCGATGAGCTGTTCGGGGGCTATCCCGCCTTCCGCCGCGACATGTTTCTGCATGGGCTGCAGGACCTGCCGGATGCGGATCGCCAGGAGTGGGAGCAGCTGCTGCAGGAGGCCAACCAGCTGGTGCAGGGGGCGATGCTGGCTGAGGAACAGGTGCACGATCCAGCCCTGGAGGCTGTGGTGGGCTTCACGCCCAGCTGCCTGCAGCCCTGGCTGGCCTGCGCGCCTCTGGTGCCGGCCCTGCTGGCACCGCAGCACCGCCAGGCCTGCGCCGGCTACGAGCCCGGCGCCGCCATCGCCGCCACCCTCGATGCCTCCCAGCTGGAGGGCCGCCATGCCCTCGACCGGGCCCAGTACGTGTGGATCAAGACGATGCTGGAGGGGCAGATCCTCACCTGGGGCGGCGACCGGGTGGACATGGCCCACGCCATGGAGGCGCGCCCCGCCTTCCTCGACCACCATCTGGCCGCCGTGGCGGTGCAGGTGCCCCCGGAGCTGCGCATCAAGGGCAAAACGGAGAAGTACGTGCTGCGGGAGGCCATGCGCGGCCTGCTGCCGGAGCAGCTCTACCGCCGCGAGAAGTTCGCCTTCATGGCCCCACCGGCCCACGCCGACCCCGAGAAGCGCGCCGCCATGCAGGTGCTGGCCGACCGCCACCTCAGCCCCGAGGCCATCGGGCAGGCGGGTCTGCTGGATCCAGCCGGGGTGGCGGCACTGTTCGCCCGGCACGACGATCCCGCCACCAGTCCGGCAACGCGGGTGCAGCTCGACGCCGTGATCAATCACCTGATCGGCGTGCAGATCATGCACCAGCTGTTCGTGGCCGCCGATGTGCCGGCCCAGGCCCGGGAACTGGCCGACCGGCTGGGCTGGCGACCGGGCGCCGCCGATCAGGCGGAGCCGGCCTACGCGCTGATCGGCATGTCGGGCGGTTGAGCCGTCTCCACCGCTGCCGCCGCCGCCGCCGGAAGCTCAGCGGTCTGGGCCACCCCCAGGGTGGTGGGCAGGGTGGCGCGGAAGCCGGTGTAATAGGTCTCGCCGGTTTCGGCCAGGATCTCGCGCAGGGCCAGCAGCGGCTCGGGGTGGTGGTCGACCCGGAAGTCGATGTGGGGGTAGCTCTCCTGGTGCATCACAAGCAGGGCCGCCGACTGGCGGCCGCGGTGGTCGCCGCCGTGGGCCTCAGCCGCCTCCAGGGCCGCCATCAGGCGCTCCTCCAGGGCGAGGCCGTGGCGCTCAGCAGCCATGTAGGCCTCGGCCATCGCCAGCAGCACCAGCTCGGAGGCCAGGTAATTGCCCGCCACTGAAAAGCCCGGATAGCAGCGATGACCGGCGAGGCCGGCGCAGTCGGGGCCCGTCCAGGCTGCGGTGCGGCCCTGGCTGTCGACCAGGTGGACCTGGCGGCCGTCGCGGCCCGGATCGTCCTGCAGCAGCGACTCCAGCACCGCCTCCGCACCCAGTTCACCACCGCTCTGCAGCTGAAGCTGCTCCAGCCTGTCGAGCCCCCAGGGCCCGAAGTAGGGGTTGGTGCTGGCCTGGGTGGCCACGGCTCCCACACCCGGTCTGGCATGGGGAACAAGGGAACCCACGGCCAGGTGACGGGTGGCCACGCCCACACCCGTCATCCCGGTGGGGCCGTCCCAGGCAACGATCGAGTAGGTCATCGCAGGAGGGTGGGGAGTGGCGTGATCCAGCCGTTGGGGTCGACCACGCTAGGAGGAGAATTAAGTTGACGGAATGATTGACGATCCGCTGCAGCAGGTTTGTGCCCAAGGGCACCGTTGATCAGACCCGCAGCCGGCCGATCCGCTGCAGCTGGATCAGCCCCGCCCCGACCAGCCACTTCCGTTCAGCCGAATCCGTTCAGCCGAATCCGTTCAGAAGAATCCGTTCAGCCGCCCCCAGCACCGCTATGACCCAGCTCAGCAGCGCTCCCCTGGGCACAGGTCCTCTCGGCGCCGGCCAGCTCGGCACCGACAGCGCCTCTCTGGCGGTCGTGTCGTCCCTGCTGGCACTGCGGGCCGATCGGGAGCGCCTGGCCCTGGGCCTCGAAGCCCTGGCCTGCATCGGCCGGGTTCCCTCCGGGGCCGTGCGGCGGCTGGCCTTCAGCGACGAAGACCGCGCCGCCCGCGCCCTGGTGCAGGGCTGGATGGAGCAGGCCGGCATGGCCGTGCGCATCGATGCCGCCGGCAACCTGATCGGCCGCTACGGGGGCCTCGACCCCTCGGCCCCCGTGCTCGCCACCGGCTCCCACATCGACACGGTGCCGGAGGGGGGCCACTACGACGGCGCCCTGGGGGTGCTGGCCGGGCTGGAGGTGGTGCGGGTGCTCTCGGAGCACAACCAGCGTCTGCGGCACCCGCTCGAGCTGATCGTGTTCGCCGATGAGGAGAGCACGATGGTGGGGTGCAAGAGCCTGGTGGGCCGCGCCTCCGACGACCCCAGCACCTACACCACGGCCCTGGGGGTGCCGATTCAGGAGGGCCTGGCCAGCATCGGCGGCTCCTGGGAGCACCGCGCCAGCGCCCGCCGGGCCCCCGGGGAGATCGCCGCCTTCGTGGAGCTGCATGTGGAGCAGGGGGGCGTGCTGGAGGCCGTGGGCAAGGACATCGGCGTGGTGGAGGGCGTGGTGGGCCAGCAGCGCTACACGATCAGCGTGACCGGCCAGGCCAACCACGCCGGCACCACCCCCATGGGCATGCGGCGCGATGCCCTCACCACCGCAGCCCAGATCATCCTGGCGGTGGAGGACATGGCGCTCCACTTCCCCGGCGATCCGGTGGCCACGGTGGGCAAGCTGCAGGTGTGGCCCAATGCCGCCAACATCGTGCCTGGACGGGTGGAGTTCACCCTCGACATGCGCGACCTCTCCCACAGCGTGATCGACCACATGCGCGCCCACCTGGAGCGCAAGATCGAGAACATCGCCGTGGCCAGCCGCACCCGGATCGCGATGACGCCGCAGTTTGTGGTGGACCCCAGCCCGGCTGATCCAATGGTGCAGGCGTTGATCACCGAGAGCTGCCAGCAGCTGGGGCTGAGCCACACCCACTTGCCCAGCCGCGCCAGCCACGACTCCCAGGAGCTGGGCCGGCTCACCGCCATGGGCATGATCTTCGTCCCCAGCCGCGACGGCGTGTCCCACTCGGCCGCTGAGTTCACCACGCCGGAGCAGTGCGAACAGGGCGTGAATGTGCTGCTGCAGAGCCTGATCCGGCTGGATGCCAGCCTCTCCGGCAGCTGAAGCCAAGCCGATGACCGAGCGCCCTGAAGCCATCGTGGTGGGATCGGGCGCCACCGGCGGGGTGGCCGCGATGGTGCTGGCGGAGGCGGGCCTGAGGGTGCTGGTGCTCGAGGCCGGGGCGGAGCTGGGCGCCGCCCGCGCCCGCGGCGCCGAGCCGCTCAACAGCCTGCGGCGGCTCGCCCACCTCTCCAGTGGCCGTCAGCGCCTGCAGGCCCACCACCCCGGCTACTGGAAGCACAACCCCGAACTGTTCGCCGACGAGCGCCTCAATCCCTATTCCACCCCGCCCGAGCGCCCCTTTCTCTGGACCCGCGGCCGCCAGCTGGGCGGCAAGAGCCTCACCTGGGGGGGCATCACCCTGCGGCTGAGCCGCTACGAATTCAAGGCCGGTGAACGCGATGGCCAAGGGCCCAGCTGGCCGATCGACGAGCCGGATCTGGCGCCCTACTACGACCGCCTGGAGCGGTTGCTGGGGGTGCATGGCCGGGCCGACGGCCTGCCCCAGCTCCCCGACGGCCAGTTCCTCGATCCCCTGCCCCTCACCCCGGGCGAACGGCACCTGCGCCAGGCGATCGGCCGCGAGCTGGGCCTGCCCCTGATCCACTCCCGGGGCTTCAACCTGCACCGCGGCCCCGGCTGGTGCCGCTCATCGAGCCCCGGCAGCACCCTGGCCCGGGCCCTGGCCACTGGCCGCACCGTGGTGCGCAGCGGCACCCTGGTGAGCCACCTCGTGATGGAGCCGGGCCAGGAACGGGCCCGCGGCGTGGTGGTGATCGACAGCCACAGCGGCGAGCGGCAGGAGCTGCGGGCGCCGCTGGTGGTGCTGTGCGCCTCCACGATCGAGACGCTGCGGATCCTGCTGCACTCCGGCGAGGCCTGCAGGCGCGGCGGGCTGATCGATCCCTCCGGCAGCCTGGGGCACTATCTGATGGACCACGTGTCCAGCAGCCGCTTCTTCTCGGTGCCCGGCCTGGCCCCGCCCCCTGAACCCGCCGAGCTCTCCGGCGCCGGCAGCTGCTTCATCCCCAACACCGTGAACCTGGATGGGGCCAGCCAGGAGGGCTTCCAGCGCGGCTACGGCCTCTGGGCGGCGGTGCAGCGCTTCGATCCGCCCAGCCTGCTGCAGCGCCGCCGCGGTGAGGCCGTGGGCTTCCTGATCGGCCATGGCGAGGTGCTGCCCCGGGCCGACAACCGGGTCAGCCTGAACGGCGATCAGGTGGATGCCTGGGGGCTGCCGACGCCGCACATCTCCATGGGCTGGGGGCCGAATGAAGCCGCGATGGTGGCCCACATGCAGCAGCGCATGGAGGCCGTGGTGGCCGCGGCCGGGGGCGCGATCCGTCCGCTGGAGGATCTGTTCGTGCTGCCGCTGCTGGAGCCCTGGATCCGCTCCAGCCACGCCACCGGCCAGGGCGCCGCGCCCCCCGGCTACTACATCCATGAGCTGGGTGGCGCCCGCATGGCCGCCAGCGAGGAGGAGGGGGTGGTGAATGCCTTCAACCAGTGCTGGCGGGCCCCCAATGTGCTGGTGGTGGATGGGGCCTGCTGGCCTGGCGCCGGCTGGCAGAGCCCCACCCTCACGGCCATGGCGATCACCTGGCGAGCCTGCGAGGCCGCCACCAGGCGACTGCGCCGGGGGGACTGAAGCCGGTGCCGGGGGGACCATCCGGGGCCCCTGCGTCAGGAGATAGGCACAGCGGAGCGGATCCTGTGTCTGTTGGCACAACCGCAGAGGTCGAGAGTCCGCACAATGACGGGGCGACCTTTAACAGGGTCGGGCAAGGGAGAACGAGAGCGAAGGTTGGCGCCTTCGCTCTTTTTTTATGGGCAACTGCTGCACCGGTCTGCGCGGCTGGCCAAGGCTGGGCGCTCAAGGTTACCGAATTCATTGCAGTTCAGAGCAAAAACAGACCATTGAGGTAGTGCTGTTGCACGCAGGCATCAGTGCAACCGTTCTGGAACAGAAAAGTGGCCAGGGCCGAAGTGGTGAGGCCATGCTGATTCCAGCCCGGATGGGTAGCGAGAAAGCGCTGCAGCGCGCTGAATACGACATCCGCCACCTCGCTCTCCAGAAACGCCGCGGCCTCCCCCCTGGCGCCATCACCAGCCTCAGGCTCCGGGCCAGGGGAAGGGGTCCAGTCCATCGGCATCAGGGCTGCGGGAGTGGGGCCCAGTACGCCACATCCCCGAGCCGCCGTCAAAGCCGGAGTTCTCTGAGCACGGCAGGGCAGTGCAGGCTGAGACTTGCTGCCGCGCAGCAGTTCCAGGTCAGCTGAAGCGCCGGCCCCCGACCCGGGGACGACCCAGCGCCACGGTGTCAAGACCAAGCTGAACACAAGGGCGAAATCCCCAGCCTCCGCGCCGCAACGGTCATCGGGAGCACCGTTCTGGGGAAAACCCCCTCCGGATCTGGGGAAAAGCCCCGAAACATGGGGAAAGGCTTCAAGGATCAGCTTTGCTGATCTGAGCGGCCCGGAGCAGCGAAGCCCCCACGCGAGACAACTGCGCCAGGTGCGGCTGGCTACCCCGTCGCGCCACCGGAGCGCAGAGTGCGGGGGCCCAGGGGGTGGTCGGCGTGGGGATAGACAGGGTGATGGTGGTGCCCGTGGCCATGGCCGTGGTCGCTGGCCGCAGCCCCCAAGGGAATGGGAACCCCATCGGGCTGGCAGGCGCCGGTGCATTCGCGCTCGCACAGGTCACAGCCATCCGTGAGCCCTTCCACATGGTGGTGATGGCTGTGCTGCGGCGCCCCCACATCGGTTTCAAAGCCGAGCACCTGGGCCCGGTATTTGCAGAGCGAGCAGTTCATGGCGGTATCGCCCCGCACCACATCCATCACCCGCTCCTCAAAGGTGTCGAGCACATGGGGATGGTCACCTAAATAGGCCGCCTGAATGAACTCCACATCGGGATGATCGGCCGCCACGCGCTCGGTGTGCTGCACGATCCTGCTCACCAAGACTCCCGAAAACAGGAAATAGGGAAACACCACCACCCGGCGGTAGCCCAGGCGCACCGCCTGGCGCAGGCCTGGCTCCACCAGGGGGAAGGTGACACCGGAGTACACCGTTTCTCCCCAGCCGAAGCCGAAGCCCTCCACCAACATGCGGGTGACCTTGGCCACATTGGAGTTGGCATCGGGGTCGGACGACCCCCGCCCCACCACCACCAGCAGGGTGTCCTGCAGGGGCACGGCGCTGGGGGCGCTGGCGAGGGCCTCCCGGATCCGGGCGCCTGCGGCCTGAATCATGCGGCGGTCCACCCCGAGCTCGCGGCCGTAGTCGATGCGCAGTCCGGTCTCGGCGGCGTAGGTGTTGAGCACCGAAGGGATGTCGTTCTTGGCGTGGCCCGCCGCAAACAGCATCGCCGGCACCGCCAGGATGTGCTCTGCACCGCGGCGGCGCAGGGCCTCAAGACCATCGCGCAGGATCGGCCGGGCGAACTCCAGGTAGCCGTATTCCAGGGGCAGCGGCCTCAGCCGCTCCTGGAGTTGCTCGGCCAGGCCGGCGAACTCCGCCACCGCCAGCCGATTGCGGCTGCCATGACCGCACACCAGCACCCCAAGGGAACCGGCGTCGGCCACCAAAGCGGAAGCGGCCAGAAACGAAGCGGAAGCCGGTGAACTCATGGCAACTGAAGCCTGTCACGACCCTATCGCCGCCTCAGCCGCGCCCTGCTGGGCCTCCGAGCCGAGCGGCCGGACGCACGAGGGGCGGGCCCTGGGCGAACCGATCAGCACTGCTAAGGCCAAAAATAAGGGAATCAAAACCCATTAGTGGTCAAGATCCTGCATTGATTCGTAACATTGGTGCATCGTTGCCATGGCTCCCATGACGTCCTCCTCCCCCCAAGCCGACGAGCGCTGGTTCCTGAACGCCGCCGCTGCCCAGATCCACGCCGAGCAGCTGCAGCGGGCCGAGCGCTTCAACGGCCGCGCCGCCATGCTCGGGTTTGTGATCGGTGTGCTCACCGAAGCCATCACCGGCCAGGGCATCCTGCACCAGATCGGCCTCGGCACCCTGTTGAGCCAGGGCTGAGACCTTCCGGCTCCCCAGGATGGTCCCGGCGGCGTTCCAGGCGAGGATGGCACGGATCCGGTCCGTCCTCGCCGATGGCCCTGCGCCTTCCCCCCTATCAGCAGCTGCCCCCACCCCGGCAGGACACACCCCTGATTGAGCTGCCTGTTGCCAGCCTGCGGCCCACCCAGCTCTGCGTGGGCATGGCCGAAGTGCGCAGCCGCCAGAACGACTTTCAGGCTGAAGACCGCGGCGAACGCCAGCGCTACCTGGGCACCAAGCCCGTGCCCCTCGTCCGCAGCGGAGCAGGGGAGGTGTGGATGGTGGATCGTCACCACCGCCTCAGGGCCCTGCTGGAGCTTGACCCCACCGCCACCGCGTTCGGCTATGTGGCGCTGGAACTCTCCACCGCCGACCGTGCCGCGGTGCTCCAGCACCTGCTTGACCTCGGCTGGCTGTACCTCTACGACGGCCGCGGCCTGGGGCCACTGCCGGCTTCAGTACTGCCGAACCAGCTGCTGGGTCTGCAGGATGACCCCTTCCGCAGCCTGGTCTGGCGCCTCAAGAAGGAGGGTGTGATCGAGCCGGCCCCCCTGATCCCCTTCCACGAGTTCCGCTGGGGCGCCTGGCTGCGCAGCCGCTCCCTGCCCCCCTTCAGCTCAGGCCAGTTGCAGCCGGCCCTGCCCGCCGCCCGTACCCTGGCCCGCTCGGCTGCTGCCAGCCACCTGGCCGGCTGGAAGGGCACCCTGCGGCGCCGGAGCTCCTGAGCCATGACCCCCAGCAGCGGCATGGCCGCCTTCCTGCAGGGATCACCCCTGGCCGTGTTCGCCCTGCTGCTGAGCCTGAGTGTGCTGGTGCCCCCCCTGGCCCGCTGGCTGCGGCTGCCTGATCTGGTGGGCCTGCTGGCGGCCGGGGTGCTGATGGGCCCTTATGGCCTGGGGTGGCTGCAGACCGAGGGGCCCACCGTGGGGCTGCTCTCCGACATCGGCGTGATCTACCTGCTGTTCATCGCAGGACTGGAGATCGATCTGGCCGAATTCGTCCGCATCCGCCAGCGCTCCTTCCAGTTCGGCCTGCTCACCTTCAGCCTGCCCCTGCTGGGGGGTGGCGCCCTTGCCCTGGCCTACGGCTACGCCCCCCTGAGCGCCGTGCTGCTGGGCTCGGTGCTGGCTTCCCACACACCCCTGGGCTATCCGATCGTGCGCAGCTACGGCGCCGTGCGGGAGGAATCGGTGGTGGTGGCCATCGGCGGCACGATCTTCACCGACCTGGCCGCCCTGCTCCTGCTCGCCCTCTGCATGGGACTGAGCCGCGGTGAACTCTCGCCGCCGGCGGTGGCCCTGCTGCTGGGCAAGGTGGCCCTGTTCGCGCTGGTGCTGGTGGGCACGATCACCCGGCTGGGCACCAGCCTGGTGCGGCGCAGCGTCAACAACGACAGCCAGCTCTTCGTGGCCGTGCTGCTGACCCTGTTTGTGGCTGGCCTCGGCGCCGAACTGGCGGGGGTGGAGAAGATCGTGGGGGCCTTCCTGGCCGGCCTGGCCGTGAACCGGGTGCTGCCGGAAGGCCGGGTGAAAGAGCAGGTGGTGTTCGTGGGCGCGGCCCTGTTCATCCCGATCTTCTTCATCGACCTGGGGCTGCTGCTCAACCTCCCTGCCTTCTTCACCACGATCCTGCGCAGCCCCTTCGCCCTCGCCCTGATCGCCACCCTGATCACCACCAAGGGGCTGGCCGCGCTCTGGGCTGGCCGGATCTACCGCTACAACCGCACCCAGGTGCTCACGTTGTGGTCGCTGTCCCTGCCCCAGGTTGCAGCCACCCTGGCGGCCACCTTCGTGGGGTTCCGCGCCGGCCTTTTCGACGCCGCGGTGCTCAACAGCGTGCTGGCGATGATGGTGGTGACCGCCACCCTCGGACCTGCCCTCACCGCCCAGGCGATCCCCAGGCTGGCCCAGGCAGCGGCCGAGGCCCTCACTGCCGAGGGGGACGGCCGCCTGGCTCTGGTGCGGCGCTCGCTGCGGGTGCTCCTGCCGGTCTCGAACCCGAACAGTGAGGCCCGGCTGTTCGCCCTGGCCGGACTGCTGATCGGTGGCTCCTCAGAGGATCCAGGCCTGGTCCTGCCCCTGGCGGTGGTGTCGCCGCGGCAGGCGGAAGCCGGGCACTCCAGCCCCTCGGCGATGGCGGCGAGTCTGGGCCGGGCCCGGGAGCTGCTCCAGACCGCCAACGGCATCGCCCGGGCCGATCAGGTGCCCTGCCAGCCCCTGCTGCGGGTGGACAGCGATGTGGCCGCCGGCATTGCCCGGGTGGCGATGGAGCAGGCCAGTGACCTGGTGCTGATGGGCCTGGCTCGCCCGGGGAGGCTCGGCCAGTGGCTGTTCGGCGATCTGGTGGAGGCCACCTGCCGCCAGGTGAGCTGCCCGGTGGTGGTGGCCGGCCTGCGCCGGGATCCCGCCAGCCTGAAGCGGCTGCTGGTGCCGATCAAGGACGTCACCGCCGGCGCCCTGGAGCAGTTTCAGCTGGCCGAGCGGCTGGCCGCCGCCCTGGACGGGAGCATCACCCTGCTGCACGTGCCCGACCTGGGTCAGAGCAGCCAGCAGCGGGCTGCGGTGGAGGCCCAACTGGCCCGCTGGCAGCCCGGCACCGAGGCTCAGGCCGCCGCCGTGCCGATCACGGTGGAGATCCGGCCCGACCAGAGCGTCGACGACAGCATCGAGGCGGCCGCCCGCAGCCACGACCTGGTGATCCTGCGCTCCCAGCGCCGCCTGGTGGCCGGCCTGCCGATCCCCGCCGGCGACCGCATGGGGCGGCTGATGCGCCGCCTGCGCATCTCGGTGCTGGTGATCAGTGATCCGCTGCACTGAAGGCGCGGCAGCGGGTGTTCGCGAAGCCCGGGCGCCAGGCCAATGGCGGGGCTAAACCGGAGACAGGCACCGGGCTTCACCATGACGTTTCAACACCTGCTTGTCGCCACCGATGGTTCGGAGCTGTCGCAGCGGGCCCTGCTGCAGGCCCTGGCTCTCGCCAAGGCCCTGGGGGCTCGGCTGCGCATCCTGACGGTGGAAGGGACCTTGCCGGTCTCCCTGGTGGGAGCGGGCGAACTGGTGGACACCGGCGCCATCGAGGCGCTGATGAAGGCGGCCCAGCTGCAGTCGCAGCAGATCCTGGACGCCGCCGCCGCCACGGCGGAACAGGGCGGGGTGAGCGCTGATGTGGTGAAACGGATCAGTGCCCAGCCCTCCATGGCGATCCTGGAGGAGGCCCGCAGCCAGGCCTGCGACCTGATCGTGATGGCCTCCCACGGCCGGCGCGGGCTGCAGGGGCTGCTGCTCGGCAGCGAGACCCAGCGGGTCCTGACCCAGAGCTCCTGTCCGGTGCTGGTGGTGCGTTGAGCGGGGGTGGCAGCAGCCGCTTTGGTGGTATTAAGAAGACTCACTGGGGGCTGGGGCGGTGAGCATGGATCCGGGCCTGGCTGCCTTCGGTTCCGGCCTGAGTGCCATCACGGTGGCGGAGCTCGGCGACAAGACCTTCTTCATGGCCCTGATCCTGGCGGTGCGGCACCCGCGCCGCTGGGTGTTTCTCGGCAGCTTCGCGGCCCTGGCGGTGGTCACCCTGCTCTCCCTCGGGGTGGGCTACGGCCTGAGGGAGCTGCTGCCGGTGCGCCTGCTGCCCTGGCTGGCGGGGGGCCTGTTCCTGGTGTTCGGCATCCGGCTGCTGCTGGAGGCCGAGGCGCTGCCGGCCGATGCCGCCCGCGGCGAGGCCCAGGAAGCGGAGCAGGCCGTGATCGCCGCCGATCGCCAGCTGCTGAGCAGCCGCCCCCTGGCCGTGATCTGGGAGGCCTTCGCCCTGGTGTTCATCGCCGAGCTGGGCGATCGCACCCAGCTGGCCACGATCGTGCTGGCCACCGCCCCGGGCTTCACCTTCATGGGGCTGCTGGCCGGCACCCTGCTGGGCCACGCCCTGGTGACCGCCCTGGCGGTGGGTTCCGGCCGCTGGATCGGCGACCGGGTGGATGAACGACTGCTCTACCGCCTGGGGGGCGGCCTGTTTCTGCTGTTCGCCGTGGTGGCCTTCCGCCAGGCCCTGGGCTGACCCCTACGCTTCCCAGCAACCTTGCGTGAGCTGGTGGTGGTGAAGGACGAGAGCAGCAGGACCGAGGAACTGCAGGCCCTGGGCTGGTCCACTGAGGACCTGCGCCGCTATGAAGAGCTCTGGGAGTACCGCCAGCGCTGGGGGGCGATCAACCTCGAGCCGGAGGATCGGGCCTTCCTGCGCAAGGCCGAGGCCCTGTTGCCCAAGCGCCAGAAAGGGAAGTCGGCCCAGAAGAAGACGCTTCAGGAGAAGTCCCACTACCGCTGGCTGGCCCTGCACCGCGATGCCATGGCGGCCAGCCCGGCCGAGCAGCAGCTGGCCGAGGGGGAGATCGGCGCCTGGCGTGTGCTGCTGGAGGAGGAGCTGGCCGTGCTCGATCACTACCAGCCCGTGCTCGGCCTGCCCGACACCCTCAAGGCCCGCATCCTGCAGGGGCGGCGGGAGGAGTGGATCGCAGCCCTGGGAGAGGGCGTCCGCAGCCTCAGCTTCGACTTCCAGGCCCCTGTGGCGGAACTGAAGCAACGGGAGAGCAGCAGCTGGAAGCCCCTGCGGGGCGAGGCCAACAGCGACCAGAGCTATCCAGTGCTGACGGCCGAGGCCGCCGCTGGCTTCCGCTCCAGCATCCGCCAGGAACTGGCCAGCGCCATCCGCGAGAGCTTTCCCTCCCTTCAGGACAGCGAGAAGCCAGCCCCCCCCAGCCCCTGAGGGCTCAGGTGCGCAGCATGGCGACCACGGTGATCAGCCCGACCACACTGAGGAAGCCCACGCCAAAGAGGATCGTGCCGGACCAGATCTTGCGGACCAGGGGGCTGGGCTGGTCGCGCAGCCAGGCGGGCCTGGGCACCCCGGGCTGCCAGGGGCTGGAACCAGCGGAGGGCAGACGGCGGGCATTGGTGTCGCGCCAGTAGGCCCCGTAACGGGGGGCTTGCTGGTTGAAGGGAACCTGGCCCACGGCCTTGCCGGCCAGGGTGCGGGAGCGCTGGAACGGCACCTGATCGTCGCCGAACTGGCAGAGATACTCCTCCGAATCCAGCAGGGCATCCACAAAGGCGGGCAGCCCCTGTTCAGCGATCAGGATCGACCAGGCGATCCGCTCCTGGTCGCCGTACACCGGCCGGCCCAGCACCCGGCCCACCACCTGCTCCACGATCTGGTAGTTGCTGTTGCAGCGGTAGAAGTCCTGGCGGAACTTCTCCGAGAGCAGCAGGCCCCGGATGAAGTCGCGCATGCGGATCTGGCCGGAGCGCAGTTGCGACTCCAGCACGGGATCGCGGTCGCTGCGGAAGGCATGGAAGAAGATCTGGCGGTAGGCCTGATCGATCTGCAGATCCACGCTGGCGGCATCCTGGAGCGGTGTCAGGGCGAAGGGGGCCTTCAGCGGCGACTCCTCGTTGGCCGGCATGAAATTGGCGACCCGGGCGTTCACAGCTGTGGGCTTGACATCCAGGAGGGGCAGGGCCATGGAAGGGAGAAGAGGGCGTTGAGGGAAGGTATCGAGCTCTGGTCAAAATCTGACGAACCCTGGGTAAAAACTCACAGAGCGTGACCTCAGTTCATGGACCTTTGTTGCCGTGGCCGAGCAGACTCCAACCTGGCCCACCCCCAGCCCGGCTCAGTCAGCCCACCATGCAGCTGAACGCGCAGCAGCACTCCGATCCCCAGCCCCGCTGGCATCCGCACCTGTGGCACCCCACCACCCAGGTGGCCACGGCACCGGTGCCCCTGCGGGCCGTGGCCGGGCGGGGCGCCCTGCTGGAGCTCGATGACGGCCGCACCCTGATCGATGCCATCAGCAGCTGGTGGGTGACCCTGCACGGCCACGCCGAAGCCAGCATCGCCGCCGCCGTCAGCGCCCAGACCCAGGCCCTCGAGCAGGTGATCTTCGCCGACTTCAGCCATGCTCCGGCGGAGCGCCTGGCGGAGCGGCTCAGTGCCCTGGCGGGGCTGGAGCGGCTCTTCTTCTCCGACAACGGCTCCACGGCGGTGGAGGTGGCCCTCAAGATCGCCTGGCAGTGGTGGCACAACCAGGGGGCGGAGCGCCGCCAGCTGATCGCCTTCGAGGGGGCTTACCACGGCGACACCGTGGGGGCCATGGCCGTGGGAGCCCGTTCCCTGTTCACCTCCCCCTTTGATCCATGGCTGTTCTGCGTGGCCCGGGTCGACTGGCCCCACACCTGCTGGCACGACGCCACCGTCGAGGTCAGGGAGCAGACGGCCCTCGAGGCCCTGGAGCGGGCTCTGGCCGTGCCCACGGCGGCGGTGATCCTGGAGCCCCTGATCCAGGGAGCCTCCGGCATGGCGATGGTGCGCCCGGCCTTCCTGCAGGCGGTTCAGGAGCGGGTGCGGGCCAGTGGCGCCCTGCTGATCGCCGATGAGGTGATGACCGGCTTCGGCCGCAGCGGCGCGCTGTTCGCCTGCCAGCGGGCAGGGCTCCAGCCCGACCTGATGGCCCTTTCCAAGGGCCTCACCGGCGGCTTTCTGCCCATGGGAGTGACCCTGGCCAGCGAGCGGCTCTACCAGGGCTTCATCAGCAGCGACCCGATGGCCACCTTCTTCCATGGCCACAGCTTCACCGCCAATCCGCTGGGTTGCGCGGCGGCCCTGGCCAGCCTTGACCTGCTGGAGGCCTTCCCAGAGCGCTATCGCAGCTTCGAGGCTCGCCACCGGCCACGGCTGGAGAGCCTCAGCCGCCACCCGCTGGTGCGACGCCCCCGCTGCCTGGGCACCGTGGCGGCCTTTGACGTGGCCGTGGAGCGGCCGGGCTACCTGAGCGAGGTAGGGCGCGCCATTCAGCGCCACTGCCTGGCCGAAGCGGTCTACGTGCGTCCCCTCGGCAACGTGGTGTACCTGTTGCCGCCGCTCTGCCTTGACGAGGCCCAGCTGGAGCGCTGCTACAGCGCCCTGGGCTCAGCCCTCGATCAGCTCTGAAGCCGGGCCCGCCACGGGCGCGTTCCAGCAGGCCAGAGCCGGGATGCCTTGATACCACGAGAGCACCGAGAGGGATGAGGTGTCGAGCAGCAGCTGGGCACCGGCCGCCGCCGGCAGTTCCAGCCAGCGGGCCGCCAACACCCGCAGCAGGTGGCCGTGGGCGAACAGAGCCACCGGCCCCCTGGCCGTCCGGGCCCTGGCAATCACCCGGTCCACCCGGCGGGCCACCGCTTCGGGGGATTCGCCCTGCGGGCAGCCGTGCCGGAACACCAGCCAGTCCGGCGACGCCTCGCGGATCTGGGCCGTGGTGAGCCCCTCATAGCGGCCGTACTCCCACTCCCTCAGATCGGGGTCGATGATCGCCCGCTCTGCCAGCCCCGCCAACGCACAGGTCTGGCGTGCCCGCTGCAGCGGGCTGCAGAGCACCAGGGCGAAGGATCGCCCCGCCAGGGCAGGCTGCAGCTGACGCGCCTGGGCTTCCCCGCGGGCGGTGAGCGGCAGGTCGGTGCGGCCGGTGTGCTGGCCCGAGAGGCTCCAGGTGGTCTCGCCGTGACGCACCAGCAGCACCTCATGGGGCGAAGCGGCCTGGGGCTGGGCAGGGGACGGCGAGGGCAGCTGGTGCGAAGAAGCGGGAGGTGGAGCCGAGGCGGTCATCGCTCAGGTGCCTGGGGCAGCGGGGATGGGCTCCCAGCCTGCCGCCGGCCCCTGGCCCCGGGGCCCCAGAGGTGTGTGGCTGCTCACCCTGGCCCCCCCAGAGGGGGGCTGCCGCGGGGAGCGAATGTGAACGAATCATCACAGCGGTGTTCCCGATCACACGCCCGGACCGGCAGCGGGGATGCAATGGAGGCCTCCTCACCCGAGCCCCAGGGCTTCCTGCCATGGCCAGCTTCACCATCAGCCTCGACGACGGCCGCAGCTTCAGCTGCAGCGACGACACTTACATCCTCGACGCTGCCGAGGAAGCCGGCCTTGATCTGCCCTATTCCTGCCGGGCCGGCGCCTGCAGCACCTGCGCCGGCAAGGTGCTCAGCGGCAGCGTCGACCAGTCTGACCAGAGTTTCCTGGACGACGAACAGATTGAGGCCGGCTTTGCGCTGCTGTGTGTGAGCTACCCGCAGAGCGACTGCTCGATCAAGCCCGACATGGAGAGCGAGCTCTGACCTGCTGCGACCAGGTCTGACCCGCTTCCCTCACAGGGCCGGCCTTCTGTAGTGATCCCGACAGCGTCAGGCTGCCGCCAGCAGGAGAACTGTTTCTCTTCATGCCCATTGCGGCAGCCATGGCCGACTCCAGCTCCGCGAGCCGCAGCTGCTTCATCCACCGGCCCCTGGCCGAAGACATGCAGCGGCATCTGTTCTTCAGCCAGGCGAAGGCCCCCTCACTGGCCACCCGCCACGATCACTACCGCAGCCTGGCCCTGGCCGTGCGCGATCGCCTGCTGCACAACTGGGTCGACACCGCCGAGACCTACACCCGTGCCCAGGTCCGCACGGCGGTGTACCTCTCGGCCGAGTATCTGCTGGGCCCCCACCTCGACAACAACCTGGTGAACCTGGGCCTGCGCCAGGAGGCAGAAGACGCCTGTGAGCAGCTGGGGCTCGATCTGGAGAGACTGATTGACGAAGAGCCTGAGCCCGGGCTGGGCAACGGTGGACTCGGCAGGCTGGCCGCCTGTTTCCAGGAGTCGATGGCCACCCTGGAGATTCCGGCCATCGGCTATGGCATCCGCTACGAGTTCGGCATCTTTCGTCAGCAGATCACCTCCCGCGGCCAGCAGGAGGTCACCGACGCCTGGCTGGCCCAGGGCAACCCCTGGGAGGTGATCCGGCCGGAGTGGAGCTACCCCGTCACGATCGGCCAGCACACGGTGATCGGCGTGGCCTACGACACCCCGATCCTCGGCTACGGCGTGCGCACCGCCAACACCCTGCGCCTGTGGGCCGCCGCGGCGCCTGAGGCCCTCGACTTCGCCTCCTTCAACGCCGGCGATTACACCAAGGCCGTGCTGCACAAGATGCAGTCGGAAACCCTCTCCAAGGTGCTCTATCCGAACGACGAGATGGAGCAGGGCAAGCGCCTGCGCCTCTCCCAGCAGATCTTCTTCGTGAGCTGTTCACTGCAGGACATGTTCCGGATCCTCAAGGGTCAGGGGCTGCCCGCCACCGCCTTCCACACCAAGTTCGCCGTCCAGCTCAACGACACCCACCCGGCGATTGCCGTGGCCGAGCTGATGCGGCTGCTGCTCGATGAGCACCACCTCGACTGGGAAACCGCCTGGGGGGTCACCACCGCCAGCCTCAGTTACACCAACCACACCCTGCTGCCGGAAGCGCTCGAAACCTGGGGGGTGGAGCTGTTCCAGCAGTTGCTGCCGCGCCACCTGCAGATCATCTACGAGATCAACGCGCGCTTCCTGCGCATGGCCCGCATCAAGTACCCGGGTCAGCCGGAGAAGCTGGCGCGCCTCTCGTTGATCGAGGAGGGGCCCCAGCGCAAGGTGCGCATGGCCAACCTGGCCGTGGTGGGCTGCCACCGCACCAACGGTGTGGCCGAACTGCACAGCGACCTGCTGCGCCGCCACGTGCTCGCCGACTTCGCCGAGCTCTGGCCCGATCGCTTCACCAATGTCACCAACGGCGTCACGCCGCGGCGCTGGATGCTGGTGTCCAACCCCGGCCTGGCCAGCCTGCTGGATGAGGTGATCGGCAGCCAGTGGCGCCGCGATCTCACCCATCTGCAGGATCTCTCCGGCCACATGGAGGATCAGGGCTTCCTGGCCCGCTGGATGCAGGTGCGCGACGCCTCCAAGCAGCGCCTGGTGCGCCACATCCACCAGAGCCAGGGATTGTTGCTCGATCCGGCCTCGATTTTCGATGTGCAGGTGAAGCGGATCCACGAATACAAGCGCCAGCACCTGGCGGCCCTGCACGTGGTGGAGCGCTATCTGCGGCTGCGCAACGGCGAGGACCTGCCGCCCCGCACGGTGATCTTCGGGGGCAAGGCGGCCCCGGGCTATGCCATGGCCAAGCTGATCATCCGGCTGATCATCGGCATCGCCGAAATCGTCAACATGGATCCCGCCATGGAGGGGCGGCTGCGGGTGGTGTTCGTGCCCAATTTCAGCGTGAGCCTCGGCCAGAAGATCTACCCCGCCGTGGACCTCTCCGAGCAGATCTCCACCGCCGGCAAGGAGGCCTCGGGCACGGGCAACATGAAGATGGCCCTCAACGGCGCCCTCACGATCGGCACCCTCGATGGCGCCAACGTGGAAATCCGCGACCGGGTGGGAGCCGAGAACTTCTTTCTCTTCGGCCACACCGCTGAACAGGTGCAGGAGTTCGATCAGATGGGCTACCACCCCATGCCCTGGATCGAGAAAGACCCGGTGGTGCGCGCCGCGATCGAGCTGATCGGCGCCGGCCACTTCAGCGAGGGCGATCGCGACCTCTTCTATCCCCTGCTGGCCAACCTCACCAGCCACGATCCCTTCAAGGTGATGGCCGACATCGGCAGCTACCGCCTTGCCCAGGAGCAGGTGGATGCCTGCTGGCAGGACCCCAACCGCTGGGCCCGCATGTCTGTGGCGAACACCATGGGCTGCGGCTTCTTCTCCAGCGATCGCTCGATCCAGGAGTACGCCGAGCGGATCTGGAACGTGCAGCCGATCGCCGTGGAGGCCACCACCTACGCCTTCCAGAAGGCCTGAGCCTTCAGGCCAGCTGCCGGAGTGTCCTGCTTCTGTCGTGTAGGGTGGCATTGATTCAAAAGCAGTCTTCAGCAGGTTTCTCTCCGAAACGGCGGTTCCCACAGGATTTCTCCACTAGGCCAGCGACTTTTCTCAGGGCTTCGAAGAATCGATTCATTGACTCAAAGACCAGATTTCATGACCATTTACGTAGGCAACCTCTCGTTCGACGCCGAGGTTGAAGACGTTCAGCACCTGTTCTCCGAATACGGCGCTGTGCGCAAGTGCACCCTGCCCCTCGACCGTGACACCGGTCGCAAGCGCGGGTTCGCCTTTGTCGAGATGGCCAACGAGGCCGACGAGACCAAGGCCATCGACGATCTTCAGAACGTCGAATGGATGGGCCGCAACATCCGTGTCAACAAGGCTGAACCCCGCACCGGTGGTGGTGGCGGCGGACGCCAGTTCGCCGGTGCCGGCGGCAATGGCGGCGGTGGCGGTGGCAACCGCTGGTGATCTGGCCGGGTGAATCGGCTGGTCAGACCAGCTGATTCACCCAATCCATCACTGAATTCAGCTCAACCAGGCCGCCCCTCTCCGGGGGCGGCTTTTTGGTGTGGCTTGCTGTGTCGGTGGCGGGAGCCTCAGCGCGCCCTGGCCAGGAGCGCGTGATCACTCGGCAGCCGCAACCGGCTTGCCCAGCCGAGCCGCTCCAGCAGGCACACGAAGCTGTAGGTGGGATCTGGCAGCCGGCGCACCCTGCCGTGGTGCAGCGTGAACCCCTGACGCACCGAGGCCTGGAAGCCATGGTGCAGGTTGTGCCACCCCTCGCCCAGGGTGATCAGGGCTACGAAGCCATTGTTGCGGCTGTCATCGCCCGTGTTGAACGGCTGCTCACCGAACAGGTGGGCCAGAGAGTTGACACTGGCCACGGCGTGATACAGCAGCACGGTGCTGAGACAGAAGGCAGCCAGCCATTCCAGTCCCCCCAGTCCCCAGGAGAGAGCCCCCAGCGCCAGCACGGGCAGCACATGCAGGCGATCCATCGTGCGCAGCACCGGGTCGGCTTCAATGTCGGCCGGCAGCTCGGCAGGGTGGAACTCGGGCCTGAACAGCCAGCCCACCTGGGAGTGCCAGAACCCTCGCCAGCCGTTGGCAGACTGCAGCGGGGTATGGGGGTCGGCGGCCGTATCCACGTGGCGATGGTGCTGCAGGTGGTGCGCTTTCCACCAGCTGGGGCCCATCTGGCCAGAGGAGCAGGCCACCAGGGAGCCGATCCACCGGATCAGGCGTGGGGCTTGGTAGCTGCCGTGGGTGAGCAGCCGGTGGTAGATGGCGGTGGTGGCCAGCATCCTCACCAGATAGAGGGCCACCCCCCACAGGGCCGCGCCCACACCGAGTCCAGTCCAGAGAAGCAGCGCGCAGCCCAGATGGATGAGAATCATCAGCTTGGGGCCCAGGCCGTGCAGCAGCCGCCTCAGCAGGAAGGGGCGTTGACCGCCCGCAACAAAGGTTGACAGAAAAGACTCACGTCGCCGATCGATCCTAGGCAAGTGTCCCTAGGCGGTTGAGGCCTGCACCAGGGCCTCCCGCTGCGGATGGTGGCGGCGAAAGTGGCGGTCTTGCTCGGCCCGGCGGCAGGTGAGCAGGAACAGGGGCATGGCGATGCCGAAGGTGTCTTCGAAGCGGCTCACCGTCTCCGCACTGCGCTGCAGACCGCAGGCCAGGATGGCCCGTGTCAGCGAGCGGCGCGGCTGCAGGGTGATGGCCGCGAACAGACGGTTGAGCCGATGGTGCTGCAGGGCTTCGTAGGGCGTCATGCCCCGCGACTGGTCAAAGCAGAAGTCGAGGCAGGCCTCGGAAATACCGAGGGCTTCAGCCACCGCCGCCATGGCGATCGGACGCCGGAAATGGAGAGCGAAGTAGTCGAGGGCCTGGCCCACCACCAGGCGGCTGAGAGCCGGACTCGCCGCGGGGCAATCCTTGGGGATGGCGCGGATCAACGGCAGGACTCCTGATCCTGAAGGGATGCCCTCGTCATAGACGGGGCTAGCCAGGGCCACCAGAGGGGCTGGCTGGAGTGGAACAGATCGATGTCTGTTGCAACCAATCGAATCAGGGCTTGCGGTCGGGGAGGTCGCTGGGGCGCAGCACAATCACCACCGCGCCCACCACGATCAGCAGGATCATCACCAGGCCCGCGCCGATCGGAAGCGCCACATCTGGATCCATGGGTCGCTCTGGGCAGGGGGCCTTGGCCATCCTGCCCAGAGGACACCGAAAGTGCGAGCCAGAGCGCCTCAGCGCATGAACAGCATCTCCTGGTAAGTGGGCAGCGGCCAGGCGTCATCGTCGATGAGCTGCTCGAGACCATCGGCGGCGGCGCGGATCTTGAGCATCACCGGCAGCACCCCATCGGCACAGTGGCGCAGGTGGGCATGAACGCCGTCGGGATGGACCGCCATGACCTCCTCCAGGGCCGTGCAGCCTTCCAGCAATTGCCCGGCCAGGGACTCCATGGTCTTGAGCATGGAGGTGTCGGGGGACAGGCCCACCTTCTCCTGGCTCTTGATCGAGAACGCCATCTTGCCCAGGGTGTCCGACACCGCCGGATAGATCTGGGTGCGGGCCATGCGCAGCAGCAGCCGGGCCTCCACCTCGATGGCCTGCACGTACTGCTCGGCATACACCTCGAAGCGGCTTTCGAGCTCCAGCGGCGAGAGCACGCCCTGGCGCTCGAACAGGGCCGTCACGTCAGGCCGCTCCAGCACCGGCAGGGCGTCGGCGGAGGTGGGCAGGTTCTCGAGGCCGCGCTCCTCGACAGCCATGCGGTGCCATTCGGAGGAATAGCCATCCCCCCCGAACACCACGTCACCGTGGTCGTTCATGATGGCCTTCATCACCACCAGGGCCGCCTCATCGAGGCTGCTGCCGGCGGCCATGGCGGCCTCCAGCTGGTCGTTCAACCACTCCAGGGAATCGGCCAGGATCGTGTTCAGCACCACGAGCGGACCGGCCACCGACTGGCCGGAGCCGACGGCCCTGAACTCGAAGCGGTTGCCGGTGAAGGCGAAGGGTGAGGTGCGGTTGCGGTCGCCGGGATCCTTGTTGAGCTCGGGCAGGGTGTCAATGCCAAGGGACATCAACGCTGCCTGGGCCGAACCCTGCAGGTTGCCGGAGCGGATCTGCTGGAACACATCCTCCAGCTGACTGCCCAGATACACCGAGATGATCGCCGGCGGCGCCTCATTGGCTCCGAGGCGATGGTCGTTGCTGGCGGTGGCGATGGCCGCCCGCATCAGCGGGCCGAACAGGTGCACGCCGCGGATCACGGCGGAGCAGAACAGCAGAAACTGCAGGTTCTCGTGGGGCGTGGAACCCGGATCGAGCAGGTTGCCCTGGGTGGGGTTGCCGATCGACCAGTTGACGTGCTTGCCGCTGCCATTGACGCCGGCGAAGGGCTTCTCGTGCAGCAGGCAGCTGAAGCCATGCCTCTTGGCCGTGCTCTTGAGCACGGTCATGGTGAGCTGCTGGTGGTCGGTGGCCACGTTGGCGGCCTCGAAGTAGGGCGCCAGCTCGAACTGCCCCGGGGCCACCTCGTTGTGGCGGGTCTTGGCGGGAATGCCGAGGCGGTACATCTGCCGCTCCACGTCCTGCATGAACACCTGCACCCGCTCGGGGATGGCGCCGAAGTAGTGGTCATCGAACTGCTGTCCCTTGGCCGGAGGGGCTCCCACCAGGGTGCGGCCGGCGAGCTGCAGGTCGGGGCGCAGGGCGGTGAAGGCCGAATCCACCAGGAAGTACTCCTGCTCAGCACCGCAGCTGGAGTTCACCGTGGCGATTTCGGTTTCACCCAGCAGGCTCAGCAGGCGCTGGGCCTGCTTGTTCATGGCCTTGTTGGAGCGCAGCAGCGGGGTTTTCTTGTCGAGGGCCTCGCCGGTCCAGGACACGAACACCGTGGGGATGCAGAGGGTGACCCCGTTGGGGGTCTCCATCAGATAGGCCGGGCTGGTCACGTCCCAGGCGGTGTAGCCGCGGGCCTCGAAGGTGGAGCGGATGCCGCCGTTGGGAAAGGAAGAGCCGTCAGGTTCCCCCTGAACCAGCACCTTGCCACTGAATTCGGTGAAGGCTGAACCATCCCCCTGGGCCGAGATGAAGCCGTCGTGTTTCTCCGCGGTGAGGTTGGTGAGCGGGTAGAAGACGTGGGCGTAGTACAGGGCACCGCGGCTGGTGGCCCAGTCCTTCATGGCCTGAGCCACCACATCGGCGACGGAGGTATCGAGTTTGCTGCCTTCACGGATGCAGCGCTGGATCGATTTGAAGACGTTCTTCGGCAGCGCCGACTTCATCTTCTCGAGCGTGAACACATCGCTTGCCCAGAGCTCTTCGAGCGATGTGGCAGGCATGGTGGGCACCAGGGGCCGCGCCAGGATCGTGTCGATGGCGTGAAGCCGCGGGTTGGAAGGCATAGTCCGGATAGGGGCTGGGGGCTAGCCAAGCCCGTCGACCACCCCGCCCAATGGCGCGATTGATACAACTCGTCGAAGTGCTTCCGGCTCGCCGGGCCGGGCCAGGGCCTGAGGGGCTCGGCGCGGCTGCGACCGATCACCATTGCTGAGCAATCAACTTTTCCGCGGCTCCTCTCGTTTTTCCCCACGGGCCCGGGGGGTTTTCCCCAGGCTTCAGGGCGTGCATCCGGGCCGGCGGCACCCCTGGGACCAATCGGCGGGGAAAAGCGGTTCTCCCGTTGACGGCCCGGAGCCTGCCCTGATGGGAGCGGGCATGGCCGCACCGATTCTTCCAGGAAACCCCATCCCCACTCACTTCTCACTGTGCGTCCAGACGGGATGGCTGCATGGGCGCCGCTTTGACGGCGGCCACTCGCCATGGCCTGATGGGGTCGAAGCGCGACCGAGCCCCTTGAGCGATACCCCGTTGAGCCGCAGCCCGATGAGCTCCATCCCCGACCACGCACCGGCCACCGTGTCGATCGAGAACCAGTTCCCCGAAGACCTGTTCGAGGCGATGGGAGAGTTTGTGCGCACCCATCCCCAATGGGACCAGTACCGCCTGATGCAAGCCGCCCTGGCGGGGTTCCTGTTCCAGCAGGGCTGCCAGGATCGGGCCGTGGCCCGTCACTATCTCGACGGCCTGTTTCAGCGGGAGGGGGCCTCCGGCAAGCCGGGCACGGCCCCAGCCTGACCAACCTGCCTGCTCTGGCCATGACCCGTTCCTTCTCCTGGTGGGCCGCCCTCGGGCGCACCCTGCTCTGCCTGGTGTTCCTGCAATCCCTGCTGGGCAAGCTGGGGGGCTTTTCGGCGGTGGCGGCCCAGATGCAGCAGCGGGGGCTGCCCGTCCCCGGGCTGGTGCTGGCGGTGTCGATGGCCCTGATGGCGGCGGGCTCCGTGCTGGTGATCAGTGGCTGGCGCCAGCGCCTGGGAGCCACCCTGCTGCTGGTGTTCCTCGTGCCCGCCACCCTGGTGTTCCACACCGCCCTGGAGGATCCCCAGGAGCGGATTCAGCTGTTCAAGAATCTGGCCATCATGGGGGGCCTGCTGCTGGTGATTGATCGGGAGGCGCCATCCGATCGGCCCCTTCGTCGGTAGTGGTTCCAGACCCGCTCCTTGCCCCGACGGCCATGGCGCCCCCACAGCACCCATCTGCCCAGGCAAGAACTGGCGCCCTCCGGACATCAGCCGCGCTGCACGCCGGCTCAGCCGACGCGCCGGAACTGGAGATTGACCACGGCGATCTGGCGTCGCTCTACGACGCCTATAGCCCGGCGGTCTACCGCCTGGCCCTGCGGCTCTGCCGCAGCAGCCACGCCGCCGAAGACCTGGTTCACGATGTGTTTCTGCGCTTCTGGCGGCAGGGCAGCTATGACCCCAGCCGTGGGCCGGTGCTGGCCTATCTGCTGCTGCTCACCCGCTCGATGGCCCTGAACAAGCTGGCCCAGCAGCGCAACCGCTGGCAGATCGTTCAGCAGTGGTCCCACCAACTGCTGGGCCACGAGCCCCCCAGCACCCAGCGCTGGGCCGAACTCACCGACCTGGGCGAGCGCATGGCCCTGGCCCTGGGTCAGATCGATCCCAAGCAGCGGCAGGTGCTGGAACTCGCCTACTACCAGGGCCTGAGCCAGTCCGCGGTGGCGGAGCGGCTGCAGATCCCCCTGGGCACGGTGAAGACCCGCTCCCGCCAGGGCCTGCTGGCCCTGCGGCGCCACATGGTCGACTTCCAGTCCGCTCCCGGCCCGCTGGACCAGTCCGGCACCCCCTCTCCCTCCGCTCGTCGCTGATGTCCTCACCCGATCTGACACCACCCACCGACAGCGCTCTCGATGAACTGCTGGCCGGCCACGCCCTGGGCGATCTCGACGAGGCAGAGCAGGCGGAACTGAACCGCCATCTGGCCGCCGATCCGAGCCTGCAGGTGCGTCTCGACGAGCTCACCACCACCCTGCAGCTGTTGCCCCTGGCCCTGCCGAACCAGGAGCTCCCGCCAGCACGGCTGCGGCGGCGCCTGCTCAAACCGGCTGCCCCCGCCCCGGACCGGCCCGCGACCGCGCCACGCCCCCGCTGGGCGGGTGTGGCCATGGCCGCCATGGCCGGCGCTCTGGTGCTGATGGGCGTGCAGGTGCAGCAGCTGCGCCACCAGCTGGCCGAACGGCCGCCGACCAGCGGCTCCCCGGCAGATCCCCTGCCCGTGAGCCGCACCATGGCCCTCAAGGGCATGACCCCCAGCGGTGCCGTGAGCGGCCAGGTGGTGGTGCAGGCCGACCAGGGCTACAACCTGTTGCGGCTGAAGGGCCTGCCTGCGCCCCCGGCCCAGCACGTCTACCGCCTCTGGGCGGAGGTGGACGGCCACCAAGTGGGCTGCGTGCAGTTCGTGCCCGACCTGGCCGGCACCGTGTCGATGCCGATTCCCACCGAACCCTCCAGCAGCGCCACCAAGTTGAGCATCAGCCTTGAACCCCTGCGCCCGGGGGGGGATCAGCCCCGGGGTCCCCGCGTCCTCACCAGCGTCTGATGTCCAGCGTGTTCCTCGGCACCAGCACCAGTCCAAGCAACGGCACCAGCAGCGGCAGCAACGGGTTATCGGCAGGGCCGCAGGCCTTTCCAGCCCTGCGGCGCCAGGCCCTCAGCTGCCTGCAGGTGAACCTGGGCTACCGCTGCAACCAGAGTTGCAGCCACTGCCACGTGGGGGCGAGCCCGACCCGCACCGAAAGCATGGATGCCGCCACCGCGGCCCTGATCCCCCAGGTGCTGAAGGCCAGGGGTCTGGGCAGCCTGGATCTCACCGGCGGCGCACCGGAACTGCATCCGCTGTTTCGCCAGCTGGTGCGGCAGGCGCGCCAGCTGGGGGTGACCGTGATCGACCGCTGCAACCTCACCATCCTCAGCGAACCCGGCCAGGAGGACCTGGCGGCCTTCCTGGCCGACCAGGGGGTGGTGGTGGTGGCCTCCCTGCCCTGCTACTCCGCCGACAACGTGGATCGTCAGCGCGGCGATGGCGTGTTCGAGCGCAGCATTGCCGGCCTGCAGCAGCTCCAGGCGCTCGGCTATGGCGAGGTGGACTCAGGCCTGGTGCTCAACCTCGTCTACAACCCCCAGGGGGCCACCCTGCCGCCGCCCCAGCAGCAGCTGGAGGCGCAATACAAGCAGGTGCTGGAGCGCGACTTCGGCCTCCGCTTCAACCAGCTGTTCGCCCTGGCCAACATGCCGATCCAGCGCTTCGCGGCAGTGCTCAAGGCCAGCGGCCAGCTGGAGGGCTACCTCGAGCTGCTGCGCTCCAGCCATCACGACGCCAACCTCGATGGCGTGATGTGCCGCTCGCTGATCAGCGTCGACTGGCAGGGGCAGTTGTTCGACTGTGACTTCAACCAGATGCTCGACCTTCCCGCCGGAGGCAGCGACAGGCCCAGGCTCCATCTCAGGGATCTGCTGCGGCTGGATCCCAGGCACCAGCCGATCGCCGTGGGCGAGCATTGCTTCGGCTGCACCGCCGGCAGTGGCTCCAGCTGCAGCGGCTCCCTGGCCTGACGCCACCCGGACTCCTTCCTCTCCCCATGACCACCACCAGTGACCGGGCCGGCTGCGACGCCGCCCAGCCCGACCAGGACCTCAGCAGCCAGGTGCAGCACTATTACGGCACGGTGCTGAGCAGCAGCGCCGACCTGCGCACCAGCGCCTGCTGCGACGCCACCGCCCTGCCGGCCGACCTGAAACCACTGCTGGCCCGCCTCCACCCCGAAGTGCTGGCCCGCTACTACGGCTGCGGCCTGGTGATGCCCCCCCTGCTGGAGGGAGCCTCGGTACTGGATCTGGGCTGCGGCAGCGGCCGCGACGTCTACCTGCTCTCCCAGCTCGTGGGCCCCACCGGCAGCGTGGTGGGGGTGGACATGACCGCCGAGCAGCTGGCGGTGGCCCGCGAGCACCAGGCCTTCCATGCCGAGCAGTTCGGCTTTGCCAACGTGCAGCTGCTGGAGGGGCGGATCGAGCAGCTCGACGCCCTGGGGCTGGAGCCGGGCAGCTTCGATGTGGTGGTGTCCAACTGCGTGGTGAACCTGAGCACCGACAAGCGGGCGGTGCTCAGCGGCGTGCGCCGCCTGCTGCGGCCGGGGGGAGAGTTCTATTTCGCCGATGTCTATGCCGACCGGCGGGTGCCCGAGGCGCTGCGCCTCGATCCGGTGCTCTACGGCGAATGCCTCGGCGGCGCCCTCTACTGGAACGACTTCCTGCGCCTGGCCCGCCAGGCCGGCTTTGCCGACCCGCGCCTGGTGGAGGACCGTCCCCTGGCGATCACCGACCCGCAGCTGGCCGCCCGCACCGGCGCACTGCAGTTCTTCTCAGCCACCTACCGCCTGTTCCACTGCGACAGCCTCGAGGACGCCTGCGAGGACCATGGCCAGGCGGTGATCTATCGCGGCAGCGTGCCGGGCCAGCCCCATCAGCTGGACTTCGACAAGCACCACAGCATCGAGACCGGCCGGGTCTTCCCCGTGTGTGGCAACACCTACCGGATGCTGGCGGAGAGTCGTTTCGCTGCACACTTCAGCTTCATCGGTGACTTCAGCCAGCACTTCGGCCTCTTCCCCGGCTGCGGTGGGGCCCTGCCCTTCGACCCCGGCAGCGGAGTGACATTGACCAGCGAGGCAGCCGCCACCGGCAGCTGCTGCTGAAGCGCCAGCATGGGTGGCTGCTGCTGATGGGCAGCTGGCGGCAGCCAGATCGCAATGGGTCGCCTGAGATTCGAACTCAGGACCAATCGGTTAAAAGCCGAGTGCTCTACCGCTGAGCTAGCGACCCGCGCCCGTGGGCACCCATGGAACGTATCACCCCATGGCGACCTCCTCCAAACCGCGCAGGGAGCAGGTTCTGGAGGCCGGAAAATGGCTCCGACCCAGGCTTTCGACCATGGCACGCTTCCCCTGGCCCGACCCCCTGATCCACCCCGACGCCTGGGTGGCCCCCAGCGCCGTGGTGATCGGTGCGGTGGAGCTGGCTGAGGGGGCCAGCCTGTGGCCCACCGCCGTGGCCCGGGGCGATCTCTGCGAGATCCGCATCGGCGCCGGCAGCAATGTGCAGGACGGCGCCGTGCTGCACGGCGATCCTGGCCAGCCCGTGCTGATCGGCGCAGGGGTGACCGTGGGCCACCGGGCCGTGGTGCACGGGGCCACCCTGGAGGATGGTTGCCTGATCGGCATTGGTGCCGTGGTGCTCAACGGCGTGCGGGTGGGGGCGGGCGCCCTGGTGGCCGCCGGGGCGGTGGTGACCCGCGATGTGCCGCCGGGAACCCTGGTGATGGGAGCCCCGGCCCAGGTGAAACGGCCCCTCAGCGAGGAGGCGATGGACGAGCAGCTGGAGCACGCCCGTCGCTACAGGGCACTGGCCATGGTCCATGCCGGAAGGGGGGTCACCTAACAAAACCAATCAGAGCGGCAGCCTGGAGGCACCACAGCGGCGGCCTGTCCTTAAGATCGCCACACTTCCCTCTGCCCTCCATGGACGCTCGGCTGGTGCTGGTTGCCGCTCCGATCCTGCTCGCTGCCGGCTGGGCCGTGTTTCACATCGGCCGCGCAGCCGTGGGCCAGCTGCAACTGATGATCAGGCGCGCCCGCGCCTGAAGTTCACGGCAGACGCAACCGGTTTCTCCGTGCCCCCAGAGCAACCTGTGATCACCGTGGTGGGGGCCGGATTGGCGGGCACAGAAGCCGCCTGGCAGATCGCTAGCGCCGGTCTGCCCGTACGACTGGTGGAGATGCGGCCCCTGCGGCGCTCGCCGGCCCACCACAGCGCTGAATTCGCGGAGCTGGTGTGCAGCAACAGCTTCGGCGCCCTCTCCAGTGACCGGGCCGCCGGCCTGCTGCAGGAGGAGCTGCGCAGGCTCGGATCCACCGTGATCGGCACCGCCGATCGGCACGCGGTGCCCGCCGGCGGGGCCCTGGCCGTGGATCGGGGCCGCTTCAGTGCCGCCCTCACCGCCTCCATGGAGCGCCACCCCCTGATCACGGTGGAGCGGGGAGAGCAGCGCTGCCTCCCCGGGCCCGACGAGATCGGCGTGCTGGCCACGGGCCCGCTCACCAGCGATGCCCTGGCCGACGACCTGCGCGCCTTCACGGGCCGGGCCGACTGCCACTTCTTCGATGCCGCCAGCCCGATCGTGGAGGGGGAGGGCCTCGATCTCTCGGTGGCCTTCCGCGGCTCGCGTTACGACAAGGGCGACGCCGATTACATCAACTGCCCGATGGGCGAGGCGCAGTATCGGGTCTTCCGCCAGGCCCTGCTGGAGGCCGAGCAGGCCGAGCTCAAGGACTTCGACACCCAGAGCGCCAGCTTCTTCGAGGGCTGCCTGCCGATCGAGGAGCTGGCCCGCCGCGGCGAAGACACGATGCGCTACGGCCCGCTCAAGCCGATCGGGCTCTGGGATCCCCGCTGGGGCGACCTGCACGACCGGGAGGTGCGCCGCAGCCGGCGGGCCCATGCCGTGGTGCAGCTGCGCCAGGAGGACCGCGACGGCCGGCTCTGGAACCTGGTGGGCTTCCAGACCAACCTGAAATGGGGCGAGCAGAAGCGGGTGTTCCAGCTGATCCCGGGGCTGGAGAACGCCAGCTTTGTGCGCTTCGGCGTGATGCACCGCAACACCTTCCTGGAGGCTCCCCAGCTGCTGGAGAGCACCCTGCAGTTCCGGCAGCGCCCCACCCTGCTCGCCGCCGGGCAGATCACCGGCACCGAGGGTTACGCGGCGGCCGTGGCCGGCGGCTGGCTGGCCGGCACCAACGCGGCCCGGCTGGCCCGGGGCCTGGAGCCGCTGCGGCTGCCGCCCACCACCATGGCCGGGGCGCTGCTCCACTTCATCGCCACGGCGCCCAGCGGCAAGTTCCAGCCGATGCCGCCCAACTTCGCCCTGATGCCGGACTTGCCCGAGCGCATCCGCGACAAGCGCCGCCGCTACGGCGCCTACCGCGATCGCTCCCTGGCGGATCTGGAACCCTTCTGCGGCACTCCAGCCGGGTGCCTCGGCAGCTCCCGCGAGCGCCTGATTGAGCCTGCCTTGGCTGAATCTCAGACCTAGCCTGCGACAACAGCTGGCCTTCCATCCCCAGCAGTCCTATCGACCATGTCGCGCCTCGGCCTCGCCCTGACCGCTGCGAGCACCGCCCTGCTGGCCCTCACCACCGCCCCCCTGGCCCTGGCCTGCACGGGGGGAGCCCTTACCGCCACCGATGGGGGTGTGGCGGTGGGGCGCACGCTGGAATTCGGCAAACCGCTCGATTCACAGATCGCCGTGTGGCCGGCGGGCAGCAGCTTCACTGGCTCCAGTAACCGGGGCAAGGGCCTCAGCTATCGCTCCCGCTACGGATTCGTGGGGGCCACCGCGGCCCAGTACGCGGACATGATCCTGGATGGGCTCAACGAAAAGGGGCTCAATGTGGGCCTCTTCTATTTCCCCGGCTTCGCCCAGTACACCCCCGAGGCCCGGGCGCGGCAGGATCGCACCCTGGCGCCGGCTCAGCTGGGCACCTGGCTGCTGGCCAACTTCGCCACCGTGGAGGAGGTGAAGGCCGGCCTGAGCGGCGTGGAGCTCACGGCCCAGGTGATCAGCCTGCTGGGGGCGGTGCCCGATGTGCATTTCAAGGTGCAGGATGCCAGCGGCAAGAGCATCGTGATCGAGCCGCGGGATGGCCGCCTGCTGGTGCACGACAACCCCACCCGGGTGCTCACCAACGCACCCACCTTCCCCTGGCACCTCACCAACCTCACCAACTACCTCACCGTCAGCAGCGCCTACGCGCCCGCTTCCACGATCGGGGGCCCCGGTGCGGGCCAGCTCAAGCTCACCCCCTTCGGCATGGGTGCCGGCAGCATGGGCCTGCCGGGAGATTTCAGCCCGCCGTCGCGCTTCGTGCGGATGGTGTTCTTCACCCAGAACGCCTCGAAGAGCCCCACCACCACGGCGGCAGTGGGCCAGCTCTTCCACATCCTCAACAACTTCGACATCCCGCTCGGCGTGGCCAGGCCGCCGGCCGGCACAGCCGAGGTGACCCCCGACTACACCACCTGGACCAGCGTCTCCAACCTCAGGGATCTCACCTTCAACTGGAAGACCTTCGGCGATCAGCGGGTGCGGACCCTCGATCTGCGCCAGGCCCTCAGCGCCGCAGGCGGTCAGTTGAAGCTGCTGCCGATGGGGCCCCAGCAGCCCGACGCGGTGAGCCCCACCCTGGAGGTGCGGCTCAACTGAGCACTCCCGCGACCAAACGCCACGGCTGGTCTCGGTCCTAGGGTCGCGCCCTGTTGCAAGCGAGACCACGGTGGAGCGGCCAGAGTGGGACGCGATTGTGATCGGCTCCGGCATCGGCGGGCTGGTCACCGCCACCCAGCTGGCCGCCAAGGGCGCCAGGGTGCTGGTGCTGGAGCGCTACCTGATCCCCGGCGGCAGCGGCGGCAGCTTCAGGCGCGAGGGCTACACCTTCGATGTGGGCGCCTCGATGATCTTCGGCTTCGGCGAGAAGGGCCACACCAACCTGCTCACCCGCGCCCTGGCCGATGTGGGCGAGCACTGCGCCACGGTGCCCGATCCAGCCCAGCTGGCCTACCACCTGCCCGGTGGCCTGGAGGTGGCGGTGGACCGTGACTACGACACCTTCATCGCCGATCTCACCGCCCTGTTCCCCCACGAGGCCAGGGGCATCCGCGCCTTCTACGACACCTGCTGGCAGGTGTTCCGCTGCCTCGATGCGATGCCGCTGCTGTCGCTGGAGGATCCCGCCTACCTGGCCAAGGTGTTCTTCAAGGCGCCGCTGGCCTGCCTGGGGCTGGCCCGCTGGCTGCCGGAGAACGCCGGGGCGGTGGCGCGGCGCCACATCCGCGATCCGGCGCTGCTGAAGTTCATCGACATGGAGTGCTTCTGCTGGTCGGTGATGCCGGCCGATCTCACGCCGATGATCAACGCCGGCATGGTGTTCTCCGACCGCCATGCCGGCGGCATCAACTACCCCCGCGGCGGCGTCGGCACGATCGCCGAGAAGCTGGTGGCGGGCCTGGAGCGCCACGGCGGCACGATCCGCTACCGCTCCCGCGTCACCCGGGTGCTGCTGGAGAACGGCCAGGCCGTGGGCGTGGAGCTGGCCGATGGCGAACAGATCCACAGCCGCCGGGTGGTGAGCAATGCCACCCGCTGGGACACCTTCGCGGGGGAGGATTCGCCCCGCAGCACCCTGGTGGAGGCCGCCGACACCCCCGCCGCCGAGGCCACCTGGCGCCGGCGCTACAGGCCCTCCAGTTCCTTCCTCTCCCTGCACCTCGGTATCGACGCCGCCCTGGTGCCCGAGGACTTCCACTGCCACCACCTGCTGCTGGAGGCCTGGGAGGCGATGGAGGCCGAGCAGGGGGTGGTGTTCGTGTCGATGCCGACGCTGCTCGATCCCTCCCTGGCGCCTGAGGGCCGCCACATCCTGCACAGCTTCACCCCCAGCGCCATCGACGCCTGGAGCCAGCTCAGCCCCGGCGCCTACGCCGCCAAGAAGGAAGCCGATGCGGCGCGGCTGGTCCAGCGGCTGGAGTCGCTCCTGCCCGGCCTCAGCGGTGCCATCCGCCACCGGGAGATCGGCACCCCCCGCACCCACCGGCGCTTCCTGGGCCGCAGCAGCGGCAGCTACGGGCCCGTGCCGGCCCTGCGGCTGCCGGGGCTGCTGCCGATGCCCTTCAACCGCACCGGCGTCAGCGGTCTCTACTGCGTGGGCGATTCCTGCTTCCCCGGCCAGGGCCTCAACGCCGTGGCCTTCAGCGGCTTCGCCTGCGCCCACCGCATCGGTTCCGACCTGGGGCTCAACCCCTGGGCACTGCCGGCCTGAGCCCCGCCACCGCGGGCAGCCACATCGCCACCGGCAGCCTGCATAGCCTGGGCTTTGCGGTGACCCCCTCAGATGCCCAGCAGCTCGCCCCCTCCCGAGCCCCCGAGCGCTGCCCAACTGGCCCGCTACCTGGAGCAGCGGGGCGACCTGAGCAAGCCCTGGCTGCTGCAGATGCTGCGCCTCGCCAAGCTGAAGGAGTCGAAGCAGGAGCTGCCCCCGGAGGAGTATCTCGAGCGGCTGCAGGAGGCCCACGCCGATCTGATGCGGTTGGGCGCGTTCTGGAAGGGGCGCGAACAGGAGGTGTTCAGCGGCGCCTACAGCCCATCGGCTCTGGTGGAACCGCTGCCAGGTTCCCCTGACGACCGATGACCTCACGCCCGATGACCCGCGCTTGAGCCCAGGCCCATGCCCTCCGCCCCTGCCCCCGCAGCGACGCACCGCTACCCGATGGCGCCGCTGATCCGCTTCACACTGCTGGCCCTCTATCTGGCCCTGGTGGTGCCCCTGCCTGTGGTGGCCCCGGAGGGCAGCGCCACGGCCCTGCTGCCGCTGGCTCTGGCTGGGGGGTTGGCCCTGGTCGTGGCCCTCACCAGCGAGCGAGTGGAGCTCGATGGGGAGGGGATCCGGGTGGGCCATCCCAGCTGGTGCCGCTGGCTGCTGCGCCGCGGCTGGAGCCTGAACTGGAGCAGCATCACCGGCCTGACACCGGTCTCCACCAGCCAGGGGGGCCGCGTCTACTACGTGCGCGCCAGCGATGGATCTGCCTGGCTGCTGCCCCAGCGCGTTGCCCGCTTTCCAGACTTCCTGAATCGCTTCGAGGCGGCCACGGGGCTGAGCATGGCCGGTATTGGCAGGATCAGCCCACCCTGGACCTACCAGCTCCTGGCTGTTCTGAGTGGCCTGATGCTGGCCGGGGAACTGACCTGGACGCTGCTGTTGTCAGGCCAGGGAATTGACGGGCTTGGACAGGGGTGAGCCCACGGGCAGGAGATCAGGCCCAGCCGCGGTGTGGTCGGGCAGGGTGTCGAGGCTGAAGCGATAGCCCTGCTGCCGAACGGTGTCGATGCCGCCGCCCTCTCCGAGGCCAGCCTGCTCCAGTTTGCGACGCAGGGTGAGCACCTGGGTATCCACAGAGCGGGGACCGCCACTGAACGGGGGCCAGGCCATGCGCAGCAGTTCCTGGCGGCTGCGCACCACTCCCGGCGGCATCAACAAGGCACAGAGCAGGGCAAATTCGCGGGGACTCAACTCCACGGGTTGGTCGCGGAGGGTGACCTGGCGCAGCAGCAGGTGCACCTCCAGGGGGCCCACGCAGACCTGCTCCTGCAGGCCGGTGGAACTGCGCCGCAGCAGGGTGCGGCAGCGGGCGGCAAGTTCCTCAAGTCCGAACGGCTTGCGCAGCACGTCGTCAGCGCCGGCATCGAGCAGGGTGACGACGGGCTCAGACCCGGAGCGGGCGGTGAGAACCATCACCGGGCAGCGCAGCTGGCTGGCCAGGCGGAGGGCACTGCTCTCATCGAGCAGCTCCGCACTGATCAGCAGGTCAGGCGACTGGTCGCGGCACACCTCGAGGGCCTCCTTTGCGGTGGCGACGGCGGCAGCCAGGTGGGAGTCCTGGCGAAGGCGCTGGGCCAGAACGGTGCGGAGGGTGGCGTGGGGATCAACCACCAGCACACGCTTGGCCAGATCGGAGGCAGGCTGCGGCAAAGGGGTTGGTTCGGGTGGCACCGCTGTGTGGGTCGAGACCCTGAGTCATCCCAACCTAACGGCCCTGTCGAGACCTGACACGTATCAGTGGCTGCTGTCAACAGGCCCGCCGTGTGCTGTCCCTGGGCCTGGGCTGGCAGAGGGGGCTTTTCAGAGGGGGCGGTGGTCTGTCCCGCGCTGCTCAACCATCATGGCCACAATGGGAACCAGGGTCAGCCCTCACCATGAACGCGCTTCAGCACCCCGACGCCATTCGCCACTTCCAGTCGCTGTGTGACGCCTGCCAGGAGCTCTCACACCGCCACCACAGCCCTGCGGACCTGCGGCTCTATGCCGATGGCTACCTGCATGCCCTGCGCCGCACCGCCGTGCTCGATCCCCTGGCCCAGCGGCGGCTGGAGGAACTGGTGGAGCGTTGGATTCTGGATCCCTCCAGCTTCATCGGCGCGGATGGGGACCCGAGGGCGCTATACGAGAGCGGTTACGAAACCGGCCGCCGTTGAGCGGGGGCAGTCAGCTGGCAAGGGCCACCGCCAGTTGCTCCTTGAGTTCACCGGAGTTGTACATCTCGATCAGGATGTCTGAACCGCCCATGAATTCCCCGTTCACATACACCTGGGGAATGGTGGGCCACTCGGAAAATTCCTTGATGCCCTGGCGAATCTCGGCATCGGAGAGCACATCGAAGCTCTCGAAGGGCACGCCGAGGGCGTTGAGGATCTGCACCACGTTGTTGGAGAAGCCGCACTGCGGCATCAGCTTGGTGCCCTTCATGAACACCACCACCGGGCTGCTGGCGACCAGCGTTTCGATCCGCTGCTTGACAGAGGCGTCCATGGAATCAGCTAGGGGTTGAAGTTTGCAGGGCGAGGGCATGAATCGCCTCGCTGGCCAGTTCCTGGCGCAGGGCGCCATACACGAGTTGATGCTGGCGGATCCTGGTGAGGCCCGTGAAGGCCGTGGACACCACGGTCACCTGGAGGTGGTCACCACCGCCGGTGAGATCCTCCACCGCGATCTGGGCATCGGGCATGGCGCGCTGGATGGCGGCCTTGACCTCGTCAGGTTGCACCATGGAGCAGGCCTCGCAACGGCGGGAATCTAGGGGGTTGTCCGGCTCAGTTGGTCGCCGCCGCCTGGCCGGCCGTGTAGGGCGTGGTGGCGAAGCCGATCTCCAGAAGCATCTGGTAGGCCTTGCGGCCCTCCTCGGTGGTGGGGGTCATCACCTTGACCACCTCCACCAGCAGGGGCACGGCCACTTCGGGCTCGTTCTGCCGGCGGAACAGGGCCGCCAGCCGCAGGTTGGTCTGGGCCATCAGTTCCAGGGCCTCCCTGCCCTTCTGGTCCATCTCCCTCGGGATGCGGGCGTCGAGGCCCCGGAAAGAGCCGCTCAGATCGCGGTAGAACCCCAGCAGGCGGCGACAGTAGTCGCGGGCGAGGTCGTAGTTGCGGCGGGCCTCGGCGAGATTGCCGCTGGCGGCGGCAGCGTCTCCCTGGGCCAGCAGACGCCGCACGGCATCCAGACTGATCGGGCTCTGGGTCCCGGCCAGGGTGCGCTCAGGCTCTTGCTGGGCCAGGACCGGAGTCGCCGCGAGGGGCGCGAGCACGGCCGTGAGGGCCAGCGCAGTTCCGCACAGACGGCGGTGGAGCCTATGCACGGCAAAGGGTGTCATGGTGGCGAAACTCTAAGGGGACTGGTCTGGAGCACCGGATGGCTCTGGGCCGCCGTCCTGGAGCACCCCGGGGCAGGATCCCGGCAGCGATGGCAGGCCGATGCTCTCGGCCGCCTGGCTTTCGAGAACCGTCATGGCAGCGGCGAGCTGGGCCGTGAAGACCTTCGCCGCCTCCCGGCCCTCGCCCTGGATCTGCATCGGCGCACCCAGGTGAAGCGCTGCGCGGGCACAGGGGAGGGCCAGGCTGTGGCTGTAGGCAATGCCCACGGGCACCACCGGAACCTGCACGCCCTTACTGGCCGCCAGCAGAGCCAGACGCGCCAGCCCCTGCTGCAGACGGGGCACGGCGGGCTCCCGGCGGATGCGCCCCTCCGGAAACACCACCAGCTGTTCGCCGGCCTCGAGCAGTTCCACGGCGTAGCGCAGGCTGGCCAGGGAAGGCCGCAGCTGGTTCACAGCAAAGCAGCCCAGCCGCTGCAGAAACCAGCCCTGCAGGCCCTGCATCTCATCCACGGTCACCATGAAACGGCAGTCGCGTCCGCTGACCCGGCGACCCGCCGCATGGGGCAGCAGCAGGGCATCCCAGCGGGCCTTGTGGGTGGGGGCCAGCAACACCGGGCCGTGGACGGGCAGGAATTGCTGGCCCCGCACCGTGATGGAGCGGAACCACAGGGGCAGGGCCAGATCCTGGGTGGCCAGCATCGCCACCGGGGCCAGCCAGGGGCTGATGCCGCGGCACACGCTGCGCTCCCGCGAGAGCCCCGCAAGCGGGGGGCGCTCCGCAGCAGCACTTCCGGGTCGGCCCGGGCCCTCGGATTCAGCCTCCGGTCGGGCCATCGTCGCCGCTCGCTCCTGGGTCGAGATCATCCAGGCAAGTTACGGACTCACTTCCGCTTGTCGCCGCCCGGGCGGGCAGTTGACCCTGCGGCCCATCGGGGCAGCGCGATCGCCCCAGGGCTGCTCCATAGGATCCCAAGGGCCCCTATCCGCTGCCATGGCCAGCCTCGGCGTCAACATCGATCACATCGCCAGCGTGCGCCAGGCCCGGCGCACGGTGGAGCCCGATCCGGTCACCTATGCCCTGCTGGCCGAGCTGGGTGGCGCCGATGGGATCACCGTGCACCTGCGCGAAGACCGCCGCCACATCCAAGACCGTGACGTGGAGCTGCTGCGCCAGACCGTGCGCAGTCGCCTCAACCTGGAGATGGCAGCCACCGCCGAGATGGCCGCCGTGGCGCTGCGCCTGCGCCCCGACATGGTGACCCTGGTGCCCGAGAAGCGCGAGGAGGTGACGACCGAGGGGGGCCTCGACGTGGCTGGCCAGGGCGCTGCGCTGGCGGATCTCGTGGGCCGTCTGCAGCAGGAGGGCATCGGCGTGAGCCTGTTCGTGGATCCCGTGGCGCAGCAGCTGGAGGCCAGCCGGGCCTGCGGCGCCCGCTGGGTGGAACTGCACACCGGGGCCTATGCGGATGCCGCCTGGAGTGAGCAACCCAGGGAGCTGGCCCGGCTCTGCGAGGCCAGCTTCATCGCCCGCAGCCTGGGCTTGAGGCTGAACGCCGGCCATGGCCTCAACTACCAGAACGTGGAGCCGGTGGCGGGAATCGAGGGCATGGAGGAGCTGAACATCGGCCACAGCATCGTGGCCAGGGCCCTGGCCGTGGGGCTGAGCCAGGCCGTGCGCGAGATGAAGGCGCTGGTTCAGAATCCGCGCCGCGATCCCCTGTTCGGCAGCCTGCAGCCATGAGCACCTATCACTTCGTTGCCGCCAGCGAGTCGTTCCTCACGGTGGAGGAGCCCCTGGAGGAGGTGCTGCGCGAGCGAGTGCGCCACTACGGCGAACAGGGCAAGGCGATCGATTTCTGGCTGGTGCGTCGGCCGGCCTTTCTGGAGGCCCCGGAGCTCGCCGCCAGCACCAGCACTGTGCCCAGGCCCGCTGCGGCGGTGGTCTCCACCGACGAGAAGTTCATCACCTTCCTGAAGCTGCGCCTGGAGTTCGTGCTGGTGGGCCAGTTCGAGGGCCCCAGCAGCACCATCGCCGATCCCCTGGCCAGCCTGGCCTGAGCCGGTTCAGAACAGTCCGAGAAAGCGCTTGCGTTCGGGCGGCGCGGCCTGATCCTGCTCTGCCGGGCTGGAGGCAGGCTCAGGCCTGGCCCGTCCCTGGCCTCCGTCCTGCTGATAGCGGGGCTTGTTGTCGCCGATGGTGAGCAGGGCCTCCTTGTTCTTCCACCACACCCAGTCTCGGATCGGCGGCGTGTCGCGCAGCTGCTCGCGGCTGAGGCCCAGGCCGAGCTTGGCGGAGGCGTTGAGCAGCACATCGAGCATCTCCTCGCCATTGCTGCAGCGGGCCAGGGCCTCGTTGGTGCGGCGGGCGCCGTTGAGGGCCTTCACCAGGGCCCGCACCCTCTGCAGCACCGTCAACGACTGCAACTCCATGGCTCCCGGTGGCAGGTGAGGCGAACCGTACCAGTGCTGTCCGGGAGTTGAGGGCCAAGCCCTGGAGCCATCTGCTTTCGCAGCGACTGCTGACAGGTTGGGCGGCCAGGGGCCAGACTGGCACCAACGCAGACCTCCTGATGACGCCCCCCGCCGTTCCCTCCCGCCACTGGGTGATCGGGGACGTTCATGGCTGCGCCGACGCCCTGCAACGGCTGGTCGATCTCCTGCCGGCGCGCGACCGGCTCGTGCTCTGCGGCGATGTGATCAACCGGGGCCCCCAGATCGAGCGCAGCATGGAACTGGCCTGGGGGCTGGTCTGCTGCGGTCGCGCCGTGTGGCTCCAGGGCAACCATGAGGCCAGCCTGGTGCGGGCCCTGAAGCTGCGGGGCCCGAGCGCCCGCGAGGTCCTGGCCGCCTGCGACACCTACCGGCAGCTGGGGGATCGCCGCTGCCGCCTCTGGCTGGAGCGGCTTGAGGCCCTGCCCCTGATCTACCGGGGTGAAGGCTGGGTGGCCACCCACGCCGGCTTCGATCCCGGGAGCTGGGAGCCCTCGCTCACGGTGCGGCAGTCGTTCTGGGACACCTATGACGGCCGCTTCGGCGATGTGATCGTGGCCCACACCCCCGGCAAGGCCGTGCGGCGCAAGAACCGCGGCCAGATCGTGCTGATCGACACCGGCGCCTGCTACGGCGGACGCCTCTCCGCCTATTGCCCCGAAACCAGGGCCAGCCGCAGCGTGGCCGGCGACCGTCCCTGGTTCATGGATCCCGTGCCACAGCCCATCGCCCCCGCGCCGGCGTCTCCCTCCCGCCTGGCCGCTCCGGCCTGAGCCGGGCGCAGGCCGTGCTCACCGTCTTCCGCAGCAACCGGGCCGAAACCCTGGCCAGCCTGCTGGCCGTGCAACTTCGCGAGACGCCGCCGCCGCCGCTGGAGACCGTGCAGGTGGTGGTGAACACCTGGCCCACCAGCCGCTGGCTGGGCGAGCAACTGGCGGTGGAGCTGGGGGGCATCGCCGCCAACATCCGCTACCCCTTCCCGGGCAGCCTGCTGCGCCGGCTTCTCGAGGCCGTGCTGGGCGGGGAAGGCGGCGAGCGCGATCCCTGGCGGGCCGGCGATCTGGTGTGGCCGGTGCTGGAGCTGCTGCCGGCCCTGGTGGACGAGCCCGCCGCCGCCCCCCTGCGCGACTGGTTGCAGCAGCGGACTGGATCCGGCCGGGAGCTGGGGCTGGCCCAGTGGCAGCTGGGCCGCTGCATCGCCGATGCCCTCGACGACTACGCCCTCTACCGCCCCGACCTGCTGGGGCAGTGGTGGGAGGGGTTGGATGAGGGCAGCGACTGGCAGGCCCTGCTGGTGCGGCAGCTGCGCCAGAAGCTGGGGGTGAAGCCCTTCGGGCTGCGGGTACGGGAGGCCGTGGAACGGCTGCAGCGGCACCCGGACGCCTGCCCCGGGCTGCCCGCCCGCCTGCGCCTGTTCGGCCTCAGCAGCATGGCCCCGGTGCAGGTGGAGCTGCTGCACGCGCTCAGTGGCCGCATGGCGGTGGAGCTGTACCTGCTCACCCCCTGCCCCGACCTCTGGCAGCACTGCAGCAGCCGCCGCTCCCTGCTCAGCGATGCCGTGGCGCTGCGCCAGCCGCTCGGGGCGGACTGGCTTGAGCAGGCGGGAGGGCTGGAGGCCCGCTTCGGGCGGCTGGGGGCGGAGTTTCAGCAGCTGCTGGAGGGCACGGGCCAGAGCCAGCTGGGGGCGAGCCAGCAGGGGGACCTGTTCCTCGATCCCACCAGCCTGGCCTCCGCTACCGGCCCCACCGGCCCGGGGCAGCTGACACCGCTGCTGCGGCAGCTGCAGCGCCAGCTGGTCGATCCCGCCAGCAGCACCAAGCTGGAGCGCGCCAGGGGGGATCGCTCGCTGGAATTCCACGCCTGTCCGGGACGGCTGCGCCAGCTGGAGCTGGTGCGGGACCGCATCCTGCAGCTGCTGCATGACGACCCCAGCCTGCAGCCCCGGGACGTGCTGGTGATGACACCCCAGGTGGATGACTTCGCCCCCCTGGTGGCCTCGGTGTTCGGCGACCGCGAGGCCACCGGGGTGGCGCTCGACTGGCGACTCACCGATCGCAGCCAGCAGGGCCAGGCCGGTCTGGGCCCCAGCCTGCTGGCCCTGTTGCGCCAGGCGGGGGAGAGGCTCACCGCCTCCTCGCTGCAGGCCCTGCTGGAGAGCCCGGCCCTGGGGCAGCGCTTCCAGCTCAGCGCCGAGGAGACGGCCGACCTGCACCGCAACCTGCAGCGGCTGGGGTTCCGCTGGGGACTGGATGGCACCGAGCGGGGCGGCGAGGCCTGCGGCAGCCTCAGCTGGGCGATCGATCGGCTGCTGCTGGGGCTGGTGCTGCCCGAGACGCCCGGCCTGGCCCCGGCCGAGACGGCGCCATTTGCCGCTGGCACCAGCCTGGAGCTGCTGGGGCGCTGGCTGCATCTGCTGGGCCGCCTGCGCCACTGGCTGGAGCGGTGGCGGCGGCCTCGCAGCTGTGGCGCCTGGGCCAGGAGCCTGCAGGCCGGCCTGGAGGATCTGTTCGGCGACGCAGGCGAAGCGGCCTGGGAGCTGCCGCCGTTGCTCGCCGCCATCGACGACTGGCAGCGGGCCGCCGCCGGCTGTGACCTGCAACTCGCGGCTCCCGTGGTGGCGGCGGTGCTGGAGGAGCGGCTGGCCGAGGAGGCCGGCCGGTTCGGCCACCGCAGCGGGGCACTCACGATCAGTGCCCTGGAGCCGATGCGGGCGATTCCCCACCGGGTGATCGTGCTGATGGGCCTGGATGGGGGCAGCTTTCCGCGGCAGAGCCGGCGGCCTGGCTTTCACCACCTGGAGCAGCGGCGGCAGCTGGGCGATCCCAGCCCGGCGGATCAGGATCGCTACGCCCTGCTGGAGGCCCTGCTCTCGGCGCGCGACCACCTGCTGATCACCTGGAACTGCCGCGACGAGCGCAAGGGGGAGCCACTGCAGCCCGCCACCCCGTTGAGCCAGTGGATCTCCTGGCTCCAGAGTGCCCTCAGCCCCGCCGAGGCCTCTTCAGGGCTGGTGCAGGAGCATCGCGCCAACCCCCTCGAGCGGGCCAATTTCCTACCGACGGCGGAGGGACCGCCGGCCAGCTGCGACCGCCGCCGGCTGGCGGCTCGGCGGCTTCTGGATCAGCCGCAGCCCCCCCCGCTGCATCCCCTGGCGGCCACGGCCGCCCCGGACAGCAACGCGCCTAGCGCCTCGCCCATCAGCCCCTACGAGGACCTGCGCCACTGGTTGGTGCAACCCCAGGGGAGCTGGCTGGAGTCGCTCGGCCTGCAACCGAAGGAGTGGAGCGAGGCCATCGAGGATCTGGACGCCGCCGGCCTGGACGAGCGCCAGCGCTCCTCCCTGCTGCGCCAGGCCCTGGGCCGGGGCGAGGCCTGGCCGGCCGATCCGGCGGATGATCCCCTGGCTGAGGCCGGCAGCTGGCTTGAGGCCCAGCGGGGGCGCGGCCTGCTGCCGCCCATGGCAGGAGGACAACTGGAGGCGGAGGGCCTGGCGCGGCGCTGGCGCGACCTCAGCGCAGCCCTGGAGGCCCTGGGACCGGCGCAGCAGCGGTTGGCCAGCTGGCAGTGCTGGCAGCAGGAGCTGCCCTGGCGCGGCAGCTCCGTGGTGCTCGTGCACACCGCCCGGGCCCGCAGCCGCCAGCGGCTGGAGCTGTGGCTGCGGCTGCTGCTGGCCGCCGCCGCCGACCAGCAGCCCAGCGGGGCCGTGCTGGTGGCCCGCGGCAGCAAGGGATTCGGGAAGGAGCTGGAGCTGCGGGCCCCCGATGCAGCAGGCGCCCGGGCCGAACTGGAGCGCCTGGCCGCCCTGCGCCAGCAGTGGCGGCAGCGCTGCTGGCCGGTGCCGCCGGAGACGGGCTGGGCCTTGCTGCAGAAAGGCGACAGCGCCGCGATCAGCTGCTGGGAGGGGGGCTTCCAGCTGGCTGGTGAGCGGCTGGAGCCCGAGCAGGCCCTCTGTTTCGGGGCTGAGCTGCCGGGGGTGGTGCTGCTGGAGCAGAACCCGGTGCGGGAGCTGGCCGCCGAGCTGCTCGCTCCGCTGCGGGAGCGGCTGGCATGAAGGCTGTGTTCGAGGCCAACCGCTTTCCGCTGACGCCGGGGCTGAGGCTGCTGGAGGCCAGCGCCGGCACCGGTAAAACCTTCTCCCTGGCCCATCTGGTGCTGCGCCTCGTGAGCGAGGAAGGGCTGCCCCTGAGCCAGCTGCTGGTGGTGACCTTCACCAACGCCGCCGCCGCCGAGTTGCGCGATCGGATCTGTCGTCGCCTGCAGCAGGCCCTTGCCGCGCTGGAGGCCGGGGCGGGAGCTGGGCAAGAGGCCATGGAAGACAGGGGCGCCGGGCCTTGGGCGGATCTCGATCCCACCCTGGTGGACTGGCTCGCCTGGGCCGGGCCGCGCACCGAAGCACTGCGGCCCCCCCTGCTGCTGGCCCTCGAGGACCTCGATGGTGCCGACATCACCACCATCCACGGCTTCTGCCTGCGCACCCTGGAGCGCCACGCCCTTGAGGGGGGCCATCCGCCCAAGCTGCAGCTCGACACCGATTCCGCTCCCCTGCTGCGGCAGGTGTGCCACGACTACTGGCGCCAGCAGGTGCTGGCCCTGCCTGCCCATCTGCTGGCAGGGGTGCAGAGCCGGCTCAAGGGCCCCGACACCCTGGTGCAGCTGCTGGCGCGGCTGGATGGCGATCCCGCCCTCGCCCTCGACCCCCTGCCCGTTGGGATGGAGGCCCACCAGCCCCTGACGGCCCAGCTGGTGGACCTCTGGGGGAGCAGCTGGACCACCTTCTGCGACCTCTGGGCCCGGCACAGCCAGGCCCTGGAAGCCAGTCTCTGCAGCACGGCGGCCGACTGGCGCTCCAGGGGGTTCAGCACGATCACTCCCTACGCGCCGCGCCCCAGAAAGGACCGCTGCGCCATCGTGAGCGGCTGGATCGCGGGCCAACCGGACGGCGGCGACCACGCCGCCTGCCTGGCCCAGAAGGAACTCAACGAGTACTTCCACCCCGGCGCCTTCCTGAAGCGGGCCAGACCGATCGAGGCCGACCCGTCAGACCCCGGCGGCCGGGAGCCAAGCCTGCCGGAGCGGCCCCTGATGGAGGCCGTGGCAGCCTTGCTGGATGGTCCGGCGGAGGCGCTGCTGCTGCATGCCTGCCACTGGGGCCGCCGCGAGCTGGCCCGGCGGCGCCAGCGCAGTGGCCGCATGGGCTACGGCCAGCTGCTGGAGAGCCTCGATCCCGGCGCGGATTCCCACGCCCCCTCCCCCCTGCTGGAGGCCGTGGCGGAGCGCTACGCCGCCGCCCTGATCGACGAGTTCCAGGACACCGATCCGATCCAGTGGCGGATCCTGTCGCGGGCCTTCAGTCCCGAGCGGCACCGGCTGGTGCTGGTGGGCGATCCCAAGCAGGCGATCTACCGCTTCCGCGGCGGCGAGCTGGCCACCTACAGGCTTGCGGCCGCTGCGGCTGAAACCAGTGGGGGCATCAGCGCCCTCACCACCAACTACCGCGCCACCGGACCCCTGATCGAGGCCCTCAACGGCCTGATGGCACCGGGCCTGCGGCGCTCCGGACTGGAGGTGCCCGAAGTGGAGCCCCGGCCTGGTCAGGCGGCCTTAGGGGACCAGGGGCCGGCCAGCAGCCTGGAGCTGTTGTGGCTGGCCAGTGGCGAGGGTGCCGGCGAGGCCCCCCAGAGCAGCACGGAGCTGGAGAAACGCCTGCCCGGCCAGGTGGCCCAGGTGGTGGTGGAGCTGATCGCTGGCGGCGAGGTCCCCCAGGACATCTGCCTGCTGGTGAACACCCACCGCCAGGCCGAGCAGCTGCGGGCAGCCCTGGAGCGCTGCCGGATCGCCAGCCGCCTGGTGATGGACGGCGATGTGTTCAGCAGCCCGGGGGCCACAGCCCTGCAGCGCCTGCTCGATGCCCTCGCCCACCCCGGCCATCCCCGCCGGCTGCGGCTGCTGGCCGCCTCGCCGCTGCTGGGCTGGAGTGCGGCGGAGCTGGCTGCAGCCACCCCGGAGCGGTGGAGCGCCCTCGCCGCCCAGCTGGCCAGCGGCACCGAGCAGCTGCAGCGCCGCGGCCTGATGGGGGTACTGGCCGCCTTGCTCGACGCCCCGGGCCTGGCCCGGCTCGCCCCGGGCGGCAGGCTGCTGGCCGATCTGCAGCAGTGCGCCGCCCTGGTGCAGGAGCAGCTGCACAGCCGCCAGCTCGGGCCGGCCGCCGCCGCCGACTGGCTGCGGCAGCGGCGCCTGGAGCCTGACCCCGATCCCCCCGAGACCCACCAGCCCCACAGCGACGTGGAGGATGGGGCCGTGTGGGTGGTGACGATCCACCGCAGCAAGGGCCTCGAATACCCCGTGGTGCTCTGCCCCTACCTGTGGAAGGCCCCCAGCCGCCGCCCCCCGGACCCGGGCCTGCGCTGGCAGCCGCCGGACCACCCCGCCCCGCTGCTCGACCTGCACCTGAACGCCCACTGGGGCCGGGGCGCTCAGGCCTGGCTGCAGCACGGCGAGGCCGAACTGCAGGAGGCGGAGCGGCGGGCCTACGTGGCCTGCACCAGGGCCCGGCGACGCCTGCTGCTGGCCTGGGGTGCGGTGAAGCAGCAGCAGGGCAACCCCCTGCATGGCTGGCTGTTCAGCCAGGAGCCCCCACCCGGGCCGGGCGACGACCCCTACACCGACCCTTCCGACCAGGAACTGCGCCAGCGCCTCGACCAGGAGATCGCCCGGCGGACTCTGCCGCTGCGGCTGCGCGACCTTCCCGATCCCGGCGCGCCCGTGCCGGTGGCTCCAGCGGCTGCGGTGGGCCCGATGCTGGCCGTGGGGCCAGTGCCCAGCCACCCCCTCGATCGCACCTGGGGCCGCAGCAGCTACACCAGCTGGACCCGGGGCAGCCACGCCGCCGCCCCCCAGACCCTGGAGGAGGGGCGGGAAACCGATGACATCGCCCGGGAGCCCGAGCTGCCCGAGCCGCTGAGCGCCTCCCTGGCCGGCGAGCCGTCCGGAAAGCCAGAAGCACCGTGGCCAGCCGAGAGCCCCCTGGCGGACTTCCCCCGCGGCTCCCAGGCAGGCGATTGCCTGCACCGCATCCTGGAGCAGCTCGACTACCAGCAACCCGCCGCGGTCCAGGCCGAGCTGGTGGGCAGGGAGCTGCAGCGCAGCGGCATCGCCGCCAGCCACCTGGAGTGCCTGCTCACTGGGCTGGATCAGCTGCGGTTGAGCCCCCTGGGGGGCCCCCTGGGTGCCTTCCAGCTGGCCCAGCTGCCCCAGACGGAGCGGCTGAACGAGATGGGCTTCGATCTGCCCCTCGGCCTGGTGCGGGCCCAGGCCCTGGCCCGGCCGTTCCTCGACCACCCTGGCGGTCCTTTCGGTGCCGACTACGCCGACCGGCTGGCCCTGCTGGACGTGCACAGCCGCGGCTTCCTGACGGGCTCGATCGACCTGGTGTTCCGCCAGGGCGAGCGCTGGTGGGTGCTCGACTGGAAGAGCAACTGGCTGGGCGAGCGGGATGGGGATGGCCAGCCCCTGGCCTGCGGTCCCTGCCACTACGGACCTGATGCCCTGGCCGCCCTGATGGCCGCGAACCACTACCCGCTGCAGGCCCACCTCTATCTGGTGGCCCTGCACCGCTACCTGCGCTGGCGCCTGCCCGGCTACGACCCTGCCTGCCACCTGGGCGGCTATGCCTACGTGTTCCTGCGGGGCGTGCCGGGGCCGACGCAGCGGGCGCAGCGGCAGGCCGCCAAGGCCGTGCTGCTGCCAGGGCTGGCGGTGGAGACCCCGCCCCTGGAGCGCCTGCTGGCCCTGGATCGGGTGCTGGAGGGGGCGCCATGACCAGCTCCCCCGCCGCCCTGCCCGACCCCGCTGGCAACCCGCGGCCGGCCTGGCTTGGCGCCCTGGCCGCCTCGCTCCAGGAGGCCCTGCCCCGGCTGCATGGCTGTCAGAGCAATCCGCAGCTGGACGCCGTGATGGCGGCCCTCACCGGCGCCCTGGCGGAGGGTCAGCTGGAGCTGGTGCTGGCCGATCCGGAGCAGCGCCGGGCGGTGGCGGCCTCGCCCCTGGCCAGCGACCCCTGGGGCCCCCTCGTGCTGGAAGGCGATCGGCTGTTGTGGCGGCGCTGGCATGCCCAGCGCCAGCAGGTGCTGGAGGCCCTGATCCAGCGGGCCCGGGCCGTCACCGCCCCGGAAGAGGTTGGGGCCATCCCTGCGGCGGGCCGGCTCGATGCCGACCAGCGGCGGGCGGTGGCGGCGGTGCTGAACCACCAGCTCGTGCTGCTGGAAGGGGGGCCGGGCACCGGCAAAACCAGCACCGTGGGGGGAATGCTGGAGGCCGTGCGTCAGCGGGACCCCGCTGCCCGCATCCACCTGGCGGCACCCACCGGCAAGGCCGCGGCCCGGCTGCGGGCCAGCCTGGCCCGCACCGAGTTGGTGCCCTGCACCACCCTGCACCGCCTGTTGGAGAGCCAGGGGGAGCGCTTCGGGCGCAACCGCCAGCACCCGCTGGAGCTGGATCTGCTCGTGATCGATGAGGTGTCGATGGTGGACCTGGCCCTGATGCAGGCGGTGCTGGAGGCGCTGCCGGCCCAGGCCAGCCTGGTGCTGGTGGGGGATGGCGCCCAGCTGGCGCCGGTGGGCCCCGGGCCGGTGCTGCTGGAGCTGCAGCGTGCCGACAGGCGGCAGGCCCTGGGCGCCGCAGCTGTGGAGCTGCGCACCACCTACCGCAACGGCGGCGCCATCGCCACTGCGGCGGCCAGCCTGCGGCCCAGCCCTGGCCCCAAGCCGGTGGACGCGGCGCCGCAGGGATCAGGCGACTGGCGCCATCTGATGCCCCAGCTGCGCCAGCTGCAGCCCGGCGACAACCTGGCCTGGCGACAGGCCTCGCCGCGGCGGCTGCCGGGTGAACTGCTGGAGCGGCTGCAGCGGCAGCAGCAGGAGCTGCGCCGGCTGAGCGACAGCACCCGGCCCGGGGACCAGCAGGCCGAGGCGCGGCTGCTGGCCCAGCTCGATGCCCTGCTGGTGCTCACCCCCGTACGCCGCGGACGTTGGGGGGTGGAGGCGATCCACCGGGCCCTGCTGGGCGAGCTCCTGGAGCAACCGGTGCAGCAGTGGCCGCTGGGAACACCGGTGCTCTGCCAGCACAACCTGCTCGAGCTGGGGCTGGCCAACGGCGATGTGGGGATCCTCGCGGGAGGGGAGCAGGGGCAGGAGCCGCGCCTGCTGTTCGGCGTGGGCGGCGGCGAGCACCTCTGGCTCCACCCGGCCCAGCTGCCGACGCTGCAGCCGGCCCTGGCCCTCACGGTGCACAAAGCCCAGGGCAGCGAAGCCGAGGAGGTGTGGATCCTGATGCCAGAAACAGGGCGCCCCAGCGACCGCCTGCTGTACACCGCTCTCACCCGCGCCAGACATCGGGCGGAGTTGATCACACCCCAGGGTGATAAAGTTTGATTTCACCCTTTCTCAAGGGCAAGGCAGTTCTAAGGATTTCCAAGAACTCAAGGATTTCAAGGAGATTCGCCTTCATTGGCGCGATCTCAGCGGCAGCAAGGTCAACGGCTCCTCAGCCCATCGCCTCAGCGTCGTGCATGTCATCGACCGGCGGGAGCCCACAGCGACGACAACCCCTTGATGGTCCAGCGGTTCCCTCCATCTGGGCATCTGCCGTCCTGCGAAGAAGGATTCCACCAGGCCCTGGCCTGCACAGGCTCGATTGACTTCCGTGACTGAATCGTTCAGCGGCACCACCGTCGTGTGCCCCGACCCCACCACCACCCCCAGCGACACCATTTCCACCACTCCCCAGGCCGTTCTCGGCAGCGACACCACCGCCCCTGTGGCCATGGCGGCTGCGGCCACCGGCTCAAGCGATCCGGGAGCCGAGAGCGCGGCGCCGATGACTCCCATCGAAGACGGCTCCGGGGCTGCCTTGCAGAGCTCGGCCACGCCGGCCCAGGAGAGCCCTGCTGCGGACACTTCCGGCTCAGCAACCTCCCCTGCTGCCGAGACCACCAGCCAGGCCCCCGCGGCGGCTGGCGGCAACGACCGCGGACCGGCCAGCGGCTTCGCCCATTTCGGCTTCGGCCCGGAGCTGCTCCAGGCCCTGGAGGCCGTGGGCTACAGCGAGCCCTCCCCGATTCAGTCGGCGGCGATCCCCGAGCTGATGCTGGGCCGCGACCTGGTGGGCCAGGCCCAGACCGGCACCGGCAAGACGGCGGCCTTCGCCCTGCCGATGCTGGCCGGCCTGGACCCCGAGCAGCGCAAGCCCCAGGTGCTGGTGCTGGCTCCCACCCGGGAACTGGCCATCCAGGTGGCTGAGTCCTTCAGCACCTACGCCTCCCATCTGCCCCAGGTGCGCACGGTGGCCGTGTATGGCGGCGCCGACTTCCGCGACCAGATCCACCACCTGCGCCGCGGCGCCCAGGTCGTGGTGGGCACCCCCGGGCGGGTGATGGACCACATGCGCCAGGGAACCCTGGACCTCTCGGAGCTGCGGGCCCTGGTGCTCGACGAGGCCGATGAGATGTTGCGCATGGGCTTCATCGACGACGTGGAATGGGTGCTCGGCCAGCTGCCCGAGAAACGCCAGGTGGTGCTCTTCTCCGCCACGATGCCGGCCGAAATACGCCGGATTTCGCAGCAATACCTCAACAGCCCCGCCGAAATCACGATCAAGACGCGGGCCGCCGATGCAAGCCGCATCCGTCAGCGTTACCTCACCGTGCAGGCCCCCCTCAAGCTGGCCGCCCTGGAGCGCGTGCTCGAGAGCGAGACCAGCGAGGGGGTGATCATTTTCGCCCGCACCAAGGCCATCACCCTCAACGTGGCTGAATCGCTGGAGGCCCATGGCTACGACGTGGCCGTGCTCAACGGCGACGTGCCCCAGGCCCAGCGGGAGCGCACGATCGAGCGGCTCAAGACCGGCCAGGTGAACGTGCTGGTGGCCACGGACGTGGCCGCCCGCGGCCTCGATGTGGAGCGGATCGCCCTGGTGATCAACTACGACATCCCCTTTGACGGCGAGGCCTACGTGCACCGCATCGGCCGCACCGGCCGGGCGGGCCGCAAGGGCGACGCGATCCTGTTCCTCACCCCCCGGGAGCGGCGCTTCCTGGGCGGGCTGGAGCGGGCGGTGGGCAAGCCGATCGAGCCGATGGAGGTGCCCAACAACGCCACCATCAACCAGAGCCGCCTCGATCGCCTGCGCATGCGCCTCACCGGCTCCCTGCAGCAGAGCGCCATCAGCGCCGATGAACGGGCCCTGCTGGGCGAGATCCTGCAGCGGGTGGCCCAGGAACAGGGCTGCTCCCCAGACCAGCTGGCCCTGGCCGCCCTGGAACTGGGTCTGGCGGGCAAGACCCTGCTGCTGCAAGGCAATGACGACTTCACCCAGGTGCGGCCCCAGGGCCCGGCCCGCCGCGACGGCCGCGATGGTGGCCGGGAGTTCCGTGACGGGGGTCGTGACGGTGGCCGCGACAGTGGCCGGGAGCTGCGCCGCGGCGGCGGACGCCCCGAGCGCTCTCTGGGGGCTCCCGAAGCCGACATGGACCGCTTCCGGGTGGAACTCGGCTGGCGCGACCGCATCAAGCCGGGCAACCTGGTGGGTGCGATCGCCAACGAGACCGGCCTGCAGGGCAAGGCGATCGGCCGGATTCAGATCTTTGATGCCCACAGCATCATCGACCTGCCGAAGGGCATGCCCGAGGACATCTTCGCGAGCCTGCGGGAGCTGCGGGTGCTGAACAAACCCCTGCAGATCTCCCGGTTCCAGGGCTGAGTCCAGCCCTCGGGCTCAGGCCCAGAGTGTGGTGACAGTGGTGCACTGGCTGGCGCTGACCTCGTTCAGCGCCATCACCTCCACGGCCGCGATCAACGAGACCTGGGCCTCCAGGCTCTCGGTCTGCACCAGGCTCTGGAGGAGATCAAAGCGATCCTGGGGAGCCAGCTCGCCGTCTTCGCTCCAGGCCAGGCTCCAGGGAACAGGGGCCGTCATGGCAACCACTCGGCTAGATCAGGGTTTGCTGACAATGCCCGAGCGACCGGGATCACTCGGGCTTCTACAGAGTCTCTTCAGGAACAGCTTCAAGGTTGTTGACACTCAACCCCTGTCGGTGCTGGGTGGCCAGGACTACGTCCGCCCGGGCAGCCGAGCCTCTCGCTCTGGTTTGCCCCCTAAATTGGCAGCGATTCCCACTGGCTCCGGAGGGGAGCGCTGCACCAGCACCAGCTGGCCGGCACCACCCCTTTCCGTCGCCAGGAATCCGTTCCAGGTTTTGCTTCATTCATGACCATCTACGTCGGCAACCTCTCCTTCCAGGCTGAACGCGAGGATCTGGTTGATCTCTTCGGCCAGTACGGGGAGGTGCGTCAGTGCAGCCTGCCGCTCGATCGCGAAACCGGTCGCAAGCGGGGCTTCGCCTTTGTGGAACTCGCCAGCGATGCCGAGGAACAGAAGGCCATCGACGACCTCCAGAACGTGGAGTGGATGGGGCGCATGATCCGCGTCAACAAGGCCACCCCCCGCGAAGGCGGTGGCGGTGGCGGTGGCCGCGGTGGCTACGGGGGCGGCAACCGCGATGGCGGCGGTGGCGGCGGCTATGGGGGCGGCGGCAACCGCTGGTGATCCCGGAAGGGGAGAGTGGGGCCTGCACGCCCCAGCCCCTCTCCCCTGCCATGTCGCCACCCCCCACAGCCCCCCCGACCAGCCATCACCCTGCCCAGCCCCCGGCCCTGCGGCGCCTGCTGGCGGCCCTGGGGCCCCACCGGCGTCTGGTGAGACTGGCCTCGGCCTGTTCGGTGCTCAACAAGCTGTTCGATCTGGCACCACCGGTGCTGATCGGCCTGGCGGTGGATGTGGTGGTGCGGCAGGACACCGCCTGGCTGAGCAGCTTCGGGGTCAGCAGCGTGGCTGGCCAGCTGGGTGTGCTGGCGCTGCTCTCCTTTCTGATCTGGAGCGCTGAGTCGCTGTTCGAATACCTCTACGGCGTGCTCTGGCGCAACCTGGCCCAGACCGTGCAGCACGAGCTGCGCCTCGAGGCCTACGACCATCTTCAGCAGCTGGAGATGGCCTACTTCGAAACCAGCAGCAGCGGCCGGCTGATGGCCGTGCTCAACGACGACATCAACCAGCTGGAGCGCTTCCTCGACCACGGCGCCAACGAGATCCTGCAGCTGCTCACCACCGTGCTGGCCGTCGGCGGCGCCATGGCCGTGCTCTCGCCCACGGTGGCGGGGCTGTCGTTCCTGCCGATCCCGGTGATCCTGTGGGGGTCGCTGCGGTTCCAGAAGCGGCTGGCACCGCGCTATGCCGCCGTGCGGCAGCAGGCCGGCGACCTGGCCAGCCAGCTCAGCACCAACCTGGGCGGCATGCTCACGATCAAGAGCTACACCGCCGAGGGCTGGGAGCTGGAGCGGTTGCGGCGGCAGAGCCAGGCCTACCGCCAGGCCAACCGCCGGGCAATCGGGCTCTCGGCGGCCTTCGTGCCGTTGATCCGCTACGCGATCCTGTTCGCCTTCATCGCCATCCTGGTGATCGGTGGCCTCCAGGCCGAGAGCGGCGCCATCGCCACGGGCACCTACGCCTTTCTGGTGTTCATCACCCAGCGCCTGCTCTGGCCGCTCACCACCCTGGGCCGCACCCTGGACGACTACCAGCGCGCGATGGCCTCCACCAACCGGGTGCTCGACCTGCTCGACACGCCGGTGGCGATCCACGGTGGTGAGCGCCCCCTGCCCGTGGAGCAGGTGCGGGGCGAGATCCGCTTCGACGCCGTGCAGTTCGGCTATGGGGGCCGCGAGCCCCTGCTGCAGGGGTTCGATCTGGCGATCCCCGCGGGCAGCACCCTCGGCATCGTGGGGGCCACCGGATCGGGCAAGAGCACGATCGTGAAGCTGCTGCTTCGGCTCTACGCGATCCAGGAGGGCGAGATCAGCCTGGACGGCATTCCGATCCGCACCCTGCGGCTCGATGACCTGCGCCAGGCCATCGGCCTGGTGAGCCAGGAGGTGTTCCTGTTCCATGGCACGGTGGCGGAAAACATCGCCTACGGCAGCTTCGAGGCCAGCCCCGAGGCGATCGAGGCCGCCGCCCGCCGCGCCGAAGCCGACGACTTCATCCGGGCCCTGCCCCAGGGCTACGCCACGGTGGTGGGCGAGCGAGGCCAACGCCTCTCCGGCGGCCAGCGCCAGCGCATCGCCCTGGCCCGCGCCATCCTCAAGGACCCGCCGGTGCTGGTGCTCGACGAGGCCACGGCCGCTGTGGACAACGAGACCGAGGCCGCCATCCAGCGCTCCCTGGAGCACCTCACGGCAGAGCGCACCACCCTGGTGATCGCCCACCGCCTCTCCACTGTGCGCCATGCCGATCGGATCGTGGTGATGGACCAGGGCCAGATTGTGGAGAGCGGGCGCCACGACCAGCTGATCCGTGCCGGCGGCGTCTACGCCAACCTCTGGCGGGTGCAGGCCGGCCTGCGCCGCGATGAACAGCTCGACGAGATGCTGAGGGCCTAGGCCGCCAAGGTGGCTGCCCGTCCAACCGGCTCAGCGGCAACCGTGCACCACGCCGCTGTGCAATAGCGTTTCTCCATGAAGACCAGCGAGGCCCGGCGGGCCCCCCATCAGCAGCCCCCCAAGCGGCGCCGGCGCGGGCCGGTGCTGCTGGCGATGCTGATCGGGCTGGGGGGCGGGCTGCTGGCGTCCATGCCGCTGGCGGACTGGTTGAGCGGCGCATCGTTGCCGGAGAACCCCCGCATCACCAATCCCTTTGCCGCCTGGAGCGGCATCGGCGACCAGAACATCCTCGTGCTGGGGACCGATGCCAGCGGCAGCAACACCGATGTGATCGCCACGCTGCGCATCAATGGTGGCATCACCAGCATCATCCAGGTGCCCCGCGACACGTACATCGACGCGGACGGGTACCGCCCCACCAAGATCAATGCGCTCTACTCACTCGGGGGCACCGACCTGCTGGAGCGGGAACTCTCCCTCAAGATGGGGCGGCCGATCACCCACCACGTGGTGGTGAATCTGAACGCCATCCGCCGCATCTCCGACGCCCTCGGCGGCATCGACGTGGATGTGCCGAAGCGGATGCGCTACACGGACAGAAGCCAGGGGCTCTCGATCGATCTCCAGCCCGGACCCCAGCGGCTCAAGGGCAACGACCTGGAGGGCTTCCTGCGCTTTCGCCATGACGAATGGGGCGACATCGGCCGCATCGAGCGGCAGCAGCTGGCCCTCAAGGCCCTGTTCCGCAAGCTCACCCGGCCTGAAAACCTGGTGCGGCTGCCGATGCTGCTCGCCGCCGGTGGCAACGACGTGAAGACCAACCTGGGACCGATGGAACTGGGGGGCCTGATCACCGCCATGGGCACCACCGAACTCAAGACGGAGCGCCTGGGGGGACGGCCCTTCATGCTCGATGGCATCAGCTACTGGGAGGCCGACTGGCCCAGGCCCGCCGGTGACGGCGACGGCAGCTTCGACAACAACTACGTCTACTGAGGGTTGCCCCCTCTGACTGAGGCTGACTCGGTTACTGAACCGAATCGGCCGCGGCGGCAGCGATGGCCTGGGCCAGGCGCAGCGCCTGCTGGGGCACCTGGCTGAAGGCCGCCGAGAAGCCGCTCAACACCCACAGCCCCGGCGCCCCGCCCACCGGGCCCACCAGCGGCGTGGCCGTTGGGGAGAAGGTCACCGGCACCTGGCGGTAGCGGGCGGTGGCCCCAGCCAGGGAGGGGCTCAGGCCGCTCAGCCCCTGGCGCAGGCGCTCCTCCATCGCCGCCGGATCCGGCAGCTGCGCCCCGGGCGCCTGCGCACCCACCGCAGCTTCCGCACCCACAAGGCTGATCTGGCCGGCCAGCCAGCGATCCGCGCTCAGCACCAGGCCAGCATCCACCACCCAGGCCACTGGCCCTGGGGCGAACGCCTGGCGTTCCAGGGCAGGCCGCTGAAAGCGCCGCGGCACCGTCAGTTCAGCCGGCCAGCAGAGGCCCCGGGGCGGGGCTTCGGCGAGCTCCAGCACCCCCGCCCAGCTGGTCTGCAGGCCTGGTGCAAGAGCAGGCCAGAGCTGGCGGCAGCCGGCACCGGCGGCCAGCACCACCTGGGCGGCCTCCAGCCCAGGATCAGCAGCTGAGCCCCTGGCGCCACCACCAGCGCCCGGGGGCGGCTCCAACGCCAGCCGCCAGCCCCCCGGGCCGTTCTGCAGCGGGCCCCGCACCTGACCCCGGAGCACCTGCACCCCTGCGGCAGCCAGGGCGGCGGGCAGGGCGGCCAGGAACAGCGGGGCCTCCACCTGGGCGGCGGGCAGGGGCAGGCGATCCAGCCAGGGAAAGGAACCTGCGGGTTCAGCGGCGCTGTGCAGCCGCAGCCAGCGGCAGCGCAGCCCCAGGGGGCCATGGCGGAGTTGCAGCCGCAGCCAGGGCAGGGCGGCCGGCAGGGGCATCAGGCCGTAGCTCAGCTCTGTGGCGGCGGGCTCAGTCCCCTCCACCAGCACCACCTCCAGCCCCAGCGCCGCCAGCTCCAGGGCCACCAGCCCGCCGCAGAGGCCGCCCCCCACCACCAACACAGCGGCAGCCATCGCCATGGCCCGGGCCAGCGCCCCTCCCGCTCCGGCTCAGACCAGCAGCGTGAAGGAGGTCACCACCTGGTGGAACAGCTCGTTCACCTTGTCCCAGCGCGCCTCATTGGTGCTGGCCGCGAAGGTGTACAGGCGCCCCCGGTCCACCACCACCGTGGCGAACTCGTGGCGATCGCGGTCGTCGAGGTGCACGGCGTACTCGAGGTCGTAGAAGGTGCGGCCGTCCTGCTGGCGCTCATCGGCCTGGAGCAGCTCCGCCTGGCGACCACTGCCCTCGGTGGCGATCACGGCCCGGCGCAGCTGCTCCCCCACGGCCACCGCACTGCCCAGGCTGGTGAGGTCGCTCTCGGGGGTCACCTCGGAGATCACCAGGCTGAGGGTCTCATCGCTGTTGATCAGGTCGTGGAACACCACCTGGGGGCCGCCGCTCACCTGCACCCGCACCCAGCCGGTGGGATAGAGGAAGGCAAAGCGGCCGTCGGGGTTCTGGAAGCGGTTCAGCCCCGCTGAAGCGGCACTGCAGCCCACCAGCGCCACGGCCAGCAGCAGGGCCAGGGCCCCCCGCACGAGGGGTCGCGGCAGCAGGGCGGAGGGGCTGGTCATGGCAGGGAGAGGGGGACCGGTGGCGCCATTCTGCTGCGAGCGCCGGCCCGCCTACATTCAGCCCATCTGCGGCGGTTCGCTGAGCGGCTTCACGCGCCCGTTGGCCCGGCTGATCGACCAGTTCGAGCGGCTGCCCGGCATCGGCCCCCGCACGGCCCAGCGGCTGGCCCTGCACCTGCTGCGCCAGCCGGAGGAGCAGATCCGCAGCTTCGCCGACGCCCTGCTGGCGGCCCGCAGCCAGGTGGGCCAGTGCCAGCGGTGCTTTCACCTCTCGGCTGAGCCCCTGTGCGAGATCTGCCGCAATGAGGAGCGCCGCAACGGCCAGCTCTGTGTGGTGGCCGACTCCCGCGACCTGCTGGCCATGGAACGCACCCGGGAGTTCCGGGGCAGCTATCACGTGCTGGGCGGCCTGATCTCGCCCATGGACGGGATCGGCCCGGAGCTGCTGCAGATCGGGCCGCTGGTGCAGCGGGTGGCCGATGAGGGCATCGAGGAGATGATCCTGGCCCTCACCCCCAGCGTGGAGGGAGACACCACCAGCCTCTACCTGGCCAGACTGCTCAAACCCTTCACCACCGTGACCCGCATCGCCTACGGCCTGCCCGTGGGCAGTGAGCTGGAGTACGCCGACGAGGTGACCCTGGCCCGGGCCTTCGAGGGGCGGCGGCGGATGGAATGAACGACCAGCCATGAGCCAGACCTCCACCAGCCGGTACAGCAGCATCGCCCCGGCCGAACGGCTGCCCGCCTGGCTGCGGCGGCCGATCGGCGAGGCCTCCGCCCTGGAATCGGTGCAGGGGGTGGTGAAGCAGCAGCGGCTGCACACCATCTGTGAGGAGGGCCGCTGCCCCAACCGGGGCGAGTGCTATGCCGCCGGCACGGCCACCTTTCTGCTGGGCGGTCCGATCTGCACCCGCAGCTGCGCCTTCTGCCAGGTGGACAAAGGCCGGGCGCCGCTGCCCGTGGACGGGGCCGAGGCCGAGCGGGTGGCGGAGGCCGTGGCCACGCTGCAGCTGCGCTATGTGGTGCTCACCGCCGTGGCCAGGGACGATCTGGCCGACCACGGCGCCAGCCTGTTCACCGCCACCATGACCGCGATCCGGCGCCGCAGCCCCGCCGTAGCGATTGAAGTGCTCACCCCCGATTTCTGGGGCGGCCTGGCCGATCCCGAGGCGGCCCTGGCCGCCCAGCGCCAGCGGCTGGCCACGGTGCTGGCGGCGACGCCGGTGTGCTTCAACCACAACCTCGAAACCGTGGAGCGGCTGCAGGGGGAGGTGCGCCGCGGCGCCACCTACCGCCGCTCTCTGGGACTGCTGGCCGCAGCCCGGGAGCTGGCCCCCGCCATCCCCACCAAGAGCGGCCTGATGCTGGGGCTGGGGGAGAGCGAGCAGGAGGTGGTGGAGACCCTGCGCGATCTGCGGGCAGTGGACTGCCAGCGCCTCACCCTGGGCCAGTACCTGCGCCCCTCCCTGGCCCACCTGCCGGTGGCGCGCTACTGGACTCCGGACGCGTTCGAGCGCCTCGGTGCCCTGGCCCGGGAGCTGGGCTTCGTCCAGGTGCGCAGCGGGCCGCTGGTGCGCAGCAGCTACCACGCCGGCGACTGATCCGCGGCCAGACACCACCTAGAGATGGTTGTAGGAGGCCGCCTCGGCAGCCGAGAGGGGCACGCTGATCGGGTGCTGCTCGAAGTGGTCGATCGCCTGACGGATGTCCTGCAGCAGCAGATCGGCCATGTCGCGGCTGAAGCCGCGCCGCACCATGATCCGCTGGAAGGCCTGGCTGGCGAGGGCGCCGGTGAAGGGGTAGGCGGGCACCTGCCAGCCCCTGCTGCGCAGGCGGTCGGCGAGGTCGTAGAGGCTGAAGCCCGGATCAGTGCCCGGCTGCAGCTGCCACACCACGGCCGGGATCCCCTTGGCGGGGTCGCCGTCGTGCAGCACCGAGAACAGCGGCAGCCTGGCCAGCTCGGCGGCGAGATAGCGGGCCACCTGGTAGGCCACGCCATGGGTGAGGCGGTAGCCCTCCCGGCCCAGGCGCACGAAGGTGTAGTACTGGGCGATCACCTGGCCGGCCGGCCGCGAGAAGTTGATCTGAAAGGTGGGCATGTCGCCCCCCAGATAGGACACGCTGAAGACCAGCTCGCGGGGCAGATCACTGGCCTGGCGCCACAGCACCCAGCCCACCCCCAGGGGGGCCAGGCCGTACTTGTGGCCCGAGGCATTGATCGACTTCACCCGTTCGAGGCGGAAGTCCCAGGGGGGCAGATCCGGGGCGGTGAACGGGGCCAGAAAGCCGCCGCTGGCGGCGTCCACATGGATCGGCACGTCCAGGCCGGTGCGGGCCTGGAGGTCGTCGAGAGCGGCACTGATGGCCGCCACATCCTCGTAGAGGCCGTGATACGTGACGCCGAGGGTGGGCACCACCATGATCGTGTTCTCATCCACCTGGGCCAGCACATCCGCCGGTGTGATGCAGAGACGGCCCGGCGTCATGGTGATCTCGCGCAGCTCAATGTCCCAGTAACGGGCGAACTTGTGCCAGCAGATCTGCACGCTGCCGCACACCATGTTGGGCTTGTCGGCCGACAGACCCGCCGCCTGCCGCGCCGCCCGCCAGCGCCACTTGGCCGCCATGCCGCCGAGCATGGCCGCCTCGCTGCTGCCGATGGTGGAGCAGCCGGTGGCGCCGGCAGGGGCATGCCAGAGGTCGGCCAGCAGGCTGACGCAGCGGCGTTCCAGTTCGGCGGTCTGGGGGTATTCGTCCTTGTCGATCAGGTTCTTGTCGAGGCCCAGATCCATCAGGGCGTGGACTTCGGGCTCCTCGCAGGTCTGGCAGAAGGTGGCCAGGTTCTGCTTGCTGTTGCCATCGAGCAGCAGCTCCTCCGTGAGGATGGCGGCGGTGAGAGCGGGCTCCTGGCCCTCGGCGGGGAACAGGTCCAGCGGCAGTGGCCGCACCAGCAGCTCGGCCTCCTGCTGATCGCGTTGGCTGGTGGCGCCGGTGAGGTGCAGGGCCATGGGCGGCTTGAGGGGGCCAGGGCCCTCACCGTATGCACGCGGCGCGAGATCGTCCGTCAGCCGGCGGGGGCCTGCAGCGGGCCGTAGAGGTCCGGGCGGCGGTCGGCCCGGTAGGTGGTGCCCTCCGGGTGCGGCGCGCGGAACTCAGCGGGGATCAGGTCGGCGAGCAGCAGGGTGGGGCGGTTCTGGGCGGCCAGCAGCAGGGCGCCATCGGGGCCGCAGATGACGCTGTTGCCCAGGTAATGGGCCCAGGGCTCCCCCTCCACCAGCTCAAGGCCGCAGCGGTTGGCGTAGGCCACAAAGCAGCCGTTCTCGAAGGCATGGGCCGGCAGCAGGTTGCGCGACACATCGGGGTAGGGGTGATCAGTGCGGCGGCCGTCGCTGAGGCGCACCCAGATGTCGGCGGCGGTGGGGATCAGCACCAGGCTGGCGCCGGCCAGGGCCAGCAGGCGCGTGAGCTCCGGGAACTCGGCCTCGTAGCAGTTGAGCAGGCCCACGCCGACACCGTTGACGGCGTGCACGGTGAAGGGCTCGCCCTCCTCGGCCAGCCTGTAGCCCTCACTCCAGAACAGCCGTTCATCCGGTCCCCAGAGGTGGGTCTTGCGGTAGTTCTTGAGCAGGCTGCCGTCGGCGGCCACCAGGGCAATGGCGTCGTAGAAGCGCTCCTGGCCGCCCACCAGGGCCCGCTCGGCGTAGGGGCAGGCGATGGCCATGCCGTGGCGGCGGGCGCAGGCCGCCACCCGCTCCAGGCCGGGACCATCCACCGGCTCCGCCAGCCGGCGCACCCGCTCCGGATCGCTGGCATAGCCGCTGAGAAACAGCTCGGGGAAGGCCAGCAACTGGGTGCCCAAGGTGGCGGCCTCAGCGGCTACCTGCTCCAGGCGCAGCAGGTTTGCCTCCACCGCCTCTGGGGTTCCCGCCGTCCCCTCCCCCTGCCAGAGAGCGAGCCGCAGCCCCTCGCCAGGGGCGGGCGGCGTGGGCAGGAGCCGGCTCAGCAGCAGTGGCGGCAGCACGCTGAAGGGGGGTTCGGTGGAGTGGGGGAGCACAGCGGCGGCTGCGGGAGGTCACGGCCCAGGAGTCTGGGGCCCGTGCAGCGCGATCGCTTCGACCACTGCACTGGGGCGATCTCGATCCTGCAGGAGCAAAAGACGCCCACGCCATCGCCGTCAACCAACAGCATCGTCAGGAGGTTCGGCTGATCCAGCGGATCCAGCAGGGCCTGCACCTGATGGGCCTCTGCGCAGAGAGCGGGGCGGGATCGTCAGCGCAGTGTGGTGTCCCAGGCAGCCTGCGACCGAGCGGGAGGGCCTCCATTGGTCTCCGGCGTCTTGGTCTGCGCACAGCGCTTTGATCACTCTTCAGTCCCTAGCCAGAAGCTTCGGCGTAGGGTGAGCTATTACCAACGCATAGAACATGACGATAGGGATCTCTCAGAAGACGATCGACATTGTCAAGGCCACTGCTCCGGTGGTGAAGGAGCACGGTGAGAAGATCACCTCTCGCATGTATGAAATCGCTTTTTCGGAGCGGCCTGACTACAAACTTGGCTTTGAGAGCACCTGGATGGTTGATGCCCATGGCAACGGGCAGGCCAAGAAGCTGGCTTCATCCGTTTATGCCTATGCAACCCATATTGACCGGCTTGACGAACTTGCAAATGCGGTTGATGCCATTGCCCACCGGCATGTTGCCTGTCGAATACTGCCTGAACAGTACCCCCTGATTGGAGAAAAACTGCTCCAGGCCATGAAAGAGGTTCTGGGTGATGCCGCAACCGATGACGTGATGGCGGCATGGACAGAAGCCTACGGCGCTCTGGCAGCGATACTCATTGATGCAGAGGCAAGTCTGTATAAGCAGAACGACACTGACCTGGTCGAAAAGCTCGGCACAAGCACCCCCTCGTAGAGCGGACAACGGGGAAGGCCCTTGCGTCGCAAGCCAGGTGCAGCTGAGCAGAAGCCAGATGGGAGTGGGTTGGGAAACCCACTCCCTCAGTGGCTGTCGCCTAGGTGCTGAGGAGCGCTAACGACCCAAGCGCCCGTCGCGCTCCGATCCACCACGCTGGGCCGGCCAGCCGCGCTGGGCCGTCCAGTCCTCGAACCAGCCGCGCCGCCACAGCCAGTAGCACTGCAGCATGGCAATCAAGGCCATGAACGCCAGGGCCATGGGGTAGCCGTAGGTCCACTTGAGCTCGGGCATCCGCTCGAAGTTCATGCCGTAGATGCCGGCTAAAAGGGTGAGGGGAGCAAAGATGGTCGACACGATGGTGAGCGTTTTCATCACCTGGTTCATGCGACTTCCCATGCTGGCCATGTAGGCGTCGGTCACGGCATCGCACTGGTGCCGCAACAGTTCCACGTGTTCAAAGATCAGCGCCACCTGCTGATCCATATCCCGGAAACCGCTGAGCGCCTCGCCGCCGAGCAGGCGATGGTTCTGGCGCAGCAGGATCATGATCTGGGGCCTCAGGGGCCACACCTGGCTGCGGATCTGCCTCAGGGTGGCGCGCACCTGGTAGGTGCGGTTCAGCAGGCTCGGCCTGGGGTTGCGCAGGGCTGCCTCCTCCATGCCATCCAGCAGATCGGCCAGTTCCTCCAGCATCGGGAAGAGCTCATCGAGCAGCTCATCAATCAGGAAGTGCAGCAGATCATCGAGATCCTCCTGGCCGGGCGGCGGCCTCAGCCCCAGCAGCCAACGGCTGAGGCGGGGGAAGGCCTCCGGCTTGGGGGCTTCCTCGAGGCTGAGCAGCAGGTTGGGCAGCAGCAGCAGACCCACCTGCTCGGAGATCAGCCGCGCCGGCGTTCGCGAGAAGCTGAGGCGGTGCATCACCACCAGCACCACGTCCTCCACCGCATCGAGGCGGGTGCGCTGGGGCGTGTCGATCAAGGGGGCGTGCAGCAGTTCAGGAACGCTCACCCGTGTCAGCACCTCGCTCACGAGCGCCGCATCGGCCTGGCCCTGCAGGCGCAACCAGCAGGGCATGCCCGTGGCCAGCAGGGCATCGAGATCGTCGAGGCTGTCGAGGCGCTGCTCCACGGCCCCATCGGGTGTGAACAGCAGGGCCGAGAGGCTGGTGGGCGGCTGGCCGCCGTGCACGAACAGGGGCCCGGGAAGCTCGCCCGGCCGCTCCTGCAGCCGGCGGGACACGAGCGAGCCCGGGGCCAGACGGATCATTCAGCGCTTCTCGCCAGGGGCGGAGCGCAGGGGGGCAGCGCCGGGCTGAGCCGGCCCTCCAGGGCCATCCCCGTGCCGAGGAAGGCGGCCTGCAGCAACAGACAGCAGCCGATCTGGCGGCGCTGAGCCCAGAGCAGCACGGCCATGGTGGGGGTACGGCGGGGCCACCCAGTTCATCGCCCCGGCGGCTGGGGGGCTGTCGCCGGGGCGACGCTTGGAGGGATCGCGGCATACACGGGCGCTGGCCTGACCATCTCAGGCACCGGCCGCCGGCAGTCCGAGCTCCTGGCGCCAGGCCAGCAGGGGCCGCTCCCAGCCCTCCTCCAGTTTGGCGGCCACCACCAGGCGGGCGGCCAGGCCCATCGAAAAACCGTGGCTGAGGGCCCGCAGCAGGGGCTCAAGCGGCTCATCCTCCTGGAGCACATTGAGCAGACCGCCGAAGATCAGCATCACTGCCAGGGGGGAGCGCACCTGGGCCAGGTTGAAGGCCTGCAGGCCCAGTTCCCCGGGCCCGTCCACGCCGAACCCGGTGAGCACGTGCACGATGTCGTGGGTCTCGCGCAGCCGGTGGGTGATGTACTGCTGCGGCGAGGTGATCGGCGTGGGATCGATCAGGCTCTCCGCCGTCAGACCCTGGCCGCGCAGGTGCTGGGCGTAGGCATGGCCCAGGCTGCCTGCGGGCAGCGCCAGCAACTGATCGAGATCCACCGGGGCGGGCCGCCAGCCGCCTTCCACCAGGGCGGCCATCCCCGGGTGCTCCAGCAGATGGCGCTGCATCTGGGTGGCGAGGGGACTGCCCTGCAGATGGCGGGCAATGGCGAACACGTTGTCGAGCTCGCCTGGATGGTTGAGGAACTGACCGAGGCTGGCCACCAACCGCAACGACTCCAACCGTTGCTTCAGCTGCTGCATCATCGCGGCCGTGCCCATCGAATCAAGCCCAGCATGGATCAGAAGTGGTTCTCCACCACCAGCTCTTCCAGAGGCACCTGACCGGGCTTGGGCCAGGGCTCCTTGGTGCCCTTGCCGATGGCCACCAGCGGACCCATCACATGGTCGGAAGGCAGCTGGATCAGCTGGGCCAGCTGTTCGATCTCGAAGCCGATCATCGGGCAGCTCTGATAGCCCATGCCGGTGGCGGCCAGCATCATGGTCTGCATCGCCATGCCGATCGAGCGCTGGGCCTCATCGCGCTGCAGCCACTCGCGGCCTGCGTGGAAGGGGCCCATCCAGCCCACCAGCAGCTCAGCCACCTCCTGGGGTGCATTGACCCAGTAGCGCTCGGGGTTCTTGGCAAAGGCCCTGGTGTCGGCCGTGAACAGCACCAGCAGGGAGGCGTCGGTGATCTGGGCCTGGTCGTTGCCCAGCTCGGTGCGGATGCGGGCGCGCAGCTCGGGATCCCGCAGGATCACAAAGCGCCAGTGCTGGATGTTGAAGCTGGTGGGGGCCTGGATGGTGGCCTCCAGCAGGCGGCGCTCCTCCGCAGGCGTCAGCCGGTGGCTGGGATCGAACTGCTTGACGGAGCGCCGGCTGACGATGGCCTCGAACACATCCATGGGGATCTGGCTGCCTGAAAGGCGGTAGTTGGGGGCAACTTAGGGACCAGGGGCCTTCAGGGCAGCGTGAAGCCGGAGGTGTTGAGGTGCTTGAGGTCGAGCATCACAACGGTGGACCACACCACCACGGCCAGGCCCGCCAGCACGCCAAGCACCACCAGGGCACTGATCAGGCGCGATCGGAGGGAGGGGTCGGAGTTCGTCTCGGCCATGGGGCACACCAGCAGAACGCCAGTGTGGCACTGCCCTGCAGGCCCCGGTGCTGGCTGGCCACGGGGTGCTGATGGGGATGATGGCGGGGCACCGGCGCGATGAGGCCGCTCTTGGCAGGGACTTCCCCCCTCGGCGTGCTGCTGCTGCATGGCTTCAGCGGGGGACCCAGCACCTTCACGAGCCTGGAGCAGGCCCTGCGGCGGCTTGGCCTGACCGTGGCCGTCCCACGCCTGCGGGGTCATGCGGAAGCGTCACCCCAGGCCCTGGCCGGCATCACCTGGGCCGACTGGCTCGCGGATGCCACCAGCGCCCTGGCGACCCTGCGGGCCGAGCTTGGGGCTGGCGCCGAAAACGGCAGCGTGATCGTGGTGGGCCACAGCATGGGGGCCCTGCTGGCGCTGCTGCTGGCGGCCGAGCAGCCCGGGGCGATCGACAGCCTGGTGCTGGTGGCCACACCGCTGCAGCTGGGTTCTCCCCTGGCTCCGGGGCGGCCGCTGGGGGGGCTGGTGCCGCTGCTCGGCCGACTGCTGCGCCGCTGGCCCCTGCCGAAGGATTACGTCGATGCGGCCCTGGCCGCCAGCGACCCCAGCTATCCCTGGGTGCCGATGGATGCCCTGCTCTCTTTCCTGGAGCTGATTGGGGTGGCCCGGCGGCGACTCCCCGAGGTGATGCAGCCAGCCCTGATCCTGCACAGCACGGCCGACCGGGTGGTGGCGCCCGCGGCGGCCAACCTGCTGGCCGCCGAGATCGGCAGCCACAGCAGCGAGGTGCGCACGGCCTGGTTCGAGCGCAGCGGCCATGAGCTGTTCCGCGACGTGGAGCAGGCCGCCGTGATCGACGCGGTGGTGGCGTTTGTGAGCGAGCGGATCAGGCTGGCGAGCTGAGGTTGAAACAACCGAGCTCCATCACCTTGGCCCAGGCCGCCACAAAATCGGCCGCGAAGCGGGCAGCGCCATCGGCCTGGGCGTAGACCTCGGCGATGGCCCGCAGCTGGGCATTGGAGCCGAACACCAGGTCCACCCGGGTGGCGGTCCAGCGCAGCGCACCGCTGGCGCGGTCGCGGCCTTCAAAGTGGTCGGGGAGGCTGCTGTCTGCGGCCTCGGGGCTGGGGGTCCAGACCGTGGCCATGTCGAGCAGGTTCACGAAGAAGTCGTTGCTGAGGGTGCCGACCCGGTGGGTGAACACCCCATGGCTGGAGCCGCCCGCATTGGCGCCCAGCACCCGCAGGCCCCCCACCAGCACCGTGAGCTCGGGGGCGCTGAGGCTGAGCAGCTGGGCCCGGTCGATCAGCAGTTCCTCGGCGCGCACCGCAAAGGCCTGCTTCTGGACGTTGCGGAAGCCGTCGGCCTGGGGCTCCAGCACCGCGAAGGAGGCGGCATCGGTCTGCTCCTGGGAGGCATCGGTGCGGCCCGGCCGGAACGGCACCTGCAGCGGCTGGCCGGCCGCGCTGGCCGCCGCCTCCACGGCAGCCGATCCGGCCAGCACGATCAGATCGGCCATGGACACGCGGGTGCCATCGCTCTGGGCGGCATTGAAGCCCTGCTGGATGCCCTCCAGCACCGAGAGCACCCGCGCCAACTGCTCGGGCTGGTTCACCTCCCAGCTGTTCTGGGGATCCAGGCGCAGGCGGGCGCCGTTGCTGCCGCCGCGCTTGTCGGAGCCGCGGAAGGTGGAGGCGGAGGCCCAGGCGGTGGCCACCAGCTCAGACAGCGTGAGCCGTGAGGCCAGCACCAGAGCCTTGAGCTCGGCGATCGCGGCGGCACCGATGAGGGGATGGTCCACGGCGGGCACCGGGTCCTGCCAGATCAGGTCTTCGGCGGGAACATCGGGGCCGAGGTAGAGAGCCTTGGGCCCCATGTCGCGGTGGGTGAGCTTGAACCAGGCGCGGGCAAAGGTGTCGGCGAAGGCCTGCTGGTCGGCGTGGAAGCGCCGGGAGATCGGCTCGTAGATCGGATCGAAACGCAGCGACAGATCGGCGGTGGTCATCATCGGCCGGTGGCGCTTGCCGGGGTCGTGGGCGTCGGGAATCAGGTGCTCCTCGCGCACATCCCTGGCGCGCCACTGCCAGGCACCGGCCGGACTCTTCTCCAGCTCCCACTCGTAGCCGAACAGCATCTCGAAGTAGCCCCGGTCCCAGGTGGTGGGGTTGGGCTTCCAGGCGCCCTCGATGCCGCTGGTGGTGGCATCGAGGCCCTTGCCCGTGCCGAAGCGGTTGTGCCAGCCCAGCCCCTGCTCCTGCAAGGTGGCGCCCTCCGGAGCCGGGCCCACCAGCTCGGGATCACCGGCGCCGTGGGCCTTGCCGAAGGTGTGGCCGCCCGCCACCAGGGCCACGGTTTCCTCGTCGTTCATGGCCATGCGGGCGAAGGTCTCGCGCACATCGCGGCCAGAGGCCACCGGGTCGGGCTCGCCGTTGGGGCCTTCCGGGTTCACGTAGATCAGCCCCATCTGCACCGCAGCCAGGGGGTTTTCGAGGTCGCGGTCGCCGCTGTGGCGCTCATCCCCCATCCAGCTGGTCTCGCGGCCCCAGTAGATGTCTTCCTCCGGCTGCCATACGTCCACGCGGCCGCCACCGAAGCCGAAGGTGGGAAAGCCCATCGATTCGAGGGCACAGTTGCCGGCCAGGATGATCAGATCGGCCCAGGAGAGGCTGGTTCCGTACTTCTGCTTGATCGGCCAGAGCAGCCGCCGGGCCTTGTCGAGGTTGCCGTTGTCGGGCCAGCTGTTGATCGGCGCAAAGCGCTGGTTGCCGGTGCCACCGCCGCCACGGCCATCGCCGGTGCGGTAGGTGCCAGCGCTGTGCCAGGCCATGCGGATGAACAGGCCGCCGTAGTGGCCCCAGTCCGCCGGCCACCAGTCCTGGGAGTCGGTCATCAGGACATGGAGATCCCGCTTCACGGCGGCGAGATCCAGCTCGCTGAAGGCCTGGGCGTAGTTGAAGTGCGCCCCGAGCGGGTTGGAGGCTGGCGCGTGCTGGTGAAGGATGGCCAGATTGAGTTGATGGGGCCACCAATGGCGGTTGGCCTGGTCGCCCGCCGTGGTTGGGGCCCCGGAGCGGCCCGCGAAGGGGCACTGGCTGATGGCCGTCATCGGCAAACTCCGGGGGAATGGGGTGGGCGGGGGCCTATGGGGAAGGTAGAGAGCAGGGGGGCGGGAAGGCTGTGGGGCTTTACAAGGCTTACGGGCTTCTGGGTTGGGGCCACGGAAGCGGGAATTAACCGGAAGGGTGGGATTTGACTGACCGATGCGGTAAACCTCAGGGGAATAGCCCCGATGGATAAGGTATTGACTGGATCGGGTTTGATCCGGTTTCTTCAGAGAGCAGGTTCTCTGTAGCAGCTTGAACAGCGCATTACCGGGTCCGCATCAACTTCTCAGACCTGCGAGGCTGAGCCAAGAAAACCTGCCGTGGCAAGGCCTGGGGTTCGCTGCCGCAAGGTGACGCAGTGGTTATCCTGGCAAGGGCAGAGCTTGGGGGGTGGTTACCGGACCCGCCCAATCAGCTTAGACCGTGTTTTTACGGTTGTTCAGGATGCCTAGGATATCTGCACGGCTAAGCAACAGCAAGCTCGAGCCGACACCGCCTGCTAGCCGCACCGCCGTTCTTGACGAACGGCGGTGCGGCTCAGCTAATCGTTAGCCTTTTGATTGTTTCACAGCTTCAGAGCCTCATTGATTTGGCAGTGAGGCACCCAAGCCCTTCAGGAAACGATTCAGATTCATGAATTTTCCGCCAGAATCCGCAAGCCACTGACTTAGTCTATCTACAGTGGAGTGGATGCTGGAGTCTGTTGCCAATCTAGGCATTTGCCGAGTTCTGCCATGTCCAATGTCTCAAGGAGTTAATAAATGGTCAACGCTTCCGTTCATACCGTTCATGATCGCAGTTTGCGAGGACAGACCATACTTGGTTGGCTTGACAGCCGCCATACGTTTTCGTTTGGTGACTTCCAAGATCCTGATCGCATGGGATTTCGTTCACTGCGGGTGATTAACGATGATCGCGTGATTCCAGGGGCTGGGTTTGGTACGCATGGACATCGTGATATGGAAATACTTACCTATGTGTTAGAGGGAGAGCTAGCCCACAAAGATAGCCTAGGAAATGGCTCTGTGATACGCCCCGGCGAAGTTCAAATCATGAGCGCAGGTACAGGGATTCACCACAGCGAATTTAATAACTCAGAATCAGAGCCTGTGCATTTTTTACAGGTTTGGATGCTGCCAAATCGACAAAGTATCACCCCTCGTTACGATCAACGCGACTTCCCTTTTGCAGAAAAGCAAGGCAAGCTACGCTTGGTTGCTTCAATGGACGGACGAGATGACTCGGTTGTCATTCATCAAAATATTGACCTTTATGTTTCAATCCTGTCATCGGGTGATCGCATTACGTTTGAGATGGAGAGTAGTCGCTTTGCCTGGATTCAAGTTGCACGTGGGATCGCGACGCTCAGTGGCGAATCACTGCGAGAGGGCGATGGAGTACAAATCAATCACCCAGAACTGCTAGAATTAACGACAGAAGCCAGTGCTGAAATATTGTTATTCGACCTTGCCTAGCACACCTTTTGATATGGCTTCTAATCTACCCTCTTCAACCTTACTGCCCAGCTTGCCTTTAGGAGAATGGCAAGACACATATGCCACCGTGCACCTGTGGACTCAGATCGTTGGCAAGATTCGGCTGACGCTCATGCCCAAAATCAATCACTGGTGGCAATCGACCCTCTATGTGACCTCGCGTGGGCTGACCACTGGCACGATTCCCTACAAAACTCGTACCTTTGAAATGCGGTTCGATTTTATCGATCACCAGTTGCGCATTGAAACCAGTGACGGGGCAACCCAAAACATTGAATTGGTGCCGCAATCGGTCGCCGATTTTTACCAGGCGGTGATAGCAGCATTGAATGTGATCGACGTCGACGTTTCGATTTGGACGATGCCTCAAGAGATAGACAATCCCATCCGCTTCAACCAAGACAATCAGCATGCTGCCTATGATTCAGAATACGTCCAGCGCTTTTGGCAGATTCTAGTTCAGGTTGATCGAATCCTGACAGTTTTCAGATCAAGATTTATCGGGAAGTCTAGTCCGGTGCATTTTTTCTGGGGTAGCTTCGATCTGGCAGTCACACGGTTCTCTGGTCGATCTGCGCCTCCACATCCTGGCGGAGTTCCTGGAATGGCGGATTGGGTTACACGAGAAGCTTACTCTCATGAGGTCAGCAGTTGTGGGTTTTGGCCCGGTGGTGGATCAGTCTCGGAACCAGTGTTTTATTCTTATGCTTACCCTGCGCCAGAAGGATTTCAAGAATATCCTGTGCAACCTAAAGAGGCATTCTATAGCTTAGAAATGGAAGAGTTTATCCTTCCCTATGAAGCGATGAGACAAGCTGACGATCCAGATGCGGTGCTTTTTGCGTTTCTCCAAAGCACTTATGAAGCAGCGGCAAATCTAGGGCATTGGGATCGAGCAGCACTGGAGCGTATTCCAACGATACAAGCCTAACCAATCGCTGGAGCGGACGGCCTAGAGATATTGGCGCTGAGTTCGAGATGATCTACCGCCGCTCAGCTATGCCGTTAAATGGAGGCGGCACGGATGAAAATGCCAACTAGAATCAGAACCCAACGACTATCCCTTCGGAAGCATGAGATCAAGGACCTCGAAGCCTTTCAAGCCTTCTTGAGCGTCCCAGTAGCATCGCGCTACATGGCATTCACGCCCGAACAGAAGACGCAGGCAGGGGCACGTCAAATGCTGGAGTATGTTATTGGCTCGTATCAGACGGCCACTCCGATATGCTCATTGACGATTGCCGATCCGACGACGGATCAATATCTGGGCTCATGTGGGGCGAACCCGGACGGGAAAGATCTCGAAGTCTATTACACGGTCATGCCGGAGCATCAGGGCAAAGGTTATGCAACAGAAGCGGCCAGAGCACTGCTTAACTACCTCAGCGCGACCACGGAGTCGAGGCTGATTGCCTACGTCATTTCAGAGAATGTACCCTCGGTTCGCGTTGCTGAACGACTTGGCTTAATCGATGCGGGACCCATTCGACGAAAAGCGGTAACCGGAGATCAAGAACACGAAACACTTTCGGGTCGGAAGTACGTACTACCAAAATGACTTCCGGCTATGAAGTCTCTCCACACGACTGCATGCCGCAACTGGTGCGCCCTTGCCACTGGTCAATAAGAATAGACGCGAGACTCTATGACACTTGTCGAATCAATCACCCTGTTTGGAATCATGGTCTTGCTCGCCGCATTACCAAGTTCCAGTGTTGCTTTGGTGGTTGCTCGTGCAGCCACTTTTGGCCCAGCCAATGGAATTGCGGTGGGCATTGGCATCGTCCTCGGCGATCTTCTCTTTGTGGCACTTGCCATAGCAGGAATGTCTGCAGCAGCAGAAATGTTCGGCGGCTTTTTCGTCATAGTTAAAGTTCTCGCTGGGCTCTATTTAATCTGGCTTGGAATAAGACTATTGACTTCGAACTCCGCTCCGCCGAGAGTGCCTCCTGAATCGCACCAGGGGAAAAGTCTGGCCGCTAGTCTGATTGCTGGTTTTGCTTTAACTCTCGGAGACATCAAAGCGATTCTATTTTATGCGAGCCTCCTACCAGCATTTGTCGACTTAGCCGTCATCAGCATCCAGGAGATCCTAACAATAGTCGCAATTACCATAATAAGCGTGGGTGGTGTCAAAGTTGCTTATGCATTGCTAGGCGCAAGGCTTGCCAGTATCGCAGGCCGCAACAGGTTTACTGGCATTTATCGCAAAACCATTGGTAGCATCATGATTGGCGCAGGAGGCTTCTTAATCATTAGAATCTAGCATCTCCATTTCGGTTGTACGAGCCGATGCCCCTCTACCACATACCAAATTACCGTATCACTTATGACTGGCGTTAATCACTGTATATCTTTGAATTCTCGATCAGCCTTGTGATGAACAAATATTCTGATCAATCAGACGACCTAATGCAGAGCTGGATCGTGAATGCCGATCGATGGACAAACATCATCCGTGGTAGCGGCATCGAAAGCCGCCGACTCGTGACAGATCAAGCTATCGTTGACGCCGTCCTCGCTCAACAGCCAACGCGAGTACTCGACCTGGGCTGTGGTGAAGGTTGGTTGGTTCGGAGGCTTTCTCTAAAGGGAGTTGAAGCTGTTGGAGTTGATGGTTCACCCAGCCTCATTGAAGCGGCTCAGTCTGCGGGAGGTGGCATTTTTCACGTTTGCACATACTTCGAATTAGCCAATAATTCTAGCCTTGCTGGCAATGGTTTCGATGTGATCTCAGCCAACTTTTCCATACTCCACCAGGAGGCTGCTGCGCTATTGAACACCCTTAGACAGTTACTCGTACCACGAGGCAGAATCGTACTGCAGACACTACATCCCTGGTCAGTGGCCGATGCATCTTGCGATGGCTGGCGCGAAGAGAGTTTTCACGATTTCGAGGGCTCCTGGCTGCCCATGCCTTGGTACTTTCGCACTCTTGGCTCCTGGGTCAATCTATTTCGTGATTGCAGTTACACGATCGTGGACCTCATGGAACCTCTCCACCCAGACAAGCAAGTGCCGATGTCTCTAGTGATCATCGCAGAGTCCAACGATCACTAACTCACCGTTCAGGTTCAGAATCGCGTCGTGGACATGGTGACTTGAACCAGATAAACTGGCATAGCTATGGGGAGACGAGGAGTGAAAGATCAGCCCTTAAGGTGACTGCCATCACAGTAGGGAGAGGTCTTTGTGGCCCCACAGGAGCAAAGATACACTGTCTTCTCGGCATCCAAGACGAGGACTGCAGGCCTAAACTCAGTGCCTTGGTGCGATCCATCGCAGAATCGCCCATTCTGAGTGTTACCACACGTGCACAAAGCATGGGTACCGCTTGGCAGATCAAGGGAAACAGGAGTGGGTTGAGACATAGAACTGACTTCAGATTAGGCAGAAGGATCAAGCCTATGGCTGTCACCTCCTAGAGTGAATTGTGATAGAAGATGATGACAGTGTCAATAACGTACTACCATGAAACCAACTATCCCGTCAGTAACCAAGGATGTATTCGTGGCATGCCCTAGGCCAAGCGAACCTACAACCGGCAGCGAGCCCGAGAGTTAAGGAGATGAATTAGCGAGATTCCAAGAGGAGTTAAATGAAAGATGGTCGCCATCAGAACTACCAGCAAAGAGGGCAGACTTCGAGCATCAACCGACTTAGTCTCGAAACAGATCTGGTGATCAGCGAACAAGCTTGCGTGCGTCTATTCCAATAGACGTTCTAACTGGCCAAGGGTGCTCATGCCAGAGAGATAGAGTTCGTAGGGCGATTGGCTGATGCTCCTGGCGTAAGTGCCTTTCAGATTAGATTCGAAACCAAGTTCATCTCCAAGATATCGGCCAAAAAATGCCAAGGAGAGAGCTTGATCATACTTAACCAATGCCGATGGTGCTGGACTGATCAACATTGACATGATGTCCTTGATGCCTCCGCCCCTGGATTCACCGACCACATGGGTCACAGCTTCAGCCATAGCCAGATACCGAGATTGGCTAGACACCCACTGGAAGGCAGGAACCTGCTCAATCAAGGCTGGGGTCACAATGTCCTCAGCACTGGCAGCCAGGAGAACTGGAATCTTGATTCTCTTTATCCCATTTTGACCAAAGATGCTGCTGTTGAGAGGATTGATGGCAAGCACCGCACTCACTCGCTCATCTCGTAACTGATCGTTAAGGTGTGGCAAGGACAGGGCTCGGCACTGGAGCAAAAGGGACAGGTTAAGAGAGGTTGTCAACCGATCACAATCATGGACCAATTGAGCCCGATCAAAATTGGCTCCCGCGAGGGCCAATGCGGTGTAGCCTCCGAATGAGTTACCAAAAACACCAACCCGATCAGTCATGATCTGGGAATGGACAGTGCTATTCTCTATCTGCTCAAGTTGATTCAAAATGAACGTGACATCCCTAGGGCGATCAATGAACTCACCAACGTCGAACACACTGGACCACTGCCCTTCGATGAACTGGTGCATACGGATGGAGTCACTACCCGGGTGCTGAATGGCTGCCACCGCATAGCCATGGGAAGCCATGTGCTGAGCCACATAACCGTAGTACTGGCGATTCGAACCCAGCCCATGGGAAATAATGATTAACTTCAGGGCTGGATGGTCTTGAATGACTTCTGGCAGGATCAGGTCCACATCAAGGCTTCTGTCCCTGGCCTTGTCAAAGAAGCGCAGCGTTCTCGTCGTCGTAGCGAAAGAGCCTGAAGCCAGTAGATCCTGAGCAGGTGTCTCCGGCAGATCACCCGGCGGATAGCCCTCTCGCATCACCCTGATGACATCATTGGTCCTATGCTTGAGATGCAAGAGCTTTGAGAATAGCTCCAAGGCATGGTCAGCATCAACTTGAATTTCCTCGCCAGGGAAATCCTTAACTAGTGACAATAGTGAGACGGAGTTTGCCCTAGCCGAGCTGGCCACAAGGGCTTGTTGAATGGATCTGGAGCCATTCTCTCCTGTTTCAGTTTGGAAGATTTCGCCAAGCCACCGGAACAAGTCTTGAAGCATTGGCTCTCTTAGCACAGTGGCGACTTCTGAGGCACTGATTGAGTAAGGAGTGGCCAGGTTCTTTTTGATCGATTGATGGAGCCCGCCACCGAGCAGGCTGGCCAATTGAAACAGATCATGACCTGTGGGCTGACCCTCTGCATAGTTCTGAAGCTCTCGTACTGAGATCCTGAAGACGTGGGGTGATAGCTTGATACTGATTCGCTCAGCTGATATCGCAGGGCTCGATAGGATAAGCAGACTGGTTAAACCACTTAGGAGCGACTTGAGACTCATGACCTATACTGTTTGTCAATGGAATGAATTGGTCTTGAGAGCCACACTTCTAAGGCAGATATGAAAGCTAGCCTAAGACCAGATGCTTAAGACAAAGGCTCCGGGGTTAAAGTGATGCTTGGATGTTTTAAGAATCAGCCAAGGCGTCTTTGCTCAGAGTTTGAGACATGGCTCGATTTGCTGGAGTCAGGAGATTTGTGCTTACCGAGACCTTGGGATTCCGATTTGCATGGTTGAATGGATAAATACAGCGCTTTCGCAAGAACGACTACTTTTCGTGGGCCGCCATTGCAAGGAGGGACAATGATTGTCAGCCCAGGCCGATGGGGCAGGCTGTGATCAAGAACAAGGATAAACTGTGTCGAGAAGTTGGCTGTCTGCTCCCTCACCTCTATGGGTAGAATGCAAGCTTGGAACAACAGGTATCAGCATGTCAAGATCACACCTCCAGGAAATCTACTATCCGTCTGGTAACCATGGATGAACCTCAGGGATTTCTGGATTCCCATGACCACAACAACTGTCCGGCAAAGCTGGCTTTAGAGGTCATGCAAGGCCGCTGGAAGATTCCTGTGCTGAGGGAACTTGCCGATGGTACCCAGCGTTTCTCCGAACTCAGCCGCTCACTCCATGGGATCAGCCCCAAGGTTCTGAGCAGCACGCTACGCGAACTAGAAGGCAACGGGGTGGTAATACGCACTGTCGTCCAAAGCATGCCCTTGAGGGTGGACTACCAGCTCAGCACCAGGGGACTGGCCCTGATTCCTCTGCTGGAAGGCCTGCATGCCTGGGGGCTGCCAGAACCGGCTCCTGATACCTGAGAAGAATTCGTTTCCTCTCATCTGAGTGCTTCATTCTTCAGTCTGCATGATTCTCCGATGACAAGCTTTCGTGCCCTGCTGATTGTCCTCTGGATCACTCTGGTTGCCTACACAGCAGCCGTGATCGGGAGCCATGGGCTGGGCCTATTTCAGGTCTTCTTTACTGACATCCGCCACCTCGACTGGCCTGGACAATTCGATCTGGACTTCATGATGATGCTTATCATCAGCTCCCTCTGGGTGGCCTGGCGGCATCAGTTCTCACCGGCAGGTCTGGGGCTTGCGCTGCTTGCCCTCGTGGGTGGGAGTCTTTTCTTGAGCACTTACTTGTTGGCACTCAGCTGGCGCTGTGACGGGGAGATGAGCCGCGTTGTTCTTGGTAGCCGAAAACCATGAAGCTCTCCGGTTGACGCTCTTTTCGTGCTAGGCCAGTTAGTCAATCAGCGATGTTTATCCGTGCCACCTGTAGAGCGGTGCATCCCTGCTCTCAAGCTCATGAATGCCAAGAAACGCCGCCAGTAAGCCCTGACGCTCTTCCATTGCATGACGGCATGCAAGATGATGAAGCCTAGGAATATATAGGCAAGCCAGAAATGCAAACTTCGACCATATTCAACCATGGCCTTGTCCTCGGGGAAAAGATCGGGAACGGGTAGGCCTAAGAACTTAACATTGTTCGCCTTGAAGGAATTTGAGAAGAGAAGGCCAGCTACAGGCACGGACACCATAAATGAATACAAGCTTGCATGCAACACCGCACTCTGCCACCACTTCGTGGTTCTCTTGGGCCATCGAATGCTGTACTTTTTCCACCAGACTTGCAGCAGCACAATGACTCTCCAACTCAGCAACGCCAGAGCGAGCACTCCAATGGACTTATGTACGTCATACAGACCGCCTCTGAAGAATACTTGGCGGTCTAGCCGGGCCATGAAGGCTCCACCCACAAAGAGGACTAAGTAGCACAGTGCCATCCACCAGTGAATCGACATCAGCCGCTGGAAAGACGTTGTGAGCCTTCGCTTGTTGATGTTACCTGAGATTTCGGTCACAGGGTTTCCGATTCAATGGATTAAGTGTGATGGAAAGCAGCCTCAACGGCAAGCACATACCTTCTGGTTCGTAGGTATCCGGGCGGTAACTCTTACCCGCTTACCCTGGCTCGGTTGTCTCTCCAGCAGTGGCGCCCCCCTAACCCCCACCCCCCACGCGCGGCTCCAACACCCGCCGCAACCGCCCCCTGAGCCACTGCAAGGGATTTCCCAGATCCCCCTCCTGCAGCAGGCCCCGCTCCCGTAGGCAGCTCTCGTAGCTGCGCAACACATCGCCGCGGCGGGCCAGGGCCTTCAGCACGATCTCGGCGAAGTCGGGCCGGTTCTCCAGCAGCAGGCGCACGTTGCCGCTGGGGATCTCGAACAGCACGGCGTTCTCCTGCACCCACATCGCCGTGGGGTAGGGCACCTGCAACAGCAGCGGCAGCTCGCCGAAGAACTCACCGGGGCCGAAGCTGAACAGTCGGTGGCTGATGCGTTCGGTTTCGTGAATGGCGCTGATCCTCCCCTCCAGCACCAGATGCAGTGCCCGGCCTGGGTCCCCCTTCTCAACCAGCATCTGCCCCGCCGTCACACTGCGGCGGGCGCCACTGCCCACCAGCTCCCGCAGCCGCCGCCCGTCCATGTTGGCGAAGCAGGGGATGGCGGCCAGCTGTTCATCCAGATCAAAAGCAAGGGGCGCCCCAGGGCCTGCCTCGGGCAGCAACTGCAGAACCTGCTTCTCACCCAGCAGGTGGATGCCGCGACTCTTCAGGGCCCGGTGGATCGCGTAGTTCATGGCGCTGCGCAGCAGCAGCTGGTTCTGGATCTCGGCCGTCCACACCCACAGTTCGAATTCCAGACCGTCGCGGCCGATCTGGTGCAGCACCACCTTGGGGGCGGGGTCATCCAGCACCCTTGGTTCCTCAAGGGCCACCGCCAGCAGCGCCTCGGTGACCAGCAGCGGGTCGCTGCCGTGCATCACCCGCACCGCCAGATCCACCCGCCCCTGGGAGCTCAGGTAGCTGAGGTTGTGCACAAGTGTGTTGGTGATCAGGGCGTTGGGCAGCACGATCTCCGAGCCCTGGAAGGTGCGGATCACGGTGGAGCGGAAGGAGATCTCGCGGATGAAGCCCTGGGTGCCCTCGAACTCGATCAGATCGCCCACCTTCAGCTTCCCCTCCATCAACAGGGTGAGGCCGCTGCTGAGGTTGCGGGTGAGGTCCTGCAGCCCGAAGCCGAGGCCCACCCCCAGCGCCCCGAACAGCACCGCCAGGGCGCCGAAGTCGAGCCCCATGCCCTGGGCCACCGCCACATAGCCGAAGGCCGCCAGGCCGATCGCCAGCAGCGTGCCGATCGCCTCGCGGCGGCCCTCCGGCAGGCCCAGCCACAGCAGCAGCCGCTTGGCCAGCAGGAAACGCAGCAGCCGGGCCGCCAGCGTCACCACCAGCAACAGCAGCCCCACCCCCAGCAGCCAGCCCAGGGTGATGGTCTGGCTGCCCAGGGGCAGCAGCGGCGCGTTGAACAGGCGGATCAGGCCGTTCCAGGCCAGCGCTGGGGTCATCGCCGCCGCTCCAGCCGCCGGGCGCTGCGCCGCAGCCCCTCGGCGCAGTCGCCCTGCATCAGCAGGCCGGCGCCGCCCCACAGCAGCCGGGCCGGCAGGTCGGCCGCGCCGCCCCCCAGCTCCCGCAGCGGCTCAAAGCCCAGCTGGCGGAAGTAGCGCACCAGGCGGCGGTGCTGGCGGTCGTCATCGCGAATCGCCAGCAGCCGCGCCCGGCGGCAGGGGGTGGCCTCCAGGGCCCAGGCGAAGCTGGCCGCCCAGATCAGTGCCCCCACCGCGGCGCTCTCCTCTCCCTGCACCCGCATCGTGTCGAGCCGCAGGCCAGCGGCCGTGGGCAGGGCCCAGCCTTTCAGCTCCCCCAGCAACACCAGCCGCTCCACCTGGGCGCCCCCAGCCTGGCGGCGGGCCACCCCCACCCGCAAGCTCCAGCCCACGGCGGCCAGGCGCCCCACCTGCAGCCGCAGCAGCAGGCCCCGCTGGCGGGCCTGCGCTTCCAGCTGGGCCAGGCTCGGCAGATCGGGCTCCATTACGCCGGCTTGCCGCAGCTGGGGCAGTAGGGGAAGCAGGCGTAATGGAGCGCGCCGCACTGGCTGCAGTCGTGCTGCAGCTGCAGGCCGCAGTGCATGCAGTAGTTGGGCAGCACGCCCTCCCGCCGCGGCAGGCTGCGCTCGCAGCTGGGGCACTGGCTGCGCGCCAGCGACTGCAGGGCCTTCTCGTAGCGGATCGTGTGCTGGCGCTGCTCCTGCGGCGCCGCCTGCTCCTTCTGTTTGCGCGCCAGGTAGCCATTCAGCCAGCGGATCAGGGCCCGGCCCACCAGGAAGGTGAGCAGGGCACCCACCCCATAGCGGATGTAGGCGCCGAAGCTGGGCAGATAGGGCACCAGCTCCACGAAGAAGGCGAACAGGCCGAACAGCAGGAAGCCCCACACGAAGGGCCACTGGTCGCTGCGGCGGAAGCGGCGGAACTGCCACAGCGACAGCCCCAGCAGCGGCCCCACCAGCAACAGCCGGATGCCGAAGGCCCTTAGTTCCGCCCGCTGCCGGGCCGCCTGAAAGCGCCCCTGGGCCTCGGCCTGCAGCTGCTGCATTTGCTGCCGGGGCACGGCGATCGAGGCCTGCACCTGCCGCAAGCGGGCCGCCAGTGCCGCCTGCTCGCCGCTGAGCTGCTGTTGCTGCTGCAGCAGCCCATCGAGCTGGCGGGCCCGGGCGATCACCTCCGGGTTCTGGTCGGACTGGGCCGTGGCCGAGCGGGTGGAGCGCCAGTTGTCGAAGCTGGCCTTCTCGCGCTCGTAGCGGGCCTGGGCCTGCTGCTGGCGCTCTCCCAGGCGCTCGGCCTGCTCCTGCAGCGCCTCGCGGCGGCTCTCAAGGGGTTGCAGCTCGGCCTCCAGCGCCGTTTTGGCCGGCTGGTCGAGGAACTGCTCGAGCTGGGGCGCTCTGGAGAGCAGGGGCAGGTCGGCGATCAGCGCCCCGCCCACCTGGATCAGGAAGTAGGCGAACAGCAGGGCGATCAGCCACTGGCCGGCGCGCACCAGCCGTTCCGGACCTCGGGAGGGGTTCACCATCGTGAGCTCTGGCTTGGCCCATCCTCAGGGCACCAGGGCCAGGCCGCCAGCACCGCCGCCAGCGGCAAGGGCCCGTGCAGGTGAGGAAACAGCTCGCCGCTGTGCGGCGCCGGCTCCAGCCGCACCACGGCGCCCGCCGCCGCCAGCCGCTCGGGGTCGAGCACCAGCAGCCTCAGCTCGGCGGGGTTGAGGTCGGCGAAGAAGCGGCCATGGCTGGCGGCCAGCTGGTGGGCCTGGCTGAGGTGGATGAAGCCCTCCTGCTCCAGCGAGCGGCCGCGGGTGGAGCGGCGGTAGCTGCCGGCGGCCTGCGCCGCCTGCCACTCCTGCCGCAGGGCCAGGTGATAGAGCCAGCCGGGCGACCACCACCCCTGGCGGGCCGCCCAGGGCGGATCCAGCACCGCCGCCAGTTCCTCTCCGGCCAGAAAGCGGCCCAGCCAGGCCTGCAACGGCTGCAGCGCCGCTTCGGCGTCAAAGCGCTGCGGGTCGGCCAGGCGGAACTGGCGCACAAACGGCAGCAGGGCCATGTCGGCCAGGGACGGCCGCTCGCCCAGCAGCCAGCCGCCGGACGCCAGCCGTTGGTTCCAGCGGCGCAGGATCGCCAGGGCCGCCTGGCGGTGGCTCTCCTGCTCCCCCTCGGCACCAAACCGGCCGGCGTACTTGTAGCGGTCCAGGTGGTGCTTGAACGGCCCGTCGTTCTCCGCGATCAGCGCCTCGATGGCGGCGGCCTCGGCCGCGCTCCAGCCCTGCAGCCAGCCGTGGGGATCGCGGCGCCCCAGGGCCCAGCCCATCACCGCCAGGCTCTCCTCGATCACCCGCTCCCCCTGCACCAGCACCGGCACCGTGCCCTTCGCCGACGCCGCCAGCAGCTCCGGCGGCTTGGCCTTGAGGCTCACCTCCCGCAGCTCCAGATCCACGCCGGGCTTCAGCCCCGCCGCCGCCAGGGCCAGCCGCGCCCGGATCGCATAGGGGCAGCGGCGGAAGCTGTAGAGGATCGGCCGCGCTTCAGCCACCGCTGCTGGGCGGCACCGGAAAGCGCCGGCCGAGGTGGTCCTCGCCGCGCTGGCGGGCCAGCTCCATCTGGCGCTGGCGCTCGGCGTAGCGCAGGCGATCAGCATCGTTCTGGCGATCGACGCAGTGGCGGCAGCTCACCCCCTCGGCGTAGCTGGGCAGCTGGCGGTCGGCGGCGGTGAGGGGCATGCGGCAGCCGTGGCAGAGGCTGGCCTCGCCCGGCTCCAGCTGGTGATTCACGGCCACCCGCTGGTCGAACACGAAGCACTCTCCCCGCCAGCTGCTGCCCTGCTGCGGCCGCTGCTCCAGGTAGCGCAGGATGCCGCCATGCAGGTGGTGCACCCCCTCAAAACCCTGCTGCAGCAGGTGGGCCGTGGCCTTCTCACAGCGGATGCCGCCGGTGCAGAACAGGGCGATCGCCTTGGGGCGGCGCTGCTCCACCAGGGGCCGCAGCTGCTGCTCCACCCAGGCGGGGAACTGCCGGAAGCTGGTGGTGCCAGGGTCGATGGCGCCGTCAAAGCTGCCCAGGGCCACCTCGTAGGCGTTGCGGGTGTCCACCACCAGCGTGTCTGGATCCTGAATCAGGGCCTCCCACTGATCGGGCGCCACGTGGCGGCCCACCGACGCCGCCAGGTAGGGGCGCAGGGAGGCATCGCCCAGGGTCACGATCTCGCGCTTGAGCCGCACCTTGAGCCGGTGAAAGGCCTGCTGGGGCGCCTCGGCCCGCTTCACCTCCAGGGCGGCCAGGCGCGGATCGGCCCGCAGCAGCTCCAGCAGCGCCTCCACCGCCTCGGCTGGCCCGCTCACCGTGCCGTTCACGCCCTCCGGCGCCAGCAGCACCGTGCCCCGCACGCCGCCGGCCTCGCCGCAGGCCAGCAGGCGCTGGCGCAGCGGCGGCAGCTCCGCCGGATCGAAGGCCGCGAAGCGGTAGAAGGCAGCCAGGCTCAGGCCCATGGGGAGCGGCTCAGGCAGGGCACAGCGCCGCCGCCGCCCCCTCCACCGTCACGCCGGCGGCGGCGAGCAGGGCCTGGTCTGCGGCCACGTCGGGGTTGCCGGTGGTGAGCAGGGTGTCGCCGTAGAAAATCGAATCGGCGCCGGCCAGCAGGCAGAGGATCTGGGCCTCGCGGCTGAGCTGTTCGCGGCCGGCACTGAGCCGCACCCGGCTGCTGGGCATCAGGATCCGGGCCGTGGCCACCATCCGCACCAGCTCCAGCGGATCCAGCGGCGGCTGCTCCTGCAGCGGCGTGCCCTCCACCGCCACCAGGGCGTTGATCGGCACGCTCTCGGGGTGGGGATCGAGGTTGGCCAGCACCTCGAGCAGCCCGGCACGGTCGCTGAGCGCCTCGCCCATGCCGATGATGCCGCCGCAGCAGACCGTCACCCCGGCCCGCCGCACCCGCTCGAGAGTCTCGAGCCGTTCCTGGTAGGTGCGGGTGCTGATGATGCGCTCGTAGTGCTCCGGGCTGGTGTCGAGGTTGTGGTTGTAGGCGGTGAGGCCCGCCTCGGCCAGCCGGGCGGCCTGGGCGTCGCTGAGCATGCCGGCGGTCACGCAGGCCTCCAGGCCCAGCGCGCGCACGCCGCGCACCATCTGCAGCATCGCCTCGAAGGGCGCCCCGTCGCGGATCTCCCGCCAGGCCCAGCCCATGCAGAAGCGGTGGGCACCCGCCTGCCTGGCGGCCCGGGCCCGGGCCAGCACGGGCTCCACCTCCAGCTGCGGCCGGCCGCTCACATCGGCGCTGTGGTGCATCGACTGGGGGCAGTAGGCGCAGTCCTCCTCACAGCCGCCGGTCTTGACGCTCAGCAGCGAGGCCAGCTGCACCCGGTAGCCGGGGTTGGCCTGGCGGTGCACCTGCTGGGCCTGCCAGAGCAGCTCCATCAGCGGCGCCTCCAGCAGGGCCTGGATCTCGGCGCGGGTCCAGTCGTGGCGGTGGGTCACTGAGGAGGGCGGGGAAAGGGCAAGGAGAAAAGGGTGGACAGCCCGGGCGGAGGCCGCTCAGGGGGCCGGGTCCACGCCGCCGAAACGGCGCTGGCGGTTCTGGTAGTCCAGCAGGGCGGCGTGCAGGGCCTCGCCGTCGAAATCGGGCCACAGCACATCGGTGATGTGCAGCTCGGCATAGGCCAGCTGCCACAGCAGGAAGTTGCTGATGCGGTGTTCGCCGCTGGTGCGGATCAGCAGATCGGGATCCAGCTGGCCGGCGGTGTGCAGTTCGGCGGCAAAGCACTGCTCGTCGATGCTGGCGGGGTCCAGCTCCCCCTCGGCCGCCCGCTGCGCCAGGCGCCGGGCCGCCCGCACCAGCTCCGCCCGACCGCCGTAGTTGGTGCAGACGTTGAAGTGGATGCCGCTGCCGGCGGCGGTGCGGGCGGTGGCCTTGGCGATCAGGTTCTGCAGGCCCAGAGGCAGGGGCTCCAGATCCCCCAGAAAGCGGATGCACACCTGCTCCCGCTCCAGGCCCTCGATCTCCCGCTGCAGCACCCGCTCGAACAGGGCCATCAGGAAGTTCACCTCCTCCCCCGGCCGGTTCCAGTTTTCGGTGGAGAACGCATAGGCCGTCAGGGCGCCCACACCCCAGTCGCTGCAGAGCCTCAGGGTGCGCTTGAGGGCCTCCACGCCGGCCCGGTGGCCCACCACCCGGGGCAGACCGCGCCGCTGGGCCCAGCGGCCGTTGCCGTCCATGATCACGGCCACATGGGCTGGCAGCCGGGCGGGATCCAGCCCCGCCGGCAAGGGATGGGTCTGCCTTGTGCTGCTGGTCGCCAGGGCGCGACTCATCCGCGGGAATCCGGCGTGTCCTTGGTCACGGTACGCCCGCCGGACTGGGCCAGCGCCCGGGTGAGCAGATCATGAAGACGGCTGCTGGTGATCGGCCTCTCCAGGCGGCCCTGGCAGGCCAGCGCCAGGGTGCCCGTCTCCTCCGACACCACGATCGCCAGACAGCGGTCGAAGCGCTCCGTGAGGCCGATGGCGGCCAGGTGGCGGGTGCCGTAGCGGTTCATCCCCTGGCGCGAGAGCGGCAGGATCACGCCCGCCGCCAGGATGCGGTTGCCCTTCACCAGCACCGCGCCGTCGTGGAGGGGGGTGTCGGTGGCGAAGAGGTTGAGCAGCAGATCCACCGAGAGCTGGGCGTCGATGGCCAGGCCGGGGCTGAGGAAGTCCTCAGGGCGCAGGTCGCTGCCCAGATCCACCACGATCAGGCCGCCGCGCCGTGCCTGGGAGAGGCGTCCGGCCGCCTCACTCAGCACCCCCACCGAGCTGGACATCAGCTGATCACGGCTGCGGTTGCCGAACAGCAGCCCCAGCCGGCCGGTGCCCAGCAATTCCATCAGCCGCCGCAGTTCCCCCTGCCAGAGGATCGCCAGCGCCAGGCTGCAGGCCAGCACCAGGGCATCCACCAGCTTGGTGGTGAGCGGCAGGTTGGCGAAGCGCTGCACCAGCCAGGCCATCGCCACCAGCAGCAGGTAGCCCCGCAGCAGCCACAGCGTGCGCGCCTCCGTGACCCTCCCCAGCACCACCATGCCGAGGGCCGTGGCGCAGACCAGATCGATCAACAGACGCCAATCCAGCAGCCGAAGCCAACCTTCCAGCCACGGCCCGGTCACGCCTGAACCCAATTCTCGGCGTCAGATTACCGGCGTCAGGCGCGCTGGCAGAACGTCGTAGCGCAGTAGGTCTTCCGGCTGCTCGCGGCGCTGCACCAGCTCCGCCTGCCCCTCATGCACCAGCACCGCCGCCGGCCGCGGGATGCGGTTGTAGTTGGAGGCCATCGAGGCGTTGTAGGCGCCGGTGGCGAACACCGCCAGCAGGTCGCCGCTGGTGGCCGGCGGCAGGGCGATCTCCGGCAGCAGCACATCGCCTGATTCGCAGTGCTTGCCCGCCACCGTCACGGTCTCGCTGGCCTCGGCGGTGGGCCGGTCCGCCAGCAGGGCGGTGTACTGCGACTGATAGGTGATCGGGCGGGGGTTGTCGCTCATGCCGCCATCCACGGAGAGGTAGGTGCGCAGGCCGGGGATGGCCTTGCGGCTGCCGAGTTCGTAGACGGTGACGCCGGCGGTGGCCACCAGGGAGCGGCCCGGCTCACACAGCAGCCGCGGCAACTCCAGCCCCCGCTCGCGGCAGGCCGCCGCCACCGCCTCGGCCACCGTGCTCACCCAGGCCTGGATCGTCGGCGGGTCGTCGCCGGCCACGTAGCGGATGCCGAGGCCCCCGCCCACATTGAGGTCGCTCACCGGGTGGCCGAGGCCGCGGGCCTGGGCCAGGGCGTCGGCCATCACGGCGGCCAGGTCGTGGTGGGGCTGGAGTTCGAAGATCTGGGAGCCGATGTGGGCATGCAGGCCGGTGAGGCGCGCCCAGCTGCAGCCGGCCAGGTGGCTCAGCACGTGCTGCAACTGCTCCGGGTCAAAGCCGAACTTGCTGTCCAGGTGGCCGGTGCGGATGTACTCGTGGGTGTGGCACTCGATGCCCGGCGTGAAGCGCAGCATCAGCCGCACAGGCTGCGCCAGGGATGGGGCCAGGGCGCTGAGCAGCTCGATGTCGCGCCAGTTGTCCACCACCACCGTGACGCCCGCCTGGGCGGCCAGGGCCAGCTCCTCCAGGCTCTTGTTGTTGCCGTGCAGCACGATGCGCTCGGGCGGCATGCCCCCGCCCAGGGCGGTGAGCAGTTCCCCGGCGGACACGGCATCGAGCCCCAGCCCTTCCTGGGCCACCAGGGCGGTGATCGCCAGGGAGCTGTTGGCCTTGGAGGCATAGAGGGCCAGGGAGGGGCCGGGATAGGAGGCGGTCAGGGCGTCGCGGTAGGCGCGGCAGCTGGCCCGCAGGGTGGCCTCATCCAGCACATAGAGAGGTGTGCCGTAGGTGCGGGCCAGGTCGCTCAGCCGGCAGCCCCCCACCACCAGACGACCCTCGGCGTCGAGGCCGGTGCTGATCGGAGCCAGGTTGCGGTTGGGGCTGGTGGCATCGCAGCCGCTTTCGAAGGGCTGCCGGGCCACCGCTCCCTGGGGCGCCTGCTCGGGCGAGAGCTCGGTGCCGGTGACGGGCTCGCTGGACATCACCATGGGAAGACCGCAGGTCGGGTGCGCGACGACACTGACGAATGTACGGAAGAGATCGAGGCAGCAGGGGGCAGGGCGAGCAGGGTGGCGACGGTCTGGAGAGCCATGGCCAGGCCGAGGCCGACCAGGGCCTGCGGCTCAGCCGCCTGGAATGCCAGCACCTGGCGGCCTGCCAGGACCTCGACGCCGCCGCCCTGGGCCAGCTCTGGAGCGCCGCCCAGTGGCAGGCGGAACTGGCCGATCAGGCGCGCACGGCGGTGGGGCTCTGGCAGGGGGACGCCCTGGCGGCGATGGCCTGCGGCTGGCTGATCGTCGATGAGCTGCACATCACCCTGGTGGCGGTGCGGCCCCAGCAACGGCGCCGGGGCCTGGGGCGGCGGGTGCTGCGGGCCCTGCTGGCGGAGGGCCGCAGCAGCGGTGCCAGGGCCGCCACCCTGGAGGTGGCCGAGGGGAACCGCGCCGCCCTGGGCCTGTATGGGGCGCTGGGGTTCAGCAGCCGCGGCAGGCGTCGCGATTACTACCGCAGCGGCGAGGCGGCCCTGATCCAATGGCTACCCCTCACGCAACCCCGCCCAGACGATCGAGCGGACAACACGATCGACCGGTGCGGATAACCGGCTTTTCTTATTGCACAGGAGCTGCAATTTGCTGCGCTGAATTGCACTGAAGAGCCGCCAGGTGCCTGGCATCACTGGCTTCAGCGAACTGGCCTCCCCGCAACCACACCACCCTTCCAACCCTGATAGGTTGGGTGTACTTGCACCAGGCCCCGCCCCATGTTCGAGCGGTTTACCGAGAAGGCCATCAAGGTGATCATGCTGGCCCAGGAAGAGGCCCGCCGCCTTGGTCACAACTTTGTGGGCACTGAGCAGATCCTGCTGGGCCTGATCGGCGAGGGCACCGGCGTCGCGGCCAAGGTGCTCAAGTCGATGGGCGTGAACCTCAAGGACGCCCGCGTTGAAGTGGAGAAGATCATCGGCCGCGGCTCCGGCTTCGTGGCGGTGGAGATCCCCTTCACTCCCAGGGCCAAGCGCGTGCTGGAGCTCTCCCTTGAGGAGGCCCGCCAGCTGGGCCACAACTACATCGGCACAGAGCACCTGCTGCTGGGCCTGATCCGGGAGGGCGAGGGCGTGGCTGCCCGGGTGCTCGAGAACCTCGGCGTCGACCTGGCCAAGGTGCGCACCCAGGTGATCCGCATGCTGGGCGAGACGGCCGAAGTGGCCGCCGGCGGCGGCAGCAAGGGCTCCACCAAGACCCCCACCCTGGATGAGTTCGGCAGCAACCTCACCCAGCAGGCGGCCGACGGCAAGCTCGACCCGGTGGTCGGCCGGCAGAAGGAGATCGAGCGGGTGATCCAGATCCTGGGGCGCCGCACCAAGAACAACCCCGTGCTGATCGGCGAGCCCGGCGTCGGCAAGACCGCCATCGCCGAGGGCCTCGCCCAGCGCATCAACACCGGCGACATCCCCGACATCCTCGAGGACAAACGGGTGCTCACCCTGGACATCGGCCTGCTGGTGGCCGGCACCAAGTACCGCGGTGAGTTCGAGGAGCGCCTCAAGAAAATCATGGAAGAGATCCGTGGCGCCGGCAACGTGATCCTCGTGATCGACGAGGTGCATACCCTGATCGGCGCCGGCGCCGCCGAGGGGGCCATCGACGCCGCCAACATCCTCAAGCCGGCCCTGGCCCGTGGCGAGCTGCAGTGCATCGGCGCCACCACCCTCGACGAGTACCGCAAGCACATCGAGCGCGATGCGGCCCTGGAGCGTCGCTTCCAGCCCGTGATGGTGGGCGAGCCCTCCGTGGAGGACACGATCGAGATCCTGCGCGGCCTCAGGGAGCGCTATGAGGAGCACCACCGCCTCAAGATTGCCGACGAGGCCCTGGTCGCCGCGGCCACCCTGGGCGATCGCTACATCTCCGACCGCTTCCTGCCGGACAAGGCGATCGACCTCATCGATGAGGCCGGCAGCCGGGTGCGGCTGATGAACTCCAAGCTGCCCCCTGCCGCCAAGGAAGTGGACAAGCAGCTGCGCGGTGTTCAGAAGCAGAAGGAGGAAGCCGTGCGCGAGCAGGACTTCACCAAGGCCGGTGAACTGCGCGACCGCGAGGTGGAGCTGCGCGATCAGATCCGCACGATCCTGCAGGCCCGCAAGGACGATGAACCCCAGGCCGGGGATGCAGAAATCTCGGATTCCGAGCTGAACACCCTGCCTTCCTTCATCGGTAACGCCGATCCCGACCGGGCTCCGATGGTGTCCGAGGAGGACATCGCCCACATCGTGGCTTCCTGGACCGGTGTGCCGGTGCAGAAGCTCACCGAGAGCGAGTCGGCCAAGCTGCTGAACATGGAGGAAACCCTCCACCAGCGGCTGATCGGCCAGGACGAGGCCGTCAAGGCGGTGTCTCGCGCCATTCGCCGCGCCCGGGTGGGTCTCAAGAACCCCAACCGGCCGATTGCCAGCTTCATCTTCTCCGGTCCCACCGGCGTCGGTAAAACCGAGCTCACCAAGTCGCTGGCGGCCTACTTCTTCGGCAGTGAGGAGGCGATGATCCGCCTCGACATGTCCGAGTTCATGGAGCGCCACACGGTCAGCAAGCTGATCGGTTCGCCCCCGGGCTACGTGGGCTTCAACGAGGGCGGCCAGCTCACCGAAGCGGTGCGGCGCCGTCCCTACACCGTGGTGCTGTTCGACGAGATCGAGAAGGCCCACCCCGATGTGTTCAACCTGCTGCTGCAGCTGCTCGAGGACGGTCGCCTCACCGACTCCAAGGGACGCACGGTGGACTTCAAGAACACCTTGATCATCATGACCTCGAACATCGGTTCGAAGGTGATTGAGAAGGGTGGCGGCGGACTCGGCTTCGAGTTCTCCGGCGGTGCCGCCGAAGACACCCAGTACAACCGCATCCGCTCGCTGGTGAATGAGGAGCTGAAGCAGTACTTCCGCCCCGAGTTTCTCAACCGGCTCGACGAAATCATCGTCTTCCGCCAACTCACCCGTGACGAGGTCAAAGAGATCGCCGAGATCATGCTCAAAGAGGTGTTCCAGCGCATGGATGACAAGGGCATCCACCTCTCGGTCACCGAGGCCTTCAAGGAGCGGCTGGTGGAAGAGGGCTACAACCCCTCCTACGGCGCCCGTCCCCTGCGCCGGGCCGTGATGCGCCTGCTGGAAGACTCCCTCGCCGAGGAGTTCCTCTCGGGCCGGATCAGCGAGGGCGATTCCGCCCTGGTCGATGTGGGCGAAGACAAGCAGGTGGTGATCCGCAAGCAGAGCGCCCTGCCCGTGATGCCCGAACTCGCCGGCGCCGGCGCCTGAGGCCTGCCGCCCCTGGCTGCCTCCCTGCTGAGGCAGCCGTCTTCAACCGCCCGGCTCAGCAGCTGGGCGGTTTTGTGTTCATTACGATGGGTTGATGCGCCAGCGTTCCCGCCGGGGCTCTGTAGAGCCCACCAGCCCAGCCCGCGATCGGGCGGTTGCCGCTGCCTCGGCCCCGGCCACACCTCAGGCCCACCGCATCGCCCCCGCCGAGGTGCTGCGCGGTGAGGGGGCCTGGCAGCAGGCCTTGCCCGCCATCGCCCGCCTCTGCCGCCGCCCCCTGCTGCTGGGGCGAGGGCCCACCACGCTGCCCCTGCGGCAGAAGCTGGAGCACAGCCTGCGCCAGGAGGGGCTGACGCCACAGCTGGAGCAGCTGGAGCACGACTGCTGCGAGCTGGACCTGGAGCGCCTCGGCCGCAACCTGGAGGCAGGCGGCAGCGGGGGCCGACCCGATGCCGTGATCGCCAGCGGCGGCGGCAAGGTGCTCGATGCCGGCAAGCTGCTGGCTCACCGCCACGGCCTGCCCTGTGTCACCGTGCCCACCAGCGCCGCCACCTGCGCCGGCTGGACGGCCCTGGCCAACATCTACAGCCCGCAGGGAGCCTTTCAGCGCGATGTGGAACTGCAGCGCTGCCCCGAGCTGCTCGTGTTCGACCACGCCCTGGTGCGCACCGCCCCGGCCCGCACCCTGGCCAGCGGCATCGCCGACGCCCTGGCCAAGTGGTACGAGGCCTCGGTGAGCTCCGCGGCCAGCAGCGACGGGCTGATTCAGCAGGCCGTGCAGATGGCCCGGGTGCTGCGCGACCAGCTGCTGTTCGACGCCGAACAGGCCCTGCTGGACAGCGGCAGCGAGGCCTGGGTGCGGGTGGCGGAGGCCTGTGGCCTCACCGCCGGTCTGATCGGCGGCATCGGCGGTGCCCGCTGCCGCACCGTGGCCGCCCACGCCGTCCACAACGGCCTCACCCAGCTCAGCGCCAGCCATGGCGCCCTGCATGGCGAGAAGGTGGGCTTCGGCATCCTGGTGCAGCTGCGGCTGGAGGAGGTGCTGGGGGGCAACCAGCTGGCCGGCCAGGCCCGGCGTCAGCTGCTGCCCCTGTTCCGCCAGCTCGACCTGCCCGCTGATCTGGCCGATCTGGGCCTGGGCCAGGCCACCCTGGAGCAGCTGCAGCAGGCCTGTGCCTTTGCCTGCGCCCCCGGCTCCGACCTGCACCACCTGCCCTTCAGCGTCAGCGCCCTCGATCTGATCGCCGCCCTGGTGAGCACCCGCTGCGGCGAGCGGGTCGCCGCGTGAGTGCCAGCCCTGAGGCCGGCGGCCCGCTTGAGCTCACCGCCCAGGCCCTGGTGGAGCGGGCAGCCCGGAAACTGCTCGATCCCCAGGGCCGCGCCCTGGCCCAGGCCGTGCAGTGGTGGCCCCTGCAAGGGCTGCCCGACCTCTGGCCCGTGGCGGTGCTGGGCCAGGGGCCACCGCTGCTGCTGCTGCACGGCTTTGACAGTTCGTTTCTGGAGTTCCGGCGCATCGCCCCACGGCTGGCCCAGAGCCATCAGCTGTTCATTCCCGACCTGTTCGGCTTCGGCTTCTGCCCCCGTCCGGCCCAGGCCCGTTACGGCCCGGCGGCCGTGCTGGAGCACCTCACGGCCCTGCTGGCAGCCATCGACTGCCAGACCAGCCCTGACCACAGCGACACCCACGGCGGCAAGGAGGCCGCAGTGATCGGCCTGATCGGCGCCTCGATGGGCGGCTCCGTGGCCGTCGAACTGGCCCGGCGCCACCCCGGGCAGATCAGCCGCCTGCTGCTGCTGGCCCCCGCCGGCCTCACCGGCCGGCCCATGCCCCTGCCGCCGCTGCTGGATGGGCTCGGAGTGCGCTTCCTGGCCCTGCCCGGTGTGCGGAAGGGTCTCTGCCGCAGTGCCTTCGCCGATCCTGATCGGGATGTGGGCCCCGCCGAACTGGAAATCGCCTCCCTGCACCTGGCCGCGCCGGGCTGGGGCCCGGCCCTGGGCCGGTTCGCCCGCTCGGGGGGCTTCGCCGGCTGCGGTGCCCCCCTGCCGCCCCAACCGATCGCGGTGCTGTGGGGAGCCGACGACCGCATCCTGCGCCAGCCCCAGAAGCGCGCCGCCCTGGCCCTGCTCGGGGAGCGGGTGCAGGAGCTGAAGCAGTGCGGCCACCTGCCCCACATCGACCAGCCGGACAGCGTGGCCGCCGCCTGGCTGGCCGGCGCTGGGGCATGAGTGGGCCCCTGCTGCAGCTGCTGGCGACGGGCCTGCAGCTGTGGATCCGCCGCCAGTGCGAGCAGATCGGCGCCCTCTCGCTGGAACTGGAGGGCCGGGATCTGCAGCTGCTGCGGGGCCGGCTGGCCGGGGCCCAGCTCCAGGCCCGGCAGGTGCACTACCGGGGGCTGGAGCTCGACGCGGTGACGCTCTCGAGCGACCCGATCAGCCTCCAGGTGACTGGGCTGCTGCGGGGCCAGGCCATCGAACTGGGGCAACCCTTCGGGATCAGGGGGGAGGTGCGGTTCAGCCCCGAGGGCCTGGAGCACTCCCTGGCCCAGGCGAGCTGGCAACCCCTGGCCGACCGGCTCGCCGGCCAGCTGCTCGGCGGCGCCGCCTGGCGGGGCAGCAGCCTCAGCCTCAGCCTCAGCCTCAGCCAGGAGCACCTGGTGTTCAGGAGCCATGGGGCGCTGGAGCTGGAGACCAGCCTGAGCGCGGAGGCCGGCACGGTGCTGATCCGCGCCGTGGACGGCAGCACCGAGCTGCGGCTGCCGATGGACCCCGCCGTTCAGATCGAGCGCGCCGCCGTGGAGGACGGCAGGGTGGTGCTGCAGGGCCGGGCCACGGTGACCCCCTGAAGCCCTTCAGGAACCGAGCAGCGGCAACACCAGGGTGACCAGGGAATAGACCACCGCCGGCACGAACAGATAGCTGTCGATGCGATCGAGGATGCCGCCATGGCCGGGGATCGCATCGCCGGAATCCTTCAGGCCCGCATCGCGCTTCATCATCGACTCGGTGAGATCGCCCACCAGGGCGAACAGGGCCACCACCGCCCCCAGCACCGCTCCGATCAGCCAGCCCCAGTTCCAGCCGATCCAGGTGCCACCCACCGCCCCGACGGCCATGGCACAGGCCACCCCCCCCAGGGCTCCCTCCACCGTCTTGCCCGGCGAGATCGGCGAGAGCGGCCGCCGCCCCAGCCGCCGGCCGATGGCGTAGGAGCCGATGTCCGTGGCCACGATCAGAAAGCAGGCCAGCAGGGTGAGCTCCAGGCCGGAGTCGGGCAGATCGCGCAGCTTGATCCAGTGGCTCGGCAGAAAGCCCAGATAGAAGAGGCCGAACACCGAGGCGGCGATGTCGGCGATGGTGCCGGTGACGGGCTGCAGCAGCAGCCAGCCGCAGATCACCGCGCCGGAGGCCGGCAGCACCGCCGCGGCCACATCGCCGGCCAGCCAGCTGTCGGTGCCGGCGAGCTGGGTGGTGGCCAGCAGCAGCTGCACCGCCACCAGGGTGGTCTTGGTGGCCGGCCGAATGCCCTTGAACTGGGCCATGCGGAAGAACTCCAGCAGCCCCAGATGCACGATCACCCCGACGGCCACGGTGAACCACCAGCCGCCGAGCATCACCACCACGAAGCCGAAGCCCCCGGCGGCCCAGCCGCTCAGCAGGCGCGGCAGTGATGTGCTGGTGCGGGGCTGTGGAATCACGGCCGCTCAGCGGCGATCAGGAACAGGGGCTCAGCCGCGGCCAGCTTGGCCTGGCTGCCGCGGCGCTGCATGCGGTGCACGGTGGCCTGCACCACCTGCACATCGCGGGCGGCGAGCTGACCGAGGGTGTCGGTGGCATCCACCAGGCCCTCCAGGCTGGCGGTGCTGATCACCAGCCGCCCCGCCGGCTGCAGCGCCTGCCACACCACCCGCAGCACATCGCCGAGGGGCCGGCCCACCTCCAGCACCACCCGGTCGGGGGCGGGGGGCAGGGCCGCCAGATCGTCGGGGGCCGCACCGGGGTGGATATGGAGGTTGGCGATACCGAGCCGCTGGCGGTTCTGCTCCAGCAGGGCAAGGGCCTCGGGGTCGCGTTCGAGGGTGTGCACCTGGCCCCGGGGCATCAGCCGGGCGATCTCCAGGGCCAGGGCACCGGTGCCGCCGCCCACGTCCCACACCAGGGAATCGGCCCGCGGCCGCAGATGGGCCAGCAGCATCACCCGCAGCTCCATCGGCGTGGGACTGAAGCCCGGCGCGGCATCAAACACGCCATCGGGCAGTCCAGGGGTGACGAAATCCCACTGATAGGGAGGCGTCGGGGACGCTGCAGTGGGGTCGTCGATCACCGGCGAGGCCTGTGGAGCACGCAGAACAGGGGGCGTGGCACGCCGCTGGAGGTCCCGCGTCAGCCCACCACAACCCTCACCGTATCAGCGATCAGGCCAGGCCAGAGGCGCCGTTGCCGCTGCAGCCAGTCGACCCGGGCCCGATCAATCCGCTCCCCCGGGATCAGCAGCGGAATCCCGGGGGGATAGGGGCAGAGGGGCTCCGCGGCGATCCGGCCCGCCGCCGCCGCCAGGGGCACGGGCTCTGCGGCAGACCGCCAGGCCACGGCCACGGCCATCTCCGGTTGCGCCACCGCCGCCAGGGGAGGCGGGCTGAAGGGCGGCAACGGCGGCCCGCCCAGGGCCAGCCTCAGACCGGCCAGAGCCCGCGGCAACCGCACTCCCACCCCTGCCGGAGGCACCATCCCCAGGCAGAAGGTGAGGCTGCCGGGCTCCGCCAGCTCCGCGATCACCCCCCGCTCCAGCAGCCAGGCATCGGCCTCCACCCCGTTGATGCCCAGTGCCGCCGTGGGCAGCACCAGACGCAGCGGGTCCTGGCTGGCCAGCAGCGGCAGATCCAGGCGGCGGCAACGGCGCCGCAGGCGACGCGCCAGCGCCAGGGCGCGGCGGCGCTGGGCCAGGCCGGCGGCGCTGCGGCCATGGCGCAGGCTGGCCGCAGCCGAAGCGAGGAGCAGCGCGCTGGGGCTGGAGGTCTGCAGCCAGAGCAGGGCCCGCTCGATCGCCTCAACAGCGCAGCGTCTGCCCTGGGCCAGCAGCACGGCACTCTGGGCCAGACCGCCGCCGCTCTTCTGGCAGGAGAGCACCACCAGATCGGCCCCGGCGGCCACGGCCTCAGCGGCGCCATGGGCCTGGTCCACCAGCAGCGGCAGGCCGGCGGCGTGGGCCACCGCCACCAGGGCCGGCAGGTCAGCCGCCAGACCCTGATAGGTGGGGGACACCACCGCCACCGCCGCCAGGGGGCCACCCGCCCGGGCTGCCGCCAGCGCCTGCTCCAGCAGCTGGGGGGTGGGGGGCAGCCACAGGCCAGTGGCGGGATCGAAGGGCAGGCTGTAAAGCACCGGCTCCAGCTGGCCGAGCACGCAGGCATGCAGCAGCGAGCGGTGCAGGTTGCGGGGCAGCAGCACCCGGCTGCCGGGGGCTGCCACAGCCAGCAGCGCCACCTGCAGCAGGCCGCTGGCGCCATTCACCCCGAACCAGCAGTGTTCAGCCCCCAGCAGCGCCGCGCACTGGCGCTGCTCCTCCGCCACCGCACCCTCCGGCTCCAGGGGGCCGCCGAAACCAGGCAGCTCGGGCAGATCCCAGCTGCCTGGCCGGCGCCGCAGCAACTGCGCCAGCGGCGGCGCCAGGCCCCGGCCGCGCCCATGGGCGGGCAGGTGCAGGGCCAGGAGATCGGGATCAGCGGGGGGGAGCAACACCGGCGCGGCCAGGGCCAGGGATGCAGCTGCGCAGACAGTCCCGGCAGCGCTCTGGCACGGATCAGGAGTCTGGCCGCTCCTGGGCTGGGCACGTCCGCCCGCTAGCCCGATCGGCTCCGGGGCGGTCATCGCCAGCGCGGTCAGCCCGGCCGGACTTTCTAGAGTCGCCCCACTCACCCCACCGCGCCCTTGACCGCCGCAGCGAGCCCCGCCCCGCCGGCCTACGACCCCAGGGCTGATCGGCGTTGGTTGCTGGGCCAGCCGTGGCTGTTCGTGAGCCGGCTCAGCTCGGTGCTGTGGCAACTGATCAGCCTGGCCCTGACCCTGGTGGTGCATGCCGGCAGCAGCGACCGCGCAGTGCAGCAGCGGCTGGGCAAGCGCATCCTCGCCACCCTCACCAGCCTCGGCCCCTGTTTCATCAAGGTGGGGCAGGCCCTCTCCACCCGCCCCGACCTGGTGCGGCGCGACTGGCTCGAGCAGCTCACCCAGCTTCAGGACAACCTGCCCGCCTTCCCCCAGGAGGTGGCCCTGCACACGATCGAGACGGAGCTGGGGGCACCGGCCCGGGAGCTGTTTGCCCTGTTCCCCGACTACCCGATTGCCGCCGCCAGCCTGGGCCAGGTCTACAAGGCCCAGATGCACGACGGCCACTGGGTGGCCGTGAAGGTGCAGCGGCCCGATCTGCCCCAGATCCTGCGCCGCGACCTGGTGATCATCCGCATGCTGGCGGTGCTCAGTGCGCCGCTGCTGCCCCTCAACCTGGGCTTCGGGCTCGACGCCATCATCGACGAGTTCGGCCAGACCCTCTTCGACGAGATCGACTACCGCAAGGAGGCCGACAACGCCGAGCGCTTCGCCGGCCTGTTCAGCGCCCATCCCGAGGTGACCGTGCCCCACGTGGAGCGCCAGCTGAGCGCCCGGCGGGTGCTCACCACCAGCTGGATCCATGGCACCAAGCTGCAGGAGCGCCAGGTGCTGGAGGCGCGCCACCTCGATCCCACCGCCCTGATCCGCACCGGGGTGATGGCGGGACTGCAGCAGCTGCTGGAGTTCGGCTATTTCCACGCCGATCCCCACCCCGGCAACCTGTTCGCCCTGCCGGGACGCACCGGCCAGCTGGGCCATGTGGCCTACGTGGATTTCGGCATGATGGACTCGATCTCCGATGCCGACCGGCTCACCCTCACCGGGGCGGTGGTGCATCTGATCAACCGCGATTTCCGCGCCCTGGCCAGCGACTTCGTGGCCCTGGGCTTCCTCAGCCCGGACACCGACCTCGAGCCGATCATTCCGGCCCTGGAGGAGGTGCTGGGCGGCACCCTGGGCGAGAACGTCGGCAACTTCAACTTCAAGGCGGTCACCGACCGCTTTTCCGAGCTGGTGTTCGACTATCCGTTCCGGGTGCCGGTGCGCTTCGCGCTGATCATCCGGGCCGTGGTGAGCCAGGAGGGTCTGGCCCTGCGGCTCGACCCCGACTTCAAGATCATCCGCGTGGCCTACCCCTACGTGGCCCGCCGGCTGCTGGCGGGCGACACCGCCGAGATGCGCGAGAAGCTGCTCGACGTGCTGTTCGACCGGGAGGGCCGGCTGCAGATCGAGCGGCTCGAGAGCCTGCTGGCGGTGCTGGAGAACGACGGGCCGCGGGCCGACCTGCTGCCGGTGATGGGCTCAGGGCTGAAGCTGCTGCTGGGTCCCGATGGCGCCAGCCTGCGCCAGAGGCTGCTGCTCACCCTGGTGCGCGATGACCGCCTCAACGCCGAAGACCTGCGCGCCCTGATGGGTCTGTTGCGGCGCACCTTCAGCGCCCGCAAGCTGGCGGGCACTCTGCTGGCGCGGCTCAACCCCCTGGCCGCCGCCTAGGGTCACCCTCCGACTCCACTGTGCGCCGTGATCGACACTGCCCCGCTCGACCTCGATGCCAGCGAGTTTCTGATTGAGTACGGCACCTTCATCCAGCCGCCCTACCTGGTGTCGGGCCTGGGGCTGGCCATCGGCGTGCTCTGCGGCCTCACCTTCGCCAAGATGGTGCAGAACCGGCTGGAGGGCTGGAAACAGGATCGTTTGCCCCTGCTGCCCCTCGGCAACGGCGGCACCACACTGCCCTACATCGGCATCGTCGTGGGGGTCACCCTGTTCATCGGCGGCGCCCTGCAGGTGTTCGGCTTCGCCTCGGGGGCGGCCCTGCTGGTGTCCTTCGTGCTCTCGATCGGCACAGCTGGGGCCCTCTGGGCCCAGCTGGAGCGGCTGATGCAGCAGGTGGAAAACGGCACCTTCAGCGCCGTGGATTTCGATAACTTCGACCAGTTCTTCTAGGCCGCTCAGGCCACCAGGTAGCCCTCGAGGCGCCGCGACTGGGAGCGAATCCCCTCCAGGGCCTTGCGCTCCAGGTTGCGGGTCTTGTCGCGGCTCATGCCGAGGTTCTTGGCGATCGAGCTGAGGCTCATCGGCTCGCCCAGGCCCATGCCCTCCGGATCGATGCCGTAGCGCATCTTCAGCACCCGCCCCTGCAACTCCGGCAGC
>NZ_JBSJOW010000016.1:0-1361 GCF_056633055.1 Paraciimarium castrense LEGE 11436 | reverse complement strand
GCCGGAACCCGCTGGTGCAGGTGATGGTGCAGCTGCTGGAGCTGCCGGATTCCTCCCTGAACAGTCTTGAAGGATTGGAGCTAGAGGCGCTTTCAAGCACGCGTGATGTCTCAAAGTTTGATCTGTCGTTCCAGTTCAGCCGCCCGGCGGATCAGGGCCTGAGCGGTTTGATCGGTTATGCCAGTGATCTCTATGAATTCGAGCAGATTGAGCGTTTGAGCAACCACCTGGAGGTGTTGCTCAGATCGGCTTCACGAACTCCTGATGCGCCAGCCTCGGCAGCCACATTGCTGCCCGAGGCAGAGCTGAAGCTGATCGAGAGCTGGCAGCAGGGCCCCGAGAGCGAGCAGCCTGATCTTTGTGTGCATGAGCTGTTCCAGCAGCAGGTGAAGCGCACGCCCGATGCCATCGCCCTTGTGTATGAGGAGCAGGAGCTGAGCTATGCGGAGTTGGATGAACGCGCCACCGCGCTGGCGGCACAGCTGATTTCCCTTGGTGTGGAAGCTGAGTCGATCGTGGCGCTGAGCCTGGAGCGATCGGCGGAGCTGATTGTGGCGCTGCTGGCCATTTTGAAGGCCGGTGGTGCCTATCTGCCGCTGGAAACGGATTGGCCGGCGGAACGGAAGCGCCGGCTGCTCAGCGAGGCGGGCTGCGAGGTGTTGATCAACCGGGAGGGGCTGAGCCGAGTCCGACCGGGCTCAGACAAGCCTGCTCCAAGTTCAGACTCACCTCTGGCCTACGTGGTCTACACCTCGGGCTCCACGGGCGTACCCAAAGGCGTGGCGGTGTCCCACAGAGCCATCGTGCGCCTGGTGGATCCGGTCAATGGCTTTCATCTCGCTGCGGGCAGCGCGGTGCTGCAGCTGGCACCGCTGGCTTTCGATGCAGCCACCTTCGAGATCTGGGGACCGTTGCTCAACGGCGGCAGGGTGGTGCTGGCGCCTCCAGGGAGGCTGGCCCTGATGGACCTGGCGGCCTTGCTGCAGAGCCGTGGGATCACCACCATGTTCCTCACAGCACGGTTGTTTGAATCGCTGGTGGAGAGCGAGCTGGACGCGCTGGCGGGGGTGCGGCAGGTGCTGGCCGGTGGAGAAGTGCTCGGCCTGCAGCCCGTGCGGGCCCTGCTCGACCGCTTCCCGCCCGGCCATGAGCTCATCAATGGCTACGGCCCGAGTGAAAGCACCACCTTCACCTCATGCCACCCCATGGCTGCGGCAACCCATGTCGGCCCTGGCGCGGTGCCCATCGGACGCCCGATCGCGAGGACGACGGTGCGGGTTCTCGATCCCTGCGGCCAGCCCTGTGGGATCGGCATTCCTGGAGAACTGCACATCGGCGGGGCGGGCTTGGCACGTGGCTAT
>NZ_JBSJOW010000015.1:0-1403 GCF_056633055.1 Paraciimarium castrense LEGE 11436 | reverse complement strand
GGTGCAGCTGCTGGAGCTGCCGGAGGCGGGTTGGCAGGGGATGGATGGCGTGGAGGCGGAGGCGTTAGGAGGTGGCTCCAGCGCGGCCAGATTCGATCTTGAGTTTTTTCTGCGACGCAGGCCTGATGTCGGCATCCAGGCAACCTTGGTCTACGCCAAAGATCTCTTCGAGGCGAATCGCATCGAACGGCTTGGTGATCACCTGATCCTGCTGTTGGAGTCGGTGACGCAGGCTCCAGAGGCCCTCACCACCGCAGTGACACTGCTGCCCAAGACCGAGCGGAACCTGATCGAGAGCTGGCAGTACGGCCCTGAGCGCGAGCAGCCGGAATTCTGCGTCCATCAATTGTTCGAGGAGCAGGTGCAGCGCACCCCCGATGCTGTCGCGGTGGTGTTTGAGGAGCAGGAGCTGAGCTATGCCGAACTAAATACCCGAGCGAACCATCTGGCCCAACACCTGATCCACATGGGCGTGGGGCCCGAGCTGGTCGTTGGGGTGTGCCTGGAGCGTTCCCCGAGGATGATTGTTGCGCTGTTGGCGATTCTGAAGGCGGGGGGGGGGTACCTACCCCTGGATCCCCGTTGGCCCGAGCAGCGGCTGGAACACCTCCTGGGAGCATCGGGTGCCTTCCTGGCTTTGTTGGAAGCTGCGACATCTGGAGCTTGTCATCACCTTGCCATTCAGACACTCAATATTGACGATCTCAGTCTGGGTGAAACTGCGGCCAGCATGCCCAATTCACACCAGCTCAGCCTTGATTCCCTCGCTTATGTCATTTATACTTCTGGCTCTACTGGTGCCCCTAAAGGGGTTGAGGTAGAGCATCGAACCTTGGCCAATCTGATGAGTTGGGAGCGCGGCTCTCGGTGCTCAACATTGCCCCCAAGAACGCTGCAACTTGCTGCAAGTATATTTGATGTGAGTCTTCAGGAGATCTTTTCTGCGCTTACCACTGGAGGCACACTCTTTGTTATTGATGAAGATTCGAGAAGAGACCCTGGCCGGCTGAGCGCCTATATCAGTAAGCACGCAATCGACAGATTATATCTTCCGGCCGTCCTTTTGGAGCGGTTTGCCGGCTTTGCTGAGAAAAATCCCAATTTGTTGGGGCTGGGCCTCTCTGAGATCGTCTCTGCGGGTGAGAGATTGACGATGTCTGAGCCTGTTCGCAAGCTGATGAACTTGCTTTCTAAATGTAGTCTGTATAATGACTATGGGCCAACAGAGAGCCATGTTGTTTCCTCTCATCAGGTGAATGTTGATGCGGCGGAGCTGGCTGCCGGAGTTAGTATTGGCAGGCCGATCAGCAACTCAACCGTCCGGATCCTCGAACCTTCCGGTCACCCTTGCCCAATCGGCATTCCTGGAGAACTGCACATCGGCGGGGCGGGCTTGGCACGTG
>NZ_JBSJOW010000014.1:0-1510 GCF_056633055.1 Paraciimarium castrense LEGE 11436 | reverse complement strand
CCCCCCCAAAGGGGGGGGATCGGCTCCCTCGCCCCCATCTGGGGGCTTTTGCTTGGCCACAATCCAAACCAGCTTCCAGGCAGAGAGGCGGTGCAGCCGGGCCAGACAGTCCGCCAGCAGGGCGTGGGCTGTGAAGATTGCCTTAGGGCTTGAGTGATAAGCCTGAACCACCCATAGGCTTTCTCGACATGCGCCGGCGTTTCGGCGCAGCCTCCCTCAGCCAGCCGCCATGACCCTCGTCAACGCCTCTCACCTCGGAATCGAACGCTTCAGCGGTGATCGCAACAAAGAGAACTGGAGCGTCAGCTCCCAACAGGACAAGGCCAGCCTGGTGCGGGCTGTCTACAGGCAGGTACTGGGCAATCAATACATCATGGACAGCGAAAGGCTCACACAGCCGGAATCGCTGTTCAGGCACAACTTATTGACCGTGCGCGAGTTTGTGCGGCAAGTGGCCAAGAGCGGCCTCTACCGCAGCAAGTTCTTTGAGAACTGCAATCCCTATCATTTCATTGAGCTGAACCACAAGCATCTGCTGGGGCGGGCCCCCAACGACAAAGCAGAAATGCTGCACCACTTCACAATTCTGCAGAACGAAGGTGTTGATGCAGAAATCGATTCCTACATCGACAGCCCTGAGTACCAGCAACGCTTCGGCGAAGAGGTTGTTCCCTTCGTGCATGGCTGGGACTACTCCAGCGGGCAGCAGGGCCGGCAGTTCTCCTGGCTGATGCAGCTCGCCCGTGGCGTGGCCGCCTCGGTGAAGGGCGACACCTCGGGCACCAACTTCCGCCTGGGCAAAGCGCTTCACCAGGATCGGGCCGTGCCGGTGGTAAGCCCCAACGCCAAGGGAGCCGGCTACCAGCCCACCCAGGTGCCGAACGAATCGATCACCAGCATGGCCCGCGGCATCGGCCAGAAGGCTCGGGTGTACCGCATCGAGGTCACCGGGCTCACCAACTACCGCCTGCACAAGCGCGCCAGCACCGCCCGCTTCGTGACCTTCGACAAGATGCTGGAAACCCAGCAGATGATTCACCGCCAGGGCGGCCGCGTGGCCAGCGTGACACCGGTCAACTGAGCCGGCTGTTGCAGCCGCCGGGGCCGGGCCAGGAGCTTGGGGCTGGGCTAGGGGGGGCTTGAGACGATCACTGCGGTGACCGTTCGTAAAGCTGGCTCCCGCTCCCAGCCCCTCTCCCCAACAATGGACCTGTGTTTTGGCCTCCGTGCCTGCAACGCCGCCTCAACCACCGCAGTGACCCACCCCTCACCGCGTGCCGGTTGGCCACCTTTGCAGGCACAACGCCTGGTGCACCACCCTCCCTACCGCCCGTGGTTCTCCAGAAGCTTCGGGCCTCGGGGAGCGAGGGCAGAGCGGAGCTCTCCAGGCTCGTCAGGCCAGGCCTGACCGATACCACCACTGCACGACACTTCGTCCCCAATCAGGAGATCTAACCATGTTCGACGCCTTCACCAAGGTTGTAGCCCAGGCTGATGCCCGGGGCGAATT